>NZ_AQYF01000006.1:0-327393 GCF_000380525.1 Thioalkalivibrio sp. AKL8 | reverse complement strand
CTGCGCGGGCCGGGGTTTCCCTCGCTCCGAGGCTTTTCGCGGGCGGCGCTGAACTCGCTGCGCCTTCGGCTCCGCTCAGACATCCAGCGCCCCGTGTCTATTTAGAATCGTCCCGCGAAAAGCCTCTCCACTCGGCGCGACGACAACGGGGAGGCAGGTCCAACCAACGGCGATCGCAGCGTTCTTGCCAGTGGATGATGGCTAGGTCTTTGGACATCTTCGGCACGCTCGGCCTGTGGCCGTTGCGTGTCGCGCCCGCGAAGCGGGCGCCGGGGGGCGTAGGATGTGATGAGCGCAGCGAATCGCATCAGGGTTTCGCACGACGTGGGGAACGGTGCGTTTCGCTGCGCTCAACCGCACCCTACCGGATACCGTCGGTTTTGACCTTCGCCTCCCGTATGGAGCCCCTTGCGGAAGGGTTCTCGGGCCGGCCAGTTAAGAATAGACATGGGGCGCTGGATGTCTGAGCGAAGCGCAGCGTAGCGAGTTCAGCGCCGCCGGTCCGAGGGCCCTGGAGCAAGGTTCCCGGGCGGAATCCGGGTGCCCTTCTTTGGGTACTTTCTTGGGCAAGCAAGAAAGTACCTCGCGGCGCGCTGGCGAGACAGCGCACGGCAGTATGCGGACCGAAGCCACCGTAAACACCGAGCGATGAACCATGGCCAGCCACAACATGGCATATGCGGCCGGATGGTAGGCGGGTGCCTGGAAGGTGCTGCGCGGTAGCGGCCGGGTCAGGCGGGGCAGGGTGTCTGCCAGGTGGTCACGCGGGCGGGATCGCCGTCCGTGTTGTCGAGGCGGGCGAGGGTCATGCGGTTGCCCCAGACGCAGCCGCTGTCCAGGGCCAGCCAGTCCGGTCCGACGCGATGTCCGAGGGCGGCCCAGTGGCCGAACGCGATCGGGTGGCCGGCGGCCGCGCGGCCGGGTACCTGGAACCAGGGGGTGAGGCCGGATGGGGCCTCTTCCGGCGGGCCATTGCCGGCGAATTCCAGCGCCCCATCGGAGGTGATGTAGCGCATGCGGGTGAAGGCGTTGATGGTGTAGCGGGAGCGGTCGTAGCCGTCGAGATCGGGGCTCCACAGTGTCGGTTCATCGCAGTACATGACCTCGAACAGCGCCTGACGGCGGGCGGGGTCGCGTAGATCGGCCTCCACGCGCCGTGCCTCGGTCTGCGCTGTGTCCGGGTCCCAGGCCGGCGGGAGGCCCGCATGCACCAGCGTCCAGCCGCTGGCCGTGTCGGAATGCAGTAGCGGGCGCCGCGCCAGCCAGTCCAGCAGGTCGGCGGCGTCCGGGGCGTCCAGCACCGGGCGCAGGGTGTCCTTGCCGCCGGGGGGGCGCACGCCTTCCGCGGTGGCCAGCAGGTGCAGGTCGTGGTTGCCCAGTACCGCGGTCGCGGCATCCCCCAGCGCCCGGACCCGGCGCAGGCAGCCGAGCGAGTCCGGGCCACGGTTGACCAGGTCGCCGACCAGCCATAGATGGTCGGCCGCCGGGTCGAAGCGCACCTGCTCCAGCAGGCGTTCCAGCGGGTCCAGGCAGCCCTGGAGGTCGCCGACGACGTACAGTGCCATCGGGCCGCCTAGTGCAGCGTGCGCGGGACGGATAGCGTGAACGGCGGGATCGGCGCGTCGAAGGTGTTGCCGCGTTCGTCGCGCATGCCGTAGCTGCCTTCCATGGTGCCTACCGGGGTCTCGATCACCGTGCCACTGGTGTACTCGAAACTGTCACCGGGCTCGATGCTGGGCTGTTCCCCGATCACGCCCTCGCCGCGTACCTCCTGCGTCTGGTCGCGGCCATCGCGGATGATCCAGTGGCGGTTGAGCAGTTGCACGGTCAGCGCCCCCGCGTTGCGGATCACCACGTGATAGGCGAAGACATAGCGGTCGTCATCGGGTTCCGACTGGTCTTCCACATAGGCAGTGGAGACCTCGATCTCGATGGTGTGGGCTTCGGTGTCGTGCTCTTGGGGCTGGTTCATGCGGTTGCGGCTCCAGATTCGTGAGCGGGAAACGCCCGTGCGCGGGGCAGGCCCGGCATCAGGGTTTCACGGACCGGCTGGCGTAAACGGCAGCGCCGAGCAGGCCCGGTTCGGGGTGCATGATAAGGGCCACGGGCAATTGCTCAAGCAAGTGGGTCATCGGTGGGCGATTACGGAAGGTGCTACGAAAGCGTGGTCCGCGGAACGTCTCGAGCCAGCGCGGGGCGATGCCACCGGCCAGGAAGACCCCCCCGGTGGGGAGTGCGGTCAGGGCCATGTCCGCCAGTTGCCCGGCGTAGATGCCGACGAAGCGATCGATGACGGCTTGAGCCGAGGGGTGCCCGGCGAGCGCCAGTTCGCCAATCGCCGCGGCGGGTTCGGCAGTCTCCAGGGCCTGCGCCAATTCCGGGTCAGGCTGGCGGTCGAGCTCGAAATGCCCGATACGGGCGATTCCGCGACCGCTGAGCAGATGCTCGCGTGTGCAGTATCCCAGTTCGCGGGCTACGAAATCGCCCAGTGCGGCCTCCTCCGCCCCGCTGGGCGAGAAGCGCGCGTGGCCGCCCTCGCCGGGAAAGATGGTGGCGGCGCCGGGCGGGCCCACCAGACAGGTGCCGAGCCCGGTACCGGCGCCCGCGACCAGGCGCAGGCCGGCGGGATCGTGCGTTCCTTCCTGCAGGGTTTCGTAGTCCTGTGGCTGCAGGGCGTCGAGGCTCGCGCCGATGGCGGCAAAGTCATTCAACAGAGTGACGGGCAGCCCCAGGTGTTCCCCGAGCGTGGTGGTGTCCAGCGCTGGCCAGGGCAGGTTCGTGACGCGCGCCCGGCCGTGATGCACGGGGCCGGCCACCGCCAGACCCGCGGCAGCAAAGGTATCCACTGTCGCAACCTCGGTGCGCCAGCGTTCGAGGATGCTGGCCAGGTCGGGGTGTTCGCGGCTGCGGTAGCGCTCGCCCTCGTGCAAAGACCACCCGTCCGCATCGCGGTGGGCGCGGGCAACGCGGGTATTGGTCCCGCCAACATCGGCAACGATCAGGTCCATGGGCCCATGGTAGCGGATCGCGGCCGCCGGCTGTTCAGGGGGTGGCGGGGTGGAGGCGTCGAGCCAGGGCTTCGAAGCCGGTGATGTCGATGTTCTCCGGGCGCTCGCCCGGATCCAGGCCGGCGGCCTCGAGGTCGGCGATCTCGGCCAGGCCGGAGAGACCGCGGCGCAGGGTCTTGCGGCGGCTGGAGAATGCCTGGTTGACCACCCGCGCGAAGGTTGGGTACAGCGTCGGCGCGACGCGCGGTTCGGCCAGGGGCGTGATGCGCACGACGCTGGAGTAGACCTTGGGTGGGGGGTGGAAGGCCCCGGGGGGCACGGTGAACAGGGCGGTCGCCTCGGCGCGGGCGGCCAGCATCACCGTCAGGCGCCCGTAGCGCTTGCTGCCGGGGGCGGCAGTCATGCGCTCCACGACCTCGCGTTGCAGCAGGAAGTGCATGTCGCGGATGGCGCCGACCTGATCCAGCAGGTGGAACATCAACGGGGTGGAGATGTTATAGGGCAGATTGCCGACCACACGCCAGCCCCGCTCGGGCAACGCGCCGAGGTCGGATAGCTGCATATGCAGGGCGTCGCCCACGTGCAGGTCCAGGCGTTCTGGGGGGAAGCCGGCGCGCAGGCCGGCCGCCAGGTCGCGGTCGATCTCCACCGCGACCAGATGCTCCAGGCGCTCCAGCAGGGCGGCCGTCAGGGCGCCACGGCCAGGACCGATCTCCAGCACGGCATCGCCGGGTTGCGGGGCGATCGCCGCGACGATGCGCGCGAGGGTGCCGGCATCGTGGAGGAAGTTCTGGCCGAAACGCTTGCGGATCGGCGACGAGGTCTTGATTCGGGTCATGCCCTGGGGGTGCTCCGGCGTGCGGCGGCTCGCGCCGCAAGGGTTTCGGCCAGGCGTTCGGCGGCCTGGAAGCTGCCGACCTCGGCGCGCCCGGTGCCGGCCAGATCCAGTGCCGTGCCGTGGTCCACCGAGGTGCGGATGAAGGGCAGGCCCAGGGTGACATTGATGGCGCTGCCGAAGCCGGCATGCTTGAGCACCGGCAGTCCTTGATCGTGGTACATGGCGAGCACGGCGTCGACGCCGTGCAGGGCGCGCGGGGTGAATGCGGTGTCGGCCGGGAGTGGCCCGCGCAGACGCATGCCGGCTTCCCGCAGGCGGTCCAGGGTGGGGGTGATGATCTCGATCTCCTCGCGTCCGAGGACACCATCCTCGCCGGCATGCGGGTTCAGCCCGCAGACGGCGATCACCGGGTCGGCGATACCGAAGTCGCGCTGCAGGTCGTGATGTAGGACGCGGGTCACGGCCTCCAGGCGGTCTGCGCTGATGGCGTCGGGGACCGCGCGCAGTGGCAGGTGGGTGGTGACCAGCGCGACCCGCAGGCCCTCGGTGGCCAGCAGCATCACCGGCATCGGCGCGCCGGCGCGCTCGGCAAGCCACTCGGTGTGACCACTGAAGGCGATCCCGGCGCGGTTGATTACGCCCTTGTGTACCGGACCGGTGACCATTGCCTCGAAGGTGCCGTCGAGGCAGCCGGCGGCGGCCGTGGCCAGCAACGCCAGCACGTGCTCGGCGTTGGCCGGGTCCAGGGTGCCGGCGACCACCGGGGTTGCCACCGGTACGGGCAGGATCTCCAGGGTGTGGGCCGGGGTGACCGCGCGCGGGCGTTCCGGGTCGAAGTGGATCAGGCGCAGGGACTCGCCGAGCTGGCGGGCACGGGCCTCGAGGACGTCCGGGTCGGCGATGGCGACGCGCTGCGCGTGGCCGCGCTGCCGGGCCATGGCGATCAGGAGATCGGGCCCGATGCCGGCGGGGTCGCCGGCGGTCAGGGCCAGGCGCGGGACCGCGTGGGCCCCGCGCGGATCAGGAGCCGAAGCCGTCGACCCGGTATTCGACATAGGCCTCGTCCCGCAGGCGGCGCAGCCACAACTCGAGTTCTTCCTCGCGCTTGCGGTTTTGCAGGATCTCGCGGGCACGGGCCCGGATCTGTTCGCGCGAGGTGTCGACCTCGCGGCGTTCCAGGACCTCGATGACGTGCCAGCCGAACTGGCTCTCCACCGGTTCGCTGACCACGCCCGGTTCCAGGGCGTCCATGGCCTCCTCGAAGCCGGGCACCAGTTCGCCCGGGCTGACCCAGCCGAGGGCGCCGCCCTGGGCGGCCGAGCCGGGGTCGTCCGAGTTGGCGCGTGCCAGGTCCTCGAAGCTCGCGCCCTCGCGGATGCGGTTGTATAGCGACTGCGCCTGGCGGCGGGCGTCCTCGTCGCTGCGCACCTGGTCCGGGCTGATCAGGATGTGGCGCACGCGGGTCTGCTGCACGCGGGTCTGGTCGCCGCCCTCGCGGTCCAGCAGTTTCATGATGTGGAAGCCGCCGGGCGAGCGCAGGACCTCGCTGATCTCGCCTGTGCGCATCAGCACCGCTTCGCGGGCGAACATGCCGGGGATTTCGCCGGCCGAGCGCCAGCCGAGGTCGCCGCCTTCCAGGGCCTGAGGGCCTTGGGACTCGCTGATCGCGACGGTGGCGAAGTCCTCGCCCTCGCGCACGCGCTGGCGCAGCGCTTCGGCCTTCTCGCGTGCCTCGGCGATCTGGCTGGCATCGGCGCCCTGGGGCAGGGGGACCATGATCTGCGCGATGCGATAGCGCACGCCGCGGTCGATCGCACCGCTCTCGGAGGCGATCAGGTCGGCAATCTCCGGGTCGGAGACGCGGATGCGCTGATCGACCTGGCGGCGCTGCAGCTGGTTCACGGTCAGTTCGTGGCGGATCTGTTCGCGAAAGGCGTTGAAGTCCACCCCGTCCTGCATCAGGGCCTGACGCAGTTGCGGCAGGGTCATGCGGTTCTCGCGGGCGATGTTCTCCATCGCGCGGTTCAGGGTCATCTCGTCGATGTTGATGCCGACGCGCTCGGCCTCCTGCAGCTGCACGCGCTCGACGATCAGGCGCTCCATGACCTGACGGGCCAGGGTGTCCTGATCCGGCGGGCGAGTGCCGCGCTCGACCATCTGCTGGGCGATCAGGTTCATGCGTTCCACCAGCTCGCGCTGGGTGATCACGTCGTCGCCCACCACGGCCAGGATGCGGTCGGTGAAGCGGTCGCCCTCCGGGGTGATGGGGGCGGCCGGGGCCCCGCTGTCGCGGGCGGCCCCGGGGGTGACTGGGGCCTCGACCGCGCCCTGCGAGAGGTCGCCGGCCGCGGGCGCGGTCGTCTGGGCCATCGCCGGCAGGCCGAGGCCGTAGACCAGGGCGGCCAGCAGCGGCAGCAGGGCGCGGGCCTTGCCGCGGCGGCGTTGTTCAGGGACGTGCGTCATATCCGGCAATGCCCTCGCGCAATAGCGAATCCACGCCGGAATCGAACCGTGCCAGGCCGTCCAGCGTGAGTTGGAAGTAGATCGAGTTGTCGTAGGTCTCGTCGAAGGAGAGCGCGCGGCGTGCGACCACGCGGACACCATAGCAGCAACTACGATACTGAAGCCCGGCCAGAAGTTCGAGATCGCGTTCCTCCTGGAGGCTGTAGTTCCAGCGCCCGATGGCGTCGATGCGCTCGGTGACCGGCCACATCACGGAGACATCGGTCTGGTCGATGGAACGGGCGCCGGCCTCGCGCTGGCGGTCTTCGCGCTGGCGGTAACCGACGTTGATCCGGGCGCGCTCGCGGGGGCTGTAGCCGACCGAGACCGCCGCCAGGGTGGTCTCGCCGGCATCCTGATTGTAGAGGATGGACCCGCGGCCGTCCCAGGCGTCGCCGATGCGCACGCGGCCCTCCACGGCGAGGTCTGATCGGGAATTAGTCATCGGCTCGCCCCTACGAGTATTGGGGAGAGCACGGCGGACCTCGCGGTCTTCCAGATAGTGGATCTGACCGGCGGACAGGCTCAGGCGTTCACGCCCGGTCTGCTGGTCGAAGATCCGCGTGGTCAGGGCGGTGGTGACCTGGTGGGTGTCGCCCACCCGGTCGGCGCCGACGAAGCGGTCGAGGCTGAACAGGTTGTCGAAGCTGAAGTCGGCCTCGCCGGTATCGAAGATCGGGATGTCATTCTGGTCACGAAAGGGCACATAGCCGTAGAAGATGCGCGGTTCCAGGGTCTGCAGCCGTCGCCCGTCCGCGATTGGGCGCTCGAAGATCAGTCCGGTGTCGATGGAGGCCCGCGGCACGGTGCGGCTGATCGATTCCGGACGGTCGTCCTGGCCGCGGCGGTCCAGCTCGTAGCGGGTGTGACGGATGCCGACGGCGGGTTCGAAGAAGAAGCCGCCGGTGTCATGGCGCCAGCGCACCTCGGGGTTCAGGTCGAGGCGGGTGCCCAGCGGGCGCGCGGACTGTGTTTCACTGCGCGCGAAGCGCACCAGCTCGGTGTCGAGGTCCCAGGACAGGCCATGGCCCAGGTATTCCCCGGCCTCCAGGGTGATCTGCGGCAGGCGCTGGTAGGGCTCGCCGGCGTCGCTCAGATCGGGGTCGACGATCTGGTAGTCCTCGATACGGGTGCGCAGGCGATAGGCGGGCTGGTTCCAGGTCAGGTCGGCGGAGCGACGCAGGTAAGGCGTGGAACCGGTGTAACGATCGGATCGGTCGAAATCGAAGAAGTATTCGCGGTCGGACACATCCGCGGCGTCGAGGCGCAGGTTCAGGTTGGAGGTAATCCGGGTCTGGTGGCGCCACTGGGCGAAGTGGCGATCTTCGCCGGTCTCGCGGTCACCCGGCAGATAATGGACGTCGAGGACGCCATTGTGCCGGGGCTGCAGATAGCGGAACTCGGTGCCCAGCATCACGCCGCGTTCTTCCATAATGCGCGGGGTGAAGGTCGCGTCGTAGTTGGGCGCGATGTTCCAGTACCAGGGGGTCGAGAGATCGAATCCGGTGCGCCCGCCGGTACCCACACTGGGCAGCAGGAAGCCGCTCTTGCGGCGATCGTCCAGCGGGAAGTTGATGTACGGGGTGTAGGCGATGGGCACGCCCTTGAAACGGATCGTCGCGTTGCGGGCCACGCCGACGCCGCTTTCGCGGTCCAGCTCCAGGTCGCCGGTGCGCAGCCACCAGGAGTCGTTGCCCACTGGGCAGGTGGTGTATTCGGCGTCCTCGAAGTCGTGGAGGTGCGGGGCATGCTGAACGCCGCGTTCGGCGCTGCCGCGTGCCGGGATGGACTGCACCAGGAAATCGATTCGGCGGAACTCGCCGGTCTCCGCGTCCAGGCGATATTCGCCGCCCTCGGTGTGCAGCAGCAGGTCGCCGTCGAACAGCCGGGTGTCGCCCTCGGTGCGCGCAGTGCCGGAGGCGCGATCGTATTCGAGGAAGTCGGTATCCAGGCGTCGCCCGGCCTCGAACAGGTGCACGTTGCCCGTGGCCGAGATGCGTTCGCCATCGCGGCGGACGTGATCGGCGTCAATCTCGGTCAGGCCGCCCTCGAGGGTACGCAGCTCGGGCCATTCGATCCCCGGGGCAAACGCGCATCCCGACGGGCGTTCGTCGGCGGGAACGGTTACGGGGATCAGGCCGGCGGCCGCCAAGCCCAGGCTCACCGCGACCTGCCGCGCGATCGGGTGACGGCGAGGCGCGGAGCTGGCGGGCCGGCGGCTCATCCCGAATTCAGGACAGCAGCTGGCGGATCTCGTCGAAGATCAGCTCGATGTCGCGGGTGCCGTTGATGTGCTTGAGCAGGCCATGACCGTCGTAGTACTCGATCAGCGGCTGGGTCTGCTCCTCGTAGACCTTGAGGCGGTTGACCACGGTCTCTTCGTTGTCATCCGCGCGGTGGACCAGGTCACCGCCGCACAGGTCGCACACGCCTTCCTTTTGTGGCGGGAAGGTATGGGTGTTGAACACTGCGCCACAGTCGCCGCAGGAGACACGCCCGGTCAGGCGCTGCTTGAGTTCCTCGAACGGGACGTCGATCTGGATCGCGCGGTCGAGCGGCGACTCGATGTCGGCCAGCATGGTATCCAGGGCCTCGGCCTGGGCGACGTTGCGCGGGAAGCCGTCGAGGATGAAACCCTTCTGCGCATCGGGTTCCTGCAGGCGATCGCGGATCAGCCCCAGCACCAGGTCGTCGGGGACCAGCTGGCCGGCATCCATCGCGCTCTTGGCCTGCTTGCCGAGTTCCGTCTCGGCGGCGACGGCGGCACGCAGCAGGTCGCCGGTGGAGATCTGGGGGATGCCGAAGGTGGCGACCATCTTCTTGGCCTGGGTGCCCTTGCCGGAACCGGGGGCGCCCATCAGGACGATACGCATAGCTGACTCCTGCCGGGTGCCGCGCCGAACCGCAGGACTAGCCGGGAACGGGGGCGGCACGGTGAATGGCGGTGGCGAAACGGGGCTGGTCACTGAAGACGCAAACCGTTTCCCGAGCGCGGTCTTATACCGCCTGAAGGTGCTTGCCCGCAACCGTTGGGGCCGCTGGCCGGGTGCCCTTGAGGTGCGTGTCCCCTGTATAATGCCCGGCTAGCCAAACAAACTTTTTGGGAAGCAAGCATGGACATGAACCAGATCGAAGCCGGCAAGGATCTCCCCAATGACGTCAACGTCGTGATCGAGATCCCCGCCCACGGGCAGCCCGTCAAATACGAGATCGACAAGGACAGCGGGGCCCTGATGGTTGATCGCTTCATGACGGTCGCGATGTTCTATCCGTGCAACTACGGGTTTGTTCCGCACACCCTGTCGGAAGACGGCGATCCGGTGGATGTGCTGGTGGTCACCCCGGTGCCGCTGATGCCGGGTTCGGTGGTGCGTTCGCGTCCGATCGGCGTGTTGCAGATGACCGACGAGGCGGGTGTGGACGCCAAGATCCTGGCCGTGCCGGTGACCAAACTGCATCCGCAGTACGAAAAGTATCAGGGGCCGGAGGACGTGGGTCAGGAACTGCTGGACTCGATCAAGCATTTCTTCGAGCACTACAAGGAGCTGGAGAAGGGCAAGTGGGTCAAGGTCGAGGGCTGGGCGGACGCCGAGGCGGCCAAGGCGGAGATTGTTGCCAGCTACAAGCGTTTCCAGAAGAGCAAGATCTGACGTCGCCACCCGCTGTATGCAGCGAGAGGCCAGCGCCGGGCCGCCCCCTTGGGGCGGTCCGGTCTTTGCGTGGGCGGTGGTCAGCGGGGATCACGGCCCCGTGACCCCCTGAAATGGCGGAACGCGACGCCTACGGCGAGGAACAGCAGGACCGCGAACGCTTTGCCGTGCGCATCCTGCTGGCGCTGGTGATCCTGGGGGTCATTCTGCTGGCACTGGGCTGGCGGCTTTCGGGCCTGCAGGTCGGTGCGCACACGCACTTCACCACGCTCTCGGAGAACAACCGCCTGCGGGTGGAACCGATTGCCCCCACTCGAGGGGTGATCCGCGACCGCAATGGCGTGCTTCTGGCGGGCAATCGCGCCTCCTATCAGCTGGAGGTCACGGTCGAGCAGGCCGGCGATCTCGATTCCCTGCTCGCTCGCCTGCGCGGTTACGTGGAGCTAAGCGAGGCGGACGTCGAGCGGTTCCAGCGCGGGGTGCGTCAGCGGCGGCCGTTCCAGCCGGTGTTGCTGAAGGCCGGCCTGGACGACGAGACGGTGGCGCGGATTGCGGTTTCGCGCCACGAGCTGCCCGGGGTGGAGATCGAGGCGCGGCCGCTGCGGTTCTATCCGCTGGGGTCCAAGTTCTCGCATGCGGTCGGCTATGTCGGGCGCATCAATCAGCAGGACCTGCAGCGGGTCGACGGGCGTGCCTATGCCGGCACTTCGCATATCGGCAAGAGCGGCGTCGAGCGCTACTACGAGGATCTGCTGCACGGGCGGCCGGGCTATCGCCAGGTGGAGGTGAACGCCCAGGGGCGCGTGATCCGCGAACTCTCGGTGACCCCGCCGCAACCGGGCACGGACCTGACCCTGACCCTGGACGTCAACCTGCAGCAGGCGGCCTATCGGGCGTTGGCCGGGCGGGACGGGGCCATCGTGGCCGTGGATCCGAATAATGGCGAGGTGCTTGCGCTGGTCAGCGCCCCCGGTTTTGATCCCGAGTCGTTCGTCCACGGGATCTCGCAGGCCGACTTTGCCGCGGTGCGTGACGACTATCGCCGGCCTCTGTTCAACCGCGCCCTGAGTGGCCAGTACCCGCCGGGTTCGACGATCAAGCCGCTGGTGGGTCTGGCGGCCCTGGACGAAGAGGTGACCACCGCCGAGCGCGAGATGTTCGCCCGCGGGTATTTCCAGCTCCCGGGGCATGAGCGGCGCTATCGCGACTGGCGTCGCGAGGGGCATGGTCGCGTGGACATGTCGCGCGCCATCGCGGTGTCGTCGGACGTCTATTTCTACGACCTGGCCCACACCATGGGGATCGACCGCATGGTCCCGATTCTGGGGGCCTTCGGGATCGGGCAGCGGACCGGGATCGATTCCACCGGGGAGCGCCCGGGCATCCTGCCCAGCCGCAACTGGAAGCGGGCCACGCATGACCAGGTGTGGTTTCCCGGCGAGACCCTGATCACCGCGATCGGTCAGGGCTACATGCTGTCGACCCCCCTGCAGATGGCCGACTTCACTGCGGCCCTTGCGGCCCGTGGCGAGCGCTATCAGCCGCACTTGCTGCGCGCCATGGACAACGGAGTGGGCGAACCCGAATATCGCTTACCCCTGCTGCGGGATCCGGTAACGGTCGACGAGAAACACTGGGACGCCATCCATGGCTCGCTGGTGGAGGCCGTGAACGCGCGTCATGGCACCGCCTGGGGTAGCGTCGGCAGTACCCGGCCGGAGTACACCATCGCCGGCAAGACCGGTACCTCGCAGGTGTTCAGCCTGGGCGAGGACGAGGAATACGACGAGGAGGAACTGGCACGGCGCCTGTGGGACCATGCCCTGTTCGTCGGATATGCCCCGGCCGAGGATCCGCGCATCGCGGTGGCGGTGCTGGTGGAGCACGGCGGTTCCGGTGGCCGGGTGGCGGCGCCGGTGGCCCGCGAGGTGATGGATGCCTATCTGCTGGAGGGGGCGGGCATGACGATCGATGTCCCGGAGGACGAATGATCAGCGTGACCGGCCGCGAGATGTCCGTTAGTCAGTGGGCGCTGCGCAGCCTGCGCCTGGACAGCGTGCTGCTGGTGCTGCTGTCCATCCTGCTGCTGCTGGGGCTGGCGATACTGTTCAGCGCCACCGGCGAGAGCGTGGTCGCCCTGGAGCGACAGGTCATGCGGATCGGCCTGGGGGTGGTCGCCATGCTGCTGGTCGCCCAGGTGTCCATGCATGCCCTGCGCGCGATCTCGCCATGGCTCTTTGTAGCCGGTGTCCTGCTGTTGCTGGCGGTGATGTGGGTCGGGGATGTTGGCAAGGGCGCGCAGCGCTGGCTGGATCTCGGCTTCATGCGCTTCCAGCCTTCGGAGATCATGAAGCTCGCGGTGCCGATGATGGTGGCCTGGTACCTGTCCCAGCGGGATGGTCGTCCGCGCTTCCGAGACCTGGTGGTGACCGCGGCGCTGATCCTGGCGCCGGTCTATCTGATCATGCAGCAACCGGACCTGGGCACCTCGATGCTGGTCGGAGCCGCCGGGTTCCTGGTGATCTTCCTTGCGGGGCTGGGCTGGCGCTGGTTCGTTGGGCTTGGGGTCACGGCGGCCGCCGCCATCCCGATCCTGTGGTCGCAGATGCTGGATTATCAGCGCCAGCGGGTGCTGACGCTGTTCAACCCGGAGTCCGATCCTCTGGGCGCCGGTTATCACATCATCCAGTCGAAGATCGCCATCGGGTCCGGCGGGCTGTATGGCAAGGGCTGGCTGAACGGGACCCAGTCGCAACTGGAGTTTCTGCCCGAGCGTTCCACCGACTTCATTTTTGCGGTCTACGCCGAGGAATTCGGCTTTATCGGTGTCGCGCTGTTGCTGCTGCTGTATTTTGCGATTGTTGCGCGCGGGCTCTGGATCGCCGCGCTGGCACAGGATCGCTACGCCCGGTTGCTGGGCGGGAGTATCAGCCTGACCTTTGCGGTCTACATGGTGGTCAATATCGGCATGGTGACCGGCCTGTTGCCGGTGGTCGGCGTGCCGCTGCCCCTCGTCAGTTACGGGGGTACTTCGCTGGTGACCCTTATGGTCGCCTTCGGTATTCTCATGAGCATAGCCTCCCAGAAACGCCTGGTGAATCGATGAGCCTGAACTTGCGCCCCGTGTGGGCCCGCATTGTCCGCCCGACCCTGTTATGGACGGGGCTGGTCCTGTCCCTGGCGGCCGTGTCCCTCCCGGTCGCGGCCGAAAGCGAATTCCGTGCCGGCGATCCGCCGTATCTCGAGCGCGACGAGGTGCAGGCGTTCATCGACGAACAGGTGGAGGCCGGCCGCGACCGCGAGGCGCTGGAGGCGATGTTTGCCGCCGCCGACCCCCAGCAGCGCATCCTCGACCTGATCTCCAGCCCGGCCGAGGCGCGGCCGTGGAAGGACTATCGTCCGATCTTCATCACCGACGAGCGCATCGAGCGCGGTCGCGACTTCATGGAAGAACACGGCCGCTGGCTCAAGCGCGCCGAGGATCGCTTTAGTGTGGAGCCGAAGATCATCGCCTCCATTATCGGGGTCGAGACCTACTATGGCCGCAACACTGGCGGCTTCCGCGTGTTCGATGCCCTGGTGACCCTGGGCTTCGACTACCCGCCGCGGTCGGATTTCTTCCGCCGCGAGCTGGGTGAATTCCTGACCCTGGTGGACGAGGAAGGCCTGGATCCGCGCGAGACGCGCGGATCCTACGCCGGGGCCATGGGGCGCGGTCAGTTCATCTCGTCCAGCTACCGCCACTACGCGGTGGACTTCGACGGCTCCGGTCAGCGTGACCTGTTGAACTCCTGGCCGGACGCGATCGGCTCGGTGGCCAACTACTTTCGCGAGCACCACTGGAACCATGGCGAGCCGGTGGTGGCGAAGGCGCGGGTCGAGGGGGATGCCCACGAGGCCCTGAGCAGTCGCAACTATCAGGCCCGCTTCGGTCTCGACGAACTGGCCGAGCACGGCATTTATCCCGACGAGGCCGTGGACGAGGATGGCGAGTATTCCTTCATTCGTCTCGAGGGTGATGACGGTTACGAGTACTACCTTGGATATCCGAACTTCTACGTGATTACCCGCTATAACCGGAGCCCGCTGTATGCGATGGCCGTGCACCAACTTGCCGAGGCACTGGCCGACTAGTCCGGCCTCCGGGCCTGCGCCCGGGGCGCTCCTGCTGGGGTTTGTGTTGCTGGCGCTGGCTGGCTGTTCCGGTACCCCGGAGCGCGACCCGCGCCCGCTGGGTGACGCCGCCTATGACAGTTACCCCGATGCGGCCGACGTGCCGCAGGACCTGGCCCTGATCCCGGAACCGGAGCCGCGCAACGAGCCGCCCAGCCGCTATGGCAACCCGTCGGAATACGAGGTGTTCGGGCAGCGTTATCGCACCCTGCGGACCAGTGACGGCTTCGAGGAAGAGGGCATTGCCTCCTGGTACGGCACAAAATTCCACGGCCGGCGTACGTCCAGCGGCGAGCCCTATGACATGTATGCGATGACGGCGGCACACAAGTCTCTGCCGCTGCCAAGCTATGTCGAAGTCACCAACCTGGAGAACAACAAGCAGGTGGTGGTGCGGGTGAATGATCGCGGGCCATTTGTGGATGGGCGCATCATCGACCTTTCCTACGCTGCGGCCCATCGCATCGACATGACCGATGCCGGTGTGGCTCGGGTGCGTGTGCGCTCGGTGGGGCCGGGTGATACCGAGTCCGACGACCGAGTTGCGGCCGCGCCGGCCGCGGGGTCCGTCGTCGACGTGGCTGCCGTGACCTCGCCGGAACGGGGGGGCGAGCGAGCCCCCGAACCGGTACCGGAGACAGCAGACTCCGGGGTGCCCGCCGCCGGGTCCAGCGGCGAGGGCGCCGGGGGCGGGCGTTTTGTCCAGGTCGGGGCGTTTTCCGAGCGCCAGTCCGCCGAACGGGTGCGCGAAGATCTGCGCGCCCTGGGTTTCGACCCGGTTCGTATCTCCACCCTGGGGCGGGACAGCGGTGCGGAACTCCATCGCGTGCGGATTGGCCCGCTGGAGGATGGCGATGCGGTCCGTGCGATCACGGATCGCCTGCAGGGTGCGGCGCACGTTGATTACCGCGTGGTCGAGAACGCCCAGTAAAGGCTCTGCCGCTGTTGTTTTTCCGGCCCGTCCCGGGCCCCACTCTGCTATCGTAGACCGGTCCTTAAGGAGGTCCTTCCCTGTCATGACTCTGTCCGTCCGCATTCCCTTTTTGCCGTTTCTGGTGGCCTGCCTGCTCGCGATGCTGGTGCTTGCTCCGGTGCACGCGCAGGAACAGCAACTGCCCGTGGCCGGGGATGGGGCGATCACCCCCAGCGGGATCCCGCGCCCGCCATCGGATGTGACGGCGGGGAGTTATGCGCTGATGGACTTCGACTCCGGTCTGATGCTGGCCAGTCGCGAGCCGCAAGTGGAGCGCGAACCGGCCAGCCTGACCAAGGTGATGACTGCCTACGTGGTGTTCGGCGAGATCACCGAGGGCCGCATGGCGCTGGACGATATGGTCACGGTGAGCGAGCGTGCCTGGCGCACCGGGATGACCGGGGCATCGCGGATGTTCATCGAGGTCGGCGAGGAGGTCGCGGTCGAGGATCTGTTGCGTGGCATGATTGTCCAGTCCGGGAACGACGCCTCTACCGCTCTGGCCGAGCATGTGGCCGGCTCCGAAGGGGCCTTTGTCGACATGATGAACTCCCAGGCTCGTGAGCTGGGGATGCGCCAGTCCTATTTTGCCAACCCGCATGGCCTGCCTTCCGAGGAGTCGCAGTACACCACTGCGCAGGACATGGTGCTGCTGGCGCGGGCGCTCATTCGCGATTTCCCGGATCTCTATGGCTACTACAGCGAGCGGTCCTTCGAGTACAACGACATCTCCCAGAGCAACCGCAATATGCTCCTGTGGCGCGATTCCGGCTTTGATGGGCTGAAGACCGGCTGGACCTCGAGCGCCGGGTACAACCTGGTGTCGTCGGCCAAGCGCAATGATCGTCGCCTGGTGGCCGCGGTGATGGGCATCGAGGCGGCCGACCATCAGCAGGGCGGGACCCGCCGTGCGAACGAATCCCAGGCGCTGGTGAACTGGGGTATGCGTTTCACCGCGACCCGCAAGTTGTTCGAAGGGGCGCACGAACTGGGAACGCCACGGGTCTACCGCGGGGCGGATACCGAGGTCGCCGTGGGGCTGGCCGAGGACTTCTGGGTGATGGTTCCGCCGGGGCGTGAGGACGACCTGGACGCCTCGATGGAGGTGCACCAGCCGTTGGAGGCACCGCTGGCGGCGGGTGACCCGGTCGGTGAGGTGGTCGTGCGCCTGGATGGCGAAGTGATCCGTACCCAGCCACTGGTTGCGTTGCACACGGTGGAGCAAGGTGGCCTCGTGCGCCGCCTGTGGGATGGGGCAGCGCTGGGTATCCAGGCGGCCTGGCCGTTCTGACACGCAGGCCGCGCGTGAGTATTGCCTACTTCAACGGGGACTATCTGCCGCTGGACCAGGTGCGGATCTCGCCGCTGGACCGCGGTTTCCTGTTCGGGGATTCGGTCTACGAAGTGATTCCCAGCTACGCGGGCGAATTCTTCATGCTCCCCGCGCATCTCGAGCGCCTGGATCGGTCCCTCGCGGCCATTCGCATCTCCAACCCCTTTGATGCGGGGCAGTGGACTGCGCTTCTGGAAGATCTGCTGGCGCGCAATGCCGATCCCGCTACCCCGGATCTGGGGGTGTACCTGCAGGTGACCCGCGGCGTGGCCCCGCGCGATCATGCCTTCCCGCTGGATGCCCGGCCGACGGTCCTCGCGATGGTGAGCCCGATCCGTCCTCTGCCGGAGACGGTGCGCACGGAGGGTGTGGCGGCCGTGACCGCCGAGGATCGCCGCTGGGGCCACTGCGACATCAAGGCGACCACGCTGCTGGCCAATGTCCTGAACCGCCAGGCCGCGGTCGAGCAGGGTGCGGTCGAGGCGATCCTGCTGCGTGATGGACAGCTCACCGAGGGTGCGGCCAGCAACGTCCTCGTGGTCCTCGACGGCCGTCTGGTGACGCCGCCACTTGCGCCTTCGGTGCTGCCCGGGGTGACGCGGTCACGGGTTCTCGATCTGGCGCGCGAGTTGGGCTATCCGGTGGAGGAGTGCGCGGTAAGCGAGCCGGAGCTGGCACGGGCCGAGGAGATCTGGCTGACCAGTTCGACCCGCGAGATCCTCCCGGTCACGCGCCTCAATGACCGGGTCGTGGGTGCGGGACATCCTGGTCCGGTCTGGAAGGCCCTCCATGCGGCCTATCAGGCTGCCAAGCCGGGTGCGCCCGTGAGTGAGCCAATGCAGTCCGGAGGTGCCGCATGAGTGACCGCGAGACCCTGATCGAATTTCCCTGCCGGTTCCCGGTGAAGGTGATGGGGGATGCCCATCCAGAGTTGATGGAGGCCGTAGAGGGTTGCGTGGCCGAACACCTGGATGCCGATGACGCGGTGATCGAGCAACGGGCCTCGCGCGCCGGCCGTTACGTCGGCATCACCATCACCTTTACCGCGACGAGCCAGGCACAACTGGACGCCTTCTACCGCTCCCTTGGCCGCTGCGACCGGGTGCGCATGATCCTGTGACACCGGCCCCGGTCGAGGTGCGCGAGCTGGGGCTGCAGCCCTACGTTCCGGTATGGCAGGCGATGCAGTTGCATGGGCGCGAACGCGCGGTCGATGCCCCTGATGCCCTGTGGTGCGTGCAGCACCCCCCGGTCTTCACCCAGGGGCGCAATGGCCGTCCGGAACACCTGCTGGATCCCGGGGCCGTGCCGGTGGTGGCGATCGACCGCGGTGGTCAGGTCACCTACCACGGGCCCGGGCAACTGGTGATCTACACGCTGCTCGATTTGAAGCGGCTCGGGATCGGCGTGCGGCGTCTGGTGGAGTGTCTGGAACAGGCCATCATCGAGACGCTCTCCCAATGGGGTATCGAGGCCGAACGTCGGGCCAACGCGCCCGGGGTCTATGTAGGGCAGGCGAAGATTGCGGCCCTCGGCTTGCGCGTGCGCCACGCCCGCAGCATCCATGGCCTTGCCCTGAACGTGGCACCGGTGCTGGCGCCGTTTGCGCGCATCAACCCCTGTGGTTATGCGGGCCTGCCGACGACCTCCATGCAGGTCCAGCTTGGTGGTCCGGTCGCAATCGATCGCGTTCGCGACGCGCTCCTGGCGAATCTCGCCATCCAGCTGTACGAGGGGGCGGATGTCGCGCTTCGGCATGAGGCGGCGTTGCCCGCCGAACTGGTGCGCGTGCAGGCATTGGGCCGCAGCCCGGCGCCGTAACACGTCGCCTGGTCTTCCCAAGGGTGGGCTGGTCCCGGTTCACCCTCCGGTGTTTACGTGCCTTCTTCGTCTGGCCGCCTGCCAGGCGCTCTCTCGCGAGCGCACCGCGAGGTACTTTCTTGCTTGCCCAAGAAAGTACCCAAAGAAGGGCCCCCGGATTCCGCCCGGGAACCTCGCTCCGGACGCGCTGGGCCGGCGGCGCTGAACTCGCTACGCTGCGCTTCGCTCAGACATCCAGCGCCTTCTTCCGGCCCATCACGCCCTCCACGAGGGGCTCCATACGGGAGGAGAAGGTCAAAACAGGCGGTATCCAGACACCAGCAGCCAGCCCGCACCCCGCAGGGTGCGGATGAGCGCAGCGAAACGCACCGTTCCCCACGCCGCGCGAAACCCTGATGCGATTCGCTGCGCTCATCACATCCTACGCCCCCCGGCGCCCGCTTCGCGGGCGCGGCACGCTATGGCCAAAGGCCGAGCGTGCCGAAGATGCTCGAAGACCTAGCCATCATCCACTGGCAAGCACGCGGGGATAGCCGTTGTTTGGACCTACCTCCCCGTTGTCGTCGCGCCGAGTGGAGAGGCTTTTCGCGGGACGATTCTAAATAGACACGGGGCGCTGGATGTCTGAGCGGAGCCGAAGGCGTAGCGAGTTCAGCGCCGCCCGCGAAAAGCCTCGGAGCGAGGGAAACCCCGGCCCGCACAGCGGGCCGGGGTCGCGGCAGTCGGGCGTGTTTCTTGGGTACTTCTTTGCACGAGCAAAGAAGCCAGTTTTTGATCGACAACGGGCGCGGTGCGCTCGCGAGAGAGCGCCTGGCAGGCGGTGGACCGGAGGCACCGTAAGCACCGAAGGACGAACCGGGACCAGCCTAACCCGGCAGGCGGCCGGACGGAGGCACGTCAACACCGGATGCCGAGCGGGCCAGGTTCGCGATGCAGGGCTGGATGGGCCGGTGGCACGGGCCACCGGGGCCGGGACGGGTCAGGCGGTTTCGAGGCCCTGGGCCTGGAGGTCGGCGTGGTAGGACGAGCGGACCATCGGGCCGCTGGCCACCTGCTTGAAGCCCATCTCGCGGGCGCGGTCGCCGAGCTCGTCGAACTCCTCGGGGGAGAGGAAGCGCGTCACCGGCAGGTGATGGCGCGACGGCTGCAGGTACTGGCCCAGGGTCAGCATGTCGCAGCCGTGGTCGCGCAGATCCTGCAGGACCTCCAGCAGTTCTTCACGGGTCTCGCCGAGCCCCAGCATCAGGCCCGACTTTGTCGGCACGCCAGGGTGCTGTTCCCGGAACTGCCGGAGCAGCTCCAGCGACCAGGCGTAGTCGGCGCCCGGGCGGGCTTCGCGGTACAGGCGCGGGACCGTCTCCAGGTTGTGGTTGAACACGTCCGGCGGGGCCTGCTGCATGATTTCGAGCGCGCGATCCATGCGACCGCGAAAATCCGGTACGAGGATTTCGATTTTCATGCCCGGATTCAGGGAGCGCACCTCGCGGATGCAGTCGACAAAGTGCCCGGCACCCCCGTCGCGCAGGTCGTCGCGGTCCACCGAGGTGATCACGACGTACTTGAGGCCAAGCGCCTGGATGGTCTCGGCCAGGTGACGGGGCTCGTCCGCGTCCAGGGCCTCGGGGCGGCCGTGGGCGACGTCGCAGAACGGGCAGCGGCGGGTGCAGATGTCGCCCATGATCATGAAGGTGGCGGTGCCGTGGGCGAAGCATTCGCCGAGGTTCGGGCAGCTGGCCTCCTCGCAGACGGTGTGCAGTTTCTGCTCGCGCAGGATGCCCTTGATGCGCTGTACCTCGGGCCGTGCCTGGCTTTGCGCGCGGATCCACTTGGGCTTGCGCTGGGGCTTCTCGGTGGGATGGATCTTGACCGGGATGCGCGCGACCTTGTCGGCGGCGCGCTGTTTTTCACCGGGCTGGGGGCGGATTCGAGTGTCCATGGACCTTCCCTGAATTTCGTGGCGGCCGGGTTGTGCGGCCGGCGTGGGGCGATCGGGCGTGCTCAGGCAACCTCGCGGATCAGCGCCTCGACTTCCTGCCTAGCCGTCTCGATGGCGGGCAGGTTGCCGTCCTCGTCCAGGATAAAGCCGAGGCGTTCCACTGCCCGCAGGTCGGTGAGCGGGATGCGGTCGGCGAGCAGGTCGTCTTCGGCATCCCGCGGGCATGCGGCGCGGGCGATTCGCACGATGTCGGTCAGGGCGTGAGCCTCCGGGTTTTCCGGGCCGCCGGAATCGCGAATGGCCTCTATGATATCGGATGCCAGGTCCCATTGCTGGGCAACCAGTTCGCCGATCAGGCCTTCCAGTCGGAACAGTACGCGTTCCACTTCCCCGGGTGTTCGATCCGGATGGGTGCGGGCGACCTCGGCGATGACCGGCAAGGCCCCGACGCGGTGCAGGAGTCCGGCGAGCAACGCACTCTGTGGATCGGCGGCCTCGCACTGGTCGGCCAGCACGCAACTGACCGCGGCAATGCGTGCGGAGCGCCGCCACAGGCGTTCCAGCAGTTCGTGGTAGGGGTTGTCGCGATGGATGAAGACCTGGTGCATCGCCAGGGCCATCACCAACTGGCGGGTGCGTTCCAGTCCAAGCCGGGCGACGGCATCCTGAAGGCGCGAGACGACACGGCGGCTGCCCATGGCCGGGCTGTTGGCCACACTCAGCAGGCGGCCGGCTACACTCGGATCTTCCTCGATGATCCGGGTGGCCTCGGCGATGGAGACATCCGGATCCTTCAGGGCCCGCTGCAGGTGCAGGGCAACCTCGGGGAGCTGGGGCAGGGCCAGTTCCCCGGAGTAGGCATGGGTGTAGATGCTGCTGAACAGTTCGCCCTCGAGATCGGATAGCTCGATCTCGCTGACCTCGACGCTGTCCTGGCCGCCGCCGTCGATCAGGGTTTCATAGACCTTGCGATCAAGCATGGCGAGGGTCGAGCGAGTCGCGGCGATGGCATGGCTGTGGTAGTCGTGCGCATCGAACAGGGGGTTCAGCGCTTCGCTGCTGTCGCCTTTCAACATGACCGAATTGCGCCCGCTGGCCAGGATCATGCGGCCTTCCAGCAGGAAGATCATGCTGCGGAATTCGTCGCGTGCATGCAGCTTGAAGCCCGGATCCACCGTCATGGTCCGGGCGTGTTGCAGTAGCTTGTCGCGGGCCCGGTCGCTCAGCTCGGAAAACGGGCGCAGCTGGGGGAGGCGTTGCTCGATCACCGCGGTTCAGACGTTGAACATGGCGCGGAGTTCTGCCAGATCCTCGGCGCGCTCTTCCAGGAACGCGATCGGCTCGCCGGGTGGGGGCGGGGTGATCCCGAGGACCTCGAAGGCCGCGACATCGGTGGCATCGGGCACGGCCTCGCCTTCGGCGCGGCGGGTGGCCCATTCCGCGACCAGGGCGATGCTGGCGTAGTCCGGTTCGCTGGCGCGATAGCCCCAGTCTCCGGCGTGTTCAGCGACCGTTACCAGGTCGCCGCCCAGATCCCAGTAGTTGATTACCAGGACGCCGGCGAGATTGCTCAGGCGCCGCACCAGCGACTGCACGCGCTCGCGGTCGGGGTGGTCCTCGCGCAGCTCCACGAACTGGATGATCGGGACCGCGCCGATCCCGGCGACCAGCCCGGCCAGCAGTGCCCGCTCGCGGTCCAGCTGCTTCAGCGAGTCCGCGATCAGGTAGCTGTAGGCCGATTGCAGGGCGCCGTGTTTCCAGCTGGACTCCATCGCGTCGCGGGTCGAGGCGTGCTTGGCCTTGAAGGCCTGACGCAGGGCCATGTTCATCGCCAGCATGCGGGTGTTGCGAAAGCCCAGGCGGTTGACCGCGTCGCGCACGGACTGGATCTGCTTGGCGGCGCGAAACAGCGGGCTGTTGGTGGCGTGCAGCAGCGCACCGGCGATCGTCCCGTCGCGCTGGATGACCTCGGTGAGCTTGTCCAGATCGGCATCCGGATCGTTGGTCAGTTCCTGAATGCGCAGCGCGATCTCCGGCATGGTCGGCAATTCCAGCCGATTGCTGGTGATCAGGTCGTAGAGCTCGCCGAAGAAGGCGCCCTCGGTGTCGTCCAGGTCGGTGTCGTGCACTACGAGCGAGGCACTGTGGGCCTTCTTCAGCGCCGCTGTGGGGATCTCCAGCAACTGACAGGTCTTCTCGGTAATGAGGAAGTCCTGCTGCCCGATGTTCTGGTCGAACATCTGCAGGGGGCTGTCCGGATCGGTCGACTCCAGGGTGATGCGGGCCGGATTACCGCCGCTGACGCGGACCAGCTGGCCGCGTACCAGGAACAGGTAGCGATCCTCGACCTCCTGCGGGCGCAGGCGCCGCCCGGCGTCCAGTTCCCGGGCCAGGCAGGCCGAGGCCAGTTCGCTGCGGGCTTGCTCCGACAGGCTTGAGGTCAGGTCCAGGTCCTGAAGCAGGGCATCAATGCTGGTGCTATCCATGGGGCGGTTCCCGATCCGTGCTGTGCCAATCCGTTCCCGCGCTGCAGCGCCGCGTGGCGGGCCGCGGGGCGTACCCGCTGCGCGGGTTACTCGACTGGTGCCAGTGTAGCATCCGATCCGGTGGCGGGAAGCGCTGACGCCGCCCCACGGCAGGCGAAGCGCGGTCGGTCGGCGGCGTCGATCAGGTCATGGGCTTGCAGGAAGCCCCGCGCATCGGCGGCATCCTCGCGGAACCAGGCGGCGGTATTTCCCAGGCGGAAGCTGTAGCCCCAGGCGTCCATGTCCCGCATCAGCCGGTCGCGGCCGACGCCGGGGATCTCGTCGGCCAGCAGGATCTGCAGATAACATACGCCGCACTCCTCCAGGTCATCGCCGCCCGCATTGGTATGCAGGGCGGCGCGCCGTCCTGCGTCCATGCAGATGACGTGTCCGGCCTCATGCAGGGCCGAGTGGATGGGGGTGTCGGGACGCACATGCACGTCATGGCCGACGATTCCGGCCTCGGGTTCGCCCCACCAGCTGCCGGGCAGCGGCGCCTGGGCCGGGTGCACGACCAGGCGCAGGCCGTAGCGGGCGAACAGGGTCACCAGCGCGTCCTGCAGGGCCGGGTCGCCACAGGTCTGGATCGCGGGGTTGTTCATGTGTCGGAGTCGTCGGGCAGGGCCGCGGTGCGCTTGCGGCTGCGCCGCGGGCATTCCTCGGGGTGCTCGCGGCACCAGGCGTCGACCCGCTCGGTGAGGTCGTCCTGAAAGCACAGCAAATAGAATCGCGCCTGCTCGCGGTTGGCGATGGCGGGCCGCCCCAGGGTGTCCACCACGCCGGTGCGCAGCGCCGCGATGATCGCGTTGGCGGCCTTCTTCTGCGGCCAGGCGGTGATCTGCTCCCAGGCCTCGGGCGTGAAATACAGGCGCAGGAGGTCGGGGCGGGTGGTCAGCAGCATGCGCGTGACGTTGCGCAGGGTGGTCTCGGCCTCGCCCCAGTCGTGTACCAGGCCACCCTCCAGCAGGCGTTCGATCTCCTCGCGACCCTTGGGCGACAGCATCGGCACGCGCGCTGAACGCCTCAGGCGTTCGGGGCATCCTCGGGGGTGAAGGCGCGGATGGACAGGGCGTGGAGTTCGCCGGAGTCGATCTGCTCGCGCACGGTGGCGTAGACGGTCTGATGTTTCTTGACCGCGTTCATGCCAGCAAACTGTGGGCTGACGACCAGGGCCTCGAACTTGCCCTCGCCTCCGGTAACCTCGACCTTCTCGGCCGACGGCAGGCCGGCGCGAATGAGTTCGGCCACTTGATTGGCATCCATGATGAGTCCCCTGATTGGTGCGTATTGGTCAGCCGCGGATGATAGCCGGGCGATGGGCCTGACAGAAGTTCCCCCACGCGGGGAACTCGTTCCCGCGGCACGGGTTCGTAGGAAAACACCTGCATGGATTGTCGGGCTGGTTTGGGTTGTTCCGGGTTGGCTGCGCTAGCATCAGGTCAATAACGTTCGGCCCGCCGGGCCATGGAGGCAATCGCAATGATCTTCAAGCAACTGTTCGAGGACGAGTCGTCCACCTATACCTATCTTCTGAGCTGCCCGGATACCGGTAAGACCGCATTGATCGACCCGGTCATCGAAACCGTCGACCGCGACATGCGCGTGTTGCAGGAGATGGGCCTGAGCCTCGATTACGTCATCGAGACCCATATCCACGCCGACCACATCACCGGCGCCCGGATGCTGCGCGAAAAGACCGGCTGCAAGCTGGGCGGGCCGGCGATGGACGAACTGCCGTGTCGCGATTTCGGCTTGCGCGAGGGCGAGCCCTTCCAGGTGGGCAACCTGGTGGTCAACCCGCTCTATACCCCGGGACACACGGATGCGCACCACGCCTACCTGATGGATCACGTGGGCCTGAAAATGCTGTTCTCCGGCGACGCCCTGCTGATCGAGGCCTGTGGCCGCACCGATTTCCAGTCGGGGGATGCCAAGACGCTCTATCACTCGATCCACGACAAGTTCTTCACCCTGCCGGACGAGACCCTGGTGTATCCCGCGCATGATTACGAAGAGCGCCAGATCACCACCATCGGCCAGGAGAAGATGCGCAACCCGCGCCTGGGCAAGGGCAAGCCGGAGGCGGAGTTCGTGAAGATCATGGACGAGATGGACCTGCCGTACCCGAAGAAGATCGACTGGGCCCTGCCGGGCAACGAGGGTTGCGGGATCTGCCCCGACAACCTGCCGGACGAGAAGAGGCGCCTCTGCGAGACCGATCAGCAGGGTTAGTCCGACCCCTTCCGGTGGCTCCGCCAGGAGCCACCGGTTCCGAATGTTCATCCGGTGGGCGGTTTTTACCGCCTGCCGGACCCCGTACACTCCCGCGATGACCGAACTCACACCCGTTGACGTGCTGGGTCCGCTGGATCGCCTGCGCGCGATCATGGCGCGGCTGCGCGATCCCGAATCCGGCTGTGCCTGGGATCGGGCGCAGACGGCCGGGACTATCGTCCCGTTCACCCTGGAGGAGGCCTATGAACTGGCCGACGTGATCGCCCGCGACGAGGGCGAGGTCGCGGATACCCGCGAGTTGCGCGATGAGCTGGGCGACCTGCTGTTCCAGGTGGTATTCCAGGCGCGCATCGCCGAGGAGGCCGGGCGTTTCGATCTGGATGATGTAGCGCGCGCGATCGGCGACAAGCTGGTGCGCCGGCATCCGCACGTGTTTGCCGATGTCGAGCATGCCTCGGATGCGGAGCGCGAGGCGGCCTGGGAGGCGGACAAGGCCCGGGAGCGTGCCGATCGCGCCCAGACCAGTGCCATGGACGACATCCCGCTGGCTCTGCCGGCCCTGTCGCGGGCGGTGAAGAGCCAGCGCCGCGCCGCCCGGCTCGGTTTTGACTGGGACGATCCGGCGCCGGTGGTCGCCAAGATCCACGAGGAGCTGGCCGAGGTACAGGAGGCCGTGGATCAGGGCGAGGCCGAGGCGCGCATCGCCGAGGAGGTCGGCGACGTGCTGTTTGCCGTCAGTAACTGGGCGCGCCACCTGGGTGTGGATCCGGAGGGGGCGCTGCGCGGAAGTACGCGCAAGTTCGAGGCCCGCTTCCGGCATATGGAGGCCCTGGCCGCCGCGCGCGGCGAGCCCCTGGGGGCGCTGGACTTCGCGGCCCAGGAGACCCTTTATCAGGAGGCGCGGCGCCGCGAGCGCCAGCCTTACGACGAATCCGAGACCAAGGACCCGAGATGAGCGACGCCGTCGAACTGCCCGACCACTTTCTGCCGGCCCGGATCGAGACGATCGAGCAGGTCACCCCGTTGATCAAGGTGTTCACCCTGGCCGCGGACCCGCAGCGCTTTACCAGCAAGGCCGGCCAGTGGCTGGATCTGGTGATCCCGCAACCCGAGGGCAAGCCCTTCGTCGGTGGTTATTCGGTCGTGTCCGCGCCGCGCGCGGATGGCCGTTTGCAACTGGCCATCAAGTACGCTGACCACCACCACGCGACGCATCACCTGCACGCGGTCGCGCAGGAAGGCGACACCGTGTACATCACGCCGGGACAGGGCAGTTTCTTCTTCGAGCCCGGCATGGCAAGGAATGTCGTGCTGCTGGGGGCCGGCATCGGCGTGACGCCGCTGTTCGGCATCCTGCGCGCGATCCACGCCGACATGCCCGAGGTCTATGCGCATCTGGTGTACAGCGTGGCGCACCAGGACGAGGTGCTGTTCCCGCAGGAGCTGGAGGCGATGGCCAGGGCGCCGAATATCGACGTCAGCCTGACCGTGACCCGCGAGGCCGAGGACTGGCTGGGCCATACCGGACGTATCAGTCATCGGCTGCTGGAGTCGCTCGATCTGCCGCGCGATGCGCTGTTCTACTTCTGTGGTTCGCGCGAGTTCATCGAGGACATGGCCACCCTGCTGGCGGAATGGGGCATCCCCGAGGCGCAGCTGAAATACGAGAAGTGGTGGTAACGCGCCGCGTGTCTAGCTGAACCCGTCATTGCGAGTCGCCGCAGGCGACGTGGCAATCGATGTGCTCGGCCACCTGATCCCAGCGCTTTGCCAGCGTGGGGGGGTACTCGCTCCGCTCGCCCTTCGGGCCGGCCTGCGGGCATTCAACGCAGCTTCGCTGCTTTTGTGCTTCGTCGCTGCGCTCCTCGCAATGACGGGAGGGAAGGCAGGCGCGGTGCTCGAACTCGGAAGGTTTACGGCCGGCGGGTGTCGCCCGGGCGCAGGGCGTTTTCGGGGGCGAGGATGGTCGGCTGGCCGTCCAGGGCCGGGTCGGTGTCCGGGTAGTCGCGGATGAAGTGCAGCCCGCGGCTTTCCTTGCGCGACAGGGCACTCTTCACGATGATCTCGGCGACCATGGCCAGGTTGCGCAGCTCCAGCAGGTCCGGGGAGATGCGGAAGTGGCTGTAATACTCGTGGATCTCTTCCTGCAGGATGCGGATGCGCCGCTCGGCGCGGTGCAGGCGTTCGCGTGCGCGCACGATCCCGACGTAATCCCACATCAGCCGGCGCAGCTCGTCCCAGTCGTGGGCGACCACCACCTCTTCCTGTGACTCGGTCACTCGGGACTCGTCCCAGGCCGGCGGCACGGGGAGCTTCTCGGGGGCGGGCAGATCGGTCTGTGACAGGATGTGGTCGGCCGCGGCACGGGCATACACCAGGCACTCCAGGAGCGAGTTGCTGGCCATGCGGTTCGCGCCGTGAAGACCTGTGTAGGAGGCCTCGCCGGCGGCGTACAGCCCCGGCAGGTCGGTCTGGCCGAAGTGATTCACCATCACGCCGCCGCAGGTGTAGTGCGCGGCCGGCACCACCGGCAGCGGCTCGCGGGTCATGTCGAAGCCGAATTCCAGGCAGCGCTCATGGATCGTGGGGAAGTGTTCGCGGATGAACTCGGCCGGCTTGTGGCTGATGTCGAGGTTCACGTGGTCGATGCCGAGGCGCTTCATCTCGTGGTCGACGGCGCGGGCGACGATGTCGCGCGGGGCCAGTTCGGCGCGCTCGTCGAAGCGCGGCATGAAGCGTTCGCCGTTCGGCAGGAGCAGGACACCACCCTCGCCGCGGACCGCCTCGGAGATCAGGAACGACTTGGCCCGCGGATGGAACAGGCAGGTCGGGTGGAATTGCATGAATTCCATGTTGGCGATGCGGCACCCGGCGCGCCAGGCCATCGCGATGCCGTCGCCGGTGGAGCCGTCCGGATTGGAGCTATAGAGGTAGACCTTGCTGGCGCCGCCGGTGGCGAGGATCACGGTCGGGGCGAGGATAGTCTCCACCTCACGGGTCTTGGCGTCCTGCACGTAGGCGCCGATTACGCGCCGGCTGCCATCCACCGGGTGAGTGATCAGGTCCACGGCGACGTGGCGTTCGAACACCTCGATGCTGCCCTGGCCCGAGGCGCTGCGCACCAGGGCTTCTTCGATGGCTCGCCCGGTGGCATCGGCGGCGTGCGCGACGCGCCGGGCGCTGTGCCCGCCCTCGCGGGTCAGGTGCAGCCGGCTGCGGCCCTCGAGCGGCTCGCGGGTGAACGGCACGCCGAGGTTGAGTAGCCAGTGGATCGCCTCGGGGCCCGCCGCCACGGTGCGGCGCACGGCGTCCGGGTCACACAGGCCCGCGCCCGCGTCCAGGGTGTCCTGAATGTGGGCATCGAAGGAGTCGGTGCGGTCGAGGACTGCCGAGATCCCGCCCTGGGCATAGCGGGTAGAACCCTCGTCCACCGGGCCCTTGCTGATCACGGTGACGCGACGGTGCGGGGCCAGATGCAGGGCTGCGGAGAGCCCCGCCGCGCCGCTTCCGATCACGAGGACGTCCGCCAGGCGCGGTTGTTGTACTGTCCCCATGGGTCAGGTAACGTGCTGCGCTTGTTGCCAGAGCGAATTGTGGCCCTTGCGCAACAGTGTTGTGCGCAAAGCGAACTTAATGCGAGTCAGGCGGTCCATGCAACATAGAATACCGGAGACTGGCGTGTTGGCGGGAGTCCCCGCATGAGCGAGAAGGCTTCCGACGAGGCCCTGGTCAAGCGAGTTCAGAAGGGCGACAAGGCGGCCTTCGACGTCCTGGTGCTGAAGTACCAGCACAAGATCGTCAACCTGGTCGGGCGCTATGTCCATGACCATGCAGCGGCCCTGGACGTGTCCCAGGAGGCCTTCATCAAGGCCTACAAGGGGCTGGCGAACTTTCGCGGCGAGAGTGCGTTCTATACGTGGCTCTACCGCATCGCCATCAACACGGCCAAGAATCACCTTGTCTCTCAGGGACGGCGGCGGCCCGAGGCCGAAATCGATGCGCAGGACGCGGAACAGATGGGCGGTGACTCTGCCCTGAAGGACAGTGCAACCCCGGAGGGGGAGCTGTTGTCCGAAGAGATTGAAGGGGCGGTGCGTCGCACCATCGAGGAACTGCCCGACGACCTTCGGATGGCCATCACACTGCGCGAGATCGAGGGACTGAGTTACGAGGAAATCGCGCAGACGATGGGATGCCCGATCGGCACGGTCCGGTCGCGCATCTTCCGGGCCCGCGAGGCCATCGACCGGACCTTGCGTCCTTTGTTAGACAACAACTGAACGAGTAGCGCCATGACAGAGCAAGTCTCAAAGAATGAACGTCTTTCGGCCCTGGTGGACGGAGAAACGGATGACTTCGAGACGCGTCGCCTGATGGATGAACTGGTCAAGTCCGAAGAGGACCGCGGCCAGTGGGAACGCTATCACCTGATCGGCGATAGTCTGCGCGGCGGGATGCGCCGCACGGCCCCCGCGAACTTCATGGACGGTATCCATGCGGCCCTGGCCGACGAGGCGCCGCTGTCGGCTGCCCACAAGCCGGCGCAGCCGCGCTGGCTGAAGCCGGTTGCGGGCACCGGCGTGGCCGCCGCGGTCGCGATGGTGACCCTGGTCGGGATGCAGATGCTGGGGCCCGACACGGGCACGCAGGAGGCCGCTCCGGTCGCCAGCGAGACTCGTACCCCGGCACAGGTCGCCGATGGCGTGCAGCGGGCCAGTACCTCCGACGTCGAGGCCCCGGCCGCCGGACGCGAGTCGCTGGACCCACGTTTTGCCCGCTACCTCGAAAATCACGCGGAACTGACCGGGCCGGGTTCTACCGCCCTGGGCCGGGTTCGTTACTCGGTGAGTGACGAGTAACGCGTGATGCGCCGCGGCCTGCCGTTCGTCCTGGTTGCCGCCACTGCACTTTGCTGCGTTCCGTTGCCGGTTCTGGCCGGGGATCAATCCCCGGCAGACTGGCTGCAGCGGATGACCAGCAGCCTGCATTCGGAGAGTTACCAGGGAACTTTCGTGCTCCAGCGGGATGACCGACTGGACGCCATTCGTGTGGTGCACGCCGCCGAGAACGGTGGCTACCGCGAGCGCCTGGAAACCCTGACCGGAAGCCACCGCGAGATCCTGCGGTCGGTCGACCGTCTGAGCGCGTTGAAGGGAGCCCGGGCCGCAGCCGGCGAAGGTGGTGGAGGGGCCCCGCACTGGCCGGCCGGAGCGCCGGTCTTCCTGCTCGAACATCACGATCACTACGCCCTGGAAGACATGGGCGTGGACCGCGTCGCCGGTCTCGAGTGCCGCATGATCCTAGCGCGTGCCCGCGATATGCTGCGTTACAGCCATCGCTACTGCCTGCACACCGCGACCGCGCTCCCCTTGCTCAGCGAGCTGTACGACGGTCACGGGGCGCTGCTCGAGCGCCTGGCCTTTACCGATCTTGAGCATCTTGACGAGGTCGCGGAAACCGCCCTCGAGGCGACCCGCGAGGACGCCGAGCATGTCGAGGTGCGAGCCGACCATGGGCACAAGAAGCCCGACTGGGACGAGCAGACCGGCATGGACGGCTGGAGCTTTGCCAACCTGCCGGATGGCTTTTCCGCGATTGCCGCGTCCGAACGCCGTGTCGGAGACGACCAGGCCAGCCTGCGTCATTTCGTGTTGAGCGACGGTCTGGCCTCGGTCTCGGTCTATATCGAGAAGGCCAGCGGCGAGCAGATGTTCGAGGGCACGACACGTGCCGGGGCCACGCACGGGGCCGCGCGTTCGATCGCGGGGCACCAGGTCACTGCGGTGGGCGATGTCCCGCAGGCGACGGTGCGGGGCGTGCTGGACGCCGTGGTGCATCACCCCGGCAATTGAATCGCCACATGGGCTCGCAAGCATGAGTGAATGGATCCGCGAACAGGGAACCGTGCTCTCGGTGGAGGGCTACGCGGCGCGTGTGCGTATCGAGCGCCGTTCGACCTGCGGCAGTTGTTCGGCCCGGACGGGCTGCGGCAGCGGCGTCCTGTCCGAGGTGCTGGGCCGCAAGGCAGTGGAGGTGTCCATCGGCCATCCCGGCTCGCTGCAGCCGGGAGATACCGTGACCCTGGGTATTCGCGATCAGGCGCTGGTTTCGGGGGCCCTGGCGATGTACCTGTTGCCGCTCGCCGGCCTGGTGGCGGCGCCGGCACTGCTGATGCTGGTCGTGCCCGGACTCGGAGAGGGCTTTCACTTGCTGGCCGGGGCCCTGGGGTTCGCGGGCGGGCTGCTCGGCGTGCGCGCCTGGCTGCGCCGGCGCGCCCCGGATCTGGCGCCGGTGCTGCTGGAGCGCCATCCGGCCACGGGAACCCACCGCGCTGCGGCACCCATGGCTGCGCCCCGGCCCTGAATCTTCGCGCCGGTCGCCGGGAACTTGTGGCCGGGCCGGCTTTCTAGAGCCATGAACCTACGACTTCCCAATGCGGGCTGGATGATGATGAAACCGATGCAATGGGCACTGGTGGCCCTGACCTTTCTCGCCCTGTCGCTGCCGGCCTCGGCGCGCATGCTGCCGGACTTCGTGCCGCTGGCGGAGGAGCACAGCCCGGCGGTGGTGAATATCGCGACCACCCGCGAGCGCGAGAACCCGCATCGCAGTCAGATGCCGGACTTCGAGGGCTCGCCCTTCGAGGACCTGTTCGAACGTTTCTTTGGGGGCCCCGGGGGCGAAGGCCCGCGCGGGCCTGAGCGCTTCGAGCGCAACTCGCTGGGTTCCGGGTTCATCTATACCGAAGATGGCTACATCATCACCGCGAACCATGTGGTGGAGGGCGCCTCGGAGGTTGTCGTGCACCTGTCCGACCGGCGCGTGTTCGACGCCGAGATCGTTGGCAAGGACCCGCAGAGTGATGTGGCCCTGCTCAAGATTGACGCCGAGAACCTGCCCACTCTGAAACTCGGCTCCTCGTCCGATCTGAAGGTTGGCGAATGGGTGCTGGCGATCGGTTCGCCGTTCGGCTTCGATCACTCGGTGACCGCCGGCATCGTCAGTGCCAAGGGGCGCAGCCTCCCGAGCGAGAATTACGTGCCGTTCATTCAGACCGATGTGGCTATCAACCCGGGCAATTCCGGGGGGCCGCTGCTGAACCTGGATGGCGAGGTGATTGGCGTCAACGCGCAGATCTACAGCCGGACCGGCGGTTTCATGGGGCTGTCCTTTGCCGTACCGATCGAGATGGTGGGCGACGTGGTACAGCAGTTGCGCGAGCACGGCGAGGTGACGCGTGGCTGGCTGGGTGTGCTGATCCAGGAAGTGACCCGCGAGCTGGCCGACTCCTTCGGCATGGACAAGCCGGCCGGGGCGCTGGTCTCGCGCGTGCAGCCGGACAGTCCGGCGCAGAAGGCCGGCTTTGAAACCGGGGACGTAATCCTGTCGTTCAACGGCATCGAGGTGCCGAACTCGTCCGCACTGCCGCCGATTGTCGGGCGCACGCCGGTGGGCGCCGAGGCCGAGGTCGAGGTGCGCCGTGGTGACGAGACTCGTACCATCATCGTCGAGATCGAGCGTCTGCCGGAGGATATCTCCGCCCAGCGCGGCGGGCCGCAGCGTGAGGCCCCGGAGCGGACCGAGCCGCAAAGCCTGTTGGGGATGGTCCTGGAGCCGCTGGATGCCGAGCGTGCCGCAGAGCTGGACGTCGATGGCGGCCTGGTGGTCCGGGACGTCACCGACAATCCGGCGCGCTCGGCCGGGGTGCGCTCCGGCGACGTGATCGTCCAGTTTGGCGGCCATGCGGTCGACTCGGTGGAGAGCCTGGAGAAGCGGATCGAAGAGGTGGGTGAGCGGCGCACGGTGCCGGTACTGGTGTACCGTGGCGGCAATCCGACCTATATCGCCCTGCGCGTTCCGCGGGACTGAAACCGCCTCGTGCTGCGCTCGCGCGGGTCCAACGGCGCGGGTGCTGCGGGGCAGCAATGGAGAACGGGAGGGCTGCCGGCGGGTTCGGCAGCCCTCCCAATCGTTTCTGGATGACCGAACTGACCCTTTATCATCGCGAGAGCTGCGGTCTCTGCCATGACATGCTGGCCGAGATCATGGCCCTCAAAAGCCGTTATACTTTCGCGCTTACGGTCGTCGACATCGACGAGGACCCGGACCTGCAGGCGCGTTTCAACGTCAAGGTCCCGGTGCTCGCGGTCGACGACGACATTCTCTGCTGCCATTTCCTCGACCGAAAGGCACTGCTGGACCTACTGGCCCCTGCATGACCGAAACCCGCCTTACCCGCAATTTCTCCATCATCGCGCATATCGACCATGGCAAGTCCACGCTGGCGGACCGCCTGATCCAGGGTTGCAACGGCCTGACCGAGCGCGAGATGTCGGAGCAGGTGCTGGACTCGATGGATCTGGAGCGCGAGCGCGGAATCACCATCAAGGCGCAGAGCGTGTCGCTGTTCTATGACGCCCAGGATGGTCAGCGCTACCAGCTGAACCTCATCGACACCCCGGGGCACGTGGATTTCTCCTACGAGGTGTCGCGCTCGCTGTTCGCCTGCGAAGGCGCCCTGCTGGTGGTCGATGCGTCGCAGGGGGTGGAGGCGCAAAGCGTCGCGAACTGCTACACCGCGCTCGACCAGGGCCTGGAGGTCGTGCCGGTCCTGAACAAGATCGACCTGCCGGCCGCCGAGCCGGATCGGGTGGCGGCCGAGATCGAGGATGTGATCGGTATCGAGGCCACCGACGCCCTGCGAGTCTCCGCGAAGACCGGCGAGGGGATGGCCGAACTGCTGGAAGAGATCGTGCGTCGTATCCCGCCGCCGGAGGGCGATTCCGAGGCTGCACCCAAGGCGCTGGTGATCGACTCCTGGTACGACAACTACCTGGGCGTGGTCGCGCTGGTGCGGGTGAAGGCCGGGCGCTTCCGCGCCGGGCAGAAGATCAAGGCGATGTCGGTCGGGCGTGCCCACGAGGTCAGCCGGGTGGGGGTGTTCACGCCCAAGCCGGTGGATCGCGCGACCCTGGAGGTCGGCGATGTCGGCTATCTGATCGCGACCATCAAGGACATCTCCGGGGCCAAGGTCGGGGATACCTTCACGGACTTCAACAACCCGGCCTCCGAACCCGTGCCGGGCTTCCAGGAGGTTCAGCCGCGGGTGTTTGCCGGGCTGTTCCCGGTCAGTGCAGAGGACTTCAACGACCTGCGCGATGCCCTGGACAAGTTGCGCCTGAACGACGCCGCGCTGTCTTTCGAGCCGGAGACCTCGCAGGCGCTGGGCTTCGGCTTTCGCTGCGGCTTCCTCGGCATGCTGCACATGGAGATCGTGCAGGAGCGCCTGGAGCGTGAATACGACCTCGACCTGATCACCACCGCGCCCACCGTGGTCTACGAGGTGGAAAGAAGCGACGGCGAGGTGGTCATGGTGCACAACCCCTCGGAGCTGCCCCCGAACAACGAGATCGGCGAGATCCGCGAGCCGATCATCGAGGCCAATATCCTGGTCCCGCAGGAGTATGTCGGCGCGGTGATCACGCTGTGCGTGGAAAAGCGCGGGTCGCAGACCAAGATGCAGTACCTGGGGCGCCAGGTGCAGCTGGCCTACGAGTTGCCGATGTCCGAGGTGATGCTGGACTTCTTCGATCGGTTGAAGTCCGCGACCCGTGGCTATGCGTCGTTCGACTATCAGCCGCTGCGGTTCGAGGCCGCGCCGCTGGTACGTGTGGATATCCTGATCAACGGCGACCGGGTGGATGCGCTGTCGGCAATCGTGCATCGCGACCACGCCGAGTCGCGCGGGCGCCAGATCATCGAACGCATGGCGAAGATTATCCCGCGTCAGATGTACGAGGTGGCGATCCAGGCAGCGATCGGGTCGAAGATCATCGCGCGCTCCACGGTCAAGGCGATGCGCAAGAACGTGCTGGCCAAGTGCTACGGCGGGGATGTCTCGCGCAAGCGCAAGCTGCTGGAAAAGCAGAAGGCCGGCAAGAAACGCATGAAGTCGATCGGCCGGGTGGATGTCCCGCAGGAAGCCTTCCTCGCGGTGCTGTCGGTAGACGACGACAAGAAGTAACAACCAGGCCTGCGGCCCGGACGGGTCGCAGGGCGATCCCCGGCGGACCGGGAACAGAGGACACGGCATGGCAAATCTCGAACTGATCCTGGTGCTGGCAACCGCCGTGACCGGCCTGATCTGGCTGGGCTGGGTGATCCTGCGGCGGCGCCGGAGCCCCGAGCGCCAGCGCGAAATGCCCTGGTTCGTCGATTACTCGCGCTCGTTCTTCCCGGTCCTGCTGATCGTGCTGATCCTGCGCTCGTTCGTGGCCGAGCCCTTTCGCATCCCCTCGGGTTCGATGATGCCCACCCTGCTGGTGGGCGACTTCATCATGGTCAGCAAGTTTTCCTACGGTATTCGTCTGCCGGTGACGCGTACCAAGATTCTCGACACCGGGGAACCGGAGCGGGGCGAGGTGGTGGTGTTCAAGTACCCGCGCAACCCGGCCGAGGACTACATCAAGCGTGTGATCGGCCTGCCGGGCGACACCATCGCGTTCCGCGACCGCGTCCTGTACGTGAATGGGGAGCCGCAGTCGGCCGAGCGCGTCGGGACCTTCGAAGGCGAGGGCTCGGGGCAGGTGATGTCGGGTGCCTCGATCTTCGAGGAGACCCTGGACGGGCGCACCTATAACACCCTGATGCGCGAGCAGCAGGCCAGCCTGGATGGATCGGTCACCGTGCCCGACGGGCACTACTTCATGGTCGGTGACAACCGCGATAATTCCAACGACAGCCGGTCCTGGGGTTTTGTCGCCGCGGAGCATCTGGTTGGGCGTGCGCTCTTCATCTGGCTGCATTGGGATTACAATGAAGGCCATCGGGACTTTTCCCGGATTGGCCAGGCGATTCGCTAGTAGCCCCGCGGGGGCGGGCAAACAGGGACGGGGTTTTCATGCAACATTCCAGACACTCGATGCAGGGCGCGGGCGCGATCACCATTCTCGCGCTGATCTTCCTGGCGCTGCTGGTCGGTACCTTCGTGATCAAGATGGGCACGCAGTACACCCAGTTCCTCACCGTGCGCTCGATCATGCAGGACGTCGCCACCCAGGCCGGCGCGGCAGAGAAGAGCGAACGCGAACTGTGGCGCGAGATCAACCGCCGCTTCCAGATCAATTCCGTATACGACGGGATCGGCGAGGAGGACTTCAGCGTGACCGAGAATGGCGCCAGCCGCCAGCTGCATCTGCAGTACGAGGTGCGTCGCGAATTCCTCGGCAATGTGGACGTGGTGGCGCGCTTCTCGAACAGCGAGACGCTGGCCCCCTGATGGGGTCAGCGTCGGTTCCTTGCATGCTTTGTCGGGTGGGTTCGTGAGCCGGGATTTTCGCAGTCTGCTGCCCGCGGCCGTGCGCGACGGCGACGGGATTGATCAGGCGTTGACCCACCGCAGCGCCGGCGGGCGCAATAATGAGCGCCTGGAGTTCCTGGGTGACGCCGTCCTTGGGCTGGTGATCGCCGACGCCCTGTACGAGAAGCTCCCGGACGCCCCGGAAGGGGATCTCACCCGCCTGCGTGCGGCGCTGGTCAATCGCGAGTCGCTGGCGGATCTGGCTCGGGAGACCGGCCTCGAGGGCACGCTGAACCTGGGGCAGGGCGAGCGCAAGAGTGGCGGCCAGCGCCGCGACTCCATCCTGGCCGATGCGGTGGAGGCCCTGATCGGGGTGACCTACCGCGAGGCCGGGATGGAGGCCGCGCGCGACTTTACCCTGGCGCTGTATGTCGAGCGCCTGAACGATCTCCCGTCGGCCGAATCGCTGAAGGACCCCAAGACCCGGCTGCAGGAACAACTGCAGGGCCGCAATGCGGATCTGCCGGTCTACGAGGTGCTGGAGGTGGTCGGCCCCGATCACAAGCGCCAGTTCACCGTGGCGGTCCACCTGCCCACCCAGGGCTGGGGCCAACGTGGCCAGGGCTCCTCGCGCCGTCGCGCCGAACAGGCTGCGGCCGAGGCGGCCCTGAAACGCCTGCAACAGGTACAGGAACAATGAGTGAAACCGTAGTCCCCGAACCCGCCACCACGCACTGCGGGCTGGTCGCACTGATTGGCCGACCCAACGTGGGCAAGACCACGCTGATGAACCGCCTGGTCGGCGAAAAGCTGGCGGCCACAACCCGGCGTCCGCATACCACGCGTAATCGCATTCTCGGCATCGTGACCGAGGGGCAGGACCAGGTCGTACTGATGGATACCCCGGGGATCGATACCGAGCGTACCCAGCTGGTGAATCGAGTCCTCAATCGTACGGCCAGTCAGGCGTTGGCTGATGCCGATCTGGTCTGCTTCATCGTCGAGGCTGGAGAGTTCGGCCCCGGCGACGAGCGCATCGAGGAGACCATCCGTCATTCCGGGCGTCCGGCACTCCTGGTGATCAACAAGGTTGACCAGTGTCGGGAGAAGGAAGAACTGCTGCCGTTCATCGAGGCCCGCGCCGCGGCCTTCGGCTATGTCGGCGTGGTACCGCTTTCGGCGAAGACCGGATCCAACCTGGACGGTCTGATCGCGGAGATTCGGGCGCATATCCCGGAGGGACCGTTCCTGTACGACCCGGATCAGCTCTCGGATCGCCCGCAGCGCTTTCGTGCCGAAGAGATGATCCGTGAGTCCATGCTGGAGCATCTGGGGCAGGAAGTCCCGTACTCGGTGGCGGTGCGCGTGGAGGAGTGGTCGGACGAGCCGCGCACCACCCACATTGATGCCGTGATCCTGGTCGAGCGCGACAGCCAGAAGGGCATCGTGATCGGCAAGGGCGGGCAGCGACTCAAGCGTATCGGCCAGGCCGCGCGCGTCCAGTTGGAGGCGCTGCTGGAGCGCAAGGTGATGCTGCGCCTGACCGTGCGTGTCGAGGCCGACTGGACCCGCAACCCGCGCGCCCTGCGTGACCTCGGGATCGAAGAATCGCGGTGAGCGCGACCGCCGGGCTCACCCAGGGGGTGGTCCTGCACGCCCGCCCGCTACGCGAGAACAGCCGGGTGCTCGACCTGCTCACCGCCGAGGCCGGGCGCCTGTCGGTAGTGGTGCGCGGCAAGGCCGGATCGGTGCAGCCCTTCGTGCTGCTGGATCTCGCCTGGCGTGGGCGCGGCGAGCTGCCGACGCTGAATGTGGCCGAGCAGCAGCGGGTCTTCCCGCTGACCGGGCGGGCCCTGGTCTGCGGGCTGTACCTGAACGAACTGATCCTGCGCCTGTACCCACGCGACGCACCGATCCCGGAGGCCCTCCCGGCGCTGTTATCCGCTTATGCCCGGCTGGCCGCCCGCGAGCGCGCCGATACGGTCCTGCGCCGCGCGGAATGGGCCCTGCTCGCACCACTCGATTCCGGGCTCGAACACGTGGACCCGGCCGAGCTGGACCCCGATGCCTGGTACCGCTACGACCCGGAGGCGGGGGTCGAGCGTGTGGCCGCCGGTCGCAGCGAGGCGATCCCCGGTGTCGCGCTGCAGGCGCTGGCCAGCGCCTGCGACGTGCCGGATAATCAGGCCCGCGTCAGCCGCGACTTCATGCGTCGGCTGATCGACACCCATCTGGCCGGGCGGCCGCTGCGGACCCGGGGTCTGCTGTAGTGGCCCGGACCGCAGCCATACAAGGGCATCGCATCATGTCGCATCCTGCTCCGCTGAAGCTCGGGGTCAATCTCGACCATATCGCCACCATCCGCCAGGCGCGGCATACGCCGTACCCGGACCTGATGCAGGCCGTGCGCCTGGCCGAGGCCAGCGGGGCGGATTCGATCACCCTGCATCTGCGCGAGGACCGGCGCCACATTCAGGATGACGACGTGTTCGGGATCAAGCCGCGGCTGAAGGTCCCGATGAACCTGGAGATGGCCGCCACCGAGGGGATGCAGGCGATCGCCCTGAAGCTGCGCCCGGAGGCCTGTTGTATCGTGCCGGAGAAGCGCGAGGAGCTGACCACCGAGGGCGGCCTGGATGCCTTGGGCCAGCTGGAGCGTTTGCGCGCGTTTGTTGCGCCGCTGACCGCCGCCGGGATCGAGGTCTCGCTGTTCGTGGAGCCGGATGTGCGCCAGCTGGAGGCCGCCGTGGCCATCGGCGCCCCGGTGGTGGAGTTGCATACCGGTGCTTATGCGAATGCCCGCGATGTCGCCGAGCGCGAGCGGCTCCTGGGCGGGATCAACGAGGCCGCTGCGGCCGGCCGGGCCATGGGGCTGGTCATCAACGCGGGGCACGGGCTGGACTATGACAACGTGCGGCCGATTGCTGCCAACCCGGTGTTTCACGAGCTGAACATTGGGCATTCGATCGTGGCCCGGGCCCTGTTCACCGGCCTGCCCGAGGCGGTCAGCCATATGCGCGGCCTGATGGATGCCGCGCGCCAGGGTCTGCCGCCCGGTCAGTACCCGGTTTGAGCGCCGGATGATCCTGGGCATCGGAACCGATCTGGTGCAGGTCGCGCGCATGCAGGGCATGTGGGAGCGCCACGGTGCGCGCCTGGCGGAACGTATCCTGCACCCGCTGGAGCGCGCGGACCTGCCGCCCGAACACCCGGCCGGTTTTCTCGCCCGGCGCTTCGCCGCCAAGGAGGCCCTGTCCAAGGCGCTCGGCTGCGGCATCGGGGCGGATATGGCACTGGCCGAGGCCGGCGTGACCCATGATGCCCGTGGTCGGCCGGAGTTCGTGCTGGAGGGGCGTGCCCGCGCCACGGCCGAGCGTCTGGGCGCCGGGACCATCCATCTCAGCATCAGCGACGAGCGCGATTACGCCCAGGCGTTTGTCGTGATTGAGGCCGAGCCGGCCGGTATGGGCCCCGAGTAACCCCCATTTCCCTCCGGGCGTGGTTGCCCGCCCGGAGGCGCCTCCCTAGAATGTGACCCCTTATGCCCGCCGGTCTCCATGGATTCCGCGTCGGGCGCAGCCCTGAGCGAGCGACGGAGTCCACTCCATGCCCTGGAACGAACCGGGAAACAACAACCGCGACCCCTGGAGTGGGGGTGGTGGCGGCCAGCGCGGTAGCGGTGGCGGCGGAGGCGGTAACCAGCCGCCCGATCTCGAAGAAATGATGCGCAAGCTGTCGCGTCAGCTGAACGGCATCTTCGGCGGGGGCGGCAGTGGCGGCTCCGGCGGTTCCGGAAGCGGCGGCATGGGGCGCGGCACGCAGGCCCTGGTCAGCCTCGGCCTGATCATTGCCGTGGTTGTCTGGCTGGCCTCCGGATTCCATATCATCTCGGAAGGCGAGCGCGGCGTCGTGCTGCGTTTCGGCGAATTCCAGCAAGTGAAAAACCCGGGGCCGGGCTGGCACCTGCCGTACCCGATCGAGCGCGTCGAGATCGAGAATGTCGACAACGTGCGTACGCTCTCCCACCGTGCGCTGATCGTGACCGGTGACGAGAACATCATTGATGTCGACATCGCGGTGCAGTACCGCGTCCTCGATCTGGTCGACTACCTGTTCAACGTGCGCGACCCCGACACCACCGTGAACCAGGTGATGGAGTCGGCGATCCGCGAGCGTATCGGCAAGAACAACCTGGACTTCATCCTCGGCGAGGGGCGTGGCGAGATCGCATCCTCCTCGCGAGTGGTGATGCAGGAAAACCTCGATTCCTATGGCGCGGGCATTATCGTGACGGCCGTGTCCATGCAGCAGGCGCAGCCGCCGGAGCCGGTGCAGGAGGCCTTTGCCGACGCGATTCGTGCCCGCGAGGACGAGGTGCGTTTCCGCAACGAGGCCGAGGCCTACGCCAACGGTGTGATTCCGCGGGCACGCGGTCAGGCCGCCCGTATCATCGAGGAGGCCGAGGGTTACCGGGACCAGGTGATCGCGCGCGCCGAGGGTGACGCCTCGCGCTTCGATCAGTTGCTGGCCGAATACCAGCAGGCGCCGGACGTAACCCGCGACCGCCTGTACCTCGAGGCCGTCGAGGCCGTGCTGCAGGATTCCCGCAAGGTAATGCTGGATGTGGGCAGCAGTAACAACCTGATGATGTTGCCGCTGGATCAACTGTTCCAGGGGCAGCGCTCCACCACTAATTCCGGTGACACGCCAACACCGCGGCCGCTGGATACCAGCCGCAGCACGTTCGGCAACAGTGGCACGGGCACGAACCGACTGGGCGATCGCAGCCCGGCCGCCCAGCGTTCGCGGGAGGTTCGCTAATGTTTCGCATCGTCGGTATTGCCGTAGTCGTGCTCGGGATCGTGGTCGCGCTGTCGACCTACACCGTCGACGAGCGTGACCGCGTGATCAAGTTCGCCCTCGGGGAGATCCGGGAGGTCGACCCGGCCCCTGGGCTGCACTTCAAGTTCCCGCTGATCCAGAACGTCGAGAAGTTCGACGCCCGGATCATGACGCTGAATATCCCGCCGGACCGGTTCCTGACCTCCGAGGCGAAGAACATCATTGTCGACTTCTACGCCAAGTGGCGGATCGACGATGTCGGTCAGTTCTACCGTGCCACCCGTGGTGACGAGCGTCTGGCCGAAGAGCGCCTGGCCCAGATCCTGCGCGACGGGATGCGTAACGAGTTTGCACGCTTCGAGTTGCAGGACGTGGTCGCTGGCGAACGCCTGACGATCATGGGTGCGGTGCGCCAGACTGCGTTGGAGACCGCGCAGGAGCTGGGGATCGACCTGGTTGATGTCCGCATCCGCCGCATGGACCTGCCGGAAGAGGTGTCCGAGTCGGTATACGAGCGCATGCGCGCCGAGCGTCAGCGGGTCGCCCAGGACTTCCGCGCCCGCGGTCAGGAAGAGGCCGAGCGCATCCGCTCGCGCGCCGACCGTGAACGCACGGTCATCCTGGCGAACGCCTATCGGGACTCGGAAGAGATCCGCGGTGGCGGTGATGCGATCGCCACCGAGACCCTCGGGCGCTCGTTTGGCGAGGATCAGGAATTCTTCCGCTTCTATCGAAGCCTGATCGCCTACCGCAATAGCATGAGTGGCGAGAACAGCACCTTCATCCTGGAACCGAACTCCGAGTTCTTCCAGTTCTTCAACGCCCCCGGTGGCGAACGCCCGGCGCCGTTGCCGACCCGGTAAAGGAGGGGCGGAGGCGGTCCGCCGTGGCCGCCTCGAAGGTGGCCGTTTGCAACGGGCCCGGAAGATTCCGGGCCCGATTTTTGCCGGGCCGCCACTCGGGCGTGGCGGATCACAGCACAAGAGCAGGGACGAGATGACCGATATCAACCGCTGGTTGCTGCCGGACGGGCTGGAGGAGGCCCTTCCGGATGCTGCGCGCCGTCTGGAGGACCTCCGCCGGCGCGTGCTGGACCAGTTCGACACCTGGGGCTATGACCTGGTGATGCCGCCGCTGGCGGAGTATCTGGAGTCCCTGTTGACTGGTGCCGGGCACGCGCTGGATTTGCAGACCTTCAAGCTGACGGATCAGCTCACTGGCCGCATGATGGGCGTGCGCGCAGACCTGACCCCGCAAGTGGCGCGGATCGATGCTCACCGTCTGCGTGTCCAGGGCCCGAATCGGCTTTGTTACGTGGGCAGTGCGCTGCGTACCCGTGCAGATGAATGGTCGGGTTCACGCAGTCCGCTTCAGGCCGGGGCCGAGCTGTTTGGCCATGACGGGATCGATAGTGATCTCGAGATTATCCGGTTGATGCTGGCGACCCTGGCCGCCTGCGGAGTGGAACGTCCTAGCATGGATCTCGGCCACGTCGGGATCTATCGTGCCCTGGCGCAGGATGCGGGTCTGGATGCGAGCCAGGAGCAGGAATTTTTCGATCAACTCCAGCGCAAGAGCGTGCCCGAGATCGAACAGACCCTCGCGGCCTGGCAGGCCGGCGGCATGGATCCGGCGGCCTGTGCGCGGCTGCGCTCCCTGGTGGATCTGAATGGCGACGCCACGGTACTCGACGCTGCCCGTCGCGCCCTGGCCGGTGCACCCGCCGAGGTGGCGGTGGCGCTGGATCACCTGCAGGCTGTGGTCGCACGGCTTGAGGCGAGCGAGCCGGGCCTGGACCTGCACCTGGACCTGGCCGAGTTGCGCGGCTATGCCTATCACACCGGTCTGGTGTTCGCGGCCTTCGTGCCCGGGTCCGGCCAGGCGATCGCGCGCGGTGGCCGTTATAACGAGATCGGTCGCGTCTTCGGCCGCGCACGGGCGGCCACCGGTTTCAGCACCGATTTGCGCGCCTTCGTGCGCCGCGAGGCCGGGGCGCCGATGACGCCTCGTCAGACGGTGCTGGCACCGGCCACCGGCGATGTGGCGCTGGAGGCGGCCATTGCGGATCTCCGTGCCCGCGGCGTGCGCGTAGTGCGCGAGCTGGAAGGCCAGGACAACGAAGTACCCGGGGGCGCGCGGCTCGAGCCGCGCGCCGGGGAATGGACAGTAGTGGAGCATTGATGGCGATGGGACGTTTTGTAGTCGTACTGGGCAGCCAGTGGGGTGACGAGGGCAAGGGCAAGATTGTCGATCGTCTGACCGAGGATGCCGCGGCCGTCGTGCGCTTCCAGGGCGGGCACAATGCCGGGCATACCCTAGTGATCGATGGCGAGAAGACCGTGCTCCACCTGATCCCGTCGGGCATCCTGCGGGAGGGCGTGGAATGCATGATCGGCAATGGCGTGGTGCTCTCGCCCGAGGCTCTGATCACCGAGATGGAAGAGCTGGAGGCCAAGGGTGTGCCGGTGGCAGACCGTCTGCGCCTGTCGGATGCCTGCCAGCTGATCCTGCCCTACCATGTAGCCCTCGACCTGGCGCGCGAAAAGGCCCGTGGCAAGGCCGCGATCGGGACCACCGGGCGCGGCATTGGCCCCGCCTACGAGGACAAGGTTGCGCGCCGGGGCCTGCGCCTGGACGACCTGTTCCACCGCGAACGCCTGGCGGCCAAGCTGGGCGAGGTGATGGACTATCACAACTTCGCGCTGAAGCATTACTTCAAGGCCGCGACCATCGACCAGCAAGAGGTCTTGGAGCAGTGCCTGGCGCACGCCGAGCGCCTGCAGCCGATGGTCACCGACGTGGCGGGCCGCCTGCACAAGCTGCGCGAGCAGGGCAAGGACGTCATGTTCGAGGGGGCCCAGGGCACGCTGCTGGACATCGACCACGGCACCTATCCGTTCGTGACTTCGTCGAATACCACCGCGGGTGGTGCGTCCACCGGGTCGGGTGTGGGGCCGCGCGACCTCGACTACGTGCTGGGGATCACCAAGGCCTACACGACCCGGGTGGGCGCCGGACCGTTCCCGACCGAGCTGTTCGACAACATGGGTGAACACCTGGCGCGGCAGGGCAATGAGTTCGGTTCCACCACGGGGCGCGCACGGCGCTGCGGCTGGTTCGATGCCGTCGCGCTGAAGCGAGCAGTCAAGGTGAACAGCATCAGCGGATTGTGCATGACCAAGCTGGATGTGCTGGATGGCCTGGAGAACGTGCAGATCTGCGTGGGCTACAACTGCGATGGCGAGACCCGCGAGGCGCCGCCGTCCGGCGCCGAGGCCTATGCGGCCTGCACGCCGATCTACGAGGAGATGCCGGGGTGGACGGAATCCACGGTCGGGATCCGCGAGTATGACCAGTTGCCGGCTAATGCCCGCGCCTATCTGGAGCGTCTGAGCGAGGTGGTCGGGGTGCCGGTCGACATGGTCTCCACGGGGCCCGATCGTGACGAGACCCTGGTGTTGCGCGACCCGTTCGACAGCTGATTGCGTGTCTCCCTGGGCACGTCGGGGCGCGCACCACCGTGCGGGCTCCGGCGAGCCGAGTGGCGGAGCAGGTGGGATTCGCCACGCAGAAAATCCGCCACCCTCACGGGTGTCGCTTCGCGTATAACAGGGATTCGAATACAGCTGAAAAATGGTGCCGAGGAGAGGACTTGAACCTCCACGGGGTTACCCCCACTAGCACCTGAAGCTAGCGCGTCTACCAATTCCGCCACCTCGGCACGAGGGACGACACACAATGAGGAAACCGTGTGTCCTGCGCTTCAGGAGCGCGCAATATAGTGCGCGGCTGGGGGGCTGTCAACGCCCCGGAGCGGGAATGTTTCCCTCCGGTGTGGTCGGCAGGGGGCGCGCAAACGCGTCCCCTGCGCAACAAAATTCCGCATGCCTCATAATGGGCGCTTTGCGCGCCCAGCCGGATTCCCGGCGAGGGGCTGCCCATTGCAACATCCACAGAGTTCACTGAATGCCAAGACAACGTCGCAAGACCCCCGCCGATCCCAATTTCGAGCGCGAGGCGCAGAAATACGACAACCCCATCCCCAGTCGCGAGTTCATCCTCGGGCTTCTGCAGGAAGCCGACAATCCGTTGTCCTACGACGAGATCGCGGAACGTCTGAAGATCGACGACGAGGATCGCCTCGAGGCCCTGCGCCGCCGCCTGAAGGCGATGGAGCGCGATGGGCAGGCCCTTTGCAACCGTCGCGGTGCCTATCTGCCGGTCAACCAGGAAGACCTGATCCGCGGGCGCGTGATCGGTCACCCGGATGGTTTTGGTTTCCTGGTGCCGGACGAGCAGGATGACGACCTGTTCCTGTCGCCGAAGCAGATGCGCGGGGTATTTCATGGCGACCGGGTTCTGGCCCGGGTCATGGGCGTGGATCGTCGCGGCCGCCGCGAGGGCGGGATTGTCGAGGTCCTGGAGCACAACACCACCCAGGTGGTCGGGCGCCTGAAGATCGAGGACGGTGTCGGCATCCTGACCCCGGACAACAAGCGCATCACCCACGACATCCTGGTGCCGCCGGACGGCCTGGGCGAGGCGGAGGACGACCAGATCGTGGTCGTGCGCATCCGTGAATCCGCTTCACGCTCGGCGCGCCTGCGTGGGGACGTGCAGGAAGTCCTGGGCGAGCACATGGCGCCGGGTATGGAGATCGACATCGCGATCCGCGCCCACGCCCTGCCGCACGAGTGGCCGGACGAGGTCACCGCGGCGGCTGACGAGCTGGGCGCCGAGGTGGCCGAGGCAGACAAGAAGGATCGCCTGGACCTGCGCGAGAAGCCGTTCGTCACGATCGATGGCGACGACGCCCGCGACTTCGACGACGCCCTGTACTGCGAGCCGGAAGGCAAGGGCTGGCGGCTGTGGGTTGCGATCGCCGACGTGTCGCACTACGTCCAGCGCGACGCCGCGCTGGATCGCGAGGCGCGCACGCGCGGCACCTCGGTGTACTTCCCGAACAACGTGATCCCGATGTTGCCGGAGGCCCTGTCCAACGGTCTGTGCTCGCTGAATCCGAACGTGGACCGGTTGAGCATGATCTGCGAGATGGAGATCGGTGCGCGCGGGGCGCTGAAGAGCTATCGCTTCCACGAGGGACTGATCCGTTCGCACGCCCGCCTGATCTACGAGGACGTGGCCGCGATGCTCGACGGCGACGCGGCGCAGCGCGAGCAGAACGCGCATGTGATGCCGAACCTGGAGACCCTGCACCAGGCCTTCAAGGCCCTGCACGCGGCGCGCAATCGCCGGGGCGCGATCGACTTCGACACCACCGAGACCAAGATCGTCTTTGGCGAGGACCGCAAGATCGAGAAGATCGTGCCGACGGTGCGCAACGATGCGCATCGCCTGGTCGAGGAATGCATGATCATGGCCAACGTGGCCGCCGCGCGCTTCCTCAAGAAGCACAAGGTGCCGGCGCTGTACCGCATCCATGATCAGCCGCCGTCGGACAAGATCGACGACCTGCGCGAGTTCCTCAATGGCGCGGGCCTGAGCCTGGGTGGTGGTGACGAGCCGAGCCCCGCCGACTACACCGAGGTCCTGAAGGCGGCGCGCCAGCGCACCGACCAGCAGCTGATCCAGACCGTGCTGCTGCGCTCGCTGAGCCAGGCGGTGTATGCCCCGGAACTCGACGGCCACTTTGGCCTGGCGCTGGACGACTACGCGCACTTCACCTCGCCGATCCGCCGCTATCCGGACCTGCTGGTGCATCGCGGCATTCGCCATGTGCTGCGCAAGGGCAGTGGCAAGGCCTTTCCGTACTCGCATGGCGACATGGAGCAGTTGGGTGAGCATTGCTCGATGGCCGAGCGACGCGCCGACGACGCGACCCGCGACGCGGTGGCCTGGCTGAAGGCCGAGTACATGCAGGACAAGGTCGGCGAGACCTTCCCCGGCGTGGTCTCCGGAGTCACCGGGTTCGGTCTGTTCGTGGAGATCAAGGACGTCTACATCGAGGGCCTGGTGCACGTGACCAGCCTCGACAACGACTTCTACCACTTTGACCCGGCACGCCACAGCCTGACCGGCGAACGCGGTGGCCGGGTGTTCCGTATCGGCGACGAGCTCCAGGTGCAGGTGGCCCGGGTGAGCCTGGATGATCGCAAGATCGATCTGGCCCTGGCCCAGGAAGCGGGCCAGCCGAGTCCCGCCGCTCCGCCGCCGAAAAAGCGCAGCCGTCGTAGCAAGCGCCGCAAGGATGCCGATGCGGCTCCGGTCGAGGCCGCCGCCGAACCAACCGCAGCAGCGCCCGAGCCTGAGGCAAAACCCACAGCAGCCGGGCCGGAGGCGCCCGCGGCCGACGATGATGCCCCGGCGCCGAAGAAGAAGCGCCGCCGTCGTGGTGGCCGCCGCCGTGGGGCCGCCGGTGGCGACACGAGCCCTGCTGCCGAGCCGAGCCCGGCGAAAGAACCGAGCTCGGAGAAAGAGCCGAGCCCAGGGAATGAAGCGAGCCCAGGGAATGAAGCGAGCCCAGGGAATGAAGCGAGCCCAGGGAATGAGGTGAGCCCGGGGAATGAGGCGAGCCCGGGGAATGAGGCGAGCCCGGGGAATGAGGCGAGCCCGGGGAATGAAGCAAGCCCGGGGAATGAACGGACCCGGGGCAGCGGACGTGGCCGGGGCAACGCACGCCGCCCGCGGAACGCGCCGGATGAAGGCAACAGCGATGCCCCGGAACCGGGCAACGAGGCGGTTCCGCCGCCGCGCCCCGAGGCCGACAAGGACGGAAATACCATTGTCGAGCCGAGTGCGGATCGCCCGGCCAAGGCCAAGGAATCCTCTGGGTCCGGACGTGGCCGCAGCCGTCGTCGACGTCCGTCCTCGTCCTGAGGCGCCGGGTGAACCCGCGTCTGTTCCCTCGCTTGCTCGGGGGCTGCTCAGACGGTGTCCGCCGGGGCGTTGACCCGTGGCGGGATCGCCGTGGCGGAGGTCCGCGATGAGCAAGGGGGGCAAGGGTAGCCGCGCCGAGACCTTTGGTGGCATCCACGCAGTGGCCGCCGTGTTGCAGCGGGCCCCGGAGCGGGTCAAGCGACTGCAGCTGGCGCCCGACCCCATCGAACCCGCCCTGGAGCGCCTGCGAGCGCTGGCGCAGTCGCGGGGTATCTCGATCGAGCGGGTAGGCCGCGAGCGGCTCGATCAACAGCTTCCGGGGTTCCAGAACCAGGGTGTGGTCGTGCACTGCACGCCGCGCCCGCTGCTGGACGAAAAGGCCCTGATCACCCGGGTGCGCGATGGCCTGGATCTGCTGCTGGTGCTCGATGGGGTGACCGACCCGCACAATCTCGGGGCCTGCCTGCGGACCGCGGATGCGGCCGGGGCCGGGGCGGTGGTCATGCCGCGCCATCACAGCGCCGCATTGACCCCCGCCGCCATCAAGGTGGCGTCCGGGGCCGCCGAGACCGTGCCGGTGGTGACGGTCGGCAATCTCGCGCGGACGCTGGCAGCCCTGAAGGATGCCGGGATGTGGACCGTAGGCCTCGCTGGGGAGGGGGGTGAGAGCCTCTATGACCTGGACCTGCGCCCGCCGACCGCGATCGTCATGGGGGCCGAGGGCGAGGGCCTGCGGCGTCTGACCCGGGAGGCCTGTGACCACCTCGCGGCCCTGCCGATGCAGGGCGCGGTAGAAAGCCTCAACGTCTCCGTCGCCACCGGCGTCACCCTGTTCGAGGCGGTCCGTCAGCGCCGCGAAGGTCCGCCGGCTGGTTCTGCGTAGCCGGTAGCCTTCCGGGGGCGGTGCAAACCCCTGTTGCGCCGGCTCCCTGCTTGTTGTTGGCGCCCGCTTCGGTTATCGTGTCGCGCCTTTCTGCCCTGCGGCTGCGTCCGCTGGGTCGAACCCTTGCCTCACCGCATTTGACGGGAGGCTGATACCCGCAAGGAGTTCCCGATGCGTCATTACGAAGTTGTATTCCTGGTCCACCCGGACCAGAGCGAGCAGGTCCCGGCGATGATCGAGCGCTACAAGGGCCTGGTCGAAGGTCATGAAGGCAAGATCCACCGCCTGGAAGACTGGGGCCGCCGTCAGCTGGCCTACCCGATCCAGAAGCTGGTGAAGGCCCACTACGTGCTCATGAACATCGAGGCCTCGGAAGAGGCGATGGAAGAGCTCGCCAGTGCCTTCCGGTTCAACGATGCCGTGCTGCGCCACCTGGCAATGCGCATGGAAGAGGCCGTGACCGAGATCTCCCCGCTGGCCAAGGGCCAGGAAGAGGAGAGTGGCAAGGGCCGTCGCCGCGAGCGTGACGACGAGGGTGGCGAAGGCGCCTCCGACGACTCGGCTTCCGCCGAGTAAATCCCGCCCGTTCGTTGACCGAATCATTGAAGGAGATCTGACATGGCCCGTTTTCCGCGTCGCCGCAAGTATTGCAAGTTCACCGCCGAAGGCATCGAGTACATCGATTACAAGGACCTGAATCTGTTGAAGGGTTTTGTGACCGAGACCGGCAAGATCGTGCCCAGCCGTGTCACCGGCACCAGCGCGAAGTATCAGCGCCAGCTGGCCACGGCGGTGAAGCGTGCGCGCTTCCTGGCCCTGCTGCCGTACAGCGATAACCACTAAGTCCCGCACCGGTTCGCCGGGGCCGTCGCCATATGCGCGTGCTGGCCGAATTTGCGATGAAAAGCCGGAGCCGCGCCGTAGGCGCGGTTTCCGGCTTTGGCGTGGCGGGCCTGTTCCTGCCTCCGGTGGCGCTGCTCAGCAGTGCGCTGATCGCCCTCGTGGGGCTGCGCATCGGCCTGCGCCAGGCACTCCTGGTGATGGTGCTGTCCGCAGTGGTGCTCGGGGTGGCGATGTTTGTCCTGATCCCGGAAGCCCCGCTGTTCGCGGGGGTGGTTGCCGGGGTGGTGCAGTGGGCGCCAGTGGCGCTGCTCGCCGAGCTGCTGCGGCGCACGATCTCGTGGCGCATGACGCTGCAGGTCGCCGCCGCGGTCGCCGGGGTCGGCGTGCTGGCTGTGCACCTGCTGGTGCCGGATCTCGAGTCCACCTGGGCCGAGGTGGGCATGGCCCTGCTGGGGCCTCTGGTCGAGGGCAGCGACACCGGGCCACAGGAGTTGGAGGCGGGGCTGCGCCGCGCGGCGCCGTACCTGACCGGGCTCTTGGCCGGGATCCTGCTGCTGAGCTTGACGCTGGCCGTGCTGCTGGGTCGCTACTGGCAGGCACTGCTGTACAACCCGGGGGCGTTCGGCGAGGAGTTCCGGGGCCTGCAGTTCGGGCGGATGCTGAGTGCCGTCACGCTGCTGCTGGCCGGTATCGGGCATCTGGGCCCGGTCCCGGTGGCCACCGAGTTGGCGTTCATCCTGGCGGTGCTGTTCTTCCTGCAGGGGATCGCGCTGATGCACGCGCTGACCTTCCGGCAGGGGATGAGCAGTTTCTGGCTGGTGGGGATGTACGTGCTCCTGGCCCTGGCCATGCCGCAGATGTTTCTGCTGCTGGCCACCATCGGGGTGATCGACGCCTGGGCGGATATCCGCTCGCGACTGGGCCCCGGTTCCGCGCAGGGCGGGCAGGACAGTGACAACAATCCGTGAGACCGGTCCGAGACCGGTGTAGAATGCGCCCCTTCGGGGGCTGATCAAACGTTACAGGAATACCAAAGATGGAAGTCATTCTGCTGGAAAAGATCGATAACCTGGGCACCCTGGGCGACCGCGTCAACGTGCGTCCGGGATTTGCGCGCAACTTCCTGCTGCCGCAGGGCAAGGCCAAGTTTGCCACCGCCGAGAACATCGCCGAATTCGAGGCGCGTCGCGCCGAACTGGAAAAGGCGGCGGCCGAGGCCCTGGCTGCGGCCGAGGCCCGCAAGGAAAAGCTGGACGCAACCGTGCTCGAGATCACCGCGAAGTCCGGTGGCGAAGGCAAGCTGTTCGGCTCCATCGGCCCGGCGGACATCGCCGACGCGCTGACCGCCAAGGGTACCGAAGTCGAAAAGCGCGAAGTGCGCATGCCGGAAGGTCCGCTGCGCACCACCGGTGAATTCGAGATCGGCCTGCACCTGCACTCGGACGTGGACGTCGACATCCGCGTCGTCGTGATCGGCGAAGAGTGATCCGCCGGATGTCGGGAGGGTGGCCCCACCGGGTCGCTGATACCCGGCACATGGGCGGGTTCGTCGCATGAACTCGCCCATGATCCCGAACCCGCGGGTCCCCCCGCATTCCGAGGAGGCCGAGCAGGCGGTCCTCGGAGGGCTGATGCTGGATAACGCTGCCTGGGACCGGGTAGCGGACCGCATCACTGCAGACGACTTCTACCGCCATGATCACCGCCTGATCTTCCGGGCGGTGTCCGCGTTGGCGGATCGTAATGCCCCGTTCGACATGGTCACCGTGTCGGAGCAGCTGGATCGCACGACCGAGCTGGAATCGGCCGGGGGCATGGCCTATCTCGGACGGCTGGCCGCCGAGACGCCGAGTGCCGCCAACATCGTGGCCTATGCGGATATCGTCCGCGAGCGCTCTATCCTGCGTTCGCTGATCTCGGTAGGTACCGAGATCGCCGATTCCGCCTATACCCCGGAAGGCCGCGGTTCCAAGGAACTGCTGGACGTGGCGGAGCAGAAGGTCTTCCGCATCGCCGAGCAGGGTGCGCGCGGGGCTCAGGGCTTTCGCGGGATGAAGCCACTGCTGACGGCGGCGGTGGACCAGATCGAGTATCTCTACGAAAGCCAGAATCCGATCACCGGGATTGCCACCGGTTACCAGGATCTGGATGCCCTGACCTCGGGGCTGAATCCGGGCGATCTGGTGATCGTGGCCGGGCGGCCTTCGATGGGCAAGACCTCGTTCGCGATGAACATTGCCGAGTATGTGGCGATGAAGAACTCCGAGCCGGTCGCGATTTTCTCCATGGAGATGCCGGGTGAGCAGCTGGCCATTCGCCTGCTGTCCTCGATGGGGCGGATCAACCAGCAGAAGCTGCGCTCCGGACGCTTGGAGGATGGCGACTGGCCGCGCCTGACCAGCGCGGTGCAGATGCTGTCCGAGGCCCCGCTGTACATCGACGATACGCCGGCGCTCTCGCCCACCGAGCTGCGAGCACGGACCCGGCGGTTGATGCGCGAACACAAGGGCCTGGGCCTGATCGTGGTCGACTACCTGCAGCTGATGCAATCCCCCGGCAGCAGCGAGAATCGCGCCAACGAGATCTCGGATATCTCGCGTGGCTTGAAGGCCCTGGCGAAGGAGCTGAGTGTGCCGATGATCGCGTTGTCGCAGCTCAACCGTTCGCTGGAACAGCGTCCGAACAAGCGCCCGGTGATGTCCGACCTGCGCGAGTCCGGGGCTATTGAACAGGATGCGGATATCATCGCCTTCGTTTATCGCGACGAGGTCTACAACGACGAGTCGCCCGACAAGGGCACGGCGGAGATCATTATCGCCAAGCAGCGTAATGGTCCCATCGGGACCGTGCGCCTGACCTTCCACGGGCAGTTCACCCGTTTCGAGAACTACGCCCCCGACGTCTACGGCGAGATCGGCCACTAGGCACGACGTGAGACGCGCGGCCAGCATCCACCTTCATCCCGAGGCGCTCCGACACAACCTGGGTGTGGCGCGCCGCTTGGCGCCGGGCGTTCCGATGTGGTCGGTCATCAAGGCCGAGGGCTACGGCCATGGTCTGCTGTGGGCGGCCGAGGCCCTTGCGCAGACGAGCGATGGTTTGGCGGTCTCTCAGATCGGCGAGGCCCGCGCCTTGCGCGCTGCCGGCTTCGGCGGCCCACTCCTCGTGTTGCAGGGCCCGCGCGACGTCTCCGAGGCGCGTGCCTGTACCGAGTTCGACCTGCAGCCCGTGCTGCACGACGCGACGCAGCTTGACCATCTCGACGCCGCTGGCGTGGTGCTTCCCGTGGTCTGGGTCAAACTCAACACCGGCATGAATCGCCTGGGTTTCGCGCCACAGGTGGCAAAGCGCGTCGCCACGCGTTTGCAGGCCGCCGGACACGGGTGCGGTGGCCTGCACTGGATGACGCACCTGGCGTGCGCCGACGAGCCCGGGCATCCGCAGAATGCTTGCCAGCTGGAACAATTCGGCGCGACGGTTTCCGTTTTTCCGGGGCTCCGTAGCGTGGCCAATTCGGCGGCCCTGTTCGCCGGCTGGGGCAAGGGCGGACCGTCGGCGGCGCCCGGCGACTACTGGGCACGCCCCGGCATCATGCTCTACGGCGCGCATCCGGCCTCGGTCCCCGTCGAGCACCTCCCGGAGGGCCCGGACGGTGATCTGCGCCCGGCGATGACCGTGCGCGCCCCGATCATCGCCACCCAGCCTCTCGAGCCTGGCAGTACGGTGGGCTATGGCGCGACCTGGACCGCCGCCGCTCCGGGCCGTGCCGGGATCGTGGCAATGGGATATGCCGATGGCTACCCGCGGCATGCCCCGTCGGGCACGCCGATCCTTGTGCAGGACCGGCTCTGCCCGTTGATCGGGCGTGTCTCCATGGACATGCTGGCGGTGGACCTGTCCGGGTTGCCGGAGGTGCAGGTCGGTGCCATGGCGACGTTGTGGGGCGAGGGCCTGCCGGTGGAGCGGGTCGCCCGCGCGGCGGGCACCATCAGCTACGACGTGCTCACGCGCGTGGCGGACCGGCTGCAGCCCGGAAACTGACGGAAACGCCGGGTACACTGTCCGGTCAGCAATCCGTGGCCCGAGAGACCCCAATGACCGATTTCGATCCCAGCGAATACGACCCGCAGACCGTCGCCATCCGCTATGGCTACCAGCGCACGCCCGAGGGCGAGCACTCCGAGGCGATCTTCCCGACCTCGAGCTTCGTGTTCGGCTCGGCCGCGGAGGCCGCCGCGCGCTTCGGTGGCGAGGTCCCGGGCAATATCTATTCGCGCTTCACCAACCCCACCGTGCGCACCTTCCAGGACCGCCTGGCCGCGCTGGAAGGCGGCGAGGCCTGCGTGGCGACCGCCTCCGGGATGTCCGCGATCCTGGCGACCATGATGGGCCTGCTGAAGGCGGGCGATCACGTGGTTTGTTCGCGCTCGGTGTTCGGGACCACCACCGTGCTGTTCAACAACTACCTGGCGCGTTTCGGCGTCGAGGTGACCTACGTCGAGCTGTCGAACCTCGAGTCCTGGGAACAGGCGACGCAGTCGAACACGCGGCTGTACTTCTGCGAGACGCCATCCAACCCGCTGGGCGAGGTGGTGGACATCCGTGCGCTGGCCGACATCGCCCATCGCCGCGACGTGCTGCTCGCGGTGGACAACTGCTTCTGCACGCCGATCCTGCAGCGCCCGCTGGATCTGGGAGCCGATATCATTATCCACTCGGCGACCAAGTTCCTTGATGGCCAGGGCCGCTGCCTCGGCGGTGCCGTGGTGGGCGGCGCCGAGCGGGTGGGCAAGGAGGTCTACGGCTTCCTGCGCACCGCGGGTCCGACGTTGTCGCCGTTCAACGCCTGGGTGTTCCTGAAGGGGCTGGAGACGCTGCCCCTGCGCATGCGCGCGCACAGCGATAACGCACTTAATCTGGCGCAGTGGCTCCAATCCCACCCCGCGGTCACGGCCGTGCATTACCCCGGCCTCGAAGATCACCCGCAGCACGCGATCGCGAAGCAGCAACAAAGTGGCTTCGGCGGGGTGCTCAGCTTCGAGGTCGCCGGCGGACGCGACGCCGCCTGGTCGGTGATCGACGCCACGCAGTTCCTGTCGATCACCGCGAACCTGGGGGATGCCAAGACCACCATTACCCATCCGGCCACCACCACCCACGGTCGCGTGGACCCGGAGAAGCGCGAGGCCCAGGGTATTACCGAGGCCCTGGTGCGGGTCGCGGTCGGGCTCGAGGCCGTCGCCGACATCCAGCGCGATCTGGCGCGCGGCCTCGACGCCCTGGGCTGAGACGGGTATGTCGGCTTCCAGCGGGGAGGCCCGTTCGCAGCCGCGCCGGCCGCGCCCGCGCTGGCGCGTCCTGCTGACTGTGGTCATTGCGTTCCACCTGCTGGGCTTCCTGTCCTCGCTGGATGCGCTGATGTCCACCCGCACATCGCAGGGCGCGGTGGCCTGGATCGTTTCACTCAACACCGTGCCGTATGTGGCTGTCCCGGCCTACTGGGTGTTCGGCGCCAGCGAGTTTCGCGGCTATGTCGTGGCGCGCCGCGACGAGGACTCCAGCCTGGCCCGCGCCCTGCAGCCGAAGACCGAGGAGCTGTGGTCCCACCAGTACCTCGCAGAGGAACCCAGCAAGCACCTGGACGGCGTCCAGCAGCTCGCCCGCTGGCCGTTTCTCCACGGCAACGAGGTCGAGCTGCTGGTGGACGGCGAGGCGACCTTCGACAGCATCTTCCGGGGGATCGAGCAGGCCGAACGCTACCTGCTGGTGCAGTTCTATATCGTGCGTGACGACGCGATCGGGCGCGAACTCCAGCGCCGGCTGGTGGAGCGTGCCGAGGCCGGTATCGAGGTCTATTTCCTGTATGACGAGATCGGGAGCTACCGCCTGCCCGGATCCTATCTGGATACCCTGCGCGAGGCCGGTGTGCACGTGCAGCACTTTCACTCCACCCGCGGACGCGGCAATCGCTTCCAGCTGAACTTCCGCAATCATCGCAAGATCGTGGTCGCCGATGGCGAACAGGCCTGGGTCGGCGGGCTGAACGTGGGCGACGAGTACCTGGGCCGCGATCCGGCAATCGGTGCCTGGCGCGACACCCACCTGCGTATTGCGGGGCCGTCCGCCCTCGCGTTGCAGTCGGTGTTCCTGGAGGACTGGCACTGGGCCACCGAGGCGGTCCCGGAGCTGGAATGGAAGCCGGCGACCATGGCGGAGGACGGGGTCCCGGTACTGATCCTTCCCTCCGGTCCGGCCGATGAATTCGAGACCGCCAGCCTGATGATGCAGCAGGCGATCCACGCGGCGGACCGGCGCATCTGGATCGCCAGCCCGTACTTCGTGCCCGACGAGGGCGTGCAGGGCATGCTCAAGCTGGCCGCCTTGAGCGGCGTCGACGTGCGCGTGCTGATTCCCGAGGTCACCGACAACCCGCTGACCACGCATGCGGCCTACGCCTTCCTGGGGCCGCTGCTGGACGCCGGCGTGCGCATCTATCGTTACGAGGAAGGCTTCCTGCACGGCAAGGCGTTCGTGGTGGACGACATGGGCGCGGCCGTGGGTACGGTGAACCTGGACAACCGTTCCTTCCGGCTGAACTTCGAGGTCACGGCACTGGTGCTGGACCCGGCCTTCGCGCGCGAGACGGCGCGCATGTTCGAGGCCGACTTCGCCCGTTCCCGCGAGATGACTCCGCAGGACGTGAACGATCTCCCGCTCTGGCGCCGCGTGGCCGCGCGTGCCGCCTACCTGCTGGCGCCGGTGCTGTAATGTTGTTGTGCTTCCCTGCTTGATCTATCTCATGTGACCGGTCCGCGACGCTGCTAGACTTGTAAAAAGAATGCTCTTTCGAGGCCTGCCCGTGTCGCGAGCCCTGTCCCATCTGCTGACTCTGCTGATTGCCGCCGCGCTGTTGCTGGCGCCGATCGCCGGTGCGGGCATGATGCATGGGGATCACGGGGCGGCAATCGCCACGCCGGGCCACTGTCCGGATCAAGGCGCCACCTCGCCCTCGGGACCCCTGCCTTTGGACCCCGCGGTTCAGGCGGACTTCTCGGGCTGCGAGATGCCGTGCGCGGTTTGCGGTATCTGCGGGGCCTCCGCCTTGCCTTCCTCCGTGACCAAGCCGGTCACTGCATCGCTGTCCCGCCCCGTTCCGGGGGCCGTGGCCATGGGTCCCGGCGCCCGTTCGGGCCCGGATCTGCGTCCCCCTCTCTGAGTCCTCCCTAGCCGGGCGTCCGCCCGGCCCCGGGCGATTGCGGATCGCCCCCTCGATACGCGAAACCGCGTATCGCCGTTGAATTTAAGTCCTTGGGAGGACTCCATCATGATGAATGAACAAGGTTTTGGCTGGCTGGGCGGTATGGGTCTGGGCGGAGGCCTGATCGGGCTTCTGGTCCTGGTACTGCTGATCCTCGCGATCGCCGCGTTGATCAAGTATCTGTTCGGTGGCCGGTAAGGAGTCACGCGATGACGACGTCAGAAACGAAGCCGGCGACCGCCCGCGAGGCGGTGGTCATCGTCCCCGGCATGGGGTCGGACCACTGCGGGGGCATCGTGCGCTCGGCGCTGGAAAAGACCCCGGGGGTGACCTCGGTGGGGACCAATATCGCCCGGCACCGGGTGACGGTGGGGTATGACCCCGACCAGGTCGACCCGCAGGGGCTGCGCGCCGCGGTGGAGGGCGCCGGCTACGACGTCGCACAGGTCGAGAGCGAGGCCGGGGGTTCCGGTTCGGTGCGGCTGGTGGTGCCGGGCATGGGTTCGGATCACTGCGCCGGCATCGTGCGCGCGGCGATCGAGAAGCTCGCCGGGATCGAATCCATACGCACCAACATCTCGGACCACCGGGTGACGGTGGAGGTGACGCCGGACGGGCCCGATGGCGAGGCCCTGCGCGCGGCTGTGGAGGGGGCCGGCTATGACGTGGCGGCGGTGGAGACCGACGACGCCGCCAGCGAGGCGGACGACGCGGCGATCGACGCCGCCTACGTGAAGCAGGCCTGGAACCGTCTGTGGTTCGCGATGGTGCCGACCATCGCGATCATGGTCCTGATGATGCCGCACATGTTCTGGCAGCCGATCCCCGGCTATCTGCTGATCATTGCGTTGCTGGCCTTCCCGGTGGTGTTCCTGGCGGGGGGCGCGGCCACGCATCGCTCCGCCTGGCGTTCGCTGAAAAGCGGCAATCTGAACATGGACGTGCTGATCTCCATGGGCTCGCTGCCGCCCTACCTGATCGGGCTGGTTGGTTTCGTCTATCCGATGACCTCGTTCATCGAGATGGCGGCGACCATCATGGCCTTCCATATGCTCGGGCGCTATCTGGAGTATCGCGCGAAGGGCGAGGCCTCCTCGGCGATCCGCAAGCTGCTGGACCTGGGTGCGAAGACCGCCCGGGTCGAGCGTGATGGCGAGGAGGTCGAGGTGTCGGTCAAGTCGCTCCAGGTGGGCGACGTGATGATCGTGCGCCCGGGCGAGAAGGTGCCGACCGATGGCGAGGTGGTGGCCGGCGAAAGCACCGTGGACGAGTCCATTGCCACCGGCGAGTCGGTCCCGGTGGACAAGGGCGAGGGCGACACCGTCCTCGGCGCCACCCTGAACCAACAGGGGCGATTGAAGGTGCGCGCCACCCGCGTCGGCGCCGATACCTTCCTTTCGCAGGTAATCCGACTGGTCAACGAGGCGCAGGGCTCGCGCGTGCCGGTGCAGGAACTGGCGGACCGCATCACCGCGCGCTTCGTGCCGGCGGTGCTGGTGATCGCGCTGGCGTCGTTCGCGGCCTGGCTGGCATTCTCCGGGGCGTTGCAGCCGATCCTGGTCTGGGGCGAGGGCTTCCTGCCCTGGGTCGATTCCGAGCGCCCGCCGCTGGTGCTGGCGATCCTGGCGGCGATCGCCGTGCTGGTCATTGCCTGCCCCTGTGCGCTGGGGCTGGCCACGCCCACCGCGCTGATGGTCGGGTCCGGCATGGGGGCCGAGCGCGGCGTGTTGATCCGCTCGGGCTCCGCGATCCAGACGCTCAAGGACATTGCGGTGATCGTGCTCGACAAGACCGGCACCATTACCCGGGGGAAGCCCGCGCTGACCGACGTCCTCCCGGCCGAAGGCTTTGACGAGTCCCGAGTGCTGCGGGCGGCGGCGGCCGTCGAGGCCGGTTCCGCACACCCGCTGGCCGATGCCATCGTGCAAGGGGCGCGCGACAGGGGCCTGGAGGTCGCCGAGGTCGAGCAGTTCCAGTCGCACACCGCGCGCGGTGTGGAGGCCCGCCTGGACGGCGAACGGGTGCTGGTGGGCAGCCAGCGCCTGCTGGAGGAGCAGGGCCTGGATCCGTCGGCCCTGCTTGGGCCGTTGCGGGAACTGGAGGATGCCGGCAAGACCGCGATGCTGGTGGCTATCGGCGACCGGCCGGCTGGCGTTGTCGCGGTCGCCGATACGCTCAAGGAAGAGTCGCAGGCCGCGATCGAACAACTGCATGCCCTCGGCATCCGCTGCGTGATGGTCACCGGCGACAACGAGCGCACCGCGAATGCCGTGGCCGCTCAGGTAGGGATCGACGAGGTGCGCGCCGGGGTGTTGCCGGAGGGCAAGGTCGAGGCCATTCGCGAGTTGCAAAAGGAGTACGGCGAGCACGTGGCAATGGTCGGCGACGGCATCAACGACGCCCCGGCCCTGCAGCAGGCGAACGTCGGGATTGCGATCGGGGCCGGTGCCGACGTCGCGATCGAGGCGGCCGACGTGACCCTGGTGCGCGGGGAGCTGACCAAGGTCGTCGAGGCCGTCCAGCTGTCGCGGCTGACCTTCCGCAAGATCGTGCAGAACCTGTTCTGGGCCTGGGGCTACAACAGCGCCGCGATCCCGATCGCCGCGGCCGGGCTGCTGCACCCGATGATCGGTGTGGTCGCGATGACCGCCAGCTCGCTCTCGGTGATCGGCAATTCCATTCTGCTGCGCCGGAGCATGCCGGCATCCCGTACTGGAGAAAAGCAATGATGAAACGACGTCAGTTTCTGGGGCTGGCCGCGGCGCTTCCCGTCATCACCACATTCGGCGGTTGGAGCCTGTTCAACCATGCAGTGTCCGCCCCCCGTTTCGACAACGCCCTGTTTCTGCCCGGCGCGGACGGCCCGTTTGCGGTGCTCGCACCCAACAAGCCGTTCACCCTGGTCGCGGAGCAGGGGTGGCTGCCGGTGCCGGGGCGCGAGGAGACCCCGTTCCTCTGGTACCGGACGCAGATGAACGGCCATGAATACCAGAATCCGATCCTCTTGTTGCGCACCGGCGATGAACTGGACGTGACCCTGGACAACCAGCTCGACGAGGGCACGATCATCCACTGGCATGGCCTGCATGTTCCGGGGCGGGTGGACGGGCATCCGATCCATACGGTCGCCCCCGGTGAGCAGTACGAATACCGCTTTAAGGTGACCAACCGTGGCGGTACCTACTGGTATCACACCCATGCCCATCACCGGACCGCGCGCCAGGCCCACCAGGGGCTGGCGAGCTTCCTGCTGGTGAGCGACGACGACAACGAGGCGCTGAACGAGGCGCTGGGGCTGGAGCTGGGCACGACCGACCTGCCGCTGGTACTGCAGGACAAGCGCTTCGACCGGCTCGGCCATCTGGTGTACCGGCCGAACCCGATGCAGCGGATGATGGGCTATCTCGGCGACGAGGTGCTGGTGAACATGACGCCGGCCGCGACGCACGAGGTGGAGCGGCGTATCCATCGCCTGCGCCTGCTGAACGGCTCCACCGCCCGGATCTACCGGCTGGCCCTGCGCGCCGAGGGTCAGGCCATTCCGTTCCGGGTCATCGGCACGGACGCGGGGCTGCTGGAGTCGCCCCGGGAGGCCCGGGAGGCCTTCCTGTCGCCGGGCGAACGCCTGGAGGTCCTGGTCGACTTCGCCGCGTTTGCCGGAGGCGACCGGGTCGAGCTGCACAGCCTGGAATTCGACCCGATGGCCGGTGGCGGCATGGGCGGCGGAATGATGGGGCGTGGCATGGGCGGCGGCATGGGTCGCATGATGGGTGGCGCCATGCACGACGGCGATCCGCTCGCATTGCTCGAGTTCGTGGTCCAGGAGGGCGAGGCGGTCACCGCCGAGGTGCCCGAGCGTTTGTCGCGGATCGAGCCCATCGACGTGACGGATGCCGGCGAACGGGATATCCGTCTGGACATGGCGCCGATGCAGTGGCGCATCAACGGAGAGACGTACGCTCCTGACCGGGTGCCGATCGAGGTGGATGCCAACACGCGGGAGGTGTGGACCATCCGCAATGCGGACCGCAGCATGCCGCATCCGATGCATATCCATGGCTTCTCGTTCCAGGTGCTGTCACGCTCGGACGGTCCGGACTTCGTGCGCCAGCAGGCCGTGAACGATGAAGGCCTGACCGTCACGGACCTGGGCTGGAAGGACACGGTCCTGCTGTGGCCGGGTGAGACGGTGCGCATCGCGATCGACTTCACCCATCACTACGATGGCGATCAGCTTTACGTGTTCCACTGTCATAATCTGGAGCACGAGGACAACGACATGATGGTGAACGTGCGTGTCCGGGCCTGACCGTGCGTAGCGACAGAGGGATGCCATGAGCGAAAGACCGCGGCCGCACCCGGCCGTCTACCGCGCGGCCGAGGCCGCCCTGCGCGATTGCGACCCGGAGGCCAAGTGCGAGCGTGTGCTGGAGTTGGCGCGCGCCTGGTGGGCGGATGAGCTGGAGGGAACGGATGCCCCCGCGCCGCAACGCATGGAGGTGCCGGGGCGGCCGGAGCGGCCGGTGCTGGTGCATCCGAAGGAGCTGCCGCGGCGTGGACTGAATACCACTGCCGGTCGGGTCGCGCTGGTGCATGCGGTGGCGCACATCGAGTTCAATGCGATCAACCTGGCGCTGGATGCCGTGTACCGATTCCGCGACATGCCGGCGCCGTTTGTCAGCGACTGGCTGCAGGTCGCGGCAGAGGAGGCGCGGCACTTCCGGTTGCTGCGGGCGCGTCTCCTCGAGCTGGGTGCGGACTACGGGGATCTGGCGGCCCACAACGGCTTGTGGGAGGCGGCGCTGGCGACCGACCACGACGTGATGGTGCGCATGGCGCTGGTGCCGCGGGTGCTGGAGGCACGCGGCTTGGACGTGACTCCGGGCATGATCCAGCGGCTGGAAGCGGCGGGCGACACCGACACCGTGGCCCTTTTGGAGATCATCCAGCGCGAGGAGGTCGCGCACGTGGCGATCGGTACGCACTGGTTCCGCGAGCTGGCCCGGGCACGCGGTCTCGATCCCGAGCCGCTGTTCCTCGACCTGCTGGCCGAATACATGCCCGGCCGCGTGCGCCCACCATTCGCGCACGCGGCACGCCGCGCCGCCGGCTTCACCGAATCCGAGATGGCCCAACTGGAGGCTCAGGCCGCCCCGACCTCGCTGTAGGATGCCGATGAGCGCAGCGAATCGCATCAATACCGAGCGTTCTCTTGCGCACTAAGGCTGGCCCTGGTTCGTCCTCCGGTATTTACGGTGCCTTCGGTCCGCCGCCTGCCACGCGCTCTCTCGCGAGCGCGCCGCGAGGTACTTCTTTGCTCGTGCAAAGAAGTACCCAAGAAACACGCCCGACTGCCGCGACCCCGGCCCGCTGCGCGGGCCGGGGTTTCCCTCGCTCCGAGGCTTTTCGCGGGCGGCGCTGAACTCGCTCCGCCTTCGGCTCCGCTCAGACATCCAGCGCCTTTTCTCCCGCGAAAAGCCTCTCCACTCGGCGCGACGACAACGGGGGGAAGGTCCAAACAACAGCCGTCCCGAGGATCGTGCCAGTGGATGAAGGCTAGGTCTTCCGGCATCTCGGGCACGCTCGGCCTGCGGCCATGGCGTGCCGCGCCCGCGAAGCGGGCGCCGGGGCTTTCAGGTAGCTGTGCCTGTTGCTAGTCACTCGTGCAGGCATACCGCCTGTTTTGACCTTCCCCTCCCGTATGGAGCCCCTCGCGGAGGGCGTGATGGGCCGGGAGAAGGCGCTGGATGTCTGAGCGAAGCGTAGCGTAGCGAGTTCAGCGCCGCCGGCCCAGCGCGTCCGGAGCGAGGTTCCCGGGCGGAATCCGGGTGCCCTTCTTTGGGTCCTTTCTTGGGCAAGCAAGAAAGGACCTCGGGGCGCGCTGGCGAGTCAGCGCTCGGCAGGCGGCGGACCGGAGCCACCGTAAACACCGGTTGCCGAACCAGGCCTAGCCTCGACGTAAAAGGCTATCTTCGTACGGATACGATTCGGGACCCTGTGGCCTGTCTATTAGGGCTTGGTGGGGGCGTTCGCGGGCAAGCCCGCTCCCACAACACTCGCTGTGGCGGATTCGATCAGGTGCAGAGGAGGTGTTCGGGGTAGGGCGAGCCGTCGAGTTGGCGCAGGACGGGGCCGGCCGCGCTGATCTCCAGGTAGCCGGGGTGTTCGTCCCAGGCGGGCAGGACGCAGCGTTGGCGTGGCTGGCCGTCGACGGTCAGCTCATGGATCGCTGGGCGGTGGGTGTGGCCGTGGATCATCAGCGGGACGTCCGCGTCACGGAAGGTGTTGGCGACTGCCTCGGCATTGACGTCCATGATCGCGGCGGCTTTCATCTGACCCTTGTCGCGGCTGGCGGCGCGCATGGCTTCGGCCTGGCGGATGCGTTCTTCCAGCGGATGGGCGAGAAACGCCCGTTGCCATTCTCCACTGCGTACTTGCTGACGAAACGCCATGTGCTCGGTGTCGTCCGTGCACAGGGAGTCACCGTGCAGGAGTACGGCAGGGCCGCAGGGCAGTGCCGCATGCAGGGGGTCGGGAGCGAGCTGCATCCCCGCGCGCGCGGCGTAGGCCTCGCCCACGAGAAAATCCCGATTGCCATGGATAAAGGCCACCGGGATGTCCAGTGTCTTCAGGCCTGCGGCGAGCCGTTCGGCAGCGGGAAAGCCGGCGTCGTCGCCGACCCAGTACTCGAACAGGTCGCCGAGGATGTACAGGGAGGAGGCCGCGCGCCCCGGCCCTTCGAGGAAGGCGAGCGTGGCCTCGAGCAGGGGGCCGGGTTCGCGATCCAGATGAAGGTCGGAGATGACCAGAGCCGGCGCGCGGGCACTCACGAAGAGGTTAGTCCTCGACGCGCTTGACGCTTTCCATCACGACCGGCTCCTGCGGCACGTCCTGATGCATGCCGGCGCGGCCGGTGGGAAGGGCCTCGATCTTGCGCACCACGTCCATGCCCTCGGAGACCTTGCCGAACACGGCATAGCCCCAGCCCTGCGCGTTCGGGGCCGTGTGGTTCAGGAAGTCGTTGTCGTTCACGTTGATGAAGAACTGCGCGGTGGCGGAATGCGGGTCCTGGGTACGCGCCATGGAGATCGCACCGACCTCGTTCTGCAGGCCGTTGTCGGCTTCGTTGCGGATCGGCTCGCCCGCGGACTTCTGGTTCATGTCCTTGTCGAAGCCGCCGCCCTGGACCATGAAGCCCGGGATCACGCGGTGAAAGATCGTGCCGTCGAAGAAGCCGTCATCCACGTAGGAGAGGAAGTTGGCGACCGTCTCCGGGGCGGCTTCGGCGTTGAGTTCCAGCACGATGCGGCCGTGGTTGGTTTCGATTGCGACCTGCGGATGGGTGTCGGCCATGAGGGCTCCTGAGGTGAAGAGGGTGATCAGCAGGGTGGCCAGCACGACGCCGAGCCGGGTGCGGATGCGTTGCATTGGACTGACCTCCGGAAGATAAGACCGGCAATGGTACCCGCCACTGGCAAGGCCTGCCAGCATGCCGGAAGTGTGTGTGGGCGTGAGGGCGAAGCGCTGGTGAGCCGGTGGACGCTCCGCTACCATGCGCGCGATGACGAACTCGATAATCCGCACCCGCTTCGCCCCCAGTCCCACCGGCCTGTTGCACCTGGGCAATGTACGCACGGCGCTGTTCAGCGCGCTGCGGGCCCGTTCGCGCGGAGGGCATTTCCTGTTGCGCATCGAGGACACCGACGCCGAGCGCTCGCGCCCGGAGTTCGTCGACGCGCTGCAGCGCGATCTGCGCTGGCTCGGGCTGGACTGGGACGAAGGCTTTGGCGCCGGGGGCGATGCCGGCCCCTACGCGCAGTCGGAGCGGGGCGAGCTCTATGATGGCTATTACCGGCAATTGACCGAACAGGGTCTGGCCTACCCGTGCTTTTGTTCGTCCGCCGAGCTGGAACGCGGGCGCAAGCGGATGCGCGCGCAGGGCAAGCCGCCGCGCTATCCCGGGACCTGTGCCCAGCTGAGTGCCGAGGAGGTTGCCCGGCGCGAGGGCGAGGGCCAGAAGCCGACGCTGCGCTTCCGTGTGCCACTGGGCCGGACGGTGCGTTTCGAGGATGGCGTGCGCGGCCCGGTCAGCTTCCGCACCGACGAGATCGGCGATTTCGTGATCCGTCGCTCCGACGGCACGCCGGCCTTTTTCTTCTCCAACGCGATCGATGATGCCCTGATGGGCGTGACCGACGTGGTGCGCGGCGAGGACCATATCGCCAACACGCCGCGGCAGATGCTGCTGCTGGAGGCGCTGGGCCTCGCGGCACCCGCGTATCACCACCTGCCGCTGGTGATGGGGCAGGACGGGGCGCCGCTGTCCAAGCGCAATGGTTCCGCGAGCGTCGAGGAGTTGCGGACGAAGGGCTATCTGCCGGTCGCGATCCTGAACCACCTGGCGCGTCTTGGGCATCGCTACGAGAGCGATGCCCTGCTGTCGCCCACGGAGCTGGCGGCCGGATTCAGCCCCGAGCGTATTGGTCACAGCGCGGCGCGGCATGATCCGCAGCAGCTGGATCACTGGCAGTCAGAGGCCCTGCGCAGCCTTTCGGATGCCGAGATGCAGGCCTACCTGGAGGCGGCGGGGGTGCTGGAGGCGGTGGCCGCCGAGCAGCGCCCGGCGCTGGCGCGGCTGCTGCGCGACAACATCACCCGCGCCGAGGAGGCGCCACTGTGGGTCGCGGCGTTCGCCGCCGATCCGGCGCCGTACAGCGCGGCCGCGCGCGAGGAACTGACGGCCGCCGGCGCGGAGTTCTTTAGCGCGGGGCTGGAGGCGCTGGATGCGGCCGAGGATTTTCCCGCCCTGGCCAAGGCGGTGGGGCAGGCCACCGAACGCAAGGGGCGCAAGCTGTTCATGCCGTTGCGGGCGGCGTTGTCCGGGCAGACCTTTGGGCCGGAGCTGCCGCGTATCTGGGAGTATCTGGGGCGCGAACGCGTGCGTCTGCGGCTGGAGGCCGCGCGTCGTCACGCAGCGGGCTGAACCCGCGAGAAGCAAGCGCCCGCCCGCAGGCGGGCGCTGGACGCCATCGTTCAGGCCGCTTCGTGGGTCCCGAAGGCGCGGGCGCGCAGGGTGTTGTCCAGCAGCATCGCCACGGTCATCGGGCCGACCCCGCCCGGCACGGGCGTGATCCAGGCGGCCTTCTCGGCGGCGGCGTCGAACTCCACGTCGCCGGTCAGGGTACCGTCGTCGCGGCGGTTGATGCCGATGTCGATCACCGTGGCGCCGGGCTTGATCCAGTCACCCTTGACCAGGCCGGGCTTGCCGACCGCTGCGACCACGATGTCGGAGTGCCGTGCAATGGCGGCGGTATCCGGGGTGAAGCGATGGCAGATGGTCGGGGTCGCACCGGCCAGCAGCAGTTCCAGGGCCATGGGTCGGCCGACGATATTGGAGGCGCCGATCACGCAGGCCGTGCGGCCCTTGAACGGTTCCTCGATATGCCGCAGCAGCTGGATGACACCCCAGGGGGTGCAGGGGCGCAGGCGCGGCACGCGCGCCACCAGGCGGCCGACGTTGTACGGGTGGAAGCCGTCCACGTCCTTGGCCGGGGAGATGCGCTCGATCACCGTCTCGGGGTCGATGTGATCCGGCAGCGGCAGCTGGACCAGGATGCCGTCGATGGTGCGGTCGGCATTGAGCTGGTCGATCAGCGCTAGCAGATCGGTCTGCGGCGTGCCCGCGGGCAGGTCATAGGAGTGGGAGACCACGCCCACCTGTTCGCAGGCCTTGCGCTTGTTGCGCACATAGACCTCGGAGGCCGGGTTGGTCCCGACCAGCACCACGGCGAGGCCCGGCGGACGCAGGTCGCGGGCGGTCATGGATTCGATCTCGGTCGCGATTCTTGCGCGGTGGGTCTGGCCAATCGCGCGTCCGTCGATGATCTGGGCCGTCATGGGGTCTCGCCTCCGGGGGAACGCCCGCGATCTTCCCATGGCGGGCGCGGGGGCTCAAGCGATTTGCCGGGCGGATGCGGCATGCGGCGTGGAGCACCGCTGGATCCGCGCAGCCATCGCGCGCGGCGTGTTTTCTAAAGGGCCACCGAGAGCCCGCTGGTGGGCGCGCTGGCCTCGCAGCGGTTGCGCCCGTCCTGTTTGGCGCGATAGAGCGCGTCGTCGGCGCGGGCAATCAGGGTCTCGGCGGTGTCCCTGGATCTCGGGTTCGCGTCGCGGCTGGCGATGCCGACGCTGACCGTGACCGTCAGGGTATCCGGTGCGCAGGGCGGGGCGGCCTGGTGCCCGGTCAGGGTGATCGGGTGGCCGGATATGGCTTCGCGCAGCTTCTCGCCCAGCGCCATGGCTGCCTCGAGGTCGGTATGCGGGGCGACGACGACGAACTCCTCCCCGCCGAAGCGCGCGGCAAGGTCGGAGCGCCGCAGGACCTGCTGCATGCGTTCGGCCAGGGTCGTCAGGATGTAGTCCCCGATCAGGTGGCCCAGGCGGTCATTGATCGGCTTGAACTGGTCGATATCCAGCATCACGACGGACAATGGCTGGCCGTAGCGCCGGGCGCGGGATACCTCCTCGTCCAGCCGGCGATCCATGTGCCGGCGGTTGAACAGGCCGGTCAGCGGGTCGGTGATGGATTCGTGTTCCAGCCGCGTAATGTGGCGGATCTTCTCCACCGAGCTATGGGTCAGACCGACCACGGTGCAGACGAAACAGCCCCCGAGGAGGAAGATGGCCGGCACCAGGAGGTCGGGCAGGCCCTCGTAGAGCCCCCAGTTCAGCGGGATGTAGCCGAAATAGCCGAGGATAAAGACCGGGACCAGAAAGAACATCATCTTCCAGCCGGTGCGGACCCGGCTCTCGGGGAGTTCGCGCAGCAGCCGGGCGAGTGTCCATTGGGCATACAGGAGGCCGCTTGCCCCCAATACAATGGCTGTGTTGGCTACCCAGTCGAGCATCCGTCCCCTCCGCGCTCGCGACCCTGCGAACGTCCCAAGCCGACGTTAGCACGGGGCCGCGCCCGAGGGGAGGGCATTGCAGGCGGAATCTGTTGATGAATGTTGACCGCGAACCCCTCGCGGGGCTACCATCCTGCGCTCGCTGTGTAGGCCCTTTAGCGGGGACGGCTCGACGGGGTATAGCGCAGTCTGGTAGCGCGCCTGCTTTGGGAGCAGGATGTCGGGGGTTCGAATCCCTCTACCCCGACCATGGCTCCCGGCCACGGTTTTCCGGCAGGCTCGGATCAGGCGCCATGGCCTCAATGCTCGGCGGTAACGCGCTCGTAGCTCAACCGGATAGAGCATCGGCCTTCTAAGCCGACGGTTGCAGGTTCGAGTCCTGCCGGGCGCGCCAGGGCCGCCCTTCGCGCAAGTAGCTGTACAGTGACACGGTGGTGACCGTAGCTCAGTTGGTAGAGTCCCGGATTGTGACTCCGGTTGTCGTGGGTTCGAGTCCCATCGGTCACCCCACCCCCTTTTTTGTTCAGGGGGCCGTTAGCTCAATTGGTAGAGCAGTGGACTCTTAATCCATTGGTTGTAGGTTCGATTCCTACACGGCCCACCATTTCTTTCCAGACCCTTGCATACCTTGGTGACGCTCGATTGATCGGGCTCGAAGCCGTGTGGGTGCGCATGGGGCATGAGCCCGCGTTTCGTGGCTGCTCTCTCTTCTTCCGTCTGATCTGTGTCTCCTTGAGGTGCCCGTCGCGGCGATCCCCCTGTGACATACGGAAGGTATTCTCCGGCTCTTTCGGAGGGACGTCCGGATAGCGTGACGACGCCCTCAGTCGCGTCCCCTACAGCGTGATTCCCCCCCCAGATGTCCGGTGATTGCACTGGTAGCCTCCCTTCTCGCTTGCGGCGAACGGCGACATGAAAACGTCGTTGTTCTGCCTCGTGATCCGATCGATGACACGAAGGGAGGCCATACGATGGCGTTACTGGATCGTAGTCTTGAAAACCTGCTGCAGCTGCCGCGTGGCGCGAAGCAGGGGTTGATGGTGCTGGCAGACAGCACGATGCTGCCCCTTGCCCTGTGGCTGGCGTTTGTAATCCGCACCGGGCAGCCGCTTCCGGCCATGATGGTCGAGGCCTGGTGGCTTTTCCCGCTGGTTTCGGCGGTCGGTATTCTGGTGTTTGCCCGGCTGGGGCTCTACCGGACGGTAGTGCGCTTCATGGGGGCTCGGGCGTTCAAGGCCGTGATCGTCGGTGTGCTGGCGCTCGCGGTGATGATCTGGGCGTCCACCGAATTGACGCAGACACCCGGCTTCTTCGGAGCGATTTCGGTGAACTTTGCCCTGTTGGCCTTTGCCCTGGTGGCGGCCGGGAGATCTCTGGTGCGTAGCTGGTATCAGGCGGTCTCCGATGCGCGATCGGGGAGTGAGCGCGTGGTGGTCTTCGGTGCTGGCGAGGCGGGTATTCAGCTGGCGTCCGGGTTGCAGTCCAGTGGACGCTTCCGCGTGATGGCGTTCATCGACGAGGATCCGGCGGTCCAGGGGCGTGCCATTGACGATATCCCGGTATGCGGGCCCGCGGCCCTGGAGACTCTTGTGGACCAGTGCGGTGTCGCGCGCGTGTTGCTGGCCGTTCCATCGGCGAGTCGAGCCGATCGCCGGCGTATCCTCGAATGGCTGGAACCGTATCCGTTGCATGTGCAGTCGGTGCCATCGCTGGAGGCGGTGGTGTCGGGGCAGGCACCGCTGGATCAACTGGAGGATCTCGATATCGCGGATCTCCTTGGGCGCGATCCGGTGCCGCCCAACGAGGCCCTGCTGGCCCGAAGCATCCGGGGGCGTGTAGTGATGGTGACCGGTGCCGGTGGTTCGATCGGTTCGGAGTTGTGTCGGCGCATCCTCAGCCTTGAGCCGGCCGCGTTGGTGCTTTTTGAACGTAACGAGTTCGCGCTCTACCGGATCGAGCAGGAACTCGCGGAGCGTCGTTCCGGCATGCAGACGGAGGTGGCGGTGCACGCCGTGCTCGGATCGGTCGCGAACCGCGCGCGGGTCGCCGAGGTCCTGCGCGAGCACGGTGTGCAGACGCTCTATCATGCCGCCGCCTACAAGCATGTGCCGCTGGTTGAAGGCAACCTGCTCGAGGGCCTGCGCAACAACACGCTGGGTACGGCTGTGGTAGCCGATGCAGCGATCAGCGCGGGAGTCGAGCGCTTTATCCTGATCAGCACCGACAAGGCCGTGCGTCCGACCAACATCATGGGTGCAAGCAAGCGCCTGGCCGAGATGGTCCTGCAGGATCGGGCGCGGCGCCAGAATGCGACGGTCTTCAGCATGGTGCGGTTTGGCAATGTGCTGGGTTCGTCCGGTTCCGTGGTCCCGCTATTCCACCGGCAGATACGCGAAGGGGGGCCGGTGACGGTCACCCACCCCGAGATTACCCGTTACTTCATGTCCATTCCGGAGGCGGCCGAGCTGGTGATTCAGGCCGGCGCGATGGCCGAGGGTGGCGAGGTCTATGTCCTCGACATGGGGGAACCGGTCCGGATCATCGACCTGGCCCGGCGCATGATTCGCCTGCATGGCCATCAGGTGCGCGAGGACGAGGCCGCCGGGGGAGAAGGCATCGCCATTACCTGTACGGGCCTGCGTCCCGGCGAAAAGCTCTATGAGGAGCTGCTGATCGGAGATAACGTGGAGGCGACGCCTCACGCCAAGATCATGCGCGCCCGCGAGACCTGTGTGGCGGCGGATGTACTCGCCCAGGCATTGCAAGCGTTGAAGCAGGCCGACCACGAGCGGGATGCCCGGGTCGCGTTCGAGACACTGCGCCGGGTCGTGGATGGGTACAAGCCCGGGAGCGAGGAAGAGGCAACGCACAGTGCCCCGGCACCGTCCCGCCCGCCACGACCGGTTCCGGCTCCGGTGCGCCCTGCAGTGGTGACCTATGCGCGAACGGCCGCGCCCGCTTCGCGGTAGGTGATGCGGTGGATCACGGTCCGGTGGTCGTGCACCTCGCATACCGTCGTGGATGACTCGCGGCCTTCGGTGCGGTCACGCGGGTTGCCAATGCACTGGCGTCGGCACCTCCGTACCTTTCCAGTGCCATGTCCGTACCGCTTGCCGGTCCGCGGATGTGGCTCGGGAAGTAACGCCCGGGTGGCTTCGCGGGCGGGCTGTCGCCAGTCACCTTTCCGCCCCATTTTGGCCACGGTGCGCAAGGTAAGAGGCCCTGTGGTGGCGCGATATAGCGTGGTGGCAGGCCGAGCGGATCCATTCGGGGGGGCGCGTTGGCGCCCGATTCTTTCCAGGACCGGGTCTTTCCAGGACCAGGCGCGGCGTCCCGGCAAGTGGGGTCGACTCTTCCGCGGCCGTGCGGATGGATCCACGCCCCCCTGGGGGGGGCGAGTGATGTTCTCCGGGCCCGCATACTTGCAGGAAGGGAAGTGCGAGAGAAACGAGCAGGGCTCTTGCGGAGCCGCGTTTTGTCGGGCGGCAGTCAGTAGCCGGCGGCGGGATCGACCGGCGTGATCGGGGCGTGGCCCTGTTCAAGCGCGCGGGCGTTGCGCACGAAGATCTCGAGGGCGCGCTCCATATAGTGCGGCGAGGTTCCCGAGACGTGTGGAGTGACGAGGACATTCTCCCGGTTCCACAGGGACGAGCCCGCGGGCAGGGGCTGCTCCTCGAAGACATCCAGTGCGGCGCCGCGCAAGTGGCCCGTGTCCAGGGCCTGGGTCAGGGCCCGCTGATCCACCACGCCGCCACGCGATATGTCCACCAGAACCGCGCCGGGCTTCAGGTGCTGCAACTGGGGCTCGGCGACCAGGTGGTGAGTGCCCGGCGTGAGGGGCAGGCAGACGACCAGGTAGTCCACTTCGGATAGACGTTTTTCCACAGCGTCCAGCGGGATGACCTCGCTGGCATGGTCATGGGCCCGCGGGTTGCGCTGGACGCCGATCACACGCATGTCGAACGCCTGGGCGCGGCGGGCTACCAGCGCGCCGATGTGCCCCATGCCGAGCACCATGACGGTGCGTCCGGTCAGTTCCCCAAGCCAGCTGCGCTCCCAGCGTTTCTGGCGGCTTTGCTCGTTGAAACGATCGAAGTGCTTGGCGAAGTAGAGCATGGCGCCGATCGCATACTCGCTCATCGGGGCACCATGGACGCCGCTGCTCTTGGTCATCATCAGGCCATCCTTGGGGAAGGGCATGTCCCAGATTCGCTCCACCCCGGCGGACAGGAAATGGATCCACTGATAGCGCGACAGGCGGTTCAGGGCCTCGGGCAGCCAGGGCAGCGTGGGGGCGATGACCGCGTCGACCTCAAGCCCCTCGGGAACGGCGTCGGGCCCCCCGGCGAAGGTCAGCGCGGTGTTGGGAAATGCCTCGCACAGGCGGCTTTCGATGAGGCCCTGTTGTTGCCGCAGGACGTCAGGCTTCTGCAGGAACAGCGTCCGGCTCAGGCGCATGCCCGACTCCGGTTGTGCAGCCGGGCCGCCAGCCGGAAGATGCGGCTGCGGACCTCGTCGCGGTTCTCCCCCAGCTGTTCCGGCGTCGCCGCGCGAAACCGTTGTTCCGCCGCTTGCAGGCGTCCCAGTTCGCCGCGCAGGCGCGCGGCCCCGGTGGCCGGGTCTTCCTGACTGACGACCTCGCGGAATGCGCGCGAGAGGATCACCCATTCGGAGCCGAGGCGGACATGCTCGCCCAGAATGGATTCCGCCGGGATCTCGCCTTTGCCCACGGCCCCGACGCCTCCAAACCCGAACGCGACGCCGGCCTCGCGGCACAGTGCCGCAGGGGCCTCGAGCATGCCGCCGGCCAGGGGTTCGAACAGGAAATCGAGCCCGGTGGCCAGGCTGAGGTCATTCAGGCCGATGTGAATCTGGTCGTCGGGCCCCAGCAGCGGCAGGTAGGAGGGGAGCCGGATCAGTGCCTGGGGTGTCTCGACCAGCAGAGCGACCGGCACTTGTCCGCCCACTGCGTCGAGGAAGAGCGCGACCTCGTCGATGTGGGTGAACATCGGCAGCATCAGCCGGTCGGCGCCGGCTTCGATCGCCTGGCGGACTTCGGAGGGCGTTTGCGATGCCGGGGGGTTGATGCGAACCATCAATTCGGCGCTCGTCAACGCGCCGGCAATGCGGCGCACATCCTCGAGCGTGTGGCGCGCCTTGTGCGTGTCCATATGGCCCTGACGCTCGGCCTTCCCGCGGACTTCCATATCGACAAAGATGCGCGCGATCCCGGCTGCCTCAGCTTGTCGGGCGACGTTGGCGGAGGCGGTGATGAACATGTGTTTCAGGGTCGAGTTCATTTCGTGTCCCCTTGCTGTCGGTTACGCAACGAATCGCGATAGGTACGCCAGTTGATGCCGGCCTCGCCGTACACCCCCTGGCCGGTCAGGACTACGTAAATGGTCCGCAGGATTAATCCCAGGTCATACAGCAGGTGATGCTGCGCGGCGTACTCGGTATCGGCCTCGAGCTGCTGGATCCAGCCCAGGGTGCGGCGACCGCGGACCTGGGCCAGGCCGGTCAGGCCGGGCCGCACGGAAAAACGGGAGGCGTAGGAAGGCGGGACGACCTCCACCTGCTCCGGCAGGATGGGGCGGGGGCCGACCACGCTCATGTCGCCACGCAGGATGTTCCAGAGCTGTGGCAGTTCATCGAGACTGCTGGCGCGCAGCAGCCGGCCTGCACGCGTGATGCGCGGATCGATCCCGGTACTGACGACCTGCTCGTGGTGCTGGTCGATGGTGTCCGGGTCGCGATCCACCATGGTGCGGAACTTGAGCACCCGGAAAGGCTGGCCATGGAGGCCAATACGTCGCTGGCGGAACAGGACCGGGCCCGGGCTGTCGAGGCGGATTGCCGCGGCGATCAGAAACAGGACCGGTGCCAGCAGGATCAGGGCCCCCATGCTGGACAGGACGTCGAACAGTCGTTTGAGAGTCGCGTTCATGTGAGCTCCATGGACCGAAGAATCACGCGATTGACCTGTCCAACCTCGTATTTCGCTTCCACCCGCTCACGCGAGGCCCCGGCCATCTGGGGTAACAGTTCCGGCTGATCCAGAAACCGTTGCATGGCCTCGGCCAGGGGCGCAGTGGTTCGGGACGGGACGAGAAAGCCGTTCTCGCCATCCAGGACGGTTTCACGGCAGCCAGGGGCATCCGTGGTGATGATCGGGCGCCCCACGCTCATCGCCTCCAGCACCGAGCGGGGCGTGCCTTCTCGGTAGGAGGGCAGGACGAAGACCGAGGCCTTCTCGAGCCAGGGCCGAACATCGGTAACGCCGCCTGCGAACTCGACGATGCCCTCGCGCTTCCAGGCCTCGACCTGCTCTGCCGGGATCGAGTGGGGCAGGTCCGGGTTGTGGGGACCGACGACGACGAACCGGGCGCTGGGGGATTGCTGGTGGACCTGGCGCGCCGCCTCCACGAATTCGAGGATGCCCTTTTCGGTCAACAGGCGACCGACAAACAGGAACAGTGGGTCGCCCTCGGGCAGGGGCTGCCGCGCGAAGCGCTCCACATCCACGCCGGATCCGTTGATGCGGACCACCCGTTGGGTGTCGGGCAAAACCCCGCGGTCGAGGAAATCCTGCAGGTCATCCGGATTCTGGAAGAACACGCGATCGCAACGAGCGAGTGCCGTTCGGTACAGACGCGAACTGATGGTCCGCAACACCCGTGTCCGCCAGGACTCGGTCGTGAAGGCATGCCCCAGGCCGGTGATCATGGCGTATACCCGCGGAACGCCGGCCCAGTGTGCAGCCAGGGAGCCGTACACGACGGGCTTGACGGTGTAGCTGAACACCGCCTCCGGGCGCAGCCGCCGAATCAGCCGCGCCAGGGACATTGTGGTCCGTAGGTCTTCGACCGGGTTGACTCCGGTCCGGCCCAGGTCGAAGGGGTAGATCGGGATACCCAGGTCCTCGACCTCGGGTAGATAGTCCTTGCGCGGGACTGCCGCGGCCACGCCATGCCCTCGCGCCTGAATCTCGCGGATCAGATCACCGCGGTTGGCGATCAGCGAGCGGGCGTTGGCGGCCACGATCAGCAGATCGACGCTGCAGCGTTCGCGTACCGCGCCTTGACGGGTGGTCTCGGCAGCACTGGAGGTGTTGCCGCGCAGGGGCGATACGATTCGGCGATGCTCGGTTTCCTGCATGCGTTGCGCTCCTGTCTCGAGGGTGCTTCGCCCCCCTCCGGGGTGGCGGCGTTCAGGCACCTCGTAAGTCCGTGTGCATGAGGGCAAAAGGTAAACAAGACAATGGTTTATCGCCATCTTTCCGGGGGCTCAAAGTGTGCGAGACACCCCGAAAAGACAGCGCGAACCAAGAGGGATTGAGCGTTTATAGACGCAGGTCACTCGCCTCCGGCGGGAGCACGGATTTGACGTCGAAGATCACCGCGCGCTCGCGTGCGAACTTCTGTACGCCCTGCGGGCCCAGTTCCACGAACTCCCAGTGCGGGACGGCGAGGACGATTGCATCGTAACGAGACGGCTCCGGGGTATCGGACAGGAGGTCCAGGCCGTACTCGTGATGGGCCTCGGCTGCGTCCACCCAGGGGTCCCAGATGTCGACGTTGGCGTTATAACCGTGCAGGTCATGGACGATGTCCACCACGCGCGTGTTGCGCAGATCCGGACAGTTCTCCTTGAAGGCGAGACCCATGATCAGGATGCGCGAACCCACGACCGGGAACCCCTTGCGGATCATTGCCTTGATGGTGCGGTCCGCGATATGCCCCCCCATGCCGTCGTTGGTGCGGCGTCCGGCGAGGATCATCTCCGGGTGGTAGTCGACGGCCTGCGCCTTGTGCGTCAGGTAGTACGGATCTACGCCAATGCAATGCCCGCCCACCAGGCCGGGCCGGAACGGCAGGAAATTCCACTTGGTCCCGGCCGCGGCCAGTACCGCCTCGGTATCCAGGTCCAGGCGCTCGAACAGCATGGCGAGTTCGTTGATCAGCCCGATATTCACGTCGCGCTGGGTGTTCTCGATGACCTTGGCCGCCTCGGCGACACGGATGCTGGCCGCCGGATGGGTGCCTGCGCGGATGATGCGGGTGTAGAGCGCGTTGACGAAGGCGGCGACCTCGGGGGTGGAGCCGGAGGTGACCTTGACGATGTCGGGGATACGGTGTTCCTTGTCGCCGGGGTTGACCCGTTCCGGGCTGTAGCCGAGGAAGAAATCCCGATTGAGCTCCAGCCCCGACTCGGCAGCCAGCACGGGGGCGCAGTCCTCCTCCGTGGCTCCGGGGTAGACCGTGGACTCGTAGATCACCACGTCGCCCGGCTTCAGCACGCCCCCCACCGTGTGGCTGGCGGCCAGTAGCGGGCCCAGATCGGGGCAGCGATGCGCATCAATCGGGGTCGGCACCGTCACGATGAACACATTGCATTCCCGCAGCCGCTCCCTGTCTGCGGTCAGCTCCAGATGTTCGGCGCCGGCGAGTTCCTCGCGCGAGACTTCGCGCGTGCGGTCATGCCCCCCACGCAGTTCCTCGACCCGACCCGTATCGATGTCGAAGCCCAGCGTGGGCAGGACCCGTCCGAACTCGGCCGCCAGAGGCAGGCCGACATAACCCAGACCAATAATGGCCAGACGCGGGGCGTCCGGTGCCGCAAATTCCGCCATCTTTCAATCTCCTGTGTGAATGTGCGTAGGGGCCCCGGGAGTGGGGCGGGTGCGCGTGGGGTGCGCGGCAAATCAGGGCGAGGCACGCCGCGGGTGCGGCAGGCTTGTATCGGAAGATTCGGGTGGATCGGTGACATTGTCGGTCGTCGCTGCACGCCTCCCGGTGAGCCGTTGCAGGCGTTCCCAGCGCCATACGCGGCGGCCGGCCAGGCCCGCGGCCAGGGCAATCAGAATTCCGAGGAATTTCGCGCGGTGGCGGGCGGCGGTACCGAAGTTGCTGGTGCCCCAGGCGAAAATGATCGTGAGCACGACGAACATCACCACCAGCAGTCGGAAGTCCTTGCGTTGCCACCAGTGGTGGCGATAAACCGCCAGCAGCAGCACCAGGGACAAGTAGAACAAGCCCTCCAGCATGCCGATCAGGTGAACCGGGGAGCGCACCTCCCACAGCGGGGGGCCGAACAGCAGATAGCCCATGCGGACCGGCGTCAGGACCAGCGCCTGAAGATCATTGGAGGGAATGAGAAAAGACGGATAGGCGGCGCCGCCACGCGCGCTGCGCTCGGCCCGCTGGTCCAGGGTCTCGGTCTGCTCCATGACATCGCCTAGCTGACCAATGGAGGAGAAACGCATGTCGTCCATCACCAGGAAGCCCAGGACACCGGCCGCGCCGAGCAGGATGCCGCCGAACAGCAGGCCTGGGCGCATGCGGCCCAGGTCCGAGGCGCGCAGAAACTCCTTGATCGACCAGCCGACCAGCACGACCGCAATGCCGGCGATCGCAAACACCGCGGCGCCATGCACGATCGCCGAGGCCAGCAAGACCCCCACCGCCGCCACCAGAAAAACGCTGCGCTGGCTTTGCACCCAGCGCACCAGCCAGAGCACCCCGAGCAGGAAGAAGGCGGTGAACCAGACCTCGCGCAACGGCACGGCGGCGTTCACGATCAGGATGGGGAACAGCGCGGCGATCCAGGCGGCGCGCACCGCCGCCTGGCGGTCCCAGAGCTGTTCGGCGATGCGCGCGATCAGGTAGACCGTCAGCATGCCCAGGGCGATATTCACGGCCTGGAAGGCGAGGGGCGCGCGGTCGACGCAGGCATAGATGTTCGCGATCAGCCAGCTGTGCAGGTAGGAACTGCCCATGCTGAAGTGATCCCCGAGATTGCCGCAGCCGCTTTGGGCCCAGAACCAGGCGCGGCGTTCGAAGCTGATCGCATCGGCGCCGCCCTGGGGCAACGGGAACAGGAAACGCTGCACCAGGGCGGCGCCGATGCGGGCAAGGAGGGCCGCCAGCAGTGGCCACAGATAGCCCTCCCGGGTGCGGCCCGTCCACAGCACGGCGACCAGCACGATGATCAGGAAGCTGCCCGACAGAAGCAGTTCCATGAAGGTGAACGGGATCGCGGTATAGCTCATGGCGAGACGGACGCGGTGCCTGCCAGGGCATCCTGGAACAGGGCCTGATAGCGCGCGCTCACGGCATCGAGGGCGTAATGCGATTGCATGCGTGCACGAGCCTTGCCCCCGAGACCGCGCAGGCGTTCACGGCCCTGGCCAACGGCGTAGCGAATGGCGTCGGCCAGGTCCGGCGGCTTTGGGCTTGCGGAGACAAAACCGGTCTCTCCGACCACGGTGGCTGCATCGCCGATGTCCGTGACCACGGCGGGGACGCCGCAGGCCATTGCCTCGCCTACGACGTTGGGGAAGCCCTCGCCCCAGCGCGATGGCAGCACCAGCAAATCCAGGCCTGGATAGAGGGCCTCGGGTTCGGGGGTCGGAGGCAGCAGTGTTACGTGCCGGGCCATCCCGTGCTCGCGCATGGCCAGGGCCAGGGGATTGTCGTCTGCGGAGACCCCGGTGCCGACCATCACGCAGTGCACGTCCACCCCGGACTGGACCAGTTGCGCCAGGGCGGCCACCAGTCCGGCATGGTTCTTCATCGGATGGGCGCGGCCCACCATGCCCAGCAACCAGGTTTCCGCACCAATGCCCAGCTGCGCGCGCAGGCCACGGGGCGCCTCGGGTTCGGGGCAGAAACGCCCCAGATCAAAGCCGTTGGGCAGCACCACGCGACCGCTGGACGCAAAACCCAGGGCCTCGTGCTGCGCGGCCGCGGCCGCACTGTTGTAGACGATGCGCGCCGGATGCCGCGACAGCCACGCCCCGGTCCGGATCACCCAGCGGGTTCCGCGTTTCTCGTGTGCCAGGTCGTGCACCGAGTGGCGTACATTCCAGAACACCGGACCGCGGTGTCCAAGGCGCCGGGTGAGCGAGGCGGCAAGGTTGCCGTGGTACATCCAGCCCATGACGCCATCCGGCTGATAGGCGTCCAGTGTCCGGCGCAATGCCGCGATCCATCCCACCGAGAGCGGGCTGCGCAGTCCTCCGGAATACACCGGGATGCCGTGCGCGCGGATGGTCCCGGCCATTACGCCGGGCTCCTTGAGTGCGAAGACCGCCCCGGTATCCGGCGCGGCCCGTAGCAGGTTCCCTAGCTGGCGTTCCGCTCCGCCCTGGCCGAGCCCATTGATCACATGCAGGATCTTCACCGCCGATTCTCCCGCAATTCGCTGATGACATGCAGGTGCTTCCCGCTGGCCGAGGGCGGAATCGTGCCCACGCGTTCGATATCGAGTCGGGTGCTCGCGCCCAGTTGCTGGTGGATGGCGGGTTCCAGTCGCTCGCGCAGGGACTGCTCGCGCTCGCTGTCGGACCTGTTGTCTGCAGGGATCAGCCGCAGGCGGAGGTGATCCTCCGCGTGCTGTACCCACTGGTACTGCCCGATCCAGTCTTCCGGGTACAGAAGCTGGCGCAGCCAGCCGCCGAATACGACTGCACCGTTGGCGCCGCGTAGGTGATCGGTCACGCGCCCCCATACACCCTCCAGCAGGGGCCACTCACGGCCACAGTCGCAGGTCTCCCTCGACCAGCTGGCCAGGTCGCCGATCGCGTAGCGCAGTAGGGGCATGCTGTGATTCGTGAGCGAGGTGACCACGACGCGACCCGGGGTGCCGGGGGGTGCCGGCCGGCCCTCGTCGTCGAGGATCTCGAGGAACTGTGTCAGGGGGTTCACGTGCAGGCCTCGGTGGCGTTCGCATTCGCAGGCCATGTCGCCCACCTCCCGCGAGCCGTAGCGGTTGAACACAGGGGCGGAGAAGGCCTCCTCGATGGTGTCGCGCATATCGGGAAAGAGGGTTCCGGCCGAACTCAGCACGCTGCCGATACCCTGAATGCGGATCCCCCGGCGCAGGGCGTGCCGGGCGAGTTCGTGGCCGCTCTCCGCGTAGACCTGGAGCTGCGCGGGCGGTGCCGCGCGCAGCTGCTCCAGGTGTGCATCCATCGTGGCCGGATCCATGCAGTAGGCGTTCAGAAGGGTGCGATTCTTCATCCGCTCGGCCAGTCGGCGCACGCCGCGCCCGGCGGTCAGGTCGCGTGAAGCGGCCCAGAGCACGGCCTTGCGGTGTCCCGGCCGGTAGCCGGTCCAGGCATCGAACAGGGCCTTGGTGGCGCGGCCCCAGCGGCGGTAGGCGGTGTCCTGGTAGAACGTTGCGGGCTCGCCGGTCGAACCGCCGGAGGTGTTGCGCCGCAGTCCGGGGCGTGGCCGCTCGGAACGCAGGCGCTCGCCTTCGCGGCGGATGGTGTGCTTGTCGAGAATGGGCAGTGACAGCAGGGCCGCAACCGGATCAGTCGCGATCACGTTCACCGGTGGCAACAGGTCGCGGTAGTACGGGACCTCGTCTCGCGCCTGCATCAAGAGACGGGCCAGTCGTTCGGCCTGCAGGCGTTGCAGGGCAGGGAGTGAGAGCCGCTCGGCGCGGCGCAACGCGGCATATTCGCGCGGGCCGGACAGCCAGGGAAGGAGGGCACCAAAGGCGAGGGACATGGCGTTTGCGTCTCAGGCGCCGGCGGTGCGCATCAAGCGCAGGCTGGAGCGTGCCCGGCGTGCGAGCTCCAGGAGCGGCCCCAGGCGCGAATACTGGATTGCCCGGTTCGACTCGCGCGAGAAGCGGCAAGGCTGGCAGTGACCACAGGGCCGGCCCAGGATCGGCGAGTGGCAGAACCAGGATTGTTCGAGCAGGGGCAGGAAGCCCTTGGCCTCGGCATCGAACTTCATCGCCTCCTTGGTTACTGACAGCAGCGGGAAGCGGTAGTACTGGAACAGCTCCCAGGCGAAGTCGTCCTCGCGAAAGCGGTAATCGCCGCACTGCGGATTGCGGAACAAGCGTTCCTGCAACTCGGTTCCGGCCTCGTGACCGGTCAGCGACAGTTCGAGGTCACGCAGGCCCTCCTGTGCGCACAGTCGTGCCAGCCAGTCGTACTGGGTACCCACATGCACCTCGCTGGCCAGGCGCTGATAAAGCGTGGTGATGTCCGGGCTCGCGAGGATGTCGTCGCGCAGGTAGACCCGGACCGGCGCGACCCGCCCGCGGGCTTCCGGGCGGGACTCCAGCCCTGCCCGGATGGTGGCCATGGCGCGCAGCTCGTGGACATAGGACTTGCGTCGCGGGTCCAGGACATAAATCGGTTGGACCCGGTGCTGGCGGTGCAGCGCCAGGTCCAGAAGGCGGTAGCTGGAGTCCCAGCCACCGGTCCACAGCAGTTTGATCGTGTGCATGACGTCCTCGTGATTGCGGCTGGCTGGGTTAGCGCGGATAGCCCTGTGGGACCGAGGGCAGCAACGGGCCAAAACAGGACTCGTTGCGCGACCAGGCCACTTGCTCCGCATTCCATTCCAGGATCACGGGCTTGCCGTCGGCCTGGATGCAGACGTCCCAGCCGATGAAGCGCAGATAGGGGATGCGGCGGTGGGCGTTCAGGCAGAGCTCGCGCACGGCGCCGAAGTTGGGGATCCGCAGGCCTTTGACGTCAGTGCCACTGTCCGGGTGGACCGAACCGATGCTGACGCAGACCGGGTCGCGCAGGTGGCCATCCAGCCAGCCTCCGCCGTCCACGCCGACGAAATAGCCGCCGGTGGAGACGTTGTCGGTGCGCTGTCCTTCGCGCCCGAGGCGCAGAAAGTGGTTCAGGATGCGCAGCTCGCCGGATTCGGGATCGAGGAAGGTCAGGACCCGCAGGGTGTTCACCGAACTGGCATTGATTTTCGCGATATCGGCGTGCTGCTCGATCAGGGGCTGCACGATGCAGTTGCCGGGAATCCGGGAGAGTTCCTCGGCGACGCGGTCGGCGGGCGCAAAGGTCACGCCGAGGCCCTGACGCCCCTCGTCGGGCTTGAGGACGTAGCTCTTGTCGTCTTCGAGACGGGCGAGGGCGGCAGCCAGCGGTTCCGGTGTGCCCCGGGCGTCCAGATACTGGCCACCCACGCGCACGAAGATGGGCGGTACGACGCTGTCCGGGAACAGGCGGGAGTCCATCGTCTTGAGTCCGCTCAGGCGGCGGATGTCCTGGCGGTTCCACAACGGATTGAGGTGTTCGGTGTAGTAGTCGTCGCCGATCCAGCCCTCGATGAACTCGCGGCGGACCTCGGTGTAGGCCGCCAGCCATGGCCACCAGGAATCGCTGCCGTAGGTTTGAGCGGCGTAACGCTTGATCTGTTGTAGGACCGGGCGCGTCACCACCGATTCGCCGTGCGCGCGGATCAGCTTTTCGCGCCACTGGATCGCGATCTTGCGCGACTTCTGCAGGTGGCGCAGGTGCACCGCACGCGCAAGGGTGCGCGCGAGGCGTCCGCTGTTCTTGATCTGCAGGGGCTGGGATTGAACGTGTGTCACGGGCATTTCCTCGGTTTGCATCGGCACGCCGGCTTCAGCAGTGGGTGCCGGAGGGCGCAGCGTCGGTAATCGACTGGACCGGAGACTCGGTCGTCCCGGGTTCGGTGACCAGGTCGTCGAAGCGGCCCACTGACGTGAACGAGCCGCGCTCCAGATGGGCGACCTGATCGCAGGCCCGCACGGTGCTCAGACGGTGGGCAATCAGGATGATGGTCTTGCTCTGCGCCAGGGACTCGATCGCCTCCATCACAGCGCGCTCGGTGGTGGTGTCGAGGGCGCTGGTGGCCTCGTCGAATACCAGGACATCGGGGTCGTGGTAGAGGGCGCGGGCGATGCCGATGCGCTGGCGTTGACCGCCGCTCAGGCGCACGCCGCGCTCGCCGACCATGGTGACGTACTGCTCCGCCATGTCCTGGACGATGAAGTCGTGGACCTGCGCCATGCGGGCGCAGCGTTCCACCCGGTCGTGGTCGATTTGTGCGGCCGGGATACCCAGCGCGATGTTTTCGGCCACGGTCGAATCCGTCAGGAAGATGTCCTGGGGCACATAGCCCAGGGACTGTTGCCACGCGCGCAGGTTGGCATCCGTGACGGGCTGGCCATCCACCAGGATGGCGCCCTGGGTCGGCCGTAGCAGGCCCAGAAGCACGTCCACCAGGGTCGTCTTGCCGGACCCGGTGGTGCCGATGATGCCCACCGAGCTGCCAACCGGGATTTCCAGATCAATGGACTGCAGGGCGGGCTGGTGGGCGCCCGGGTAGGTGTAGTCGATGCCCTTGAGCTGGATGGTCTGGCGTGGGACCAACGGCTGCGGTGCACGTCGATGCAGCTCCGCGAGGGCCTCGCGTTCACGCAGGTCGGCGGTCACGCTTTCCACCGCCGCAGCGCCGAAGCGCAGTTTGGCGAGGCCGGCGTAGATGTGCTGCGCGGCGGGCAACAGGCGATAGCCGGCAAAGGCATACAAGCCGATGATCGGGAGGATCTCGCCGAGGGAATCGGTACCCGTTCCGCCCTGGGTGTGCAACAGGATCAGGGTCAGCGCGATGATGCCGCCGAAGCCGATCGCCTCGATGAGGAATTTGGGGACCTGGGCGATGGTCTGGTTGGTGGCCTGGTGCCGGGCCTGGCGCTTGGACGGCGCGTCGAAGCGCGACAGGTAGGCGTGCTCGCGGCCCAGTAGCTTGATGTCCTTGATGCCGCCTAGGGCCTCGCCGGCGGCGGTGAAGCGCTCCTTGTTGGCGCGCGAACGATCGCGCCCGATGCGTCCGAGCAGGCCGCGCACGAACACAAAGATCGTGCCGTACACGCCGCCAATGACGACCGCGACTCCCAGCGCCAGCCACGGGTCGACGATGACGAGCAGCGCCGCGATGGCGAGGGTGACCACCAGGTAGGCCACCATGGTGATCCCGGGGCGGAAGACATTGAGTACCAGCTGGTCGACCTCCGAGAGGATGCTTTTGGCCATGTCGCCGCTGTGGCGATTCAGGAAAAATGCATACGGCTGGCGCAGGTAGGTCTCCAGGAGTCGCTTGCCGAGGCTGTGGCGGCGCATCTCGATGAAGCGGTTCATCGCAAAGTGCGTGAGTGTGCGAAACACCGCCGAGAACAGGATCAGTGCGAAGGCTGCGGCGCCCAGGGCAAAGATGAACTGGTCCACCGAGGTGAAGCCCAGCCCGGTGTAGAGCTGGTTGAGCACGGGGTTGGTGTGGACCAGTTCGGGGTTTCCAAGCACGGACAAGAACGGCATGACCGACGCCACGCCGGCGGTTTCCAGTATCGCCATCACCATCACCATGCCGAGCACCAGGGCGCCCCGCCGTCTCTCGGCCGGGGTGAGCAGTTGCAGGGTCTTGCGGTAGATGCCCATCAGGCGGCCGCCCGGTAATACCCCAGGTACCAGTCCACGAAACGGGCGATGCCATCCTCGACGGTGGTGGTTGGTTCGTAGCCGGTATCGGCGCGCAGGGCCTCGACGTCGGCGTAGGTATCCGGCACGTCCCCCGGCTGCAGCGGCAGCAGGTGCTTCTGGGCCTTGCGACCCAGGCAGTCCTCCAGCACCTCGATGTAGTGCATCAGCTCCACCGGACGGTGCGCGCCGATGTTGTACAGGCGATAGGGCGCGGAACTGCTCGCGGAGTCCGGGGCCGCGCCACTCCACTCGGGGTTCGGGGCCGCGGGCCGATCCAGGGTGTGGATCACGCCCTCGACGATGTCGTCGATATAGGTGAAGTCGCGCCGGTGGTGGCCGTAGTTGAAGACGTCGATCGGCTCGCCCGCCAGGATCTTCTGCGTGAACAAGAACAGCGCCATATCCGGGCGGCCCCAGGGGCCGTAGACAGTGAAGAAGCGCAGCCCGGTCACCGGCAGATCGTAGAGATGGCTGTAGGTATGCGCCATCAGCTCGTTGGCCTTCTTGCTGGCGGCGTACAGGCTCAGCGGGTGATCGACGTTGTCGTGCACCGAGAACGGCATGGTGGTGTTGGCGCCGTAGACCGAGCTGGAGCTGGCGTAGACCAGGTGCTCGACGCCGTTATGCCGGCAGCCCTCCAGGATGTTGCCGAAACCGACCAGGTTGGTGTCGACATAGGCCGCCGGGTTCTCCAGCGAATAGCGCACGCCGGCCTGGGCCGCCAGGTTCACCACCCGCTGCGGCCGGTGCTCGCGGAACACCCGTTCCACCGCCGCTCGATCGGAGATGTCCTGCTGTTCGAACACGAAGTGCTGACGGGCGGCGGGGAAGGCGCGTATGTGATCCAGCCGGGCCCGCTTCAGGCTCGGGTCGTAGTAGTCGTTCAGATTGTCGACACCGATCACGGTGTCGCCACGTTCCAGCAGGCGCAGAGCCAAATGGGAGCCGATAAAACCTGCCGCGCCGGTGATCAGGACTTTCATGTCGCCTTTCCCTCGTCGGATGAATGGCGGCTGTTTCCGGACCACAAGCCCGCTGTACGGGCGGTGTGATGGAGGTCCGGGACAGTCGCAGATGGACGGAACGCGATGGATTCAAGCACCCCCATTCAGGGCCCTGCAACGCCGTTTCCGGGAAACGTGAGGTCGATCCGCCGAAGCTGTGAACAGGCCCGTAAGTTTCGTGTTTGGGCGTTGTCCCCCGGGGGGGGTGCGCCGATATTCTGCGCCAGTTCGGCGACGATCCTGCTCATTCGTGACAGGGTCACCCCGCTTGAGGCCCAAGCCGCCCGGGGTCGCCACGATCACTGGAAGCCCCGCAGCTGCTGGCACGGCAGGCGTTGCGGTAATGCGCGAAAGAGGATGATCCATGAACGAGACAACCCCCATTCGCTGGGCCCTGTCGCTGGTCACGCTACTGGCGCTGAGCGGTTGTGCCTGGGCACCTGGCGGGCATATCTCCGAGCGCAGCTCGAGTGCCCCGGTCGAAGATCTGGTCGACATTGAACCGATTACGTTCGGTCTGATCCGGGCGCAGGAGCAGCGCTCGGTACCGCCGGACCTGCGTCGGGCGAGCGATGATTTGGTGCGGGACGTCGACGAGTACGACTACCGCGTGGGTCGTGGCGATGTGCTGGCGGTCATTGTGTATGAGCACCCGGAGCTGACGATCCCGGCCGGGAGCGAGCGGTCGGCGGTGGAATCGGGCAACACCGTGCATTCGGACGGCACGATCTTCTATCCGTATATCGGACGGGTGCATGTGGAGGGGCGCACGGTCGCGGAGGTGCGCGATCTGATTGCGCGCGACCTGGCGGCCTTTGTGAACGAACCCCAGGTCGAGGTGCGGCTCGCCGCGTTCAACTCGCAGAGGGTCCGGGTGACGGGCGAGGTGCGCGAGCCGGGTGTGCAGCCCATTACGAACGTCCCGCAGACGGTGCTCGATGCCATCCACCAGGCTGGTGGTCTGGCGGACACGGCCAACTGGCATGAGGTGATCCTCACTCGGGACGGGGAGGAAATCGTCGTCTCGCTCTACGAGATGCTGCGCCATGGGGACATGTCGCAGAACCGGCTGTTGCGCGATGGGGATGTCCTGCACATCCCGGACACCGCCGGCCAGCAGGTCTATGTGATGGGCGAGGTGGGTGATCCTCAGCGCCTGCCCCTGGGCCGTGGTCAGGTCACCCTGATGGATGCGCTGAGCCAGGCTGGAGGCTTCAACGAAACCCGGGCGGATGCCAGCGGGATCTTCGTGATCCGCCGTGCACCACCCGAGAGCGACAAGCTCGCGACCGTCTATCAGCTGGACGCGCGCAATGCCTCGGCACTGATGCTCGGGGCCGAGTTCGAGCTCGAACCGCTGGACATCGTCTATGTCACCACCACGCCCCTCGGGCGCTGGAATCGCGTGATCAGTCAGATCCTGCCCACCGTGAGCGCGGTCTATCAGGCATCGCGGACCACGCGAGATGTTCGAAACCTCAGCGACGACTTCTAGCCATGTTCAATCGGATTCTTGTGGTTTGTACTGGCAACATCTGCCGCAGCCCCATTGGGGAAGCCCTGTTGCGTAATCGTTTGCCCGATCGCGCGGTGGAATCCGCCGGCCTTGGGGCCCTGGTCGGGGAGGGCGTTCACCCTGAAGCCCGGCGTCTCGCCGAGGCCGACGGCCTGGATGTCTCGGCACACGTAGCGCGTCAGGTGGAGCCGGAGCTCCTGCATCACGCCGACTTGGTGCTGGTCATGAGCGAGCGGCAGCGGCAGGCAGTGGGGGCGCGCCACCCCGAGGTGCTGGGCAAGACGATGCGCTTCGGTCACTGGCTGGAAGATGGCCGGGGCCGTGATGTTCCTGATCCCTATGGCAAGAGCCCCGAGGTATTCGGGCAGGCACATGCCCTGCTCGTGGAGGCTGCCGACGCCTGGGCGCGGCGGCTCAATCGATGATCTTCGACACAGGTAAATCCCGATGACCCAGAATCATTCTCCCGGGGGACCGGAAGGCGAACTGGATATTGGCCGACTGCTCGGTCAGTTGCTGGACCACAAGTGGTGGATCGTGGCGATCACGGTCCTGTTCGCAGTGGCGGGCGCGATCCATGCGACGCTGTCGACTCCGATCTACCGGGCCGATGCGCTGGTGCAGGTCGAAGACATGGGGCGTTTCAGCAGCCCCCTGGCCAACGTGCGTGAAATGCTGGGGCAGGAACCCCGGGTCGAGGCCGAGCTACAGATCCTCCGCTCGCGCATGGTCCTCGGACGCGCGGTCGACCAGGAGTCGCTGGACCTGGTGGTGCGCCCGCACCGCATGCCCGTGGTGGGGGACTACCTGGTGCGGCGCGGCATGGAGCGCCCTGCCTTTGCAGGTTCGAGCGTCTGGGCGGGCGAGTCCCTCAATGTTGGCGACTTCCGGGTGGCCCGTGCATACGAGGGACACACCTTCACGCTGGAGGTCCTGGATGACAACCACTATCGCCTGTTGGGCGGCGATCGCGACCTGGGCGAGGGCCGGGTCGGCGCGGACGTGGAGTTTCTTGATGGCGACGTGCGGCTCCGGGTGGCCGAACTGGAGGCGGCCCCTGGGGCCCGCTTCGATATCCAGAGGCGTTCCCGCCTGGCCGCGATCAATGGCCTGCGCGCCCAGTTCGATGTCGGACAGCAGGGTCGGGAGAGTGGCGTGTTCAGCCTGGCCCTGACCGACCCGGACCCGGACCATGCGCGCCGCATCCTGAATACAATCAATCAGATCTACCTCACGCAGAACGTTCAGCGCAAGGCGGCCGAGGCGGAGAAGAGCCTCGAGTTTCTGGAGGAGAAGGTTCCGGATGTTCGCGAACAACTGCAAACGGCCGAAGACGCCCTGAACGACTACCGGATGGAGCGCGAGAGCGTGGACCTTTCGCAGGAGACCCGTACCGTGCTGGACCGGCTGGTCAACCTTGAGCGTCAGCTCAATGAGCTGGAGTTCGAAGAGGCGGAGATATCCCGGCGGTATACGCCCAGCCATCCGACCTATGCGGCACTGATCGAGAAGCGTCAGAAGTTGCGAAGCGAGCGCGACCGGTTGAATGAAGAGATCGGTGCGCTGCCGGAGACCCAGCAGCAGATCCTGCGCCTGAACCGCGATGTCGAGGTCAATCAGGACATCTATGTGCAGTTGCTGAATCGCATGCAGGAAATGGATATTGCCCGGGCCAGTACGGTCGGGAATGTCCGCATCCTGGACGATGCGCAGGCCGGCCTCTCGGCGGTGGAGCCGCAGCGCAGGATGATCGTGATGTTGTCCACGGTCTTTGGCGGTGGCCTGGCCATTGCGCTGGTGCTGGTCCGCGGGATGTTGACGCGCGGTGTGGAATCCCAGGAAGAGATCGAGGGTATCGATCTGCCTGTGTACGCCAGTGTTCCCCGGTCGCGGCAGCAGGAGAACCTGCTGCGCAGGGTCAAGCGGCGTCGTCAGCCGCGCGGCTACGACGTGCCGGGTGGCGTGCTCGCCTCCCTTGACCCGGCCGACGACGCCATCGAGGCGCTGCGCGGACTGCGCAGCAGCCTGCACTTTGCGATGCTCGAAGCCGGAGACAATCGCCTGGTGATCACCGGGCCGAGTCCGGATGTCGGCAAGAGTTTTGTATCGGTGAATCTTGCCGCGGTCTGTGCTCAGGCGGGACAGCGGGTCCTGGTCATTGATGCCGATCTGCGCAAGGGGCATGTGCATCATGCGTTCGGGCAGCGCAGTGACGGGGGCCTGTCGGAGTATTTGGCCGACCGCGAATCGCTGGACGGGATACTGCGAGGCACCGAGATCGATGGGCTGCACTACATCGCCCGTGGGAGTGCTCCGCCGAATCCGTCGGAGCTGCTGATGGGGGATCGTTTCAGCCGTCTGCTGGAGCAAGTCAGCCGCGACTACGACTTGGTGCTGATCGACACGCCCCCGATCCTGGCGGTGACCGATGCGGCCGTGGTGGCACGTCAGTGCTCGACCACCCTGATGGTCGTGCGTTTCCAGCTGAATCCGCTGCGCGAGATCGAGTCGGCCCGGAGGCGTCTCGAAGCGGCCGGGGTCGACGTGCGCGGTTGTATCCTGAACTCGATCGAGTACAAGGCCTCGACCAGTTACGGGTACGGTTACTATCACTACTCCTACAAATAGCGCTTCCTGACAAGGATTGGCGATCGCGAACGCGCTAACCCGAGGCCCCGGCTCTTGCCGGGGCCTTTTTGTGGCAGGGCGGGTCGCCGGAATCGATTTCGGTCGTGTAGGTGCAGAGGGTCGGTATCACCGGCCTCGCGAGACTCCGTGAAGGCCGAACTCAAGCGCAAACGGGGGAGGGTGGGCATTCAGAAGGCCCGACATGGGAATCGACGGCCTGCCCGGCTGGCATCCTGGCACGGGCCCCGCGCCGCCAGGGGTTGTGCATGCGGCCGGGCTGAGGCTGGACTGGTCGCTGCCAGCGCAAAGGGCGGCGGGTCTGGTGGAAGCGGTATCCGGGCCCCGAGGGACCCGGATACCTAAGAGTTATCGCCAGGTGGCGTCGGGCTCGTCCCAGTAGCGACCGAGTTGGCGCTCCTCGGTGATGTCGAAGAGCTGATGGCGCCGGTTCAGGCGCGCCCCACCGTCGCGGGTCAGCGGCTGCCAGGCGATGTTGGCCCGGTTGCGGCTGGAGGTGGAGAAGAATGAATCGTAGGGGATCGACAGGTACAGACCCTTGTCGAAGCTGCCTTCGCCGAAGTCGTCGCCGGCGTCGGTGAAGGTCGACCAGGCACCAACCACCACGCCATTGTCGAACTGGCGCGAGAAGTCGAGTGTGGTCCCGAGATCCCCTGCGAGATAGCGGCCTACGCTGACTCGGGCATGGATGTCCTGGATACCGGTATCGAGGTAGGAGGTGACGTGCCCGGTCACCTGTTCATAGTCGCGCAGGCCGAACTGCTGGTCGAACTCGCGCTGGCGGACCCAGTTGGCATCGACCCCCAGGGCCCAGCGGCTGTTGAACGGCCGGTACAGGATCTCGCCCCCGATGCCGGCGTACATGGTCTCCAGCAGGCCGCCGTAGGCCATTGCGTACCAGTCCTGGCCGAGACGCTGGGTATGGGTGGCTTGCAGGTTGGAAATTCCCACATCGGTCTCAGCCAGGTAGTCCCCGATGTGCGTGCGCACGCGGGGCAGTTCGGAATCGGCGATGTAGTCATAGTTCTCCAGGTTGTCCAGCAAGGTGGTGGAGAGCATCGACGAGATCCAGGTGCCCTGGCTCAGGAAATAGCTGGCGTCCAGGTAGGCCGAGAGGCGATAGAGATAGCCATCCGGTCCGCCAAAGTTCTGCTCCAGCGAGGGCCCCATGCCCCATTCGAACCGGCGCGGTTCGGCTGCGTAGAGCACCTCGCCGCGATCGTTGTCGGTGGGCTTGGCATCGCGTACCCGCACACTGTGGCGGTAGTCGGTTTCGTGATCGGCCGAAGCCAGGGCACGGCCGAAAGCCTCGCGATCGTGCAGGCTCTCGCGCAGATCGAGACCGAGGGTCTGCCAGCGATACTGGAAGGTATGAATGCCAGCTTCGGCCTGGGCTTCCAGCAGGCGGTTGGCGCGCCCTTCGGACTGCTTCAGGTCGCGGAAGCGGCTGGGCTGGCCGGTCACCTGAATGGTGTCGCCGACCTGGCGAATCTCGGTCACATGAATCCCGGCGTTGGCATTGAGGTCCGCGGCGACCGCGTCCCAGTCGCGGCGGTCGAGATGCGCGGGTTCGACCGGGGGTGGATCATCGGCCTTGGGCTGCGAGAGTCGAGCCAGATTGGTCGTGAAGTGCAGGCCGACCATCGCGGTGTTCCCGCGCTGCCAGCCGGCATGCAGTTCCACGTTGCTGGTCAGGCGCAGGCGGGCGCCAAAATTGAAGCGCGAGTCCTGTTCCTGGGCATTGCTCTGGGGCTCTTGTTGATAGGTGTTGCCCTCGTACTCGACCTGCAGCAGCAGGCGATCCCAGGGGGTCTGGTATTCCACCCCGCCGAACAGCGCGGCGGGACCGCGGAACATCTGGTGCGTGGCGACTTCGCCCCCCTGGCCGCCGCCGGCGGACCGCGGGCGGCGGTCGAAGCTGTCGTGGATCCAGCCCAGCGGCGATTCGATGTCTCCGTGGTTACCGAGGTAGCCCCAACCAAGCCCGAGGGAGAAGTCGAGGTTGTTCCAGCGTTTGTTCGCGACCAGATATTCGCCGCCGAACAGGGTCGTGCCGCCGAGATCCTGAAAGCCCACGGCCACCTCCGGGATGTACCGGGTCTCCTGCTTCAGGCGCAGCTTCATGTCGACGCCCTTGTCGATGTTGTAGCGGTCAGCATCACCGGCCGCGAGGTAGGCCCGGTTTTCCACCTGGACGTAGCGGAAGCCCAGTTCCATCCAGTCCATGGGCTGGACGAAGACACTCCAGCGGCGATAAGGGAAGGTGCGATTCCAGCCTCCCGCGAAATGGCCGGCATCGCCGGTGCGGGCTGTCGGGGTTTGCATCAGGCCGATGCCACCGGTGTCCCGCTGGCCCAGGCCGAGTCCGAAGTCCTCGGCCTGGGCGGAGGGAATGCCCAGGCCGACGAGTACGGCGGCCACCAGGCTGCGGCGGCGCAGGCGCGAAGCGGTAATGTTCATGGGAGGGTCCGTAATGTGCAGTTGTCACCCGGCAGGCGAGTGGCGAGAAAGCGCGGCAGACGATGGTTGAGCAGGTCCCCCTCCAGGGTGCCTCCAAGGTCGCGGATGTTGAGATGGGCCATCACCCGGGTGCCGGGGGCGATCGTACTGTCTTCCCTGTTCCAGGCCGCGACCCCGAACACATGGACTTCGCCAAGCGGTGTCACTACGGCGGCCGTATCAGAGCCGCGCACCGCGGCGCGTGGCGGACGTGACAGGAGGTCCTGCAAGGTCATGCCCGGGTCCCATTCGTGGCGCTGAGCGCCGTCCATGGACCACAGCTCCACCCAGTCGGGCGGGTCGCAGTAACCGATATGTTCCAGGTCCGTCGCCGTCGGGGCATGCCGCAGGTTGGCCAGGAGCCAGGGCAGATCGAGACGTTCCGCGCTGCGCGCATGGGGGGTGGGCTCCATCGACTCGACCGTACGGCTCCAGTTGTCCAGCGCGTGCGCGACGTGCGGACGCCCGGCGATGTCCATGGTCTGTGCGATCAGTTCAATCTCGGCCAGTAGCCGCCTGCGCTCGTGGTCGACCGCGCGCATATCGCGGCTGCGCAGGCCAAAGCTGTAGCCCCAGTCGATTGGCGCGGACAGCTCGCCTTGCCAGGCCACCCAGTGATCGGTGAGCGGGGTCTCGGCGGGCGAACGGTCGGCCAGGCCCGCGGACGGAGCCGCGGCCAGCAGACACAGGGCCAGCCAAGGGAAACGGATAGGGTGTTGCATCAGGCCTCCTGCCGGGGCTACCACCAGGGGCGAGCCACCTGCCAGGCGATCATGGGGCCACCCGGCCAGGCCTGGCCGTCGTATGCCCATAGATCGCGGGTTTCGGGGTCGCGCCAGAGTTCGGCACGGGTAGTGCCGTCCCCTTGCCAGTCGATTCGCTCGCGGCAACGCTCGAGCTCCAGGGTCGCCAGGGGGAGGTCCCGCGCCGAGGGTGCGGCGCACTCGAGGGTGCCCTGGCCGACGTGGCGCACCACGGTTCCCGAGTCATCCCGGACATGGCGTTCGATCCGGTAGCCTGCGGAGGCCTCGCCGCGCCATGGGGGCGTTTCCAGGTCGGGGTGGTGGGTGCCAAGCAGGTCGGCGCCGAGGCCGGCGGTGGCAAACAGGCCCCCGTCGTGCAGTTGGAGCGACAAGCCCTCGGCACTCGGCCAGTACGTGTGTCCATTGGACATCGCTCCGAGGATCAGCAGTCCCCGGTGATGTTCGGTGTGGACCGCGAGCGAGGCGTAGGGGATTTCCTCCGCGCGGGAAGACGCATCCGGACCACCGGATACCATGCTTTGCAGGGATGCCCCCAGCGGTGTGGGACCGCCACTACCGCAGGCCGTGATCAGGCTCACGAAAATTCCCAGGCCCAGACATGCGAAAGCCGCCCGGAGGCGGCCTTCGCGAAGGAAGAGCGGATTGGTCCGCATGGGCGTGCGTTACCGGGTGCCCGTGGCCGGGGTGGTGCCGCTACCCGGAGTGGTGCCCGTGCCCGGGGTGGTCCCGGTGGACGCGATCAGGCCGACCAGGCGGCCGGAACGGGTGGCGATGCGCGAGACCGCGCCGGGTTCGGAGCGGGCCGCAGCGGAGATGCCGCCCGACGGGGAGCCGCCGGCGACCGGAGAGTTGGGGTTGCCCTGCGGGGCACTGGCGCTGGCGCCCGCACTGGTCCCAGCGGAGGGGCCTCCCGCGCCACCGGCCGACTGGGCCATCAGGGGGCTGGATGCGAAAACGCTGGCAACAATTGCAGTGGCGAATATCTTCTTGATCATGGTCACGTTCCTCACTTCACCGGGGGTGTCGTTTACCGAGGGACAGTGTAGGAATGGATGTCCGCCGGGAACAGCGGACGGGGTTGATTCTGAGAGGTGAATGGGAGGTTTCGCGCACGTGTCTTGAACCAGTTGGAAATTTTGCCTCCTGGAGGTCACATTCGTGGGTGGTTCCTGTCCCGCGGACCCTTTCACGAAGCGTTCAGCTCGGCCGGTCTAGGCTTAATGGCGAGACCGAATCGCGCAGCCCCTGGCCGCGCAATGGAGGCAGAGATGACAAAACTAGTGCTGTTCCTGGTGGCAGCGGGCCTGATTTTGCTGTTGTCGGGGTGTCAAACGGTGAGCAAGCAGCAGACGGGGGCCCTGATCGGGGGCGCGGCAGGCGGTGTTATCGGCAGTCAGATCGGGGGCGGGCGCGGGCGTACTGCGGCGATTATTGCCGGGACCCTGGCGGGTGCGGCGGTTGGCGGTTCGGTGGGGCGGAGCATGGATGACGTAGACCGGATGCGCGTGTCGCGTACGCTGGAGACGGTCCCGGATCGCCAGAGCTCGACCTGGCGCAACCCGAATACCGGGCATCAGTACCACGCCACACCGACCCGGACCTACCGCTCCTCGGGGCAGGACTGCCGCGAGTACCAGGTGCAGGCCACCATGGACGGCTACCCCGAAACGATTAACGGCACGGCCTGCCGTGATGCCAGCGGGCGCTGGGTGGATGTTTAGATAGAACCCCTGGGGCCCCGGGCGACTTGTCCGGAGGCGGGTCACCCGGAAGACGGCCACAAAAAAGCCCCGCATGAGCGGGGCTTTTTCGTTCCGGGGTTGCCCCCGGAAGGGGGTGCGAACCGATCAGGACCTGCGGTACATGTCCTCGGTGGTCGGGACGTAGCCGAGGTTGTCCTCGCCGATGCCCTTGACCTTCGGTTCGTTGAGGTCGCTGATGCGCACATTACCGTCCTGGCTGCGCAGGTAATCGGCGACGCCGTCCCAGATGTCGACCCCGACACCGCCGGGCACGCTCTGCTGCACGCTGGCCCAGCCGGCGACGACGTATTCCTTGTCGGCGTCCAGCTTCCTGCCGTCCAGTTCCATTTCGGAGATCCGGTTGCCGGCACTGGCGCTCGGGTCGATGGCGTACTTCAGGCCGCCGACACGGACCATGTCGCCGCCCTGCTGGTAGAACGGATCGGCGTTGTACAGGTTGTCGGCCACGTCTTCCAGGATCTCCTTGATCTGGGCACCGGTAAAGGCGTTGCGGGTCATCTCCGGGTAGGTGAGACCGGTCTGGTCCATCACGTGCTCGAAGGTGATCGGCATGCCCGGCAGCACGGTGGTGCCCCAGCGGAAGCCCGGGGAGAACGAGATCTGCGCATCGTTGTATTCAATCAGGCCATCGCAGATCAGCTGGTCGAAGGTGCCGTTGAAGTTGCCGCGGCGGAACAGCAGGTCCTCGGTGACCGCCAGTTCCTCGGACAGCTTCTCCTCCATGTTGAAGGTCTCGCCCTTCCAGGTGACCTCGCTGTTGCGCATGTTGTGGATGTAGGTCGCCATTGCCGGGTCTTCCGGCAGCATCTCGGCGAACACCGGCACCAGGCGGTATTCCCAGTCCTTGATTGCGCCGTCCCGGAAATCGAAGTCCAGCACGCCGACGAACTTGGCGTTGGAGCCGGCATTGGTGACCAGGCAGGTCCCGCCGTCGGGGCGCTCGACTGGCAGGGGCTGCGGCACGGCGTCATGGGTATGGCCGCCCATGATGGCGTCCAGGCCCTCGACCATGCCGGCCATCTTGATGTCCACGTCCATGCCGTTGTGCGACAGGGCAACGACGATCTCGGCGCCTTCGGCACGCGCGTCGTTGACCGTCTCCTGCATGTCGTCCGGACGGATGCCGAAGGACCACTGCTCGACCATCCAGCGTGGGTTGGCGATCGGGGTGTAGGGGAAGGCCTGGCCCACCACCGCCACGTTCACGCCGTTCATCTCGCGGATCACGTAGGGCTTGAAGATGCGGTCACCCCAGTCCACGTCGCGCACGTTCTGGGCGACGAAGTCGATGCCGGCATCGGCGAAGTCGCCGTTCACGATCTCTTCCACGCGGTCGGCACCGTAGGTGAATTCCCAGTGACCGGTCATGACGTCGATGCCCAGCAGTTTCTGTGCATCCACCATGTCCTGCGCGTTGGTCCACAGCGCGGAGCCGGAGCCGCCGCCCCAGGTGTCGCCGCCGTCCAGCAGGAGGGCGTTGGGTCGCGAGTCACGCAGCTTGTTGATCAGCGTCTTCAGATGCGCAAAGCCGCCTACGCGACCGTATTGTTCGGCCGCCTCCATGAAGTTCAGGTTGGTATAGGCGTGGGCGTAGATGCTGTCGCGTTCGATGTCGTAATGCTTGAGGAAGTGCTCGCTCACGATGTGCGGCGGACGGTTGCGCATGTCCGCCACGCCGAGGTTGACGTTCGGCTCGCGGAAGTACACCGGCTTCAGCTGGGCGTGGCAGTCGGTGTAGTGCAACAGGTGCACATTGCCGAAGCGATCCAGGGTGTCGTAGGGATCACCCGCAGTACCGCCCTTGTTGTTGCTGCAGGCGGCGGCGCCCAGGGGGAAACCGGCGGCGCTGGCGGCGGCCAGTAACTGCATGAATTCTCGGCGTGAGATGTGCATGAGGAGTTCTACCTCTCTTGTCCGGGTGTATTGGTGGTGGGTTTTCGGGCAGTTCTATGACTGTCGGTAGACGAATGGTCCTGCGGGAACATTCCCCGCGTGCGCGGTTTCTATCGCCGGTCCTCGCGCGCCTCGCGTGCGGTCTGTCGGGCCGTGTCGCGCTTGTCCTCGATGCGTTGACGGTCGCGCTCGCTGGCATCCGAGGCGTCCATCCCCGCCTCGAACTGGCGCACGGCCTCCTCGTACTGGGCGCGATGAAAGAAGTATTCGGCCATGGCCTCGCGGCTGATTGCAATATACCCGGCCGCGTCCGCGATGTCCGCCTGCAGGCGCAGGAGCTCCGGATTGGGGGCAGCCTCGCGGCGGATCATGTCGGACAGGATGCGAATGGCGCGGTCGGGCTGCCCGAGGTCCCGGTGGACCCGGGCCAGGCGTTCGCGGATCACCGGGTGGCCGGGGTACACCGCGTCCAGATCCTCCAGCCGTTCCAACGCCGCGCTGTGTTCGCCTTCCTCGCGCAGCAGTGCTGCGAACGCGAGTTCGAGGGTGAGTCCGGGGGCGTCCGCTGCATCGAGGCGTTCGAGCTGTTCGCGGGCGCGGCCGGGTTCTCCGCGTTCGAGATAGGCGACCGCCGCCCCGTAGCGCTGCTGGGGCGAAGGGGTGTCCGTTGCGCGGAAGCGTTCCAGGGTTCGCCGTGGATCCTGCAGCGCCTGCATGCGCGCCTGCATCCACTGGAATTCGGGGCCGCGGTTGCGGGTGTCGCTGGCAGCCATCTGGTTTGCGCGGTTGCGGGTGTCGGTGATCCGGTCGAGGGTGACCGGGTGCGTGCGCAGGTACTCCGGCACCTGGTCGCCGACCCCGCGCGAGAGTTCTTGCAGGCGCTCGAAGAAATCGGCCATCGCATTGGGGTCGAAGCCGGTGCCTTGCAGTATCTGCATCCCGGCACGATCCGCCTCGGCCTCGTTTGCGCGGGTGAAATTGATCTGTTGCTGGATGCCGCCGGCCACACCCCCGGTAATGATGGCCGAGCCCAGGGTCGGATCCACCGCCGAGGCAAGGATGCCCGCCAGGATGGCGAGGCCGGTGGTGAAATTGATGTCGCGCCCGCGCGCGAACATGCGCGCGAGGTGCCGTTGGGTAACGTGGGCGATTTCGTGTGCGACCACGGCGGCCAGCTCGGCCTCGTCGCGGACCTCCAGCATCAGACCCGCATGGATGCCGATAATGCCCCCGGGCATCGCGAAGGCGTTCACCTGGCTGTTGTCGATGGTCAGGAAGTAGAACGGCCCATCGGCGCTGGGTGCGTTGGCCAGCAACTGGCGTCCCAGGGAGTCGACATAAAAGACGATCTCAGGATCGGTCACCAGGGGGGCGCTGCGGCGGACTTCGCGCAGCAGGGAGCGGCCGAGCTCGCGTTCTTCCGCCGGGGTCAGTACGCCGCCGGAGGCCTCGCCCAGGTCGGGCAGGGAAACGCCACTGGAGTGGGCGGGTGGTACCGCCAGGCTCGCCACCACCAGAAGGGCGGCGAGCAGGAAATGGACAATAGAAGGCATGCCGCGAGGGCCGGCGGGCGCCGGCCCTCTGGTGTGGGCATGCCGGGGGCGGTCGTTACTTGCCAAGCCCCGGGGCCGACGAATAGGTGCGCATGCTGTCGCGGGTTTCCCACAGCTTCGGCTTGAGCATCGCCGCAGGCACCATGAACTTCTTGCGATCCAGCACCTTGTGGGTGCGGACAAGTTTGATCACGTCGTCATAGTCCATCTTGAACAGCAGGCCCACGTCGCCGCCGGAGGTGCGCCGCGCGATCATGTAGTTGTCCTGCATGTCGTGCACGTAGATGTTGGCAGGGCGCAGCTTGCCGTTCTCGTCTTTCAGCGTGACGGCATAGTGGCCGTCGACCTGGAATTCGCTCTTGTCCACCGGGATATCCTCCGCGAAGCAATGAAGCTGATGACTCTGCATCAGCGTTTTCTTAAGCGTGGGCGACGATAGCAGAACTTTTCGTCCCGGGCGACCATCCACCTCTCCTCGCTTGGTCTTGTTTGCATTTCCGATCGGTTTCGCTATGCTCCGCGCCCACTCCTTGCGTAGAGCGGCCGCTGGTCAGTGCTCGCGCGACGAGTTCGGCACCCCCCGCAAGTGAGAGACCCGGAGCGCAGCGTGTACGGATTTACCGAGATCACCCCGGACGAACTGGAACAGTGGCGCAACGAGGGCAAGAGCTTTCGTTTGCTGGATGTGCGCTCGCCGGGCGAGACCGGTCGCGGCGTTATCCCGGGGGCAGAGCTTGTCCCGCTGGCCACTTTGCCGCTGCGCAAGGACGAGTTCACCGGTAGCGATGCGCCGGTGGTCATTTACTGTCAGAGTGGGGCGCGTTCCGCCCAGGCCTGCGCCTTTCTCGCCCAACAGGGCGTGGACTGTGCAAGCAGCCTGCGCGGCGGCATTGTCGGGTGGGCCCAGACCGGAAAACCGGTGGTAAGCCCGGATTAGAATTCGGTTGTATTCCGATGCCGATTCGCCTATAAGGGGGAATTCGGTTGATTACCGTTCGGTAATGGCTGCAGCGCACGGGGCCCAACCGGACCGCAGTACACGACTGATAAAACGCACTCAAAGGAGAGAAACGATGGCCAACTTTGACCAAGAACTCGATGCTTCCGGCCTGAACTGCCCGCTGCCGATCCTGCGCGCCAAGAAGGCGCTGGCCGCGATGGACGCCGGCCAGGTTCTGCACATCATCGCGACCGACCCGGGCGCCGTGAAGGACTTCCAGGCGTTTTCCAAGCAGACCGGCAACGAGCTGATGGAGCACAAGGAAGAAGGCGGCAAGTTCTACTTCCTGATCAAGAAGGGCTAAGGCGCTTCAAGTGCTTGATTCGGGGCGGCAATTCGCAAGGGTTGCCGCCCCGAATCCTGAATAACGATGGTTGCCATGCGGTAACTGGATTGGTGCCTGGACGAGGTCTAGGCTGGCTGCGCAAGGTTCACAAGAAACCTGCATCGCCTAAAGCGAAGAGGTGTGAGATATGGCGACATACGCTGAGATGCAGCAAATCTTCGACGATATTCGTGGAGATTTTCGCTACGACCACGAGCTTAACGGCTGCCTGAACTGCGGCATCTGCACGGCCACGTGTCCGTCCGCCCAGTTCTACGATTACTCGCCGCGCGAGATCGTGCAGCTGCTCTGGACCGAGAACGTCGAGCAGATCTACGACGCGATGCAGGAAAAGATCTGGGCCTGCGCCCAGTGCATGACCTGTGCGGCGCGCTGCCCGTTCAAGAACTCCCCCGGTGGCCTGGTCGCGATCATGCGCGAAGTGGCCATCAAGCACGAGATGCAGTCCGCCAAGGACGTGCTTCGTCCGTTCGGCCGCGTCATGCTCAAGCTGATCACCACGGGGAACCAGCTGTCTCCCGATATGATCCAGCCCGATCACTTCCCTGACTGGGGTCCCAACATCCAGAAGGTGGAAGGTGATCTGCGCATCCTGCGCAAGGCGATTCCGGTGAAGACGCTGCAGACGGTCGAGACCGCCTGGGAAGTGTCCCTGAAGACCTCGGTGGAGATGTACACCATCTGGGAAATGACCGGAGTCCTGAAGTCCCTCGAGCTGATGGACGAGAACCTCTTCGACGTGATCGAAGACTTCATCGACGAGAAGCGCGAGGACTACGAAGACTGGCTCGAGGAGCAGGAAGAGGAAGACGACGAGTAAGTCGTCCACCGATTCCCGCATCCAAGACATCAGGAGAAGCGTTATGAGTGAACAGACCCCAGGCAACCACAACCAGAATGGTGAAGGCGCTGGCGCCGGCACCATGAAGCCCGGTTCCCACAATACCGACGGGCAGGGCATCGCCGGTCACGGTTCGTTCTTCCAGTCGACCGATCTGTCGAAGGAAGACGCAGTCAAGGCCACCGACTGGGTGCGCAAGCACGTCGACCGCCGCACCGTCGACCTTGGCGACCGCATGGACGACGTCCGCGAGCACATGTACGAGCTCGAGAAGGACGGCCAGATCATCATTCATCGCATTAACGATGAACACGAGCCGATGTCGGTGAAGACCCTGTTCGGCTGGGATAAGAAGATCCCGACCAAGCAGCTTTGGCACCACAAGTCCTGTGGCCAGTGCGGGAACATCCCTGGCTACCCGACCTCGCTGCTGTGGTTCATGAACAAGTTCGACTTCGAGCCGGGCAAGGACTACCTCGACGAAACCGACCAGACCTCCTGCACCGCGTGGAACTACCACGGCTCCGGTATCGGGAACGTCGAATCGCTCGCTGCCGTGTTCCTGCGCAACTTCCACCAGGCCTACGTCTCCGGCAAGCAGCACGGCCACGAGCTGGGTCATTTCTTCCCGCTGGTGCATTGCGGCACCTCCTTCGGCAACTACAAGGAGATCCGCAAGTACCTGATCGAGTCCGCCGAGCTGCGCGAGAAGGTCACCAAGATCCTCGGCAAGCTGGGTCGCCTGGTCGACGGCAAGCTGGTCATCCCGGAAGAGATCATCCACTACTCCGAGTGGGTGCACGTGATGCGTAACCGTATCGCTTCCGAGCTGCAGACCATCGACGTCTCCCACATCCGCACCACCGCCCACGTGGCCTGCCATTACTACAAGATGGTCCACGAGGACGCGGTGTACGATCCGACCGTGCTGGGCGGCAACCGTACCGCGATCATCACCTCCACCGCCCAGGCTCTGGGTGCGCAGGTGATCGACTACTCCACGTGGTACGACTGCTGCGGCTTCGGCTTCCGCCACATCATCTCCGAGCGCGAATTCACTCGCTCGTTCACGATGGATCGCAAGATCCGCGTGGCCCGCGAGGAAGCCAACGCCGACGTGATGCTGGCCAACGATACCGGCTGTGTCACGACCATGGACAAGAACCAGTGGATCGGCAAGGCACACAACCAGAACTTCCAGATCCCGATCATGGCGGAAGTCCAGTTCGCGGCCCTGGCCTGCGGTGCGGACCCGTTCAAGATCGTCCAGCTGCAGTGGCACGCGTCGCCCTGCGAGGACCTGGTCGAGAAGATGGGCATGTCCTGGTCCGAGGCCAAGAAGACCTTCCAGGAATACCTGAAGGAAGTCGAAGCCGGCAATATCGAATACCTCTACAATCCTGAACTCGCTTACGGGGGCAAGGTCTGATGCAGCAAGATACCGTTCTAGTAGTGGGTGGTGGGCCGGCCGGTCTGGCCGCTGCCGCCAATGTCAACTCGGCCGGCTACAAGGCCGTGGTGGTCGAGAAGGAAGACGTCCTGGGCGGCGCCCCGATCCTGTCGGGTTACGCCAAGCTGGTGCCTTCCGGCGAGTGGGCCAAGGATGCTATTGGCCGCATGGTCAAGCGCGTGGAAGACGACGCCAACTCGACCGTGCACAAGAGCGCCAAGGTCGAGAAGCTGGAAGGCGAGGCGGGTAACTTCACCGCCACGCTGACCAACGGCGAATCCGTCCAGGCGGGCGCCGTGGTCCTGGCAACCGGCTTCACCCATTTTGACTCCATCAACAAGCCGGAGTGGGGCTTTGGCACGTATGAAGACGTGCTGACCACCACCCAGATGGAACAGATGGTGGGCAGTGGCAAGATCGCCTGCCCGTCCGACGGGCGTGTGCCGGAGCGTGTCTGCATCCTGCTGTGCGTGGGCTCCCGTGACCGTCAGATCGGTCGCGAATGGTGCTCCAAGATCTGCTGCACCGTCTCCGCCAACCTGGCGATGGAGATCAAGGAGATCTCGCCGGAAACCGACGTGTTCATCTACTACATGGACATCCGGACCTTCGGGCTGTACGAAGACAAGTTCTACTGGAAGTCCCAGGAAGAGTTCAAAACCAAGTTCGTCAAGGCCCGTATCGCGGAAGTGACGGCCTCGGGCGATGGTCGCCTGCTGGTCAAGGGTGAAGATACCCTGGTCAAGCGCCCGATCATCATCCCGTTCGATATCGTCGTGCATGCCATTGGCATGGATCCGAACGCCGATAACCCCGAGCTTTCCCAGGTGTTCGGTATCGGCCTCGAGAAGCACGGCTTCATCGAGAAGGCCGAGCAGTACACCAACACCTGTGGCACCACCCGCAAGGGGATCTACTCCTGCGGTGCGGCCTACGGTCCCGAGACGATCGACGACTCGATCGCCCAGGGTGCCGCCGCGGGTGGCCGCGCGGTTGCGGATCTGCATGCGCTGGTTCAGAAAGCCGGCTGAGGTCGTCAGCGACGAGGCGGCTTCGGGGCTGGTCCCGGAGCCGCTTGAGGTTACCTTTGACAAAGAGATCCTCGCGTCCAAGCTCTCCACCCTGAAAGGGGCCATCGCCGAAGCGGGCGGGGTCGATGGGTTGGAGACGTTCATCGAGGCCTTGCGTTCGAAGCATGAAGTCTTTGCGGCGATCGTGGCCAAGGGCGACGAGATCGATGCAGAGGATGTTCGGGCCCTTGGGGGGCTGGTCTTTTCGGTTCGCCGGAAACTGGTCACCCTGATGGCGGAACGGCAAGGGGCCCTGGTGGACGGGGTACGTGCCCTGGTCCGCCCGGATGTGGATGTCAACGACCGCCTGGCCGCATTCGCGGACCTGGCGGCGGATGACAAGAAGCTGCGCCGGGCGATCTGGGACTTCGGTGCCGAGATCCTGCATTTTGCAGATCCCGACGCCGTGCCACTGGCTTGTCGCTGGGTCTGGGATACGTCGACCACGACCGGGTCGTTGCGCGAGTTCATTCGCGCCAACGACACGCTGCGGTCGATCCCGATCGGGGAGTCGGTCGGTGCGATCGAGGGAGCGCGGCGCTGGTTTTACGAGGCGCTGGCGGAAGAGGGCTTTTACCGTGACCTGCCGTTTGTGACGGATCTGGTCTGGGTCCAGGCCTATTCGGACTACGCCCGTTCGCTATCGATGAGTTTAGGGATGATCGACAACCAGTTTGGTGGCAAGCAGGATCCGCTGGAGCTGGCGGTGAAGATGCTGGGGATCGATTCCCCGGAAGGTCGCCTGAAAGGAACCGATGCGTCGCTGCATTGAATAACGGAACGAACTTGAGCCTGGCAAGACAGGTTTTCGGAGAGACGTCATGGCAATACATGAAAAAGCACTGATCGAGGACGAACGACTCCAGCAGCACGACGAGCTGGTGGTCGACGGGGTGGATGTTTCCGGTCACTGGAACACCATGATTGCCCCGCGCACGGTTCGCGATTACGACGACGATTTCGAGACGAAGATTCAGACCTACACGGGTGCGGAGAATGTGCACCGCTGCTGGCAGTGCGGGTCCTGCACCAACTCCTGCACGATGTACGCGCAGAATGTGCAGTTCAATCCGCGCTACTGGATCTACCTGACCCGCCTTGGCATGAAGGAAGAGCTGGTCAAGGACAAGGACATCATCTGGCAGTGCGTTTCTTGCAACAAATGCACGAACATCTGCCCGAAGGACGTGAAGCCGGAAGGCGTGATGAAGGCGCTGGCGCACTGGATGGAAGAGGAAGGGATCACCGAAAAGACCCCGTCCAGCATCTTCGATGAAGAGTTCGCCGACCAGATCTACAAGACCGGCCGCATCGAAGACGGCAAGGTGATGCAGAACTTCTTCAAGAAGACCGGCCAGCCGCTTCTGCAGGAATGGCTGAAGGTGTTCGTCTTCCGAATGATGAAGCACCTCCCGGTGAAGCACCTGATGGCGATGGGCTTCAACACGATTCATACGCCGCGCACCAAGTCCTGGGGCAAGACCGGGGACGTGCTGAAGAGTTACGTGCGCGAACAGAAGGAGGCCGCTCATGGCTAAGGTTGCTTACTATCCGGGTTGCGCACTTGAGGGCTCCGGTGGGCCGTACGATCGCTCCACCCGCGTGCTGGTGAAGGCGCTGGGGCTCGAGATGGAGAACCTGCGGGACTGGAACTGCTGTGGCGCGATGGAGGTGAAGAACGTTCACCCCATGCTGCAGACCTACCTGTCCGCACGGAACATGGCGATCGCCTCCGAACAGATGGGCATGGACACCGTGATGGCCCCCTGTAACGGCTGCTATCACAACCTGAAGAAAGCCGAGTTCGAAACTGCCACGTCGGAAGACGCGATGAACACCGTGCAGGATCTTGCGCGTCAGTCGGATGACCCGGTCTACAGCGGCGACGTTCGCACCCTGCATCTGCTCGAGTGGCTGATGGAAGAACTCGGTCCGGAAGGCATCAAGCAGAAGATGACCAAGAGCCTGAACGGTATCAAGGTCGCGAACTACTACGGCTGCATGTACACCCGTCCGCGCCAGATCTTCCCGGAGAAGGACAATGGCCCGGGCTCCGACTCCAGCTATCAGCCGCACTTCATGGATGACCTTCTGGGCGCCGCGGGTGCCGTGAACGTCGAATATCCGTTGAAGACGTCCTGCTGCGGTGGTGCGCACACGTTGTCCGATTCCGATACCTCGACCCAGCTGGTGCTGAACCTGCTGCAGTCGGCGGAAGACTCCGGTGCGGAAGTGATCGCCACCGAGTGCCCGACCTGCCACTCCGGTCTGGAGATGCACCAGGTGCGTGCCGAGACCGAGTTCGGCATCAAGACCGATGTGAAGGTGTTGTACTTCACGCAGTTGCTGGGTCTGGCCATGGGTCTGTCTGCGCGGAAACTGGGCATTCACGAGAACGTGAGTGATTCGATTGGCCTGTTGAAGGAGAAGGGGGTCATTTGATCCCTGGACCCATGCCCGGCATGGCCCATCGATGAGTTTGGAAGACGGGCGCCTGGCGCCCGTTTTTTTGTGTAGGCACGGGTCCCCGCGGCCCCGGGAATGAGGCGAAACATGGATTGCAACGGCTGCGAGTTTCACCCTGAACTGTTCTACGACGACGAATTCCAGATCTGGCTTCGTCGCGAGGACGACGACACCCTGACCGTGGGGATGACCGACCTGTCGCAGACGATTGCGGGCAAGATCATCCACGTGCGGGTGCGGCGGCCGGGTACGCGGCGACCGCCGGGCAAGCCGGTTGCCACGATCGAAAGTGGAAAATGGGCGGGTCCGATCCCCAACTTCATCGACTGCAAGATCGTCGAGGGGAACGAGGAAGTGCTGGAAAACCCGGTGCTGCTGAATTCCGATCCCTACAATGCCTGGATCGCCCGAGTCGAGCCCACCAACGGGATCGAGGCCGCGCTGGAGGTGTTCCTGACCGGGGACAAGGCCGAGGAAGGCTACTGCAAGCGGGCCAAGGACGATGACATCCAGTGCCAGCGCAAGCTGCGGTGAGCGGGACCATGGCGGATATCGACAACGATTATTACCTGGACAACGACGAGCAGACGGTCGTGATCATCATGACCTCGGGCCCGTCGACGCCCGGCCGTTGCGCCACGCCGTTCTATCTCGGCGCGGTGATGGCCTCGATGGATGTGGACGTGCACATCTTCTTCACCATGGAGGGCGTGCGCCTGATGGAGCAGGGTGTAGCGGACGATCTGCGGGCCATGGAAGACGGCAAGCTGATCAAGGACTTTATCCAGGACGCAAAACGTGCAGGCGTGCGCTTGCACGTTTGCCAGCCCGCTCTGCCGGGGTATAGAATCGACGCGTCTTCGGATCTCATCGACGATGTCGATGAAGTGAATCGGGCGAGCGAGTTAGCCGACCTGATACTACGCAGTGATAAAACGATAACGTTTTAATTTTCCCGCTTTATTTGAATATTCCTGGAGGAAGACATGGGTGCAGTTCGGGGTTGTGATATTCCGGAAGATCTGATGTACAACGTTGAAAACAACGTTTGGGTGCGCAAGGAAAGCGACGGTACCGCCACCGTCGGTCTGACGTCCTACGCCTGTTCGCTGGCGGGCACGATTGTGTCCTACACCCCGAAGAAGGTCGGCAAGACGGTCAAGAAGGACAAGTCCTGCACCACCGTCGAATCCGGCAAGTGGGTGGGTCCGGCGAAGACCCCGGTCACCGGTGAAGTCACCGAGACCAACGACAAGGTTGCGGGTAACCCGGGCCTGATCAACGAAGATCCCTACGGCGAAGGCTGGCTGATCAAGCTGAAGCCGGAAGACTGGGATGGCGAAATCGGCGATCTGAAGACCGGTTCCGACGCCCATGCGGCCTTCGAAGCCAAGATGGAAGCGGACGGTTTCGGCGGCTGCTAAGCCCCGATCCGGTCCGGGCCGCTGACCCGTTGCGGTTGGCGGCCTCTTTTTTTCGGTAATACCCGAGTAAAACCTTCAAGAAATGCGCCGACCCGGAGACCGCTGATGACAAGCTGGAACGATGTAATCCAGCGGGTAGAGCCCCTCGAGGACGTCCCCGTCGATCCGTTGCTGGTTGATGACCTCCAGCATAGCCTGCAACACGCCGGGGATCCGGGTTCGGTGCACTTTTATACCCCGACCTTCAAGTCCTACCAGTCCAGCGAGCTGGCCGATTGTGGGAAGAGTGCGTGGCCTGCGATGTCCATCACCGGTGGCGATTGCAAGCTGGCCTGTGATCACTGCAAGGCCAAGATCCTGGATCCGATGATCCCCGTCCGCACCCCGGAGGATCTCTGGCGCCAGGTGAACGGCGTGATCGAGTCCGGTGCCCAGGGCATGCTCCTGACCGGCGGCTCGAATCATCGCAACGAGGTGGAATACGACCCGTATTACTCCACCATCCGGCGCATCAAGGACGAGTTCCCCGAATTCCGCATTGCCATGCATACCGCACTGGTGGACGACGACATTGCGCTGTCCATGGAACAGGCGGGAATCGATGCGGCGATGATGGACGTCATCGGCGCCCAGGACACCATCACGCAGGTCTATCACCTGCGGCGCAGCGTGGACGACTTCGAGCGCACGCTCGAGAGCCTGGTGAACACCAACATGAAGGTGGTCCCGCATATCGTGATCGGCCTGCACTACGGCAAGCTGCTGGGCGAGTGGAATGCGCTCGAGATGCTGGCGCGCCACCTGCCGGATGCCGTGGTGCTGGTGGTGGTCATGCCGTTCTACGCGCCGGCCAGTCGTCCGTTCGAGACCCCGGATGTGCATGCGGTGGGACGCTTCTTCCACGACGCCCGCGCGCGCCTGGGTGATACCTCGCTGCTGTTGGGCTGCGCCCGTCCACCGGGCGAGGCCAAGAGCCAGATCGACAGCTACGCCGTGATGGCGGGCCTGTCCGGGATCGCTCACCCGGCGGAAGGGGTGGTGGAGCTCGCCGCGCGCCTGGGCAAGAAGGTGCGCGTGACTCCGGCCTGTTGCTCGATCGCCGTCGGGGACGAGGTGATGGCCGAAGACGCCGGCGCCGCCAGTGGCGTCGAACTGGACCTGGATACCATCGTGGCCGAGGAAGCCCGCCGTCGCGAGCAGGAGCGCAAGGCGCGCCAGGGCCTGGGCGGCATTCGCATCGTCACCGAGGGGGGCGAGGTTGCAGCCGGAGGTGGTTGTCATGCCTGAGCGCGACCAGACGACCCTGCGCATCCTCGATACCGGGCTGCGCCCGGCCGCCGAGAACATGGCGTTCAACCGCGCCCTGCTGGAATGTCATCAGGCAGGCGCATCGCCGCATACCCTGCGCTTTTTGCAGTTCCAGCCCTGTGCCCTGGTGGGGTTCCACCAGAACGTGGACCAGGAGATCAACACCGAGTACTGCCAGGAGAACGGCATCGCCATCCAGCGCCGGATCACCGGCGGTGGTGCGATCTATTTCGATGCCACCCAGCTCGGTTGGGAACTGTATCTGGACAAACGCTTTCTCGGTTCGGCCGACATGGGTCAGATTGCCGCGCGCATCTGTAACGCAGCGGCGGCCGGCATGCGTTCGTTGGGCGTGGACGCGCAGTTCCGCCCGCGCAACGATATCGAAGTGGATGGTCGCAAGATCTCCGGTACCGGCGGCGCCTTTGACGGCGATTCGATCATGTACCAGGGCACGTTGCTGATCGAGTTCGATGTCGAGGACATGCTGCGCATCCTGCGCATACCGGCGGAGAAGCTTTCCAACAAGGCCATCGAGTCCGCGCGCGACCGGGTTGTGAACCTCGCCACGCTGCTCGACGAGATGCCCGCACTGGACGTGGTCAAGGAGGCCATTGCGCGCGCCTTCGCCGAGGAGTTCGGGGTGCGCACCGAAGCCGCCGACGTACTCCCGGAAGAGCGCCGCGCCTTCGACGAGGCGCTGGCGGACATCGATACCGAAGAGTGGGTGTATCAGCGCAACCGTCCGGCGACCGATGCCCCGATGTTCGAGAGTATCTCCAAGTCCGATGGCGGGCTGATGCGGGTGGGCGTGGCGCTGGACCCGGAGCGCAAGCGTCTGAAGCAGCTGTGGATTACCGGGGACATCTTCGTGAAACCGGCCCGCACGATCGCCGATCTCGAGGCGGCCCTGCGGGATACGCCGCAGGCGGAGATGGAAGAGCGCGTGCGCGCCTTCTTCGCCGAGCGCGACGTCGAGATGCTCCAGCTGAGCGCGGATGACTTCATCGCCGCTATCCAGTCGGCGCTGGCGCAGGCCGAGGTCGAAGCGGTCGCGGAATGATGAACGGAACGCGAGGTTTTCGCTAATGCTGCCCGCCGCGGTGGATGTGCTGGTCGTTGGTCTGGGCCCGGGCGGGGCCTCGGCCGCGCGTGTGTGTGCCGAGGCCGGGCTGTCGGTGCTCGCGGTCGAGCGTAACAAGGCCTTCGGCGAGCCGGTGCAGTGCGCCGAGTTCATTCCAAACCCGATGGGCGCGTACGCGCAGCCCGACGGCGTGTTGCTGCAGCGGATCGACGCGATGCAGAGCTTCCTGCCCTCCGGCGCGGTGGAACATTCCGACTTCCCGGGCCTGATGGTGGATCGCGGCGAGTTTGATCGCGCCATCATCCGTGCCGCCGAGGCGAACGGGGCGCAGCTGGTGACCTCGACTCCGCTGGTGGCGGTGGACGCGGAACGTCATACCGCCCGGGTGAAACACGCCGGTGACGAACACGAGATCGGCTACCGCGTGCTGATCGCGGCCGATGGGCCGCATTCGCCGGTCGCCGAATCGCTGGGCCTGCCGGCCCTGCCGACGGTGCAGACCCGCCAGTACACCGTGCCGCTGAACAAGCCCTACACCGCCACCGATGTCTGGTTGTCCGATGACTACCCGGGCGGTTACGCCTGGCTGTTCCCCAAGGGCCAATGGGCCAATCTTGGCCTGGGCGCGGACAAGCGCATTGCCGGTGATCTCAAGGCGCCGCTGGAGTCCCTGCATGCCCAGCTGGTCGATCAGGGCCTGCTGGGCGAGGAGATCCGCTACCGCACCGGTGGGGCGATCCCGGTCGGCGGCCTGCGGGAGTCGCTGGTGGCCGGCGACGTGCTGTTCGTCGGCGACGCGGGTGGCCTGACGCACCCGATTACCGGGGCCGGTATTGCCGCAGCGGTGGTTTCGGGCGAGGCCGCCGGCGAGGCCGCGATCGGCCACCTGGAAGGCGACGCCGAGGCCTTGGCCGACTACGACGAGGACATGCGCGACCAGTACGGGCCGGCGCTGGATCGCGCCTGCGAGCGGCGCGCCTTCCTCAACGAACACTGGCGAACCCCGCGGGCGCAGGAAGATGCCACTCAGCGCCGCGGATGGATTGCATTTTCCGAGTATTTCAACGATGGTGACCGGGCCGCGTAATCGGCCCCGGTCGACGGATGCCTGGCATCCCCGAGACAACGCTGGAGGAATTCCATGAGTGCAAGTGCAGAGGAGATGGTCGCGCCGATCAACTTTTATCGGCCCGACTATCACATCAAGACCCCGGACATGCGTTCGCCGGAGTACGTGCAGATGTCCACCGCGGCCGCGATCACGCTGGGCCTGGTTCCGGGCACCATGCATCGCACGTCCTGCACGCACTGCCTGAACCTCCTGGTCACGTACCCGGAAGGCTGCCGTGCCAACTGCTCCTACTGCGGTCTGGCCCGCCACCGCGAGGAATCGCGGGATTACGCCGACCGCAACTTCATCCGCGTCGACTGGCCGACCGCCAAGTACGACGAGGTGATCGAACGCGTGAAGAACCACGCCGACGCCGGCCAGTTCGAGCGCATGTGCATCTCCATGATCACCCACCCGAACTCCGACGCCGACACCGTCGAGCTGCTGGAGCGCTGGGTCGCCGAGGTCAACCATATCCCGGTGTCGATCCTGTCCAACCCGACCACGATGAGCTATGAAGACCTCCAGCTCCTGCGCGACAAGGGCGCGGACATCTTCACCGTCGCGCTGGACGCGGTCACCCCGGAGATCTTCGAGCGCACCCGCGGCAAGGCGGTCGAGAGCCCGCACAGTTGGGACAAGTACTGGCAGTCCATCGAGTGGGCCGCCGAGATCTTCGGCCCGGAGAAATTTGGCGCGCACCTGATCTGCGGCATGGGCGAGACCGAGGAAGAGATCCTGCAGGTCTGCCAGCGCATCCGTGACCTGGGTGGCCACAACCACATGTTTGCCTTCTTCCCGGAAGAGGGCTCGCTGATGGAAGACTGGAACCCGGTCCCGCGTGACCAGTGGCGCCGCGTGCAGCTCGGTCGCTTCGTCATCGACTACGCCGGTGGTCGCATCGACGACATGAAGTTCAATGCCGACGGTCAGGTAGTGGACTTCGGTCTGCCGCAGGCCGAGGTGGAAGAACTGATTGCCTCCGGCAAGCCGTTCCAGACCTCCGGCTGCCCCGGCAAGTCGGACGAGGAGGTCTCGGCCTGCAACCGCCCGTATGGCGATTCCAGCCCGACGGACATCCTGTCCTTCCCGTTTGCGCTCAACTCGACCGATGTCGGGTTCGTCCAGCGGCAAATGGCCGGGGAGGATGTCGGCACCTTCGACTTCGACGCCGACGAGGCGGAAGACGAGAAGACAGCCTGAAATCGATAGTGGTAGTATCCAGCGAAAGCCCCGGAACCCCCGGGGCTTTCGCACGTCAGGGGATCAATAAGACTTTCTGAATATTCAGGTTTCGAGCAGGGTTATCAAGGCCATTCGCCCGAGTGCCCTTGAACACACCTGCCGAAAAACTCGCGCCACAGTCGGTCACCGTGGCGCGGGCCGTGGGAACACCACCAAGACCGGACCGGCGGCGATACAAGGGGGCCGCGCGGAACCGGGGTGTTCGCACAACACAACAAGAAGACCACCAAAGGAGATAAAAGATGGAAGCACGCTTCATTCGCCGCAGCCTGGTGACTATCGCGGTCGGCCTGGCCATGGGCTCCGCCGGCGTCGCGCACGCCACCAACGGCTACTTCGCCCACGGCTACGGCACCAAGGCCAAGGGCATGGGGGGCGTCGGCATGGCGATCTCCCAGGATTCCTACGCCCCGGGCATCAACCCCGCCGGCATCGCCGGCATGGAGACCCGCATCGACGGCTCCCTCACCTACTTCCGTCCCGAGCGTTCTGTGACTTTCGAAGGTCAACCGACGATCGACAGTGGGAGCAAGAATTTCTTCATCCCGTCCCTCGGTTATGTTCAGCAGATTGATGAGACCCGGTCTTGGGGCATCACGTTGTTGGGCAATGGGGGGATGAATACCGACTATCCCCAGCCGATCTTCAACCAGAGCGGTAACCCGCCGGGGGCAACGACCGGTGTCAATCTTGAGCAGCTCGCCATCATTCCGACCTACGCCCAGAGTTTTGCCGAGGGGCGCGTTCGAGTCGGGGTGAGCCCGATCATCAGTTATCAACGTTTCAAAGCTGAGGGACTGGGTGATTTCGCTGGCTTCAGCGTTGCACCGGAGTACGTTAGCGACAACGGTACGGATTCGACTTGGGGATATGGAGGTCAGGTCGGCTTCCAGGCGGACGTTGCGGACGGTGTTACCGTCGGGGCGAACTATCGTTCCAAGATCCGTAATGGCGATTTTGACGACTATCGAGGGCTTTTCGCCAATGGTGGAGAGTTCGATATCCCCTCTACCTACGGGCTGGGCGTTTCGGTAGATGTGACTCCCGCCATCACCGTATCGGCCGATTACCAGCGCATCAATTACTCTGATGTCGATGCTATTTCAAATCCGGGATCCAACCTCTCCTTGGGGCCAGAGGGTGCACTTGGTGCAAGCAATGGGGCAGGTTTCGGCTGGCGCGACATCAATGTCTTTAAGCTCGGTGCGCAGTTTGAAACAGGCAATGACTGGACCTGGCGTGTGGGCTACAACCGAGGTCAGAATCCGATTCGATCGAGCGACGTGACTTTTAACGTGATTGCGCCAGCCGTTATGAAACACCACTATACGCTTGGCTTTACCAAGGCCTTTGGCGAGCAGCATGAGCTGAGTTTTGCAGCCATGTACGCCCCAAGCCAGAGTGTGACTGGCCCGAACATGATGAACCCGGCGCAGGACATCAAGATCGAGATGAAGCAGTACGAGCTCGAGATCGGGTACGCGTACCGGTTCTGATCGGGAGGCCCGGGGCGGTCGCCTGACCGCCGCGGGGCTTTGGTATTGCGCGCCTGGGAGGGGCGCGCCGGTCTTGAGGGGAAGGCCGGATCCGCCAGGGAGGGCGGGTGATTCTGGAGTTCGTGACGCACCGGGGGGTGCATTCCGGGCCCTTCTTCCTGCCGAGCATTCCGCTCGAACCTATTAGTGAATTCAAAGGAGGATGCCATGCGAGCAATCCACGCCTTGCGCGGGAGCGTCCGTGCGGTCGGCATGGTCGCGGCGGTTGCGCTGTTCGCGGCGAGCCAGACCGTGGCGGCCGATACCTATCGCCCGTTTGTACTGGCCTACACCGAATCGGGGACCGATGTCTCCGGCGAGGCTGCCAGTGTGCGGGAACGCCTGGAGGGGGCCGATTTCCGGTTTCTGGGCGAATACCCCGTCAGCAATGACCGACACGTGGTCGTGGTCACCCACGATGACCTGCTGTCCGTCGCCGGCTCGGAGGAGCGGGGTGGTTATATCGCCCCGATCCGCGTGGCCGTAACCGCGGTCGATGGCGAGCTGCAGGTGAGCTACAACAACCTGGAGTACTTCCGTCACGCCTATCGCCTGGATCGTCCGGTAACGGGTGTTGCCAACCGCCTGTCCAGCACTCTGGGTGCCGAACGCGAGTACGGTTCCGAGGACGGGCTGAGCGAACGTGATCTCAGCCGTTATCGCTATACCTTTGGCATGGAGCGCTTTGATGCCCCGTACGAGCTGGCGAGTCATGGCTCCCGGCGGGCGGCGCTGAACGAGCTGGATGGCAATCTCGCATCCCGTGTCGCCGGGGTCAGCGAGGTCTACCGGGTGGACATCCCGGGGCAGGACGTCACCGTGATCGGCGTGGCCGTGCGCGAGGCCGACGGGGCCGACCAGGACTCGGCCGACCTGCACCAGCTCGGCATCGTGGATGTGGGCGAGTTCCGCCATACCGCGACCGTGCCGCTGGAGATCATGGTCCGCGGGGGCGAGGTGGAGGCGCTGCACATGCGCTTCCGCAAGGCGCTGCATTTCCCGGATCTGCGGATGCTGGGGGACAACAGCTTCATGCGTCTGCGCAGCTCGCCCGGCGCGCTGGAGGAGACCCTGAAGGCGGTCGCCGGCCACCAGGAGCAGGAAGATAGCGGATTCGAGTGGTAACCCCGCTATAATCCGTTCGCGCCATGGAATGGCGCAAGGGGTGGCGGAATTCCCGCGTACCCCACTCAAGAACCCCGGTCTGCCGGGGTTTTTTTACGGCCCGGGCACGCAGTTGTTTTATGCTCCCGCAACACTCGCGGCAGGATGCACATCCATGAAATCGATGAAGATCGCCAATATTGGCGAGATCCGCAACGAACTCAACAAGTACAAGAAGGGCAAGAAGCTCGATATCCATCAGTTCAACCAGGTCGCGCGCCTGGCCTGGCTCGGCAAGATCGTGATGCAGCCGCTGGATCTGGAGGATGCCGAGTGCAAGTCCTTCCTGGTCTACATCCAGGAGCCGGAAGAGCTGGCCGCGCACTTTCTCGACACCGACCAGGAGCTGTCCGGCGGCATCCATATCATCGACGGCGAGCAGGCCATGGCCATGGTCGAGATCATGCGCAGTGGGGTCGAGGAACGTGCCAAGCTGTACGAGGATCTCTCGCGCAGCGACTTCTATTTCCGTTACTTCTACCAGCCCGGCCAGGAGGACAAGGCGGACGATCCCGCTGCCGGCCAGGACAAGACCGAGGGCTGACACTTGGTCGCATCGACGGTGACCCCGGAGTGGATCGACGCCGGGGCTCGCTCCGCCGAGGAACTCCACGCGCTGTATGCGGGGCTGGCGAGCATGACCTCGCCGGACGCCCCCCCGCGCGTACTCTGGACGCACGCCCGCGAGCCACATATATCGGTCGGCGCCAGCCAGGATGCCGCGTCCGATCTGGACCTTGCGGCCTGTGCGGAGCAGGGCGTCCCGGTGGTGCGACGCCCGCTGGGCGGTGGCTCGGTCTGGGTGGATGCCGATCAGGCCTGTTTCTTCCTGATCCAGCCGCGTCATGTCCTCGCTCGGGGGCATCGCCACTTGTTCGCCATGGGCCTGGGCATTGCGATGGATGTCCTGCGTGAGGTTGGGCTGGAGGGCGTGGAGGCGCGGGGTCAGGATGTCTGGGTCCAGGGGCGCAAGATCATGGGCACCGGCGCGGCCACGCTCGACGAGGGCTGCGTGTTCGGGGCCAGCTTCCTGCGGCACTTCCCGGTCGAGCGTTTTCTCGCCTGTGTCCATGCCCCTAGCGAGGGCTACCGCGACTGGCTGCGCCCGGCGCTGGAGACCGGCATGACGGATTGCGCCCGTCAGTGCCCGGAGCCGCCCGAGCCCGCGCAGGTCGAGGCCGCCCTGCGCGCGGTCCTGGAGCGCCGTTTCGGCGTGCCGGTGCGGGTGATCGAGCCGGACAGAGACACCATCGAACAGTGGCTGGCGGCCGGGCGCGAGGAGCTCGAGGATCTGGCCGACGGGCAGGGGGCGCCTGCGGTGCGCGACGGGATCCGCGTGAACCGCGACAACCACGTGTTCGAGACCCGCGGGGCCTGTGGGCGCCTGCGTCTGCACGTCGAGGGCTCGCACATCGCACGGGTCTGGTGCGAGGACCCGGCGACCACCGCCATCCTCGAGGAGCACCTGATTGGCGAGTCCCCGGAGCGCCTGCGCGTGCGCTCGCGCCTGAACGGCCAGCTCGATGCCCGCATGGTCGACGAGATCAGTGCCCGCATCGACGGGCTCTATCGCGGAATCGCGGCGGCCTGACCCGCCCATTTCGTTACCCACGAACGCCGGAGATGCCGTATGTCCGAACCGACGATCGAACGCCGCCTGGAGAAACGCGTCATCCTGATGACGCAGGATGCCGGCTTGACCGAGCGCATGCAGGCCCAACTGCCGCAGGGCTGGCAGTTGCACCGGGTGACCGACCTGGATGAGCTCGGTCCGTGGAACGAGATCCTGCTGTATCGCTTCCTGCTGCTGGATCTCGACGAGATCGAGGCCTTCGACCCGCTGGACGTGATCCGGATGCTGCGCATGGAATACCAGATCAATCTTCCGGTATTCTGCTTCGGCGGGGATCAGGACATCCAGGACGAGATGCGCCTGGCTCGCGCCGATCGTTTCTTCGGGCGCGACGAAATGATCGACAAGCTTCCCGAGTTCATTCGCCAGTACGACTGGTAACGGACCCCGGTCCGGCCCGAGGGTCGGACGCAGCGTTACAGGGAGATCGTGGCATGGAACCCATCATCCGGGTGCGCGAGCTGTACAAGGTCTTCGGGCCGAACCCGCAGGAAGGCCTGCGCCTGATCGAGGACGGCCTGGACAAGGACACCATCTTCGAGCGCACCGGCAACACGGTGGGCGTGAAGGACTGCAACCTCGATATCGCCGAGGGTGAGATCTTCGTGGTGATGGGGCTGTCCGGATCGGGCAAGTCCACCCTGGTGCGTCTGCTTAACCGCCTGATCGAGCCCACTGCCGGCACCGTGGAGGTCCGTGGGCGTGACGTCACGCGTATGAGCCAGCGCGATCTGATCCGGTTGCGCAGCGAGGACCTGGCGATGGTGTTCCAGTCTTTCGCCCTGATGCCGCACAAGACCGTGATCGACAACGCCGCGCTGGGTCTGGAGATCGCCGGGGTCGGCCGCACCCGGCGCCGTGAACGTGCCCAGGAGGCGCTGGACCAGGTGGGTCTCAAGGCCCATGCCCGCAGCTATCCGGATGAACTTTCCGGCGGCATGCAGCAGCGTGTGGGCCTGGCCCGTGCGCTGGCCACCGACCCCTCGATCATGCTGATGGACGAGGCCTTCTCGGCGCTGGACCCGTTGATCCGCACCGAGATGCAGGACCGCCTGCTGGACCTGCAGCGCGAACACCGACGTACGGTCGTGTTCATCTCCCACGATCTCGACGAGGCGATCCGGATCGGGGATCGCATCGCCATCATGCAGGGTGGCGAGGTAGTGCAGGTCGGTACGCCGAAGGAAATCATCACGCACCCAGCCAACGAATACGTGCGCTCGTTCTTCCACGGCGTGGACATCACCCAGGTATTCCAGGCCTGCGACATCATGGACAGCGAGAACATCCCGGTACTGGATGCCGATACCACGGCCGGTGAGGCGCGCAACCGCATTGCCCACGTGCCGGGTAACGAGGCCGTGATCGTCGATGCCGGCGGGCGCTTCCAGTCCGTCGTCCAGGCCAAGCGTCTGGGCGAGCTTACCCTGGATCGCGCCGCCAGCGAGGTCGCGGTGGAGGTGGAGCCGGTCCCCGAGGATACGGCGCTGGCCGACCTGCCGCGGCGGGCCGCGCAGAGCCCGGTATCCATCCCGGTGGTGGATGGCGAGGGCCGGTTCCGCGGCCTGGTGACCCTGCAGCGCCTGGTCGAGGCCCTGGACCGCAGCCGCAACGCGGCCGCCGCGAACGGAGATTACTGACATGGAAGGGCGCATCAATATCCCGGTGGGCGACTGGATCGAGAGCGGAGTCGACTGGATCCTCGATAACCTGGAGCCGGCGCTGGACGGTATTGCCTGGTTCCTGGGGCTACTGACCAATTCCTTCGAGGGGGCCTTGCTCGCGATCCCCGCCTGGCTGCTGGTGCTGGTGCTGGTGGGGCTTAGCTGGTGGCGGGTCAGCTGGCGCTTCGGCATCTTCGCTATCGTGGCGCTGGGCCTGATCCTCGGGATGGACCTGTGGGAGCCCACCATCAAGACGTTGTCGCTGGTGCTGGCGGCCACCGCCGTGGCGCTGGCGATCGGCATGCCGGTCGGGGTCGCGATGGCGCGCAGCGACTGGCTCGAGGCCTCGATTCGTCCGGTGCTGGATCTGATGCAGACCATGCCTCCGTTTGTCTACTTGATCCCCGCCGCAATCTTCTTCGGGCTGGGCACGGTGCCCGGCGCGATCGCCACGGTGGTGTTCTGTATGCCGCCGGTGGTGCGTCTGACCAATCTCGGCATCCGCCAGGTAAACCGCGAGCAGATCGAGGCCGGGCTGGCCTTCGGTTGCAATCGGCGCCAACTCCTGACCAAGATTCAGTTGCCTCTGGCGATGCCGTCGATCATGGCCGGCATCAACCAGACCATCATGCTGGCGCTCTCCATGGTGGTGATCGCGTCGATGATCGGTGCCGGCGGGCTTGGCAACACCGTGCTCACCGGTATCCAGCGGCTCGATGTCGGGCTGGGGTTCGAGGGCGGCCTGGGGGTCGTGATCCTCGCCATCCTGCTCGACCGGATCACTCAGAGCGTAGGACTGCGGCGCAAGGCGAGCAGTTGACCGGCCCTCGCGTCGCGCTATCCGTTTCACTCGAAGGAAGGAGTAGCACGATGAACAAGACACTGACTTCAACCCTGCTGGGCGGCGTGCTGGCCGCCTCCATGGGCCTCTCCACGGCCCAGGCCGACGATATCCAGATTGGCTGGACTGCATGGTCCGATGCCGAATTCGTGACCCGGCTGGCCGAGCGCGTCATCGAGGACGAGATGGGTTACTCGGTGGAGCTGATCCAGACCGATATCGCCCCGCAGTACCAGGGTCTGGCCTCCGGCGACATCGACATGATGCTGATGGCCTGGCTGCCAGGGACCCACGCCGACTACATGGATCGTGTGGGTCAGGACGTGGTGAACCTGGGGCCGCTGTATGGCAACGCCCGCCTCGGCTGGGTGGTGCCGGACTATATCCCCGAGGACGAGCTTGGCTCCATCGAGGACCTGAAGAAGGACTCCGTACGGGACAAGCTGAATGGCCGCATCACCGGGATCGACCCGGGCGCGGGCCTGACGCGGTTGTCGGAAGAGGCCATGGAGACCTACGGCCTGGATGGCTACAACCTGCAGATCTCCTCCGGGGCGGGTATGACCTCCGCGCTGGAACGCGCCATCCGTCGTGACGAGTGGATCGTGGTGACCGGCTGGAGCCCGCACTGGAAATTCGGCGCCCATGATCTGCGTTACCTCGAAGACCCGGAAGGTGCCCTGGGCAGCTTCGAACGGATCCATGCCCTGGCTCGTGAAGGCTTCGCCGAGGAGTACCACGACGTGGCGATGATGATCTCGCGTATGCACCTGGATCTCGAGGTCCTGGAAGACGCGATGTTTTACGCCCAGGAAAACTCCTACGCGGAGGCCGTGGATCGCTTTATCGAGGACAACCCGAAGTACGTGCAGTACTGGGTGACCGGTGTGATCGACTGATCACCGCAGGCCATGGCCATGCCCGAAAGCCCCGCTCCGGCGGGGCTTTCTTCGTCTGGGGCCCCGACTCCATTGTTAACCACGAAGCGCACGAAGATACGAAGAAGGGCCAAGGCGGTTGCACCACGGAGGACACAAACAGTACGCAGAAGCCCGATTCGGGGGCGAGCGACGGGTCGATCGGAACACCTTGTCGGCATTCTCCGGTCACCATGAAGACGCCCCTCCCTCGGCATCCCGGAAACCGCGCAGCGGTTATCCGGGATCGCCACTGCTGGAGATCACCCGGACGTCCGGGGCTCGCCCGGGAGATCCCGGCTCTCCGCTTCGCTGCGGCCGGGATGACGAGGGGGTATGCGGCCGGGGATGACGAGGGGCGTGCGGCCGGGGATGACGGGGGCGTGCGGCAGGAGATGGCAATGGACGGTTGTGGCTGGACCCGAAACGCGAAAGGCCCCGGGCAGGTTGCCGCGGGGCCTTTCGCTGTTGCCGTCCCCGATGGAGCGGGGCCGCGCTGGCCGGACTGGATCAGCCGATCCAGGCGTGTTCCAGCACGTCGATGCGGACCTTCTCGTGGAAGGTCTCGCCATTGCCCTCGATCACCAGGTCGCCAATGCGGGTGCCGGCGGTGTCGTAGCTGAACTTGCAGTCGAAGGTGCCCGGCAGGGACACGCTGCCCTCGCACAGGGTCTCGCCTTCCACGGAGAACGAGCACTGGGCGCTGCCGGAGCCGTTCAGCACGGCCTGCAGCCGGAATTCCTCGTTGACCGGACGGCGGTAGAAGTTCGGGTCGCGGTTCGGGTTGTACTGCAGGTTGTTCAGCTTGACGAGCTTGACAAGTTTCATACCGGGTCCTCTATTGAAGCGCTGAATCCGAGTGACGGGCGCATCCGCAAGACCAACCCCGCTGCCGTGGGGCGTTTGGTTCATGCAAGTGCGCAGGTTCGATAGAATAGAAACAGAGAATGATACAACAAAGCCTGCGGGAACACGATTGGCGGCCCGCCCAACGCGCAGCAGGGTAACGCCGCCCCCGCGCATACACCAGTCCCGGCCCCGCGGTCAGTCCCGACCCCGCGGTCGACATCGGAGATCCCATGAAGAACCTGATCAACCGCATCCGCGGTGTGGAACGCGACGTCATCGAGAAACCGGGGGACGCGGGTGACGCCCCGTTCTACAAGCCCCAGCGCGACGAGATCGAGATCTTCAAGGCGGCCTACTCGAAGCGCCTGCCGGTGATGCTCAAGGGGCCGACCGGTTGCGGCAAGACCCGCTTCCTGGAGCACATCGCCCACGTCCTGGGCCAGCCGCTGGTGACGGTGTCCTGCCACGAGGACCTGACCAGCTCCGACCTGGTCGGGCGCTTCCTGCTGGAGGGCGAGGAAACCGTCTGGCAGGACGGCCCGCTGACGCGCTCGGTCAAGGAGGGTGCGATCTGCTACCTCGACGAAATCGTCGAGGCGCGCACCGACACCACCGTGGTGATCCACCCGCTGACTGACCACCGCCGCCAGCTCCCGCTGGACAAGAAGTCGCAGATCATCGATGCGCACGAAGACTTCATGCTGGTGATCTCCTACAACCCGGGCTATCAGACCGTACTGAAGGACCTGAAGCCCTCGACCAAGCAGCGCTTCGTCGGTATCCACTTCGACTACCCGGAGGAGGACGTCGAGCGCGAGATCGTGGCCAAGGAATCCGGTGGGCTGGACGCCGATCGCGTGGAGAAGCTGGTCGCCGCCGGGCGCAAGGCGCGCGCGCTGAAGGATCACGGTCTGGAAGAGGCCACCTCCACCCGTGCGCTGGCCTACGCCGGCGAACTGATGCAGGCGGGCTTGAGCCCGCGTGTCGCCTGCCGCGCCGCGATGATCGCCCCCATCACCGATGACCCCGAGCTGATCCAGGCACTGGAGGAGATCTTCGACGCCCACTTCCCCGAGTCCGAAGCCGCGTGAGCGATACCGCAACCAACGGCGGCGCGAAACCGGAGGCGGAAGAGCTCGTCGAGATCGAGGAGATCCTCCAGCACCTGGAGGACATCAGCTTCGTCGCCCATCGCGACACCAAGGAGGCCCTGCCGACCATCCGGCCGTTCGGTGCCACCATCGCGCGGCGCTGGATCGAGACCGCGCGCGACCTGTTCTTCCATGACCGCGAGTCGGGCAAGAGTTTTATGCGCCACTCGGCGCGACTCGCCGAGCACATGCAGACGGTGGAGCTGTGGCTGGAGCAGGCGGCCCGCTTCAAGGAGTGGGTCAATTCCAACTATGCGCTGGAAGGCTTCATGGCCCAGGCCGATCGCGTGTACGGCGCCTGGGGCGAGGCCGGCGAACGCGAGTGGGCCGAGATCGGCCTGCGCTGGTGCGCACGCAGCCTGCCCGATGCCCGGGCCTATTTCGAGACCGACTTCGAGAAGCTCGCCGGCGGGCGTGGCATCGACGGCCTGCGCGCGCTGATCGAGCCGGCCGAGACCCTGTTCGACGAACGCGGCCTGACTCTGGACGCCTACCTCGAGGGCGCCCCGATCGCCCGCAACCTGGTCGGCGACCAGGGCCTGCTGTCGTGGGCGCGGCGCGGCGCGGACCTGCTGAAGGCCGGGCGCTCGCGCGGCGAGGCGTACTTTCGCCTGGAGAGCGACGAGAGCCTGAAGCTGCTGCTGGAGGCGTTGCCGGGCTTTCGCCCGCGCATGCACGGGCGCTTCCTGCGCCTGGTGCTGATGGCCTGGCTGGACGCCGACATCCCGCTGGCGGACTCCAGCTGGAAGCCGGGCGAGGGCCGCCCGATGCTGGAGACCGATGGCCGGCGCCTGTTCATGCCGGCGGTGATGGATTCCCGCGAGGAGACCATCGTCGCCACCCAGCACGCGGCCGCGCATCTGGCCTTCGACACCTATGCGCACACCGACGTCGAACGGCTGTTCGAGCGCGCGGGCGCCGAGCATCCGCCGCTGGACGACAAGTCGCGCATCACCTGGCGCCCGCTGTTCGCGCCATTCGAGGCGCGCATGTTCCGCTTCCAGGTGCTGTTCGACCTGGCCGAAGACCTGCGCGTGAACGCGCGCCTGGCCCCGCGCATCCCGAATTTCCTGCCGCGCCTGGTGGAGCTTGCCCGGGCCCACGAGCGTCCGGAGGGTGCGGCCGGCAGCTACTACGATTTCGCCCTGCGCGCCCACCAGGCCCTGCTACGGGGCGAGCCGCAGGACCCGCGCCTGGCGCGGATGCTGGAGCCGGACGCCGATATCGTCACTGCCTGGTCCGTGGGCGAGGAGCTGTTCGCCGACGAGGCCTTCCCCGAGATCACCATCGAGGAGCGCGCCGAGGCCTATCTGCCCGGGCTGTCGCTGAACCAGTCGCTGCCCGTCTACCCGCAGCGCAAGCGCGACGGCAGCCTGGCTGATTTCCGCGACCACGAGGCGCACGACGAGCACAAGCTCGAGCACCAGAAGCAGGAAGAACAGCCGCAGCAGGCCCCGGAGCAGGCACAGAAGGACCCGGACGCGGATATCCAGACCCCGCAGCAGGAGACCTCCGGCACCGGCGGGCGCATCGGCACCGGCATCCCGCAGCCGGCCCAGGTGGCCAAACGCGCCGCGCCCTACACCCCGAAGAAGGACGGCATCCCGTATCCGGAGTGGGACTACCGCGAGCAGCGCTACATCTCCGAGTGGGTGAACCTCTACGAGCGCGTGCTGGACGACGAGAACCCGGAGCTGGCGGCGACCATCCTGTCCGAGAACGCGGACACCCTGAAGCGTCTGACCCGCGGCCTGGAGATGCAGCGCCCGATGCGCCTGGCGCCGCAGCGCAAGCAGCTGGACGGCGACGAGCTGGATACCGAAGCGGTGATCGACTACATCGCCGACAAGAAGGCCGGGCTCTCGCCCAAGGCCTTCATCTACCGCCGCCGCGCGGTGCAGCATCGCGACACTTCGGTACTGATGCTGGCGGACATGTCCACCTCCATCATGGCGCGCCACCCAAGCGGGCAGGGCAAGATCGTCGACCGTGTGCGCGAAGGGATGATGCTGTTCGCCGAGGCCATCGAAAAGGTCGGCGACCCCTACGCGCTCGCCGGCTTTGCCTCCAAGCAGCGCGACCAGGTCAACTACTACTGGTTGAAGGATTTCAACGAGGACTTGAACGACACCGTGCGCGCCCGCATCGCCGGGGTGTCCGGGCGCCTGGCCTCGCGCATGGGGGCGGGCATCCGTCACTCGCTGGAGGCGTTCAAGCGCAACTCCAGCCAGCGCCGCCTGTTGCTGATCCTCACCGATGGGCGCCCGGCCGACTACGACGATGGCGGTGACCAGCGCTATCTGCACGAAGACACCCGCATGGCGATGAAGGAGGCGGTGGATGCCGGTATTCACCCCTTCTGCATCACCCTGGACCCGTCCGGGTCCGAGTACCTGCCGGCCATCTTCGGCCCCGGGCACTACACCATCATCGACCACGTGGACGAGCTGCCGCGCCGTCTGCCCGAGATCTACCTGAGGCTGCGCCAGTGAATGCCACCCCCGAAGCCATCGCTCCGGCCGCCACAGCCCCGGGGTCGGAGCGCGCCCCGGCCCGTCGCCACGCGACCCTGCTGCATGCGCCGCGCTATCGCGGGCACAGCTACGGCGACAACCATCCCCTCGGTATCCCGCGTGTCTCGCTGACCATTGACCTGATCGAGGCCTATGACGCGATCACCCCCGGGGAGATGGCCGTCACGCGCCGTGCGCAGCCGGCCGAGCTCGAATGGTTCCACACCCGCGAGTACGTCTCCGCGATGCAGCGCGCCGAGGCGCTGGGCAAGGTCTTCCAGCGCTACCGCGACCGCCACAACATCGGCAACTTCGAGAACCCGTTCTTCGCCGGCTTCTTCGCCACCCCGGCCACTGCCACCTTTGGCTCCATCCAGGGCGCCGAGGTCGTGCTGGGCGGGCAGATGGCCTTTAATCCGGCTGGCGGCATGCACCACGCCGCTCCCGACCAGGCGCGCGGGTTCTGCTACTTCAACGACCCCGCGCTCGCGATCCTGCGCCTGCGCCAGGCCGGCCAGCGGGTGCTCTATCTCGACATCGACGCCCACCACGGTGATGGCGTCGAGGCCGCGTTCACCGACGACCCGGATGTCCTCACCGTCTCCCTGCACATGGACACCGAATACGGCTACCCCTTCCAGGGCGGGCGCATCGAGGACACGGGCCCGCTCGGCAATGCGGTGAATGTGCCACTGCCGAAGGAGACCAACGACACGGAGTTCCGCGCTGCCTTCACCCGGGTCTGGGACGCGGTACGTGATCGCTGGCAGCCGGACGTGATCGTCGTCCAGGCGGGCACCGATGCCCTGCTGCCGGATCCGCTCGGCAAGTTCGGGATCTCCACCCAGTGCTTCCTTGCCTGTATCGACGACGTGATCGAAACCAGCCCGCGCCACGCCGATGGCACGCCGAAGCTGCTGGTCCTCGGCGGTGGCGGCTATCACCCCCTCGCGCTCGCCCGCTGCTGGACCGGCGTCTGGGCCCTGCTGACCGGTCGCGACCTCCCCGCCGCGATCCCCGCGGCCGGCCAGGCCTTGCTGCGCGAGGTCGACTGGGACATGGACGAGGAAGAGGCGTGGTACGCGAACCTGTTCGTCTCCCGCCTGGACGCCGACCGTTCCGGCCCCGTGCGCCCCGAACTCGAGGACCGCCTGGAGCGGCTTTTCCATACACACCCGCTGTTGCGCGGGTAGTGAAGAGACGCTGACCCATCACCGGCCCGTGACTGCGGGCACAGACGATACCGAGCCTGGATTGTGGCTCCGCGTCTCCTGGGGCGCCCATCGGGTGTAAAGCTTTCCGACGGGGTTTCGGGCCGGTTTCCCGAAAAATGTCGGAATGGTTTACACGAGGTCCTTCGCGGCGAATCGGGTTTGCGAAAAACTCGCGATCAAACAGGTCTTTAGCGGCTTTGGCGCGTGTCTTGCTTCGTAGTTGCTCGAGAGGGCGAAAGGCGCCCTGAGCGGTCAACAGGCCGGGAGCCGGAGGTGAGTGTGATGCGCAAGTGGTGGAGTAAACAGGTGGTGGTGCTAGCGGGCGTAATGCTCGCAGGCTCGGTGGCGAACGCGGCCATTATCGAGCTTCCGGACGTCGACGAGACCTATGACGGGATCCCGGTCGCCATTCAGTACAACGATTTCTATTCTTACTCCGGCTCGTTGCTGAACCAGTGGGGTTTCCTGTCCAATGACCAGTTTACCGGGCAGGGCACCGGCACGCTGGATCTGATTGTGGGCACGGGTGCTGGTGGCGCGGATAACCAGGGTATCGGGCCCGGCGGCAGCTACAATTTCGAGGACCCCATGCCCTTGCCGGGTGGCGGTACGACCGACTTCACTGGTGACTGGGGGCTGGGCACCCAGGCCAACGGGCCTGTGCTGGTGGACAACCTCCTGGCGTACCTGGATGCGATTAACCCGGGGGCCACAATCCCCACGTTCATCTTCGATCACAACCAGACAGGCTCAGCCCCCGATCTGTGGGTCCAGGCCGAGGTCTTTATCTACGACCCCGTCACCGGGGAACGCGTGGCTCGCTGGATCTTTGACGACGGCAATGGCGGCCCGGTTCTCTCGCCCGGCGAGGTCGAGGTGATTGGCGATTCGGGCGAGGTGTACGAGGCCGATGCCAACAAGGGAAGCGGCAAGCTGGACTACATCGTGTTTGCCCCGACCATGGATCTCGGCCTGTTCTCCGGCGAAGGCTATCTGTTCGGGATCGATTTCTTTATGGACGACCTGAACAATGGCTTCGAGGAGCTTTATCTCAGCGGTCGGTTCGCCACCACGACCGAGGTTCCGCTCCCTGGGCCGGTCTGGTTGATCGGGCTTGGGCTCGTGATGCTGGGGGCCTTCCGCCGCTATCGGCATTCGGCCCCGGGCCTGTAGCCTCCGCTGCTTTCCTCTGCCGCCCCCTGGCTTCCGGCTCGGGTCGGCCTCTGCCCCGCGCCCTGGCACATGCCAGGGCGCGGCTGTTTGTGCGGCCGTACAATGCCGCCGGTAGTGGCCCGCTCGCGTTGCGGGTTTTCGCAAATCCCGTCCGCTGACGTACGATTCTCCCCCTCATCGGGTGGGTGAGGGTTCGGGGCTTCCCTGAGTCCGTCACCAGGGACCCGCGACCAATCGAGGAGACGCATGCAGCCCGTGCAGAAACTGATACCCGGATACGCCAATGCCAAGGCGACGCGTCGTTACGCAGAGCAGTTCGTGTCCGAGGGCAAGGCCGCCGAGGGGCATTACAGCGAGTTCTCGCGCGCGAAGATGCGCCTGTCGAGCCTCGGGATCGGCACCTTCGGCGGGGCAGCCACCGCCGAGGTCGACGCGCAGATCTCCGCGATCGTTGCGCGTGGCCTGGCCGAGGGCGTCAACGTGGTCGATACCGGCGCGCACTACCGCTACGGCCGGTCGCTGGCCGCGGTGGGGGCTGGCGTGCGTACCGCGCTGGAGGCCGGGGTTCCGCGCGAGGCGATGTTCCTGATCTCCAAGGGCGGCTTCCTGACCCTGCGCGGTGGGCCTCCGGAGGACATGGAGGCCTGGTTCCAGCGCGAGATCGAGGCCCAGGGCATGGGCACGAAGGATGATCTGGCCAAGGGCGCGCATCTGCTGACGCCGGAATACCTCCACTACCAGATGGAGCTGTCACGCTCGCTGATGGGGGTGGAGACGCTGGACGCGTTCCTGATCGACCAGCCCGAGGTGCACATCCACGAGATCGGCAAGGAGCCGACCAACCGCAAGCTGGAGCCCGTGTTCGAGATGCTGGAGCGGGCGGTACTCGAAAAGAAGATCCGCACCTACGGCATCTCCACCTTCGAGGGCTTCCGCGAGGAGACCGACGCGGCGGTGTTCCAGTCGCTCACCTCCATGCAGGGCCTGGCCGAACGCGCCGCGCAGACGGTGACCGGCGACGACCATGCGCGGCACCACTTCAAGATCGCCATGCTGCCGTTCAACCAGGTGATGCTGGAAGGCTTTACCCGCTTCAACACCGCGACCGGGCAGGGCAATGTGGCCAGCCCGCTGCAGGCCGCGCACCAGCTGGAGGTGTACATGATCGCCTCGCATTCCATGCTGAAGGGGCATCTGGCGAAACAGTCGGTGGAGGTGGTCGAGCAGCAACTGGCGAGCCTGCCCAACCCGGCGCAGCGCGCGTTGCAGTTCAACCGCTCCACGCCGGGTCTGGGCACCTCGCTGGTCGGCATGAGCACGCCGGAACACCTGGACGACATGCTGGCGGTGATGCGCGAGCCGATGATGGACAAGAAGGCCTATCTCGGCATGTTCAAGAAGGCCGAGGAGTAACCAGGATCCTCGCCCTTCCTTGTAGGAGCGTGCTTGCACGCGAAGCCCCTGCCAAAGCCGGATGCGGGCAGGGGCTTCGCCGGAAAGCCGGTTCCCACAAGGTTCCGGCAGAGATTTCATGTACAAGGGTATGCCATGCAGGTTGATCTGAAGGCCCTCGAATTCCCCGCGATCCAGCGTCTGCTGGAGCGCCTGACTGCCACGCCCTATGGCGCCGACGCCGCGCGCGGGCTGGAACCGGCGCCGAATCTGGATGCGGCGCGGGCGCTGCAAAAGGCGGTGACCGTCGCACGCCAGCGTCTGGATGCCGGCACGCTGCCCCGGCTGGGCCAGCTGCCGGATGTGCGTGCCGCGCTGCGCCAGGCGGCCAACCCCGGTTCGGCCTTGCCGGTACAGGCCCTGCACAATCTCCAGGTCATCATGCGCCAGGCTCGTGAACTGGCGGATCAGTTGGCCGACACCCCGGAGATCTATCCGGCGGATCTGAACAAGCTGTACCCACCCGAGGCGCTGGAACAGCGCCTGGCTGCCTGCCTGAACCCCGGCGGCTCGCTGCGCGAAGACGCCAGCGCCGAGCTGGTCGAGGCCTTCGGGCAGCGCGGGCGGCTGCGTGACGAGGTCGAGGCGGTGGTGAAAAAGCGCCTGGCGGACTCCGATCTTGCGCAGAAGGGCGAGGATGCGCTGAAGGTGCAGTGGCACCAGGAGCGCGCAGTCATGGTGCTGCGCGGCGACGCGGCCGGGGCGGTCAAGGGTGTGCGTCGGGGCACCGCGATGGGTGGGCGCGACCAGATCGTGGAGCCGATCGAGGCGGTCCCGTTGAACAACCAGCTCGATACGGTCAACAGTCAGATCAACACCGAACAGCAGCGTCTGTTGCGCGAGCTGACCGATGGGGTGCGCCAGCATGGCGAGCCGTTGGACCTGATGCTGACCGCGCTGACCTGGATTGATCTGGCCTCGGCCGCCGCACAGCTTTCGGCGCAGATGAATGCCCACGCCCCGAGGCTGGAGCCCGAGGCCGGCGTGGAGCTGATCGAGGCCTACCACCCGCTGCTGCTGTTGCAGTTCGCCGAGGGGAACGGCCCGCAGCCGGTTCCCCTGTCGATCCGGCTGGATGGCGAACAGCCGCTGTTGCTGATTACCGGGCCGAACACCGGCGGCAAGACGGTCGCGCTGAAGACCCTGGGCCTGCTGGTCACCATGGCCTGGTGCGGGCTGCATATCCCGGCCGAGCAGGACTGCCGCATCGGCCGTTTTGATCGGGTCATGGTCGATGTCGGTGACCACCAGAGCCTGTTCCACCATCTGTCGACCTTCGCCGGGCATGTGGAGGTGCTCAAGCGGATCCTCGACCATGCTGGCTCCGAAAGCCTGATCCTGCTGGACGAGCTGGGTACCGGTACCGACCCCGACGAAGGTGCAGCCCTCGCCATGGCGATGCTGGACGAGCTGCGCGCCCGCGGTACGCGCGGGATCGTGAATACCCACCTGGCACCGCTGAAGGACTACGCGGCGCAGCATGCGGGCATCGTGAATGCCTCGATGCAGTTCGACGCGGAGACCCTCTCGCCCACCTATCGGTTGCTGATCGGCGAGCCGGGGGTCTCCTTCGGGTTGACCATCGCCGAGAAGAACGGCCTGCCACCGCAGCTGGTGGCGCGGGCCCGCGAGCATTTCGCCGAGCTGCCCACCGCGCAGGCCGGGGGCGAGCACAGCTGACCTTGCCGCGCCCGCTCGGTTTGACGTCGGGGCCGCCCAAAAAGATCGCCACGTCGCTGCGCTCCTCGCGATGACGGTGCTCGCAACCCCGTCATTGCGAGGCCCCGCCAGGGGCCGTGGCAATCTCGCGGGACCGGCAGGCCGGCGGGGTCAGCCAGCCCCGTTTGCAGGTGGCTACATCGCTGGCTCCTCGCGACGTCTGCCGCGTGCCCATCCGCTTTATGGCGTGAAATGGGGGCGATTTCATATTAGGATGGTGGGCTATTTTGATTTGTGGTGCGTGATCACCCGACGATCGTGCACAAGCCCCCGGTAAGGAAGTCGACCACCATGTCCGAGTCCGCAAGCTCCGCCACCGCCATCACCGGCGCCGAAATCTTCTGTCGCAGCCTCCAGGCCGAGGGCGTCGAAGTCGTATTCGGGTATCCCGGTGGTGCGGTACTGCACATCTATGATGCGCTGTACCGGCAGGACAAGGTCTCCCACGTGCTGGTGCGCCACGAGCAGGGTGCGGTGCACGCGGCCGAGGGCTATGCCAAGTCCTCCTACAAGCCGGGCGTGGCCCTGGTCACCTCGGGCCCCGGCGCGACCAACGCGATTACCGGGATTGCCGATGCCTACATGGATTCGGTTCCGCTGGTGGTGTTCACCGGCCAGGTGCCGACCAGCATGATCGGCAACGACGCCTTCCAGGAAGTGGATACCGTGGGGATCACGCGTCCCTGCGTGAAGCACAACTTCCTGGTCAAGGACGTGAAGGACTTGGCGACCACGATCAAGAAGGCCTTCTACGTGGCGACCACCGGGCGCCCCGGCCCGGTGGTGGTCGATATCCCGAAGGACGTGACGGCCGATACCTGCGTGTTCGAGTACCCGGAGAGCATCCACATGCGCTCCTACAACCCGACCACGAAGGGGCATACCGGCCAGATCCGCAAGGCGGTGGACCTGATCCTGTCGGCCAAGCAGCCGATGATCTACACCGGCGGCGGCGTGATCCTGGGGCGTGGCTCCGAGGCCCTGACCGAGTTCACCCGCCAGCTTGGCTATCCGATCACCAACACCCTGATGGGGCTGGGTGGCTATCCGGCGTCGGACAAGCAGTTCCTGGGCATGCTGGGCATGCACGGCACCTACGAGGCCAACATGGCCATGCACCACGCGGATGTGCTGATCGCCATTGGCGCGCGCTTCGATGACCGCGTGACCGGCAACATCGAGAAGTTCTGTCCGCATGCGAAGATCGTGCATGTGGACGTCGATCCGTCCTCCATCTCCAAGAACGTGAAGGTGGATGTGCCGATCGTCGGCGAGGTGGAGCCGGTGCTGCGCGAACTGATCAAGGGCCTGAACGAGGCCGGCAGCAAGCCGGACGCCGAGGCCCTGGCCACCTGGTGGAAACAGATCGCGGAATGGCAGGCGCAGGACTGCCTGAAGTACGACCAGACCTCCGGGCTGATCAAGCCGCAGTACGTGGTGCAGAAGTTCTGGGAGCTGACCGAGGGCGATGCCTACGTGACCTCCGATGTCGGCCAGCACCAGATGTGGGCGGCGCAGTTCTATCGCTTCGACAAGCCCAATCGCTGGATCAACTCTGGTGGCCTGGGCACGATGGGCGTGGGTCTGCCGTTTGCGATGGGCGTGCAGTTCGCGCATCCGGAGGCGACGGTGGGCTGCATTACCGGCGAGGCCAGCATCCAGATGTGTATCCAGGAGCTGTCGACCTGCTTCCAGTACCAGCTGCCGCTGAAGATCCTGAACCTGAACAACCGCTACCTGGGCATGGTCCGGCAGTGGCAGGAGTTCTTCTATCAGGGCCGCTACGCCATGTCCTACATGGATGCGCTGCCGGACTTCGTGAAGCTGGCCGAGGCCTATGGCCACGTCGGTATCCAGATCACCCAGCCGGGCGACGTCGAGGGCGCGATCAAGGAGGCCCTGGCGCAGAAGGACCGCCTGGTGTTCATGGACTTCATTACCGACCAGTCCGAGAACGTGTATCCGATGATCCCGGCCGGTGCCGGCCAGAACGAAATGATCCTGGTCTGAGCCGGGTACAGGGAAGAGCCGTATGCGTCATATCATTAGTGTCCTGCTGGAAAACGAATCCGGTGCCCTCTCGCGGGTGGCCGGGCTGTTCTCCGCACGGGGTTACAACATCGAATCACTGACTGTCGCGCCGACCGACGACCCGTCGCTGTCGCGCATGACCATCGTCACCAGCGGTTCCGACGAGATCGTCGAGCAGATCACCAAGCAGCTGAACAAGCTGATCGACGTGATCAAGCTGCTGGACATGACCGCCTATCCGCACATCGAGCGCGAGATGGCGCTGGTCAAGGTGCGTGTGCCGGAGGCCGCCGAGCGCGAGGAGGTCAAGCGCCTGGCGGATATCTTCCGCGGCCGGATCATCGACGTGGCCCATGACAGCTACGTGATCGAGATCACCGGCGAGGGCTCCAAGCTGGACGCCTTCCTCGTGGCCCTCGACGCGTTTACTGTCCTGGAGGTCGTGCGCTCCGGCGTGATGGGCATCGCCCGGGGCGACGTCGCCCTGCAAATCTGAATCCCCGGGCCCGGCCCCCGTTGCGGGGGCGGGGCCCGTTTGTTTGCCATGGGCCCCGCTGGGGGCTGATATCAAGGAAATTGCGATGAATCTTTACTACGACAAAGACGCCGATCTCTCCATCATCAAGGGCATGAAGGTGGCCATCATCGGCTACGGTTCGCAGGGCCACGCCCATGCGAACAACCTGAAGGACTCCGGCGTGGACGTGACCGTCGGCCTGCGCGAAGGCTCCAGCTCGCGCGCCAAGGCCGAAGAGGCCGGCCTGACGGTGGCCGATGTCGATGTCGCGACCGCCGGCGCCGACCTAATCATGGTGCTGGCCCCGGACGAGTACCAGGCCGCGCTGTACCGCGATGTGCTGGAGCCGAACCTGAAGCAGGGCGCGACCCTGGCCTTCGCCCACGGCTTCGCGATCCACTACAACCAGATCGAGCCGCGCAAGGACCTGGACGTGATCATGATCGCGCCCAAGGCCCCGGGCCACACCGTGCGTTCCGAGTTCGTGCGTGGCGGCGGCATCCCCGATCTGATCGCCATCCAGCAGGACGCCTCCGGCAAGGCGCGCGATATCGCGATGTCCTACGCCTCGGCGATCGGCGGCGGGCGTACTGGCATCATCGAGACCAGCTTCAAGGACGAGACCGAAACCGACCTGTTCGGCGAGCAGGCCGTGCTGTGTGGGGGTGCCGTGGAACTGGTCAAGGCGGGCTTCGAGACCCTGACCGAGGCGGGGTATGCACCGGAGATGGCCTACTTCGAGTGCCTGCACGAGCTCAAGCTGATCGTCGACCTGATGTACGAGGGCGGCATCGCCAACATGAACTACTCGATCTCCAACAATGCCGAATATGGCGAGTACGTGACCGGCCCGAAGGTGATCAACGAAGAGTCGCGCTGGGCCATGCGCGAGGCCCTGCGCAACATCCAGAACGGCGAGTACGCCAAGCAGTTCATCCTGGAAGGCGCGATGAACTACCCGTCGATGACCGCCAACCGACGCCTGAACGCCGCCCACGAGATCGAGCAGGTCGGCGAGCGTCTGCGGTCCATGATGCCGTGGATCACGGCCAACCAGCTGGTCGACAAGTCCCGCAACTGATGCGAGGCCCTGCGATGGACATTCCGGTCTGTCGCAGGGCGTCCTCTCTCTCGAGCACCCGATGCTGTTTCCGCTAGCTCCCGAAGGCCGTCTGTTCGTCATCATCGCCGCGTGGATGACGGTGATTACGCTGCTGGTCGGGGAGGCGGAGCTGGGCCTGTTCATGGTGATCCTCACCGTGGCCCTGATGGGGCTGTTCCGGAACGTGCGGCGCAAGGCCCCGGCACCGGCCCTGGGCGTGATCGCCCCGGCCGATGGCACCATCGAGTCGATTACCGAGACCCGGGATCCGTTTACGAAAAAGCCGGCGGTCTGCATCCGCCTGCGTCAGCGCCGCCTGGGCGAATACAACGTGCACGCCCCGCAGGAGGCCGAAATTCGCGAACGGGTCTGGCCCGGCAAGGAGACCGACGAGGCGCCGGATGCCCAGTTGGAGGGGCGTCTGGCCTATGCGCTGGAGACCGACGAGGGCACCCGGCTGACCCTGGCACTCAGCGTCGATCACTGGCCCCGCATGGTGCGCATGCAGAACAACGTCCCTGGCAACCGCCTGGGACGCGGCAAGCGCATGGGCTTCGCCGGCTTTGGTGGTACCTTCGAGGTCTGGCTGCCGGTCGGCGCGCAGGTGATGGTCGAGCCGGGGCAGCGGGTCCTGGCGGGTTCGGCCTTGCTCGGCGGGTTACCCGAATCCGAGGCGACCGGGGACGACGAGAGCGCGGCGGAGGTGCTGCAATGAGTGCAGGGGACGAAGGCGACCGACGGACGGATCCCGAGCCGGACTACATCGAGGGCGAGGATACCGTCGCTGACGACCAGCCGCCCCATCGCCGGCGCCGGCGCGGGGTGTATCTGCTGCCCAACCTGTTCACCACCGGGGTGCTGTTCTCCGGGTTCTTCGCCATCGTCTCCGCGATCAACGGCGAATACATCACCGCCGCCATCGCGATTTTCGTGGCCATGGTGCTGGACACCCTGGATGGCCGCGTCGCGCGCATGACCGATACCCAGAGCGAGTTCGGCGCGCAGTACGACTCGCTGTCGGATCTGGTGTCCTTCGGTGTGGCCCCGGCGCTGGTGGTCTACCTCTGGCAACTGCACGACCTCGGCAACTTCGGCTGGGTGGCGGCGTTCTTCTTTGCCACCGCCGCGGCGCTACGGCTGGCGCGCTTCAACAGCCGGCTCGCGGTCAGCGACAAGCGTTTTTTCCAGGGGCTGCCAAGCCCCGCCAGCGCCGCGATCCTGGTGGGCATGGTCTGGGTGCTGGAGGACTGGGGCATCCCGGCGGAGCTGGCCGACCCCTATCTGGTGGGCATCCTGGTGGTCACCGTGCTCGCCGGGGCGGCAATGGTCAGCAACCTGACCTACTTCAGCTTCAAGGACATGGACTTCAAGCACCGGGTGCCTTTCCTGGCGATTGTCGGGGTGGTGCTGGCGCTGATGCTGCTGGCCCTGGATCCGCCCAAGGTCCTGCTGGCGGCCTTCGTCATCTATGCCCTGTCCGGACCGTTGCTGACCCTGGAGCGCTGGCGCCGGCATCGTCGCCGGGCGCCGTCGGGGGAGTAGCCGCGTGTTGCTGTCGGTGCGCCAGCGCCGCATCCTCGCGGACATGGGCATTCCGGTGTGGCGCTCGCGCATCGCGCTGGAGGACAAGACCGAGGCCGCGGCGCTTCCGGCGGAATCCGCCCTTGTGGCGGGCGAGCACGCCGAGGTCGTGGATGCCGGGGCGCCGGGCGCCGCGGTCGATACCCTGGACTGGGAGGCCCTGGAGGCGCGGGTGCGTGGCTGCCATGCCTGCGTCGAGCTGGCCCGCGAACGCACGCAGACCGTGTTCGGGGTGGGCGACCCGCGCGCGCGCTGGCTGTTCGTCGGCGAGGCCCCGGGTGCGGAAGAGGACCGCCGTGGCGAGCCCTTCGTGGGTCGTGCGGGGCAGCTGCTGGACAACATGCTGCTGGCGCTGGGCCTGGACCGGAGCCGCGATGTCTTCATCGCTAATCTGCTGAAGTGCCGCCCGCCCGGAAACCGTGACCCGAAACCCCAGGAGTCCGCGGCCTGCCGCGGGTTTCTCGATCGCCAGATCGAACTGATCCAGCCGGAGGTCATTGTGGCGCTGGGGCGTGTAGCGGCCCACGCCTTGCTGGCGACGGACGAGCCTCTCGGTCGGCTGCGTGGCACGGAGCAGCGCTACCAGGGCGTTCCTCTGATCGTGACCTACCATCCGGCCTACCTGCTGCGAAAGCCGGGTGACAAGGCCCGTGCCTGGCAGGACCTGCAGCGCGCCCGGACCTGTCTGTCAGAACCGCTCACTGATTGAGGGATTGGGAACCTTGGCCGAGTCGCCGGGTTCCGAACCAACGACACCTCGCCCCGTCCTTTCCTTCACTGCTGCTGGAGAAGCCTGCGTCATGAGTGCCGAACCCCGCGTCCAGCCCGAGTTGCGCCGCATGCAGGTGGCCGATGTGGAAGGCGTGATGCGCGTGGAGCGCGAGGCCTATGTGTACCCCTGGACCGCCCGCATCTTCGAGGACTGCCTGCGGGTGGGTTACGACTGCTGGGTGCTGGCGGTGGATGGTCGCCAGGTGGGGCATAGTGTGCTGACGGTGGCCGCCGGCGAGGCCCACCTGCTCAACCTTACGGTGGACCCGCGCTGGCAGGGCAACGGGCTTGGCCGTTTCATGGTCCGTCGCCTGTTTGACTATGTGTGCAGTCAGGACGCAGAGGCGTTGTTCCTCGAGGTGCGCCCATCCAATGTGGCGGCGGTGCAGCTCTACCGCTCCGAGGGTTTTGAGCATATCGGCACCCGTCCGCGCTATTACCCGCTCCCCAGCGGCCGCGAGGATGCCTGGGTGCTGACGCGTCGCTGCGCCGCGCCCGCCGGGTCTTGACTCGTCGGTTCAGCGCCGGAGTGTGAAGTCAGTCACAGCGTCGGGTGCAAAATCCGTAACCCGGTCGGGTTTTGCCGCCTTGGGTTCTCGTCCCGGGACCTCCGCGTTGTGACGGTCACCCCCCGGGTCTATGATCGAACTCGGTATTGGCCCCGACTCCGGATGAGGTAACCCATGTCCCGATCCCTACGTGCATTGTTTGTTTCGCTCCCCCTGGCGCTGCCGCTCCTGGCTACCGGAGGGCTTGCCCATGCCCAGCAGGCCTTCGGCTACGACGAGGCCGAGCGCCAGCAGGAGCTGCTGGAAGTCTGGTACGAGATCCGTGAAAGCAACGCACAGAAGGGCAATACGGCGGCGATGTTCGACGTGGGCATGGCGAACTACGCCGGGCGCGGCACGGCGGTGGACTACGATCAGGCCCTGCGCTGGTTTGCTCGCGCTGCGGATGCCGACCACGCCAGTGCGCATTACTATCTGGGTTACCTCTTCGCGACCGGCAAGGGCACCTCGGCCGACGCCGAACGCAGTCACGAACATTACTCACGCGCGGCGGAACTGGGTCATGCCGATGCCCAGTACTGGCTGGGCAGCCATCTGGCCAATGGCGAGCAGGATCCGGCCGCCGCACTCGAGTGGCTGGGCAAGGCGGCAGATCAGGGACTGCCTGCCGCGCAGTATTATGTGGGGCTGATGCACGAGAATGGTCAGGGCACCACGCGTGATCCGGCCGCCGCCGCGCGCTGGTATACCGCTGCAGCGGAGCAGGGCTACCGGCATGCCCAGATCGGGCTGGGTCGCCTGCACCAGAACGGTCGCGGGGTCGAACGTGATCTGGTGCAGGCGCATGTCTGGTACAGCATGGCGGACGACCGGGAACGCCTGGCCTCGCTGGAGACCCGCATGAACAACCGTGACCTGGTGACTGCCCAGGGGCGCCTCAAGGAACAGAACGCCGCGCTTCAGGCGGCCTCGGCGCGCTGATCGGGCAGCGCCGGAACCCATGCAAACGGCCCCGTTTTTCGGGGCCGTTTGCATGTTGGGCCCCCGGAAAGATGAACCGGACCCGCGCTTTCGCGTTAAACTTACGGGCTGATTCAAGCGGCCCGTATTCATGTCCTTTATCGAGGAAACCCGCCGACGCCGGACCTTCGCGATCATTTCGCACCCGGACGCCGGTAAGACCACCATGACCGAAAAGCTCCTGCTGTACGGCGGCGCGATCCAGCTCGCCGGTACGGTCAAGGGGCGCAAGTCAGCGCGCCATGCCACCTCCGACTGGATGGAGATGGAGAAATCGCGTGGCATTTCGGTCACTTCTTCCGTCATGCAGTACCCGTACAAGGGCCGCATGGTGAACCTGCTGGACACCCCGGGACACGCGGACTTCTCCGAGGACACCTATCGCACGCTGACCGCAGTGGACTCCGCGCTGATGGTGATCGACGCCGCCAAGGGTGTCGAGGAACGGACCATCAAGCTGATGGAGGTCTGCCGGCTGCGCGATACGCCGATCATGACCTTTGTGAACAAGATGGACCGCGAGGGCCGCGATCCGATCGAGTTGCTGGACGAGGTCGAGGAAGTGCTGAAGATCCAGTGCGCCCCGATCACCTGGCCGATCGGCTCGGGAAAGCGCTTCCGTGGCGTCTATCACCTCCGCCGCGACGCGGTGCATCTTTACGACCCCGAAGAGGGTGGCAAGAAGTCCACCGGCGAGATCATCGAGGGCCTGGACAACCCGCGCCTGGACGAGGTGCTGGGGCCGCAGGCCGGGGAGCTGCGCGAGGAACTGGAGCTGGTGCAGGGCGCCTCGCACGCATTTGACCCGGAGGCCTACCTGAGCGGTGCGCAGACCCCGGTGTTTTTCGGCTCGGCGATCAACAACTTCGGGATCGAGGAGCTGCTGGACGACTTCGTCGAGTACGCTCCCGGCCCGCTGCCGCGCCCGACCCACTCGCGCAAGGTAGAGCCGACCGAGGAGAAGTTCACCGGCTTCGTGTTCAAGATCCAGGCGAACATGGACCCGAACCACCGCGACCGCATCGCGTTCATGCGCATCTGCTCGGGCACCTTCGACAAGGGCGCCAAGCTGCGCCACGTGCGCATCGGGCGCGACGTGAAGATCCCGGACGCGCTGACCTTCCTGGCCTCCGACCGCGAGCATGTGGAGACCGCCTATCCCGGCGACATCATCGGCATCCACAACCACGGCACCATCCGCATCGGGGATACCTTCACCCAGGGCGAGGACCTCACCTTCACTGGCGTGCCGAACTTCGCCCCGGAGCTGTTCCGCCGCGCGCAGTTGAAGGACCCGCTGAAGATGAAGCAGCTCGCCAAGGGGCTGCAGGAGCTGTGCGAGGAGGGCGCAACCCAGCTCTATCGCCCGTTGACCAACAACGACCTGATCCTGGGGGCGGTCGGCGTGCTGCAGTTCGAGGTGGTCGCCGAACGCCTGCGCACCGAGTACAAGGTGGAGGCACAGTTCGAGAACGTGAACGTCCAAACGGCGCGCTGGGTCGAAAGCGATGATCCGAAGAAATTCGACGAGTTCAAGGAGAAGGCGGCGACCAACCTGGCCATCGACCACGGCGGCGATCTGGTCTATATCGCCCCGACCCGGGTGAACCTGCAGATGGCGCAGGAGAAGTGGCCGGAGATCCGCTTCCAGTCGACCCGCGAGCACGGCCAACCGACGGAGTAACCTCTGCGCTCCTGACTACTCCTAACTACTCCCTCGGCGCGCGGGACATTGGCCCGTCATTGCGCGGAGCGAAGCGACGAAGCAATCTCCCGTGGGCTATCGGATCTAGCTGGGGTGCGAGCTTCTGGAGGGTGCCGCGGCGCCTTCGGCGCCTCGCAATGACGTTGCATCTGGCCTGCGCAGGAGGTTTGCATGGCGTTGAATTTCCGATGGACCCCGGCCCTGGTGGTTGTAGTGCTGGCGCTGGGCGTTGGTGCCTGTTCGGTGCACAAGACCGAGACCCGGGGTGATGGGCCCGAGCCGCGTCCGGGCACGGTCGAGCAGATGAACCCGTTCCTGCATTTTCTCGAGAGCCGCCCGACACCCGCGGAATTCGGGCGCGTCTACCCCGACGTGATGCTGGTGCTGCCCGGCGACATCGTGACCCAGGAATACCGCACCGATCACAGCCGGTTCTTCGCCGATCTGGACGACGAAAATCGTATCCGTGGCGGCGAGTTTCGCTGATCCCGCGATGCTGCAAATCTCCAACAGCGTGAGCGTCCCCGAGCACGAGATCGAGCTGATTCCGATCCGTGCCCAGGGGGCTGGCGGCCAGAACGTCAACAAGGTCGCCTCGGCCATTCACCTGCGCTTCGATATCCGCGCCTCCGGCCTGCCCGATGTCTACAAGGAACGCCTGCTGCGCCGCCGCGATCAGCGCATCAGCAAGGAGGGCGTGATCGTCATCAAGGCGCAGCAGTACCGTACCCAGGAGGCCAATCGCGAGGACGCGCTCGAACGCCTGGCGGAGCTGCTGCGCGAGGCCGGCCGCCCGATCAAGGCGCGCAAGGCCACGCGGCCGACCCGCGCCTCCAAGCTGCGCCGCCTGGAGGGCAAGACCCAGCGCGGCCGCAAGAAGGCCCTGCGCGGCCGCGTCGACCCGGACTGATTCACTTTTCGGTTTACCACGAAGCGCACGAAGAAATGACGGAATTCAAGGGCGTATTCAGCACGGAGGACACGGAGAAATTCGAAAGGCTCTGATGTGAACGATCCGTCAAGGGTGCGGGGTGCCGCCAAGCGCACGAAGCAGCGGCGGTTAACCGGCAGTAACCCAGGCTGCAATCAATACCCGTATCTCACTCCCACTTCCCTGTTTTCTCTGCCCCCTCCGTGGTGAACAAGGGTTTAGTCCCCGGCGTTCGGGCTTGCGTTGGCGGTGGTGGGTTCGTGTTCCTGCTGGTGTTGCCACAGGCGGGCGTAGGCGCCGTTCCTGGCGAGGAGTTCGCGATGGGTGCCACGTTCGACCACGCGGCCCTGGTCCAGCACCACGATCTGCTCGGCGTCCTTCACGGTGGACAGGCGGTGGGCAATGACCAGCGTGGTGCGCCGCGCCGAGACCTCGTTCAGGGCCTGCAGGATGGCCTTTTCTGAGCCCGAATCCAGTGACGAGGTGGCCTCGTCGAACACTAGGATCGGCGGGTCCTTCAGCAGCATGCGGGCGATGGCGATGCGCTGTTTCTCGCCGCCGGAGACCTTGAGCCCGCGTTCGCCGACCACCGTGTCCAGGCCGTCCGGCAGGCGCTCGATGAAGTCGTCCAGGTGCGCCAGGTGGACCGCGCGCAAGATCGCCTCTTCGGACGCTTCCGGGTCCCCGTAGGCGATGTTGTAGCGAATGCTGGAGTTGAACAGCACGGTGTCCTGCGGGACCACACCGATCGCGCGGCGCAGGCTCTGCTGGGTCACCTCGCGGATGTCCTGTCCGTCGATGGTGATGCGCCCGTCGGTCACGTCAAAGAAGCGGAACAGCAGCCGGGCGAGCGTCGACTTGCCGGCCCCGCTGGGCCCGACCACCGCGAGCTTGTGCCCGGCGGGGATCTCGAGCGAGACGTCCGCGAGGATCGGGCGCTCCGGCTGGTAGTGGAAGGCGACCTGTTCGAAGCGCACCTGCCCGCTGGTGACCTCGAGATCCGGTGCGTCCGGGCGGTCCTCGACCTGCACGGGCTTCTCCAGCAGCCCGAACAGGCGCTCGATGTTCGCCAGCGACTGGCGGATCTCGCGATAGACGAAGCCGAGGAAGTTCAACGGCATGAACAGCTGGATCATGTAGGCGTTGACCATGACCAGGTCGCCCAGCGACATCTGCCCCGAGGCCACGCGGCTGGCGGCCAGCAGCATCATCACGGTGATCGCGCCGGCGATGATCAGGGCCTGCCCCGAGTTCAGCAGCACCAGCGACAGCACGTTCTTGGTGCGCGCCTGTTCCCAGGTGGCCAGGCCCTCGTCGTAGCGCCGGGCCTCGAAGCCCTCGTTGCCGAAGTACTTGACCGTCTCGTAGTTCAGCAGGCTGTCGATCGCGCGGGTGTTGGACTCGTTGTCGCGTTGATTCGCCTCGCGCACGAAGCGGGTGCGCCACTCGGTAATCCACACCGACCAGGCAATGTAGGCCGCCACCGCGATGATCACCGTCAGGGTGAATACCGGGCCCACCGCGATCAGCAGGATGACCGCGACCATCGCGATCTCGATGATCGTCGGCAGGATGTTGAACACCATGAAGCGCAGCAGGAAGCTGATACCGCTGGTGCCGCGCTCGATGTCCCGGGCCAGGCCGCCGGTCTCGCGCGCCAGATGAAAGCTCAGCTCCAGCCGATGCAGATGTTCGAACACGCGCAGGGCCGCGCGCCGCATGGCGCGCTCGGCCACCCGCACGAAGACCGCGTCGCGCAACTCCCCGAACAGGGTGCCGCCAAAGCGCAACAGGCCATAGGCCACCACCAGTGCCACCGGTACTGCCACCAGCGCGTCGGTGCCGGAATCCTCGAAGTGATCGACGATGTATTTCAGTGCCAGCGGGACCAGCACGGTCGCCAGCTTGGCCAGGCCCATCAGCCCGAGGGCGAGGAACAGCCGCCCGCGGAACTCCGCGAGATAGGGGAACAGGGAGCGAACGATGCGCCAGTTAATCGCCTCGTCGGGCGCATCGTGCACGCTGGAATGACCGCGCATGGGGGAATCCGGGGCTGGGTAGGTCGCCTACCTTAGAGGCTTGCCGCTGGCTTCGCACGTGGGCGCGCGTTCGGTAGCGGCTTCCGGCCCCGGCGGGATCTGCTACGTCGCCGGAACTATCAGCGATGGATACGGTAACCCGCCCCGGTCCTGCTCGAGGTCGTGGTGGCGCAGCCTGGCGTCCAGGCAGGCGCACACCGTCTGGCGGACCGCATCCGAGCGAGGGGATGCATGTGCCGGCTCCGCTCAGTCGATGCCGACGGCGCGCTGTTCCTGGCGGATCCAGGCGATGATGTGGGCGGTCTCCTCGCCGGTGACGCCCGCCACCGGCGGCATGTCGCCGAACTCCCAGTGATGCTGGTGCACGCCCAGGGCCACCGCGCGATGGAAGGTGATGTCCGGGTGGTGCGAGGGCTCGTAGATGCGGTGGATCAGCGGCGGCCCCTGGTCGGTGCCGCGGGCATCCTCGCCGTGGCACTCCATGCAGTTGGACCGGAACAGCGAGCGCCCGGCTTCGGGGTCAGCGGCGAAACCCTCCGGCGGCAGGCTGTAGTCGAGCTGGGCCGTGGAGCCCGAGGCCGCGTTCGACTCGCTGGCGGGTGCCTGCGCGGCCGCGTCCCCGGTGTCCGAATCCGGGGCCTCGGAGCAGGCGGCGAGCGTCAGGAGCGCGAGACAGACAACGGGCAGGAGGCGGGTGGATGTCGGCATTGGGATTCCGGAAAAGGAGGGCTGGATCGGCAGTTTAGCGTGGCGAGTGTTATCGCGGAAAGGCGCAAAAGCCCGAATCAGCGTCTTCTTGCAGGTGTCGGTTGCGGGCGGCGCAGGGTGATTCCGACGCCTGTCGCTTGCAGCGGTGCCGGGCATTCGGCAGTCTTGCCCGCCTGTCATATTGTTTGGAGTGTATCCATTGGAACCCTCGGGTCTTGCAGCTGGAGAAGCGCAGGGAAGCGCTCCGGCGGCGGCGCTACTGGAGATCCTGCGCGAGACCTTCGGCTATACGGAATTTCGCGGCCAGCAGCAGGCGATCGTCGAACACGTGACCGGTGGTGGCGACGCGGTGGTGCTGATGCCCACCGGCGGCGGCAAGTCGCTCTGCTACCAGATCCCGGCGCTGGCACGGCCCGGCTGCGGCATCGTGATCTCGCCCCTGATCGCGTTGATGCAGGACCAGGTCGCCGCCCTGCGCCAGAACGGCGTGGCCGCGGCCAGTCTCGACTCCGGCCAGAAGGCGGACGAGGCGCGTTCCGTGCTGGCGGCCCTGCACGCCGGCGAACTGGACCTCCTGTACATGTCGCCAGAGCGGCTGTTTGCCTCGGGCATGCTGGAACGCCTGGAAGGCATCGACCTTGCCCTGTTCGCGATTGACGAGGCGCACTGCGTCTCGCAGTGGGGGCATGACTTCCGCCCCGAATACAGTCAACTGGCGGTGCTGGCCGAGCGTTTTCCACAGGTGCCGCGCCTGGCCCTGACCGCGACCGCCGACGGCCCGACCCGCCAGGAGATCCGCGAACGGCTGTGCCTCGATCAGGCGCGCGCCTTCGTCAGTTCCTTCGACCGCCCCAATATCCGCTACCGCATCGCCCAGGCAGACGGCGGCCGGGGCGGCTCGGCACGTGATCGGCTGCTGCGCTTCATCCGCGAGGAACACGCCGGGGAGGCGGGGATCGTGTATTGCCTGTCACGCAAGAAGGTGGACGCCGTGGCCGAATGGCTGGCGGAGCAGGGTGTCACCGCCCTGCCGTATCACGCCGGCCTGCCGGCCGCGACCCGCGCGGCGAACCAGACCCGCTTCCTGCGCGAGGAGGGGGTGGTGATGGTCGCCACCATCGCCTTCGGCATGGGCATCGACAAGCCGAATGTGCGCTTTGTCGCCCACCTGAACCTGCCGAAGAGTCTGGAGGGCTACTATCAGGAGACCGGCCGCGCCGGCCGCGATGGCCTGCCGGCCAATGCCTGGATGGTCTTTGGGTTGCAGGATGTCGTGACCTTGCGCCAGATGCTGGAGGGGTCGCAGGCCGGGGCCGAGCGTCAGCGCGTCGAACAGCAAAAGCTGGAGGCCATGCTGGGCTTCTGCGAGATCACCAGCTGCCGCCGCCAGGCCCTGCTGGGATATTTCGACGAGCACATGCCGGAACCCTGCGGGGCCTGCGACAACTGTCTGGAGCCGCCGGCGACCTGGGATGCCAGCGTGCCGGTGCAAAAGCTCCTGTCCTGCATCTATCGAACCGGCGAGCGCTTCGGCGCCGGGCATGTGATCGACGTGCTGCGCGGCTCGGCCAGTGAGCGCCTGACCCGTCTGGGGCACGATCGTCTGAGCACCTTCGGCATTGGCAAGGAACTCGACAAGGCGCAGTGGCGCGGCGTGGTCCGGCAGTTGCTGGCGCGTGGGCTGCTGCGCCTGGATGACGAGGGCTACGGCGGACTGAAGCTGGATCCGGCCTGCCGCCCGGTTCTGCGCGGCGAGGAGGGGATTCACCTGCGCGAGGAGGCGGCCCGTCCGGAGAAGGGGGCACGTAGCGCCAGCCCGGCACGGCGTGATACGGCCCGTACAGTCGCGGCGATGGACACCGAGGATCGCTCCCTGTGGGAGGCGCTGAGGGGCCTGCGTACCGAGCTGGCGCGGGATCAGGGGGTGCCGCCCTACGTGATCTTCAGCGATGCCACATTGCTGGAGATGGTGGCGGCCGCGCCGCGCACCCATGACGAGATGGCCGGGATCTCCGGGGTCGGGCAGCACAAGCTGGAACGCTACGGCGATGCCTTTATCAAGGCCATCGAGGGGCATTTCGGGCTATAGTGGTGCGAAAAACCACACCAAATGATGCGTTCGGGGAGACCGCGTGACCGATACCCGCTTCCTTGAGGATTTCTACCGCCTTCGCGACGGTCAGCTGGTCGTAACCCCGGAGCAGGGCAGCGACTTCGCCAAGACCCTCGCGGGCGACTTCAATCCGATCCACGATGCCGACAACCGGCGCTTCTGTGTCCCGGGGGATCTACTGTTTGCCCTGGTGCTGGACACCTACGGCGCGAGCGCGGACATGCTCTTCCGTTTCACCGGCATGGTGGGAGGCAATGTGCCCCTGATCTTTCCGGAAAACCCGGGCGCGGCCTTTGCCATTACCGACGAGAGTGGCAAGAGCGTAATCGAGGTCGAGCGTTCGGGGGCGGTGATCGACGAGCCCAGTGCGATCGGATCCCTGATCCGCAGCTATGTCGGCTTTTCCGGGCAGAATTTCCCGCACGTGCTGGTGCCGCTGATGGAGGAGCACGGCGTGATGGTGAACCCCAAGCGCCCACTGGTGATGTATGAGCGCATGGGTTTTCATCTGCCCGAGCCGCTGGCAGCCAGCGCCGGGGTGCCGGAGCCCCGTCTGAAGGATGCGGTGATGACGGTCAATGGCAAGCGCGGAGAGATTCGCCTGGACTACGAACTGGTCATCGACCAGTCGGTGGTTGCCGACGGCAGCAAGCACCTCGTGCTGAGCGGGCTGCGCGCGTTCGATGCCGCCGATGTCGAGCGGCTCGTCGCCGACTACGAAAGCTGGAAGGCCGCCTACTTCAATCAGCAGGGCGGGGCCCACGCCCAGGCCTGAGGTGCCTTGTTCACCACCACGCGCACGAAGACATGAAGAAGGGCCAGGTCCAAAGCGAAAAGCCTTTCCAGGTCGGCGGGAAGGCGGGGCGTTTTTGCTCCGGGGGCATTGAGGAGAACTGCGGACGACAGCGTCGCGCCAGGCACTGGGGCTGGGTGTGAGCGTTCAAGAACTCTTCTGATTTCCCGTCTTCCTGTGAATCGCCCTTGAACTTCTTCCTGTCTGCGTGTGCTTCGTACTGAAAACTCAGTAGAACTGGCCGAGCGCCGCGCGGACCTGGACTTCGGTCTCGGGCGTCAGGTGTTCCGCGAGTTTTAGTGGGTGATCGGGCAGTAGCAGCACGACCGATGAGCCCAGGTTGAAGCGACCCATCTCCGCGCCGCGCTCCAGGGTGACGGCACGGTCCGGATACTCGCTGACGCTGATCTCGCGACCATGGGGCGGGGTAACCTCGCCAGCCCATACGGTCTCGATGGAACCGACGTTCTGGGCGCCGATCAAGGCCATGGCCATCGGCCCCACCGGGGTGTCGAAAAAGGCGATCACCCGTTCGTTGCGCGCGTACAGCCGCGGCACGTGACGCACGATGCGCGGGGCGACCGAGAACAGCCGTCCGGGCACATGGATCATGTGGGTCAGGGTGCCGGTCAGCGGCATGTGCAGTCGGTGGTAGTGACGCGGTGACAGATACAGGGTCACGAAGTGCCCGTGACGGAAGGCCTCCGCGAGCTCGTCCTCCCCGCCCAGCAGTTCCCGGACCGTGTAGTGATGTCCCTTGGCCTGGAAGATCTGCCCGCCCTCGATGCGCCCGGCGGCGCTGACCCGGGAATCGGCCGGGCTGACCAGGGTATTTGCGTCCCCCTCCAGTGGCCGTGCGTCCTCGCGCAGGGCGCGGGTGAACAGCGCGTTGAAGCTGGGGTAGGTGGTCAGGTCCGGTTCCGCGGCCTCGTCCATGTTCAGGCCGAAGCGGCGCACGAAGGCGCGCAGCAGCGGTTGCAGCTGCGGCGACTCGATGCGCGCCAGACGATGCACCACGCGCGACAGGGCGTGCTGTGGCAGCAGGTGCGACAGGCGCGCCAGCCAGGGGTCGATCTTGCTCATGCGGGATCTCGTTCGGGCGTACACAGTGACATCGAGGCGGTATGATGACCGCCCCCGCACGCAACGGAAAGACCGGGCATGGATTCAACCACCGGATTGCGCACCTTGCGCGACTTCATTCGCTTCGGCGCCAGCCAGTTTCGCGGCGCCGGGCTGACCTTCGGCCATGGCACCGACAACGCCTTTGACGAGGCGGCCTGGCTGGTGCTGCACACCCTCCACCTGCCGCTGGATCTACCCGAGTCGTGGTGGGATTCGCGCCTGAGCGAGGCCGAGCGCACGCGGGTCGTGGCGGTGTTGCGCGAGCGCATCGCCACCCGCAAGCCGGCGGCGTACCTGACCCGCGAGGCCTGGTTTGCCGGGTTGCCGTTCTATGTCGACGAGCGCGTGCTGGTGCCGCGCTCGCCCCTGGCGGAGTTGATCGCCGCGGGCTTCGAGCCGTGGCTGGATCCCGATGGGGTGACTCGGGCCCTGGATCTTTGCACCGGGGGTGGCTGCATCGGTATCGCGATGGCGCTGGCCCTGCCGCAGGCGCAGGTGGACCTGGCGGATGTCTCGCCGGATGCGCTGGCGGTGGCTCGGATCAACATCGAGCGCCACCAGATGAGCGAACAAGTCCGCGCATTGCAGTCCGACGTGTTCGATGGGCTGCAAGCCGGTGACCGCTATGACCTGATCGTGTCCAATCCGCCGTACGTGGATGCCGAGGACATGGCGGCCTTGCCGGAGGAGTACCGCCACGAGCCGGCATTGGGACTGGCTGCCGGGGGCGACGGGCTGGATATCGTGCGCCGCATCCTGGACGGGGCCCGCGAGCACCTGACCGAGGACGGCGCGCTGATCGTGGAGGTCGGCAACAGCCAGGCCGCGGTGGAGGCGGCCTTCCCGGACCTGCCAATGATCTGGCTGGAGTTCGAGGCCGGCGGGCATGGCGTGTTCCTGGTCTACGCCCGCGACTTGCCCGCCAGCGCCTGACCACGCCGACCCGCGCCCGGACCCTGGTCCGAAAACCCGGCAGCAGGCCCTGTAAACGGCGCCGGTGGCGATGCATACTGCGAGGCTATGGAATCACGTCTGGTGGATATGCAGAGTCGGTCCGAGGAAGAGCGGGCGGAGGTCAGCCTGCGCCCGAAACGGCTCGCGGACTACACCGGTCAGCCGCGCGTGGTCGAGCAGCTGGGGCTGTTCATCGAGGCCGCCCGCGGGCGTGACGAGGCCCTGGACCATACGCTGGTCGCCGGCCCGCCCGGGCTGGGCAAGACGACCCTCGCGCATATCATTGCCAACGAACTGGGGGTGGGCCTGCGTCAGACCTCCGGCCCGGTGCTGGAGCGCGCCGGCGACCTGGCGGCGATCCTCACCGCGCTGGAGCCGCGCGATGTCCTGTTCGTCGACGAGATCCACCGCCTGCCGACGGTGGTGGAAGAGATCCTGTATCCCGCCCTGGAGGATGGCCAGCTGGATATCGTGATCGGCGAGGGTCCGGCCGCGCGTTCAATCAAGGTGGACCTGCCGCCGTTCACGCTGGTGGGGGCCACCACCCGCGCCGGGCTGCTCTCGGCCCCGTTACGTGACCGGTTCGGTATCGTCCAGCGCCTCGATCATTACACTGTCCCCGATCTCGCGCATATCGTGAATCGCGCCGCCGGCTTGCTGGGCGTGGGGATCGAGGCCGAGGGCGCGACCGAGATCGCGCGCCGCGGGCGCGGCACGCCGCGTCTGGCCAATCGTCTGTTGCGGCGGGTGCGCGATTTCGCCCAGGTGCGGGCCGATGGCGTGGTGACGCTCGATGTGGCCGCGCAGGCGCTGGACCTGCTGGCGATCGATGCCTCGGGGCTGGATGCCCAGGATCGCCGTCTGCTGGAGGTGCTGGTGGAGAAGTTTGATGGCGGCCCGGTCGGGGTCGAGAGTCTGGCCACCGCGATGAACGAGGACCGCGGCACGCTGGAGGATGTGGTCGAGCCGTTCCTGATCCAGCAGGGCTATCTGCAGCGCACCCCGCGCGGGCGCCAGGCGACTCGCCGCACGCTGGCCATGTTTGGTCTGGCGCGCACGGAGGAGGGTGACCTGCTGACGCCGATGGCCGAGGGCGCGCGCCAGCCATGACGACGGATTTCGCATGGCCGGTGCGGGTGTATTACGAGGACACCGATGCCGGTGGCGTGGTCTACCACGCGAATTATCTGAAATTCATGGAGCGCGCGCGGACCGAATGGCTGCGTGCGCTGGGCTTCGAGCAGGACCGGCTGCGCGCCGAGTACGGAATTGTGTTCGCCGTGCGGCGTCTGTCTGTGGAGATGCAGCGCCCCGCCCATTTCAACGAGGCCCTGACGGTGACCTGCCGGGTGCAGCGTCTGCGCCGCGCCAGCATCGAATTCGCGCAGGCGGTGCAGCGTGACGCGGCGGTGCTGGTGACCGGCGAGGTCGGCATTGCCTGTGTGGACGTGGCCCGGCAGGCGCCGGTGGCAATCCCCGATGAAGTGACGCACGCGCTGCGTGCGGCGGATGGAACAAAGGCATAACGGGAGATGGACAAGTGACAGTCGACTTTTCAATGTACCAGCTGATCATGGACGCGAGTCTGATCGTGCAGCTGGTCATGGTGATCCTGGTGGTCGCCTCGGTGCTCTCCTGGCTGGTGATTATCATCAAGGCGCGTTCCCTCAACGCGGCCCACCGCGCCAGCGATGAATTCGAGGAGCGCTTCTGGTCCGGCGCCGATCTGTCGCATCTGTACGAGGGGGTGCGGCGCAAGTCGGAGATGTCCGGCATGGAGCATGTCTTCTCCTCGGGCTTCAAGGAATTCCTGCGGGCCCGCCAGCACGGCATGGCGCCCGGCGAGCCCGCGCACCGCGCGATGCGTGTGGCCATCGCGCGCGAGACCGACGAGATGGAGCGCTACCTGCAGTTCCTCGCCACGGTCGGTTCGACCAGCCCGTACATCGGCCTGTTCGGGACGGTGTGGGGCATCATGCATGCCTTCCTGGGGCTGTCCGGGGTGCAGCAGGCCACACTGGCGATGGTGGCCCCCGGGATTGCCGAGGCCCTGATCGCGACCGCGCTTGGCCTGTTCGCCGCCATCCCGGCGGTGATCGCCTACAATCGCTTCGCCGGGGATGTTGACCGCGTGGCCTCGCGCCTGGAGAACTTCGGCGACGAGTTCGTAGCCCTGCTGAATCGCCAGGGGGCGGGCAAGCCTGCCGAGGGTGCCGCCGGGGCGCCGGCCTAAGCCATGGCCGAGTCGCGTCGCAACAGTCGCCGCCTGCGGCGGCCCATGTCGCAGATAAACGTCGTGCCGTTCATCGACGTGATGCTCGTTCTGCTGATCATCTTCATGATCACCGCGCCCATGCTGCAGCAGGGCGTGGAGGTCGACCTCCCGGAGGCCGATGCCGAGGCCATGGAAGAGGACCCGCAGGCGGCCGAGCCGCTGGTGGTCACGGTGGATGCCGGCGGCGCCATGAGCCTGAACCAGGGGCCCTATGTGAACGAGCCGCTGGCGCCGCAGGAGATGACCGAGATCGTGCGCGAGTTCCTCGCCGAGAATCCGGGTACCCAGACCTTCGTGCGCGGTGACCGCAATGTCGATTACGGCCGCGTGATCGATGCCATGGTTGCCCTGCAGCGTGCCGGAGGCGGCCGGGTCGGGCTGATCACCGAGCCGCCGCGCGACAACCAGGACTGAGCCGCCCCGCCGTGTTCGAGCTCCTGCGCCGTCATCCCTTGAGCCTGGTCCTCGTCCTGCTTCTGCATGGCGTGTTGTTCGCGGCGTTGTTGCTGAATGTCAGCCTCGTCTCGCCGACCTCCACCCGTGCCGCTGTCGAGATCGCGGTGCAGGAGGATATCGAGGTGATCGACGCGGTCGCGGTGGATGCCGAGACCTTCGATCGTATCGAACACCAGCGCGAAGTCGCCGAGCAGGAGCAGGTCGCCGAACAGCTGCGCGCCGAAGAGGAACGCCGCCGCGCCGAGGAACAGGCCCGGCGCGAGGAAGAGCGCCGCCAGGCCGAGGAGCAACGCCGCCGCGAGGAACAGGAGCGCGCGCGCCAGCAGGCCCTGGAGGATGCCGAACAGGCCCGCCGCGAGGCCGAGGAGGAGCGGCGCCAGGCGCGCGAGGAGGCCGAGGCCGAACGCGAGCGTATCCGCCAGGAGCGCGAGGCTGCGGAACAGGCCCGGCGTGAGGCCGAGGAGGCGCGCGAGCGTGAGGCGGCGGAACGGCGGGAGCGCGAGGAAGCGGAGCGTCAGGCGCAGGAAGAGGCGGAGCGCCGCGAGCGCGAGGCGGCCGAACGCCGCGAACGGGAAGAGGCCGAGCGTCGCGCCGAGCAGGAGCGCGAACTGGAAGAGCAGCGCCGCCGCGAGGCGATGGAGCGCGAGCAGGAGCGCATGGCCGAGGCGCAGGCCCGGCGCGAGGCCGCGGAACGCCAGGCACAGGCGGATCGCGAGCTGAACGAATGGCGCGCGCAGGTGCAGTCAGTGGTGCAGCGACGCTGGCGCCAGCCATCGGGGCTGGATGCCTCGGATCGTGCCATCGTTCTCGTGCGCGTCAACGAGACCGGGCGTATCATCAATTTCGACATCGAGAGCTGCTCCGGCGGGCCCGCCTTCTGCGACTCGGTCCGTCAGACCATGGATCGCCTGTCGTCGCTGCCGCGCCCACCGGATGCGGATGCCGTGCGCGGCGGGGTGCTCATCCGCTTCGAGCCCGACTGACCGGGCCGGCGCAAGCCGGTCCACGAGGAAACACATGCAACGAATGATTCATACGATGCTGCTGGGGTTGGCGCTGCTTTGGTCGGCGCAGGCCCAGGCGGTACTGGAAGTGACGGTAACCGAGGGGGTGACGGGTGCGATCCCGGTGGCCGTGGCTCCGTTCACCTGGGATGGCGACGGGCGTCCGGGCGAGGATGTGGACCAGATCCTGGCCGCGAACCTGACCCGGAGCGGGCTGTTTGACGTCGAACGCGACGGTTTGCCCCAAGCACCCTCGGGCCCAGCCGACTTCCTTGCTCAGCCCTGGGCCGAGGCGGGTCTGGAGTATCTGGTGGTCGGCTCGATGCGCCCCGACGGCGACAACGTGATGGTCGAGTTCCACGTGTTCGACGTGCTGGCCGAGGAACGCCTGGGCGGCTGGCGTATCCCGGTGCCGGCGGACATGCTGCGCCGCGGCGCGCATCGCGTGTCGGATATCGTCTACGAGCAGATCACCGGAGACCCGGGTGCCTTCAGTGCGCGTATCGCGTTTGTCAGCGTCGAGCGCCGCAACGACTCGCGCGAGTTTCGCCTGGAGGTCGCGGACTCCGACGGCGCCAATCCGCGTACCCTGTTCCGGTCTGAGGATCCGATCATGTCGCCGGACTGGTCGCCGGACGGTCGTGAGCTGGTCTACGTCTCCTTTGAGAATCGCCGCTCCGAGGTGTTCCGTCAGAATGTGGAGACCGGCGAGCGCAACCGGATCGCGAGTTTTACCGGCATTAACAGCGCCCCGGCCTGGTCCCCGGACGGCCGCCAGCTGGCGCTGAGCCTTTCGCGCGACGGCTCGCCGAATATCTACGTGATGGATCTGGCCTCAGGCGATCTGCGTCAACTGACGCGCTCCAGCGCGATCGAGACCGAGCCGGTCTGGTCGCCCGACGGCGACACCATCTACTTCACCTCGGATCGTGCGGGCGCGCCGCAAATCTATGCCCAGCCGGCCAGCGGTGGCAATGCGCGCCGTCTCACCTTCGAGAGCGGCTACGCGGCGGCGGCCACGATTTCCCCGGATGGCCGCTCATTGGTGTACGTCCATGGGGGCGATGGCGGATTTCAGCTGGCGCGTCTCGATCTGGATGATCGCCGTGTGACGCGCCTCACGGACGGGCGCGATGCAGAGTCGCCAAGCTTTGCACCCAATGGCAGCATGATCCTGTATGCCATGACGGATGGGGGGCGAGGCGTGCTCGGCTCGGTCAGTCGCGACGGCCAGGTGCACCAGCGGTTGGCCGCCCGCGAAGGCGAGGTGCGCGAACCTGCCTGGTCGCCCCTGAACTGATGTCCCCGGACCTATTTACTGTCCCTTTTTCGAGGAAACGAAAGCCATGAATAACCTGTTTCGCCTGGCCCTTGCGGCTGTCGTCATTGCGGCCCTGTCGGCCTGTGCCACACCAACGCGCGATGCCGAGGATGCCGAACGAGCCGCCGAGCGCGAGGCGGCCGCCGAACAGGCGCGTGCCGAACGCGAGGCCGCCGAGGCCCGCGGCCTGGGTCGAGATCGCGATTTCGACGCGGCGGCCCTGGACGACCCGGAAAGCCCGCTGGCCGAACGCCTGGTGTATTTCGAGTTCGACCGCGACGAGGTCAAGTCCGAATACATGCCGATGCTGGAGGCGCATGCCGCCTATCTCTCGCAGAATTCGGGTGCGCGCCTGCGTCTGGAAGGGCATACCGACGAGCGCGGTACGCGCGAGTACAACCTGGCTCTGGGCGAACGCCGGGCGCAGTCGGTGCGCCGGGTGCTGAATCTGAACGGCGCCTCGGATGACCAGCTCGAGGTCATCAGTTATGGTGAAGAGATGCCGGTGGCCTTCCAGCAGAACGAGGAGGCCTGGGCCAAGAATCGCCGGGTCGAGCTGGTCTACGAATCCCGGCGCTAAGCGACGGGAAGCCAGATGCAATCAAAGCTCGACAAGTCTTGCGGAAATGCCCCCTCGGGGGCATTTCTGTTTCGGTGCCCGGGACGTCCGGGCCTTCTTCTTGGCGCCATTCTGGCCGTAACCTTTGCCCTGGCCCCGCTGGCCCTGGTGCCGGGCACGGCCGGGGCCCAGGACGGTACGGTGTTCGCCACCCAGTCGCAGATCCGCCAGCTCGAACGCCGCCTCGAGCGCGTCGAGCGGGTGCTGGATTCCAGTGCGATGAACGAATTGTTGCAGGTCTCCGAGTCGCTGAGTCGGGATCTGCGCGAACTGCGCGGCGAGGTGGAAACCCTGCGCCACGAGGTGAACCGTCTCAGCACCCGCCAGCGTGATCAGTTCCGTCACCTGGATGAGCGGGTGGGCGCGTTCGAGAGCGGGGCGGTAGCCACGGATGCCGCGCCGCGGGAGGAGGTGGTTGAACTGGACCTGCCGGAAGCGGACGAGCAGGCCGCCTATCAGTCGGCGTTTGACGACCTGATGGCCGGGGATTACACCACGGCCATGCGCAAGCTGGAACAGTTCATCGAGGACTACCCCGAGGGCAACTTCACCGCCAATGCCTGGTACTGGCTGGCCGAGGCGAAATACGCCAGCGGCGAGTTCGAAGCAGCGCTGGAGGATTTCGAGCGGCTGCGCGAGGATTTCCCCGAAAGCGACAAGGGTGGCGATGCCCTGCTGAAGATTGGCTACGCCCACTACGAACTGCAGAACTTCGACGCGGCGCGCGAGGCGCTGGAGGCGGTACGGGCCGACTACGGCGGGACCACCCTGGATCGCCTGGCCCGTGAGCGCCTGCGGCGGATCGAAGACAGCCAATGACCACGGACACGCTGCGCGATGCCCGGGGCGCCGGGGTGATCGATCCGGCCGCGGTGCGGCTGAGGATCACCGAGATGTTCGTCTCCCTGCAGGGGGAGGCGGCGCAGGTGGGCTGGCCCACCGCCTTCGTGCGCCTGACCGGTTGCCCGCTGCGCTGTCGCTGGTGTGACAGCGAATACGCCTTCGAGGGTGGCGAGGCCCTGATGCTGGCGACGATCCTCGACTGGGTCGGGCGCGCCGGGGTTCGGCATGTCTGCGTGACGGGCGGCGAGCCGCTCGCGCAGCCGGGCTGCCTGCCGCTGCTGGAGGGCCTGTGCGATGCCGGTTTCAGCGTTTCGCTGGAGACCAGCGGGGCGATGGCGATCGCGGGTGTCGATCCGCGGGTGGCCATCGTGATGGACTGGAAGGCGCCAGCGTCGCAGGAATCCGCTCGCAACCACCCCGAGAACATCCCTCGACTGAGGGCCGGCGACCAGCTGAAGTTCGTGCTGGCCGGGCGCGAGGACTTTGACTGGGCGCGAGCCGAGCTGGAGCGTCTGGGGCTGGCCCCGGAGGTCGAGGTCCTGTTCTCGCCGGTGTACGGCGAACTGGAACCGAGGGCCCTGGCCGACTGGATCATCGCGGAACGTCTCCCGGTTCGCTTTCAGATGCAGCTGCACAAGCTCCTCTGGGGCGACCAGCCGGGGCGCTGACATGAGTGAGCGCGCGGAGAAGGCCGTGGTGCTGCTCTCGGGCGGGCTTGACTCGGCGACTTGCCTGGCCATGGCCCGCGCCGAGGGGCTGGACTGTCACGCCCTGTCGATCGACTACGGTCAACGCCATCACACGGAGCTGGACGCTGCGCGGCGCGTAGCCGCCGCCCAGGGCGTGACGGATCACCGCGTAGTGGCGGTGGATCTGAGCGCGATTGGTGGGTCCGCACTGACGGACGCCGCGATCGCCGTGCCCACGGCACCGACCGAGGGCATCCCCGTGACCTACGTGCCGGCACGCAACACGGTGTTTCTGGCGCTCGCCCTGGGGTTTGCCGAGACCCTGGACGCGCGCCTGCTGTATGTGGGGGCCAATGCGGTGGACTACTCCGGCTACCCGGATTGTCGTCCGGCCTTCATCGAGGCCTTCCGCGACCTCGCCCGGGTGGCGACCCGCAGCGGGGTGGAGGGCACGCCCTGGGAGGTGCGGGCGCCGCTGATGCACTGGTCCAAGGCCGAGATCATCCAGGCCGGGGTCCGCCTCGGGGTCGACTACAGCCAGACGGTCAGCTGCTACCAGGCCGACGCCGACGGCCGCGCATGCGGGCGCTGCGACAGCTGCCGCATCCGCCGCGAGGGCTTCGCGGCCGCCGGTGTCCCCGACCCGACTCGCTATGTCCCCGACTGAGCCGCGGCCCCGGAATGCCTCGGGCAGGAATGAAAGCGGGCTCGATCTCGTCTAGCGTCCGATGTATGCTGCGCACCCCATGGGTGCAGGCGTGCCCTGAAATCTTTCATCGAGAGGATACGTGATGGAATTCTCCAGTTTTTCGACTGCCGCAATGGCGTTCCTGGGTGGGGCGTTCATCCTCGCCTTCATCATGGGAGCCGTGGCGAACAAGACCAACTTCTGCACCATGGGCGCCGTGTCCGACTGGGTGAACATGGGCGATACCGGACGCATGCGTTCCTGGTTGCTGGCGATTGCCGTGGCCATGCTGGGCGTGGCGATCCTCGAGTTCTTCGGCGTGCTGAGCGCGGATGGCTCCTTCCCCAACTATCGCATGACCGAATTCCAGTGGGTCGAGCACGCCTTGGGCGGCTTCCTGTTCGGGATCGGCATGACCTATGCCTCCGGCTGCGGTAACAAGACCCTGGTGCGCGTGGGCGGCGGCAACATCAAGTCGCTGATGGTACTGATCGTGATCGCGATCATCGCCTTCTACATGGTTCGCCCGCTGCCGGGTACCTCCGACACCCTGTACTCCCTGCTGTTCATGGACTGGACCACCGCGCTGGCGATCTCCACCCCGGCGGGCCAGGATCTGGGCACGCTGGTGGCCGGTGAAGAGAACGGCCTGACCGCGCGCCTGGTGCTGGGTCTCGTGATCGGCGTGCTGCTGCTGGCCCTGATCTTCAAGGCCGCGGACTTCCGTCGCAGCTTTGACAATATCCTGGGGGGGCTGGTGATCGGTCTGGTGGTGCTGGGCGCCTGGTGGCTGACCAGCAACATCCAGGTCGATGACGGCATGGACACCTACACCCCGCAAGCCTATGTCTCGGACTGGGACTTCGTGGCGGATGCCGACGCGGGTGAGCGCCCGGCCGAGAGTGCCCCCTGGGCCAACCAGTCGTTCACCTTCATCAACCCGATGGGACAGAGCTTGCGCTACGTGTCGACCGGCTTCGACAGCACCGTCCTGTACTTCGGCGTGATGGCGCTGGCCGGCGTGATCCTGGGTTCCTTCTTCTGGGCCCTGGTCACGCGTGCCTTCCGCTTCGAGTGGTTCGCTTCGGTGCGCGACTTCGTGAACCACTTCATCGGCGGGATCCTGATGGGCTTCGGCGGCGTTCTGGCGATGGGCTGCACCATCGGCCAGGGCATCACCGGGATCTCCACGCTGGCCCTGGGCGGCTTCCTGACGTTCGTCATGATCGTCTTCGGCGCGGCGCTGACCATGAAGATCCAGTACTACAAGATGGTCTACGAAGACGAGGCCAGCTTCGGCAAGGCGCTGATCACCTCGCTGGTGGACATGAAGCTGCTGCCGGGCGGCATGCGCAAGCTGGAAGCCATCTGATGGCATAGCGACGGGGGCGCGTCTTGCGTTTTCCCCGTCGCGCCGTAAACTACGCGGCACTGGAGGCCCGGCGATCCCGGGCCTTCGACTTTGCAACGGCCAGGGCGATCCAGATGTTCGCTCCGGGCCGAACCGAAAAGGGTCGTTAGCTCAGTTGGTAGAGCAGTTGGCTTTTAACCAATTGGTCGTAGGTTCGAATCCTACACGACCCACCATTTTCTCCGGTCCCCGCACCGGCACAAGGGCCCGTCTATACGGGCTCTTTGTGTTTGTGGGTGGGGAACACGCTAGAATGCGCGGCTAACGCGCGAACGCAACAAGAGTTTTCTGCAAGATCGCGAAAGTGGCGGAACTGGTAGACGCGCTGGGTTTAGGTCCCAGTGGGGTAAAACCCGTGAGAGTTCGAGTCTCTCCTTTCGCACCACTGTCTGCATTCCGACCAGCCATGAAGGTTACCACTGCGATCGGCAGGGATGACCGATTACCGAACTATGACGAGGCCCTCCATGCAAGTTTCTGTTGAAGCCACCGGCAACCTGGAACGCAAGATGACCATCCAGGTCCCCTCCGAGCGGATCGATACCGAGGTCGACAATCGCCTAAAGTCCCTCGCCAAAAGGGTCAAGCTGGACGGCTTCCGCCCGGGCAAGGTCCCGCTGAAGGTCGTGCGCCAGCGCTACGGCTCCGGGGTGTACCAGGAGGTGATGAGCGAGGTCCTGCAGGAAAGCTACCGCGAGGCGGTGCAGCAGGAGGGCCTGGAGCCGGCCGGTAACCCGAGCATCGAGCCGACCAATCTGGAAGGCGACGACGCGATCGAGTTCACCGCCAGCTTTCAGGTGTTCCCGGAAGTGGCCGTGGCTGACTTCAGCGGCGTCGAGATCGAACGCCCGGTGGCCGAGGTCGGGGACGAGGACATCGATCGCGTGATCGACTCCCTGCGCGAGCAGAACAAGGAGTGGGCCGAGGTCAAGCGCAAGGCCAAGAAAGGCGACCGGGTGACGCTGGACTTCGTCGGCAGCCTGAACGGCGAGGAGTTCGAGGGCGGCAAGGCCGAAGACTTCCAGATCGAGCTCGGCGCCGGGCGCCTGATCGAGGGCTTCGAGAAGCAGCTCACGGGCGTGAAGGCCGGCGAGGAGCCGACCATTGATGTGACCTTCCCCGATGACTACCCGGCGGAGAACCTGAAGGGCCAGACCGCGCAGTTCGCGCTGACCATCAAGCAGGTCGAGGGGCCGAAGCTGCCGGAGGTGGATGAGGAGTTCGCCAAGAAATTCGGGATCGAGGACGGCTCGGTCGAGAAACTTCGCGCCGATGTGCGGTCCAATATGGAGCGGGAACTGCGCCAGGCCCTGAAGGGCCGGGTCAAGCAGCAGGTACTGGAGGCCGTGGTCGACAAGCACGACTTCGATCTTCCGGATGCCCTGGTGAAGTCGGAGGTCAACCGCCTGCGCGAAGAGGCCGAGAAGCGCTTCGGCGGCGCCGAGCAGACGCAGCCGCTGCCGGACAGCCTGTTCGAGGAAGAGGCGAAGCGTCGCGTGCGTCTGGGTCTGGCGCTGCGTGCCATCATCGAACAGAAGGGGTTCGAGGTGGACGCCGAGCGGGTCGAACGCGATCTCGAGGAGATGGCGGCGACCTACGAGGATCCGGAAGAGGTGAAGCAGTATTACCGCTCCAATCCCCAGGCGAAGAGCAACCTGGAGTCACTGGTGCTGGAAGATCAGGTGGTTGACTGGGTGCTCGAGCAGGGCAAGGTCACCGAGAAGGAAACCAGCTTCCAGGACGTGATGAATCCGAACAAGGAGTCGACTGAATGAGCCACGATATGGCCGACCAGGGCGCACAACACGCCCAGGGGCTGAACCTGGTACCGATGGTGGTCGAGCAGACCGCCCGCGGCGAGCGCGCCTACGACATCTACTCCCGCCTGCTGAAGGATCGAGTGATCTTCTGCGTGGGTCCGGTCGAGGACTATATGGCCAACGTGATCGTGGCCCAGCTGCTGTTCCTCGAGTCGGAAAACCCGGACAAGGAAATCAGCCTGTACATCAACTCTCCGGGTGGCGCGGTGACCGCCGGCATGGCGATCTACGACACCATGCAGTTCATCAAGCCCGAGGTCAGCACCCTGTGTGTCGGCCAGGCGGCCAGCATGGGCGCGTTGCTGCTGGCGGGCGGTGCCGCCGGCAAGCGGCATGCCCTGCCGCATTCGCGCGTGATGATCCATCAGCCGCTGGGCGGCTTCCAGGGCCAGGCCTCGGATATCGACATCCACGCTCGCGAGATCCTGAAGATCCGCGATGAGCTGAACCGCGTGCTGGCCCATCATACCGGCCAGTCGATCGACAAGATCGCGGAGGACACCGATCGTGACCGTTTCCTGACCGCGGTCGACGCGAAGGAATATGGCCTGATCGACCACGTGCTGACCCATCGCGACTCCGCGAGCGATTGAGTCCGCGTTGTTCGCAAGCCCGCCCCCGAGCACCGTTTCGGGGCGGGGGCGTCAATACCGGACTTCCGCTTGGCTCGTTTGCAACTGCCAGGCAAACGGGGCATGTTCTGAAGAACACTGAAATCGCAACCGAGGCAAACGGATGAGCGACGAAACCACCCCCCCCGCCGACGGCAAGCTCCTGTACTGTTCTTTCTGCGGAAAGAGCCAGCACGAGGTGCGCAAGCTGATCGCCGGGCCATCCGTATTCATCTGCGACGAGTGCGTCGAGCTGTGCAACGACATCATCCGTGAGGAGATGCAGGAAGTGGGTCACGCCGAGCGTGATTCCCTGCCGACCCCGCACGAGATCCGCGCGATCCTCGACGACTACGTGATCGGCCAGAACTCCGCGAAGAAGATCCTCTCGGTCGCGGTTTACAACCATTACAAGCGCCTGCAGGCCCGGGCCGGCAAGGACGATGTCGAGCTGTCCAAGTCGAACATCATGCTCATCGGACCGACCGGCTCCGGCAAGACGCTGCTGGCCGAGACCCTGGCGCGGGTGCTGAATGTCCCGTTCACCATCGCCGATGCCACCACGCTGACCGAGGCCGGCTACGTGGGCGAGGATGTCGAGAACATCATCCAGAAGCTGTTGCAGAAGTGCGACTACGACGTCGAGAAGGCCGAGAACGGCATTGTCTACATCGACGAGATCGACAAGGTCTCGCGCAAGTCGGACAACCCGTCCATCACCCGTGACGTCTCGGGCGAGGGCGTGCAGCAGGCCCTGCTGAAGCTGATCGAGGGCACCACCGCCTCGGTGCCGCCGCAGGGCGGGCGCAAGCACCCGCAGCAGGAATTCCTGCAGGTCGATACCAGCAATATCCTGTTCATCTGTGGCGGTGCTTTCTCCGGGCTGGAGAAGGTGATCCAGCAGCGCGCCGAGAAGGGCGGGATCGGCTTTGGCGCCGAGCTGCGCACCACCGAGGCGGCCAAGTCCGGTGGCCAGTGGTTGAAGCAGCTGGAGGCCGATGACCTGGTGCGCTATGGCCTGATCCCCGAGTTCGTCGGCCGTCTGCCGGTGCAGGCGACGCTGGACGAGCTGGACGAGGACGCACTGATCACGATCCTGACCCAGCCGAAGAACGCCCTGATCAAGCAGTATGCGCGTCTGTTCGAGATGGAGGGCGTGGAGCTCGAGTTCCGCGACGATGCCCTGTCCGCGATCGCCCACAAGGCGATGGCCCGCAAGACCGGTGCGCGCGGTCTGCGCACCATCATGGAGAACATCCTGCTCGACACCATGTACGAGCTGCCTTCCATGGAGGGGGTCAGCAAGGTGGTGATCGACGAGGCGGTGATCCGTGGCGATGCCGAGCCGTACCTGGTCTACGAGAACGACTCGTTCGCCAAGAAGCAGGCTGCCGCGGATTCCTGAGCGGAAGTGTCGCGGCGCCCTTGAAACGGGCGCCGCCGCCCCCACTTCCTCCTGTACATTCGTCCAGCCCTTAGGGGGCAACATGACCGATACCCACTCCTCCCAGAACGAGGTGGACTCCCCCGTCAAGCGCGTCGCGGTGCTGCCGCTGCGCGATGTCGTGGTCTATCCCCACATGGTCATCCCGCTGTTCGTGGGTCGCGAGAAGTCGATCCGGGCGCTGGATTCGGCCATGGCCGAGAACAAGCAGGTGCTGCTGGTCGCGCAGAAGAGCGCGGAGGTCGACGAGCCAGAGGCCGGCGATCTGCATCAGATTGGCACCCTGGGCAATATCCTGCAGCTGCTGCGCCTGCCCGACGGCACCATCAAGGTGCTGGTGGAGGGCGCCCAGCGCGCCCATGTGATGGATATCTCCACTACCGGCAATGTCGAGAAGGAAGAGGACTACTTCGTCTCCGACATCCGGCTGATCGACGAGGAATACGACACCGAGGACAAGGAGCTGGAGATCCTCGGCCGCTCCGCGCTGAATCAGTTCGAGCAGTACATCAAGCTGAACAAGAAGGTCCCGCCGGAGATCCTGACCTCGCTGGCCGGGATCGACGACACCTCGCGCCTGGCCGACACCATTGCCGCGCACATGTCGCTGAAGCTGGAGGAAAAGCAGGAAGTCCTCGAGATCGCCAATGTGCGCGCGCGTCTGGAGCACCTGGTCGCCAAGATCGAGGGCGAGATGGATGTGCTGCAGATCGAGAAGAAGATCCGTGGCCGCGTGAAGCAGCAGATGGAGAAATCCCAGCGCGAGTACTACCTGAATGAGCAGATGAAGGCCATTCAGAAGGAGCTGGGGGATCTCGAGGACGCGCCGAACGAGCAGGAAGACCTGGCCGACAAGATCGAGAAGGCGGGGATGCCGGAGGAGGCCAAGAAGAAGGCCACCGCCGAGCTGAACAAGCTGAAGATGATGTCTCCGATGTCGGCCGAGGCCACCGTCGTGCGCAGTTACATCGACTGGCTGGTCAACGTCCCGTGGAAGAAAAAGACCCGCGTCAGCAAGGACCTGACGCGCGCCGAGAAGATCCTCAACGAGGACCACTACGGCCTGGAAGAGGTCAAGGAACGCATCCTCGAGTATCTCGCGGTGCAGTCCCGCGTGCGCAAGCTGAAGGGCCCGATCCTGTGCCTGGTCGGCCCGCCCGGGGTTGGCAAGACCTCGCTGGGGCAGTCCATCGCGCGTGCGACCAATCGCAAGTTCATGCGCATGGCGCTGGGCGGCGTGCGCGACGAGGCCGAGATCCGCGGCCATCGCCGGACCTACATTGGCTCGCTGCCGGGCAAGATCATCCAGAACCTGGCCAAGGTCGGTGTGCGCAACCCGCTGTTCCTGCTGGACGAAATCGACAAGATGGCGATGGACTTCCGCGGTGACCCGGCCTCGGCGATGCTCGAGGTGCTGGATCCGGAACAGAACCACACGTTTAGCGACCACTACCTGGAGGTCGATTTCGACCTGTCGGACGTGATGTTCGTGGCCACGGCCAACAGCATGCACATCCCCGGGCCGTTGCTGGACCGCATGGAGGTCATCCGCCTGTCCGGCTACACCGAGGACGAGAAGGTCCACATCGCGCACAATTACCTGCTGACCAAGCAGATCAAGGCCAACGGCCTGAAGCCGGCCGAGATCCAGATCTCCGATTCGGCGGTGCGCGACATGGTGCGTTACTACACCCGCGAGGCGGGCGTGCGCTCGCTGGAGCGCGAGATTGCCAAGGTCTGCCGCAAGGTGGCCAAGCAGCGTCTGCTGGCCAGCGACAAGGAGCGGGCACGCACCACCTCGGTCACACCCAAGACGCTGGAGAAATATCTCGGCGTGCGTCGCTTCCGCTTCGGCCTGGCCGAGGAAAACGATCAGGTCGGTCAGGTCACGGGCCTCGCCTGGACCGAGGTCGGCGGCGAGCTGCTGACCATCGAAGCCAGCGTGGTCCCGGGCAAGGGTAAGACCCAGCAGACCGGCAAGCTCGGCGATGTAATGCAGGAGTCCATCCACGCCGCCCTGACCGTGGTTCGCTCGCGCGCCGAGGCCCTGGGCCTGGAGGAGAACTTCCACGAGAAGAAGGACCTGCACATCCACGTGCCGGAGGGCGCGACGCCGAAGGATGGCCCGTCCGCGGGCATCGGCATGTGCACCGCGATCGTCTCGGCACTGACCGGTATCCCGGTGCGTGCGGATGTCGCGATGACCGGCGAGATCACGCTGCGTGGCCAGGTTCTTCCGATCGGGGGCCTGAAGGAGAAGTTGCTGGCCGCCCACCGCGGAGGGATTCGCACCGTCCTGATCCCGGAAGAGAACGAGAAGGATCTGGTCGACATCCCGAAGAACATCAAGCAGAAGCTGGATATTCGTCCGGTGCGCTGGATCGACGAGGTCCTCGAGCTCGCGCTGACCCACATGCCGGAAGGCAAGGCCGGGGAAACGCCGGAGAAGGTCGAGGAAGTCGTCAAGCCGGCCAAGGAATCCGGTCGCCGTCGGGTCCGGCATCACTAAGCATCTGTAATTGGTGCGAAACCGCGGCCGCTGGATTCATCGGCGCCCGCGGTTTTTTGTGTGTTGGTTCAAGCCGGCCCGAGGGCCCCGCCGGGCGGGCGTTTGACACTTTTTCGGGGGGCTTGCTATAACCCCATGCGCATCATCTGATTTCGTGCCGAGGGCAGTCGCGGGGCCATGGAGAAAAGGTCCCCGGCTGGTGTAAGCTAGGCCCCGTCCGGCAGAAAGCCTGAGTCACCACTGAGATAAGGAAGCGCTTCATGAATAAATCCGAATTGATCGACGCGATCGCGGCGGAAGCCGATGTTCCCAAGGCCCAGGCCGGCAACATCGTGGATGCCTTGGTGAGTGTGGTCGGCGATACCCTCGCCAAGGGTGACCAGGTCTCCCTCGTGGGCTTTGGTACCTTCCTGGTGCGCGAGCGCGAAGCCCGCACCGGCCGTAACCCGCGTACCGGTGAGAGCATTCAGATTGCCGCGTCGAAAACGCCTTCGTTCAAGGCTGGTAAAGCGCTCAAGGATCGAGTAAACTAGCGCGCTTTATGGGGTGCTTAGCTCAGTTGGTAGAGCGTCGCCTTTACACGGCGAATGTCGGCGGTTCGAACCCGTCAGCACCCACCAAGTGCAACCCTGACCCTGGTTGCGCTGCACGAATACGGAGCGGTAGTTCAGCTGGTTAGAATACCGGCCTGTCACGCCGGGGGTCGCGGGTTCGAGTCCCGTCCGCTCCGCCATCTTTGAGAAAGGCGCCCTTGTGGCGCCTTTTTCTTTGTTGGCTACCACGGAGCGCTCGAAGCCACGTCTTTGGGCCAGACCAAGGTCCACAGTAGTCGATCGGAACGTGGGAAGGGCGGAACAAAGCCCGAGAGGCATTTCCGGGAGTCCGGGGCCGGGCACTGTCATCGCGCGAGCGCATCGAATGCGAGGTCCGATCCTCCGGGCCGACGGCTCCGAGGTATGTCCCCAGCGATCGGCGCCGGCACGAGAGTGCGCAAGGCTTCATGCGAGGAGACCAGTCCAGTTTCGCCCCGCCTCCCATCGAGTCTTCTGATCTTCCGGTAGACGCTCTTGGTCGGGCCCTTCTTCTTGCCAGCGCGCGCTGCGTGGCAGACACCCGAGCCCAGGCGCAGACGCGCGCGGGCGTGCCTGCTACCATCGGCCGCTGATTCCCGTTTTCCTCCTAATTGCCGGAGTGAGCAGAGACCATCATGTTGCAAGCGATTCGTGACCGGGCGAGCGGCTGGCTCGCCTATGTGATCATTGGCCTGATCACCATCCCCTTTGCCCTGTGGGGCCTGGGCGAGTATTTCGGCGGGGCGGGCCCGCTGGTCGCCGCCGAGGTGAACGGCACGGATATCGCGGTGCGCGACGTGCACCAGGAGGCCCGCGCCCAGCGCGACGAGATGGCGCGCATGTTTGGCGGCGAGATCCCGGATGACGTCCTGGACGAGCAGGGCATCCGCCTGCAGGCGATGGAGACCCTGATCCGCCAGGAACTGCTGCGCCAGGCGGCCGATTCCGCCGGCTTCAAGGCGGCGGGCGACAGCGTGTTGCGCGAGATCCGCGGCATGCCGGTGTTTCAGGAGGAGGGCCGCTTCAGCCGCGAACGCTACAGCCAGTTGTTGAATGCCCAGCGCATCAGCCCGGCCGACTTCGAGCAGGACATCGCCCGCAGTATTGTGATGTCGCAAATTCAGCGTGGCATCCAGGCCACGGGCGTGGTGCCGGAAGCCCTGGTGGAGGATTACAGCCGCCTGCGCAACCAGACGCGGGTTGCGAGCTGGAAGGTCTTCGCCGCAGACGACTTTGATCGTCCGGATGTGGTGGATGACGACGCGATCCGCGACTACTACGACGCCAATCCGGAAGACTTCACGACCACGGAACGGGTGCGGGTGAGCTATCTGCGCCTGGACCCGGAAGGCCTGGAGGCCGGGGTCGATGTCACCGAGGATCAGGTGCGCGAACACTACCGGGTCAATCGCAGTCGCTACGAAGAGCCGGAACTGCGCGAGGTGCGCCAGATCCGCATCCAGGATACCGACGAGGATGGCGAGGCGCGTATCCGTGAACTGCGTAGTCGCCTGGATGATGGCGAGGACTTCGGCGACCTGGCGGAGGAATACTCCGAAGACAGCCTGACGGCCGACCGTGGTGGCAGCCTGGGCGAGGTCGCCCGGGGCGATCTGGATTCCACCCTGGAGACCGTCATTTTCACCCTGCCGAAGGACCTCATCAGTCAGCCGGTACGAACGGATCGTGGCTGGTTCATCCTTGAGGTGACCGCGATCCAGGAATCCCGGGCGCAGCCGTTCGAAGAGGTGCGCGAGGAGGTCGAGCAGGATCTGCGCGACCGGACGGCCGAACAGCTGCAGATCGACGCTCTGGACGACCTGATGGCACTGGCAATCGAGTTTCCGGACACTCTGGAGCCGGCCGCCGACGCAACGGGCCTGGAGGTCCAGACCAGCGACTGGTTCTCCCGCGGCTCGGGCGATGGCATCGCCCGCCATCGTTCCATCCGCGATGCGGCGTTTGACCCGCGGGTACTGGAAGACGGCAACAACAGCGAGGCGATCGACCTGCAGGACCGTTCCACCGTGATCCTGCGTGTCGATGAGCACGAGCCGGCCGAGGTGCGCCCGCTGGCGGAGGTGGAGGACGAGATCCGCGAGCGCCTGCAGCGTCAGGCCGCCGCGGATGCCGCGCGTGAGGCGGGAGAGGCCCTGATCGAGCAACTGCGCGAAGCCGATGACTGGACCGCCGAGGCCGTGGAGAACGGAGAATGGAGTCGGTCGGTCGAGATCACCCGTGAACGGACGGGCGATCTGCCAACCGGGTTGCAGGACCACCTGTTCCGGCTGCCGGCGCCAGGCGAGGGCGCGGTGGAGATTGCCGGCGCCCGGGTCGGGGATGGTGACTTCGCGGTGACCGTGCTGGAAGCCGTACGCATGGGCGAGGACGCAGTGGATGCCGCGGCGCGCCAGCAGGCGCGCGACCAGATTGGCAACGCCTACGGGAGTGCCGAATTCCGGTCCTATCTCGCATGGCTGGAAGAGCAGGCGGAGATCAAGCGCTTCCCCGACGCGCTGGACTAGTCGCCGCAGAACCGTGAGGGGGCGCTTGGTGCGCTCCCGACCACGAAAAAGCCCGGCCCGCTTGCGCGGTGCCGGGCTTTTTTCTGGTACCCGGGATCGCCCGGGTACCGCAGGGTCGCCTTATGTTTCGAGGCCGATCTCGGCGGCGCCCAGGCCGACCGTGTTGTAGCCGGAGTCGACGTACATCACTTCGCCGGTGATCCCGGAGGCAAGGTCGGAGCAGAGGAAGGCGCCGGCGTTGCCGACCTGATCCGTGGTGACGTTACGGCGCAGCGGCGCGTTGGCCTGGACGTGATCCAGGATGCGCTTGAAGTCGCCGATGCCGGAGGCCGCCAGGGTGCGGATCGGACCCGCGGAGATCGCGTTCACCCGGGTGCTTTCCGGCCCCAGGGTGTAGGCCAGGTAACGCACATTGGCCTCCAGGCTCGCCTTGGCCAGGCCCATCACGTTGTAGTTGGGCATCGAGCGCTCGGCACCCAGATAGCTGAGGGTGAGGATGGAGGCGTCGCGGTCCTTCATCATGCCGCGCCCGGCCTTGGCCAGCGCGGCCAGGCTGTACGAGCTGACATCGTGCGCGATGCGGAAGCCGTCGCGGGTCATGTTGTCGAGGAAGTCCCCCTCCAGCTGCTCCTTGGGCGCGAAAGCGACCGAGTGCACCAGGATGTCGACGCCGTCCCAGTAATTGTCCAGGTGCTCGAAGACCTGTTCGATCTCGCGATCGTCCTCGACGTTACAGGGCACGAGGATGTCGGAATCGAAATCCGCAACCAGCTTCTCGACGCGATCGCGCAGGCGTTCGTTCTGGTAGGTGAAGGCGAGTTCGGCGCCCTCGCGATGCATGGCCGCGGCAATGCCGTAGGCGATGGAACGGTTGCTGGCCACGCCGACGATCAGTGCGCGTTTGCCCTTGAGAAAACCCATGTAAAACTCCTTGATTCTGATCCGTGCCGACGCACCCGGGCGGGTCGTCTCGACGGCGCCCGACCGCGAGCGGAACCGGGGACGGACGCGACTGTCTTCGGGATCATACCGATGTGCCGCAAGTGCGGCCAGCACCCGATGAGCCGGAGGGAGCGGCTTGCTATAGTGCGAACACTTGCGGTCTTCAGGGCCGCCCACCCGGCGCCCCGGAATCGGGCCTGCCGGACTGCCACCGCAGCAACCCGGAGGCCTTGTGAGTCGTCATTTTGGTTGGATCGTGACCCTGATCGTGCTGGGTATCCTGCTGTTGCTGGTGATGGTCCAGATCGACCGCCAGTGGCAACGCATGGCCTCCATGCAGAGCACCATGACCGAGCAGGCCCGGGATCTCCGTGCATTGCGGCGCAGCCTGCAGGGCCTGGAATCCGACCTTGCCTCCGGGCGCTTCGCCGGGATGGATGGCGAGCGTGCCGCGCGGGCGGACGATGTCCCCTCGGCGTTCCGGCGAGCGGCGCGGGCGGCCGAGCAGGAGGACTACGCCGAGGGTGACTGGCTGGTGCAGGCCTTTGGCACGGGCCTGGCGACCATCACGCCGTATGTCTCCTCCGATGCCTATGCCTCCGAGGTGCAGAACTACGTGCTGGAGTCGCTGGTGGTGCGCGACCCGGAGACGCTGGAGTGGCAGGGGTTGCTGGCCGAATCCTGGGAGTTCGACGATACCGGTACCGAGCTGACCTTCCGCCTGCGCCCGGGGCTGCAGTTCTCCGATGGGGAGCCGCTGACGGCCGAGGATATCCGCTTCACCTTCGATTTCCTGATGACCGACGCCATCGCGGTGCCGAGGGCGAGGGCCTTCCTGGAGAAGATCGAGGCGGTCGAGGCCGTCGACGAGCGCACGGTGCGGTTCGTGTTCGAGGAGCCATACTTCGACGCCATGCGGGTGGCGGGTGGCCTGGATGTCCTGCCGGAACACTTCTATGGGCGCTACCTGGAGGATCCGGAGACCTTCAACGAGTCGCGCGGCATCCTGCTGGGGTCCGGACCCTACCGCATGGAGGATCCGACCGGCTGGACCCCGGATGCCGGCCGTATCGAACTGGAGCGCAACCCGCGTTACTGGGGGCCGGTGGAGCCGCCGCTGGATCGTTTGGTGTGGCGGGTCATTCAGAATGACAGTGCGCGTCTGACCACCTTCCGCAATCGGGATATCGACGTCTACGGGGCGCGCCCGCGCGAGTATGCCCGGTTGCGCGACGACGAGGCCCTGCGCGAGCGCGCGGATACCCACGAGTACATGAGCCCCACGGCCGGCTATTCGTACATTGCCTGGAACCAGCAGCGCGATGGCGAGCCGACGCGTTTCGCCGATCCGCGGGTGCGCCAGGCGATGAGCTACCTGACCGACGTTGACCGGCTGATCGAGGAGGTCATGCTGGGGTATGCGGAGCGCGCGATCTCCCCGTTTTCACCGCGCAGCGATCAGCACAATCCGGATCTCGATCCGATCCCCTATGATGTCGAGCGCGCCCTGGAGCTGCTGGCCGAGGCCGGCTTCCGCGAACGCAATCGCGATGGCGTTCTGGTCAACGAGGACGGCGAGCCGTTCTCCTTCGAGTTGTCGTATTTCCAGGACAACGAGGACACCCGCCGCATCGCGCTGTTCCTGCGCGACCTCTTTGCGCGGGCCGGGATCGAGATGCGCCCGTCGCCGACCGAGTGGTCGGTGATGCTGGAACAACTCACCCGCCAGGATTTCGATGCCATCACCCTGGGCTGGACCAGCGGTGTGGAGGTGGATATCTACCAGATGTTCCACTCCAGTCAGGTGGTTTCCGGTGGCGACAACTTCATCCACTACCAGAATCCCGAGCTGGATGCGGTGATCGAGGCGGCGCGTGGCGAGGTGGACGAGCCCGCGCGCATGGAGCTTTGGCGCGAGGCCGAGCGCATCCTGCACGAGGACCAGCCGTATACCTTCCTGATGCGGCGCCAGACCCTGGCCTTCATCGACCGACGCATCCAGAACCTGGAGCAGACCGCGCTGGGGCTCAACCTGGGGGCGGTGCCGCTGGAGATCTACGTCCCGTTCGAATCGCAACGGTACGGGCAGTAGCCGGCGATGCCCATGGAAGCTGAAGCGGCAGGGGAGCGCCGCACGCGATGCTGACCTACATCCTGCGCCGCATGCTGCTGATGGTGCCGACCCTGTTCGGGATCACCGTGGTCGTGTTTGCGGTGATGGCGGCCGCACCCGGTGGGATCAGCGCCCTGACGCTGGTCGAAGGCCAGGGCCTGGAGCCCCAGGCACAGAAGGCGATGGAGGACTACTACAACCAGCTCTACGGGCTGGATCAGCCGGCCCCGGTGCAGTTCGGGCGCTGGCTGAACAACATCTCGCCGATCGGATTTGCCCAGGACGCGGACGGCTCGCTCACCGGCTGGCCACACTTCAAGGTCCCCAATCTGGGCACCAGTTTCCGCTATGGCCGGCCGGTGATCGATCTGGTGGCCGAACGCTTGCCGATCACGTTGCTGCTGAACGTGCTCTCCATCCCGCTGATCTACATCGTCGCGGTTGCGGTGGGGGTGCGCGCGGCCACCCAGCATGGCCAGGCCTTCGATTCGCAGTCTGGCGTCGTGCTGCTGGCCCTGTGGTCGGTGCCGACCATGCTGGCCGGCGTGTTGCTGATCGGCTTCTTTGCCTCCGACCAGTTCTGGCAGTGGTTCCCCACCGGGGGGCTCAGCCAGCGCGCGGCGCTGGACATGACTTTCCTGCCCACGGTGGAGGTGGTCTGGGCGTTGCCGTTGTTGCTGATACTGCCGTTTCTGGGGGTGGCGCTGGGGATCTACCTTGCGCGCTACCTGCCCGCCCGTATCCGCGGCGGGGTCGGGGCGGCACTCGGGGCCGTCTGCGGCTGGCTGATGTTCCGCGATCTGGCACCGGCCGGGATGGTCAGTACCGCAGTGGCCGTGCTTCTCGGGGGCGGAGTGGGCTGGATGATGGCGCACAGTGACTGGGGCGTCCTGCGCGGGTTTTATCTGGGCACCCTGGGGCTGGGTGCCGGGCTGGCGCTGGCGCTGGGCCTGGCGCCGGGCCATATGGTGCCGGGCTTCCTGCTGGACCGGGCCTGGCACCTGGTGTTGCCAGTGCTGTGCCTGTCCTACGGCGGGCTGGCATTCCTGGCCAAGCTTTCGCGTTCGGCGGTGCTGGAGAACCTGACCTCGGATTACGCGCGTACGGCACGCGCCAAGGGGGTGGCCGAGCACGACGTGCTGTGGCGTCACGTGTTCCGCAATTCCCTGCTGCCCCTGATCACCGTGTCGGCCACGCTGCTGCCCTCGCTGCTGGCCGGCTCGGTGATCGTGGAGGCGATCTTCTCCATTGATGGCATGGGCAAGCTGGCGGTGGAGGCCGTGCAGACGCGCGACCGCGAGCTGGTGCTGTCGATTACCCTGATCTCGGGCGTGCTGACCCTGGTGGGCTATCTGCTGGCGGATCTGGCCTACGCCATCGTCGATCCGCGGGTGAGCTATGACTGAGACCGCGCACAACGCGCAGCAGGCGGATCGCCGCAGCCGTTCCTGGGCCCGGCGCGTGGTGGGCGAGATCCTGCTGCGCTGGGGTGCCCGCCTCGGGATTGGCTGGATCGCGCTGCTGACCCTGGTCGCGGTCCTTGCGCCAGTGCTGGCGAATTCCCACCCGCTGCTGGTGCAGACCGCCGACGGCGCGTGGGCGCTGCCTTTTCTGCGCTACCTGACGGCGGCGGACGTCACCCTGTTTGGTTTGCTGGTGCTGGCTCTGATCTTCTGGCGTCTGCCCGGGCGGCCATGGCGGCGCTTCGGTCTCTGGGCGGTGCTGGGCGCGGTGCTGGGCGTGGTGGCCTGGCAGACGGTGTCGCCGCCGTCGCTGGTGATTCACGAGCAGTACCGCGAGGCCGAGGTGATGGGCGAGTATCAGCGGGTAATCCGCGCGCCGATCCCGTACTCGCCGCGCGACTACCTGCGCGATTACGCCGATACCGGGCTGGAGGCCCCGCGCGAGTCGCCGGATCGGGTGCACTGGTTCGGTACGGACGATACCGGCGCCGACGTGCTCTCGCGCATGATCCACGCCACGCGCATCGCGCTGTCCATTGGCTTCATTGCCACCGGGATTGCGCTGGGGATCGGGGTGATCCTGGGCGGGCTGATGGGCTATTTCTCGGGGATCGTGGACATGATCGGGATGCGCCTGGTGGAGATCTTCGAGGCCATCCCGACGCTGTTCCTGCTGTTGACCTTCGTCGCCTTCTTCGGCCGCTCGCTGTACCTGATGATGCTGATCATTGGGCTGACCTCATGGTCCGGCTACGCCCGTTATGTGCGTGCCGAGTTCCTGCGCCTGCGCCAGCAGGACTTCGTGCAGGGGGCCATCGCCTCGGGGCTGTCGTTGCCGTCCATCCTGTTCCGGCACATGCTGCCGAACGGCATCGCACCGATCCTGGTCGCGGCCAGTTTCGGCGTCGCCTCCGCGATCCTCGCCGAGGCGACCCTGTCGTTCCTCGGCCTCGGACTGGTGGATGACCCCTCCTGGGGCCAGATGTTGAACCAGGCGGTACAGAGCTCCACCTTCAATTGGTGGATGGCGGCCTTCCCCGGGGGCGCGATCTTCCTGACCGTGTTCGCCTACAACCTGATCGGCGAGGCCCTGCGCGACGCGGTGGACCCGCATGCCCGCTCCGCGGCGCGCACTGCCAATCGCGATGATGGCGCGCGCCCGGCGGCCGGGGCCACCAGCGCCACCAGTGGCGGGGTGCGCTGACCATGCTGGAGGTGCGCAATCTGCAGATCCGCCACCGCGACGGCGAGGCGGCGCTGGTGGAGGATGTGAGCTTCGCCATCCGCGAGGGCGAGCTGTTTGCGCTGGTCGGGGAGTCGGGCTCCGGCAAGTCGATCACGGCGCTGGCCATCATGCGTCTGCTGGATGCGGGCTTCGAGAGGCCCTCGGGCGAGGCCTGGCTGGCCGGGCGCGAAGGCCGCCAGGAGTTGCTGGGGCTTCCCAGCGCGGTGATGCAGCACGTGCGCGGCGACCGCATCGGCATGATCTTCCAGGAGCCGATGACCTCCCTGAACCCGGTGCTGAAGGTGGGCGATCAGATCGAGGAGGTGCTGCGCCTGCATCGCCCACAGATGAGTCCGGAGCAGCGCGCGGCGCGCACCCTCGAGGTCTTGAGCGAGGTGCAGTTGCCGAACCCCGAACAGCGCCGCGACGAGTACCCGCACAAGCTCTCCGGCGGCCAGCGCCAGCGGGTGATGATTGCCATGGCCCTGGTCGCCGAACCGGATCTGCTGATCGCGGACGAGCCGACCACCGCGCTGGACGTAACCATTCAGGCCGAGATCCTGAAGCTGATCGACCACCTGCGCGAGAAGAACGGCATGGCGGTCCTGCTGATCACCCACGACTTCGGCGTGGTGGCCTCGGTGGCTGATCGCGTGGCGGTAATGCGCCAGGGGCGCCTGGTGGAGCAGGGGGAGTGCCTGCCGCTGTTGCGCGCTCCGCAGGACGCCTACACCCGCAAGCTGATCCAGGCGCTGCCGGAGAACCTGCCACCGCTGCCGCCGGTGCCGGGCGCGGGGCGCGAAGCGCTGTTGCAGGTGTCCGGCCTGCAGGTGCACTTCCCGGTGCTGAAGGGCCTGATGCGTCGCCAGGTGGATGTGGTGCGGGCGGTGGATGACGTCAGTTTCGAGCTGGAGAACGGCGAGGTGCTGGCGGTAGTGGGGGAGTCCGGCTGTGGCAAGACCACCCTGGGCCGCGCGATCCTGCGCCTGATCGAGCCGACCGGTGGCGAGATCCGCTACCGGGGCGAGTCGTTGACCCACATGGCACGCAAGCCGTTGCGCCGGCTGCGGCGGCACCTGCAGGTGGTGTTCCAGGACCCGGCCTCGTCGCTGAACCCGCGCCTGAACGTGCTGACGCTGCTGACCGAGCCGATGGCGGTGCACGGCATCGGCGCCAATCAGGATGAGCGGATTGCGCTGGCCGGGAAGGTGCTGGATCAGGTGGCGTTGCCGGAGGACACCCTGTGGCGCTATCCGCACGAGTTCTCCGGTGGTCAGCGCCAGCGTATCGCCATCGCGCGCGCCCTGGTGCTGGACCCGGACGTGATCATCTGCGACGAGGTGACCAGCGCGCTGGACGTATCCGTCCAGGCAGAGGTGCTGCAGATCCTGGGCCGGCTACGCGCGGAGCGACGTCTGGCGATGATCTTCATCACCCACGACATGGGCGTGGTCGAGTACTTCTCCGACCGCATGCTGGTGATGCACGACGGGCGCATGGAGGAGATCGGCGCCACCGCCGAGGTGCTGGCCAATCCGCAGGCCGACTACACCCGCCACCTGCTGGATGCCGTGCCGCGCGTCTCGCGTTATCTGTAAGCCCGCCCGCGCTGTGCGGTGCATGGCCGCCGTCTGGCGGTTGCGGGTCGCTTACCGTAGCGAATCCTTTCCTGGTGTTCTCTGCGTGTGTTCCGTGCCCTGTGCGGTGAACAACGGCCTTTCCTCTCTGCTGACCCGTGTGGGGTCGATCTACTTCTGGCAGGCGGGGCAGTAGCTACTGGCGCGCTGGCCGATGCGGCGCGTGCGCAATACCTCGGCGCAGACCGGGCAAGGCTCGCCGGCGCGGCCGTAGACGCGCAGCGACTGGCGGAAGTAGCCGTGGGTGCCGTCCTCGTGCAGGAAGTCGCGCAGGGTGGTCCCGCCCTGTTCAATGGCCGCCGCCAGCACCGCCTTGATGTGACTTGCCAGGTGCTCGTATTCGGCGCGCGTGACACGTCCAGCCGCGCGCCCAGGCCGAACGCCGGCGAGGAACAGGGCCTCGGTGGCGTAGATGTTGCCCACTCCCACCACGATCGCCTGGTCCATGATAAAGGCCTTGACCGGGCCCCGGCGGCCGCGGCTGCGGCGGAACAGGGAGTCGCCATCGAATTCCGGGTCCAGGGGTTCCGGGCCGAGGCCGGCTAGCAAGGCGTGGGGTCCGGCGCCCTCGGGGAGCGGCAGGCAACAGCCGAAGCGGCGCGGGTCGTGCAGGCGAACCTGGTAGCCGTTGTCCAGGTGCAGGGTCAGGTGATCGTGCCGGCGCAAAGGCGTCTCGGGCGTGCAGTGGCGCAGGCTCCCGGACATCCCGAGATGCAGCAGGAGGCCGGTACGATCGGTCTCCAGCAACAGGTATTTGGCGCGCCGGGTCAGGCTGCGGACCCGGGCGCCGGCCAGTTGCTGCACCAGCTCCGGCGGCACCGGCCAGCGCAGGCGCGGCTCGCGGACCTCGAAGGCCGTGATGCGGCGCCCGGCCAGCAGGGGGGCGAGCCCGCGCCGGGTGGTCTCGACCTCGGGCAGTTCAGGCATGCACGCCCTCGATTTCCAGCAGCAGCTCACGCCGGCAGACGTCGCCGCGGACCCACTGGACGATCGGCCCCGGATGGACGTCGTGGTAGTGCTCGGCGAGGACCGCGGCGACCTTCGGCCGATCTTCCGGATGTCGCAGGTAGACGCGCAGCCAGGCCGGGTGTGGAAGTTCGTGGCCGGCGGTGTCATGCAGGGACCGCAAGTTGGCCAGGGTCTCGCGTGTCTGGGCGACGACGTCGTCGGGGTGACGGCTCTCGTGGCCGACGATGCTGGCGGTGCCGGAGAGCAGGATGAGTGGGCCGTCCGCGGTTTCCAGGCGGGTCGCGCGGGCGAAGGTCGGGCTCTTCGGGCTGTAGCGCGCCGGGTAATGATAGGCGCTGACCTGACGCGGGTTCTCCAGGGAATCGGCCGGGGTGCGAGTGGCGATCAGGTAGATGACCAGCTGGCGCTGGTCGCTCCCGATGGCCGTGGCGGCGGGCATGCTGGCCAGCGGGATCTCCAGGGTCTCAAGCGCGGTGGCGCGGCCCATGCAGAAGGCCTGATAGCGTTCCAGCCCGTCCTCCTCGGCATGGATGTCGCCAAAGTAGTTCCATACGCGTGCCAAATGCTCGAAGCCGCGCGCTCGGCAGGCGGCCAGCAGTGCGCGGTAGGCGTGTTCGGTCTGCTCCCGGAGGCCGTTATCCGGTCCGCTCCAGGTCGCGAAGAGGACGTCCTTGTGCTCCAGCAGGCGGACGGGCCCCTCGTGGATCGGCGTTGGCGTGCCGCTGGCGGTCCAGTACTCGACATAGTGATCCGGCGCCAGGGGGCGCAGGCCCGGGCGGATCTCCAGGTGGCCGGGCCCGCTGTCGATCCCGGCGGGTTCGCGCAGCCGGATGTGCATTCCCGTTTCGGGGCCGGCGGCGGCTTCCGGCATGAGCTGGCTGCGCAGGGTAAGGGGGGGCATCTAGTTCTCCGCCAGCGAGGCGAGCAAATCTTCGGTCCAGCGTACGGCCTCCAGGTAAAGGCGGCTGGAGACCGGCGCCGGGACCGGGGCATTCGTGCTGTCCAGCGGGGGTGTCGGGCCTTCGAAGGCGGCGATGGTCGCCAGCAGCGGTGCCAGCGGTCCTGCGCCTTCCATCAGGGCCTGTTCCATTTCGGTGGACAGGTGGAGTTCGCCCAGGATGTGTCGCAGCGGTACCCCCAGCACGCGATCCATGCCGGAGAGCATGCCGAGGGTGAAGTAGCGTTCGCACTCCTCGGGGTGCAGGCCCAGGGCGCGCGCCATCAGCATGCCCATACGGGCACGGATCATGACCTGCTCGAGCCCGTGGGTGGGATTGCCGGTACCACGCAGTACCATCAGCATCGCCAGGCGTTTGATGCGCCCCTGGCCCAGGCGCAGGATCGCGTTGTAGAGCGAATCGGTCGGGCGAGAGCCGCGATAGGCCGGGCTGTTGGCGATGCGCAGCAGCTGGATCGCGAGCCCGGGCTCGGCGGCGATCAGTTCCTCCAGCTCGGCCGGCGTCGGATCCGGCGCCTGTAGCGCGCGCAGGAGGCGCAGCAGGGCCACTTCCAGGCTCTCCAGGCGCTGCCCCTCGATCACGTGGGGGAAGGACAGGTGAAAGCCCTGGAACAGGCTGAAGCCAAGGGCCTGGCAGCGAGCATAGGCCTCGGCCGTTTCGACCTTCTCGGCCAGCAGTTCCACGTCGAAGGCGCCCAGGGTGGTGACTTCCTGCTCCAGGCGCTGGCCGCCCAGGGCGAGCACATCGAGCTTGACCAGATCCGCCAGTTCGACCAGCTCGGAATGGCTCTCCTGAAACTGGTAGTCATCCAGTGCGATGCGAAAGCCCTGGGCCTTCAGTCGGCGTACCGCGGCGATGACCTCGGCGTCGATCTCGATATCTTCGAGGATCTCCAGCACGACCTGTTCCGGTGGCAGGCTGGTGATGACCTCGTGTTCGAGAAAGCCGCGGGTGAGATTGACGAAGGCCAGGTGTTCGCCGACCAGGTGTTGGAGACCGATGTCGATGAAGGCGCTGCGCAGGAGGTCGGAGGTGGCCAGGTCGCCGTCGGTGACCGAAGCGGCATCCAGGTGCCCAGCGCGAAAGAGGAGCTCGAAGCCGACCAGATTCTCCTGATCGTCAAAGATGGGTTGCCGGCCGACAAAAATTGGTTGCATGCTTGCGCTAGGGAAACACTGATTAATGTACACGCTCGCGCTCGAGTCGCTTTTGTGTGCGAACAAGACGCGGCGACTGCCGTGCGGTCACTCTGCACAAGGGAGCCGCAACGCCGTGCGCACGCCCGTTTTCGTCAACAACGGGCGTGCGAGCCTCGGCGTTCAATAACTTGCGGGGTTGGCGCCCCAGGTTCCCCGATCCTGCGTTGTGCCGCTTGCGGGTGGAGTCACTCCCCGCTGCACGACGCGCCGGGTCGCGGAAAACCTGGGGTACCAACGCGAGCGTGTACATTAATCAGTGTTTCCCTTGGTCAAAAACGGATGGGCGGCCACGACTGCGTGCGGCAGGCCGGCTCGGGAGGGACATAAGCACCATGGATTCGATTGATGCGCCATTTGGAGAAGTCGTGGAGTTGCGCCAGATCCTGCACGACTCGGGGGTCCCGCTGCTGCGGGTTATTATCCGCGATGGCGGGCGTTATACCAAGATCGAACTGGACCCGGCGACGGCTCACCGCTGGGGCCGCGTGATGACGCGCTGGGCAGAAACCGCCGCCGAGGGGGCCGCGACGCCAGGGGATGGCGGGCAGCCGGATCCGGTCTGAGCCCGCGTCAACGGGGGATATGGCTGGATGCAGACGCGCTCGAGATGATCTCGAGCGCCGACCGGGCGCGTTGAGCGAGGCGTGGCCGAGCCCCATGAGCCGAGTGGCAAGTGGGAAACGGTGCGTTAACGCGAATGCGTTTTCCGGTACGGACCGCGCGCGCCAACACAAAAAAGGCCCGGAACCGCGTTGGCGGGCCGGGCCTTTTTTCGCCTGTTGTCAGGCAATCGAGCCGATGGGCGCGATTACTTGATCTTGGCTTCTTTGTACATCACGTGCTTGCGGACGACGGGATCAAACTTCTTGATCTCCATCTTCTCGGGCATGTTCCGCTTGTTCTTGGACGTGGTGTAGAAGTGCCCGGTGCCGGCGGAGGACACCAGGCGGATCTTGTCGCGTGCGGACTTGGCAGCCATCGTGAAGCCTCCTTAGACCTTTTCACCGCGGGCACGGCAGTCCGCCAGGACCGCGTCGATGCCGCGCTTGTCGATAATTCGCATGCCCTTGCAGCTAAGGCGCAGGCGTACGAAGCGGTTCTCGCTCTCCACCCAGAAACGGTGGAAATGCAGATTGGGCAGGAAGCGCCGCCGCGTCTTGCGGTGAGCGTGAGAAACGTTGTTACCGGTCGCCGGGCGTTTGCCGGTCACCTGACATACTCGGGCCATCGGGGGACTCCGGAATTTGGGTCTACCAGAAAGACGGCGGACTATAGCGTAGCCCCGGGGCGGGTGCAAGGGAGGCGCTGATCAATTCGGGAACATTCGCGGCGGCTTTGGAGCAGGACGCCGCGTCCCGAAAGGCCAATCGGTTCGAGTGTGAACGTGAACGATCCGGTTAGCGGTTGTTTGCTCGCTTGAGGGCCGCTCGCTCATCGGTCTCCGGGCACAGGCCGGGAACGAGGCCTCGGTCGTGGGCCCAGGCGATAATCTCCTCCAGCGGCATCGGGCGGGCGATGCCGTAGCCCTGAGCCGCGTTGCATCCGTAGTCGCGCAGCCGCGCCAGGGTGGCCGCGTCCTCGGCCCCCTCGGCGACCACCTTGAGGCCCAGATCCCGGGCCAGGCTGATGCTGGCGCGGGTAATCTGCTCGTCGACCGGGTGCTCCAGCATTTGCCGTACAAAGGCCTGATCGATCTTGAGAGTCGTCACCGGCATACGTTTGAGGTATGCCAGCGACGAATAGCCGGTGCCGAAGTCGTCGATGGCGAGTTCCAGTCCGGACTCGGTCAGGCGACGCAGGGCCCGGATCACCTCGTCCGGGTCCGCCATCAGGGCGGTCTCGGTGAACTCGAGTTCCAGGGCGCAGGGTGGAAGCCCCGAGACGCGAACCTTCTCCAGCAGGCGATCGGCAAATCCGGGGTCGAGGAAGTTGCGCGCCGAGATGTTCACGCTGACCGGCATGTCCAGGCCTTCGACGCGCAGGCGGGCGATGTCGGCCAGTGCGAGATCAAGGACCCGGTCGGTGAGGCTGTGGATCAGTCCGGTGCGCTCGGCCGGCGGGATGAACTGGTCGGGAGCGATGCGGCCGCGAACCGGGTGTTTCCAGCGTAGCAGGGCCTCCAGGCCCATCACCTGATCGCTCGCGAGATTGACCTTCGGCTGGTAGTGCAGGCTTAGCTGGCCGTCGTCCAGTGCGCTTTGCAACTCGCCCAGGAGTTCCACGGTGTACAGGCTGTGCTCGTTGCTGCGGCGGTTGTAGCTGCGATAGCGGCGCCCCGAGTGACTGGCCTCGTGCATCGCCATCCAGGCCTTGGTCAGCAGTCGGGAGGGTTCATCCTGTTCGTGAAAGGGGAAGGAGGAGACGCCCGCGTGGGCCCCGAGGTAGACCGGGATCTCGAAGACCTCGAAAGGTGTTTGCAGGCATTCGATTGCGGCGCGTGTGACGGCGAGTGTCTCTTTGCGGCTGCGGTGGGGCAGGATCAGGGCGAAGTGATCGTCGTGGATGTGGAACACGGACGCCCCGGCGGGCTCGGCCACTGCCTGCAGGCGCTCGGCAATGGACCGCAGCAGGGGGCGCTCGGCGGCGAAGCCCAGGGCGCCAATGCTGTCCGGGTAGTTGTCCATCTGCAGGCTGATGACGAACACGCGGGTGGCCGCGGCGTGCGGGGCGTCGGCCTGGGTCATCAGTTGCCGGGCATACTGCTCGAGCGACTCGCGATTGGGCAGGCCGGTCACGGGGTTGTTGTAGGCCTGTTCCAGAAGCCGTTCCGAGTGGCGGCGCAGGGTGTCGAACAGCCAGCCGGAGAATCCCCCGAGGACGATGTAGATGCCGGTGCGCGTGAGCCAGTTCAATGCGGGTTGAGCCGCCCCGGTGGCGGTATCCAGGGGCATGAACGGACCCAGGAGCAACCCCGCCAGCAGCCCGAAGGCCAGCCCGCCCCACAGCCCGAACAGGGCGGCCCCCAGCAGCACCGGGATGAGGATGAAGTTGAGGTAGGCAGTGGAGGTGCCGCCGGTCTCGTATACGATCAGCGCGACCAGCGCCATCAGGAGCGGGACGGCAGCGGCCCCGGCGAGTCGCCAGCCTCCGGGGATCCCCTGTGAGCGGGCATGTGACCAGGTGGAAAACGGGGTCGGCGCCATTCCGGTTCCTTCGGTTTGTGCCATTCGGGTGCCGCCACGGTTATCGACGTAGTGGGCCGGTTTGCGTGCAGGGTCGGGAATCGCCGCGTCGCGAGAAGTGGTCGCTGTTGCCGGTCGCGGGGGCTTGGTAGCATTCCTCGACCAGGGTTTCCCTGATTGTCTGGAACCTTCTACTTGGCGGAGCGGCATGGCCGATCGGCGTTTGCAGGTCTTTCTTACGGTGGCACGGTTGCTGTCCTTCACCCGCGCCGCCGAGGTGCTGCATATGACGCAGCCCGCGGTCACCTTTCAGGTGCGCCAGTTGGAGGAACAGCTGGATACCCGACTGTTCGACCGCAACCACAATCGAGTCACCCTGACTGATGCCGGACGGCTGGTACAACGATATGCCGAACGCATCTTTGACACCTATGGCGAGATGGAGGCCGCGCTACGCGAGTTGAAGGGCGCGGACGGCGGGGCGTTGGTGATCGGCGCCAGTACCACGGTGGCGGAATACATGCTGCCGGCGCTGCTGGGTGCATTCCGCCGCGAGCATCCGGATATCGGCATTCGCCTGCGGGTGGGCAATACCGAGAATGTCGTGGTGATGGTCGAGGAGGGCAGTGTCGATCTCGGCATCGTCGAGGCCCCGGTGACCCACCGTAGCTTGCAGGTCCAGCCCTGTCTGGTGGACCAGCTGCGGCTGATCGTGCCGCCGGAACACGAGCTGGCCCGGCGCGACACGGTGACCGTCGCCGACTTCATCGAACGCCCATTCATATGCCGCGAGGAGGGTTCCGGGACCCGCGAGGTCATCATGGAGTACCTTGGGCGCGCCGGATACGACCGCAGCAGTCTGCGCGGCTGCATGGAACTGGGCAGCCCGGAGGCGATCAAGGGCGCGGTGGTGGCCGGCATGGGGGTCTCGGTGCTGTCCGAGGCGGTGGTGGCGAAGGAGCTGGCCCTTGGCGAGCTGGTGGCGTTGCCGCTGTCGCCGCCGCTGGAACGGCCGATCTCGCTGGTGCACGCGCGGCAGAAGTTCCGCGTACCCACGCTGGAGGTGCTGATGCAGTTCCTGCGCGGGTACTGCACCGGTCAGCGTCCGCTCGCCCCCGCATCAGAACTCAAACAGGATTGACGTGACATGAAGAACTACTGCGTGGTGCAGCATACCTATTCCGAGTTTCTCGGCCTGATCGAGTCGCAGCTGGAGAAGCGCGACATCGGCTTCTCCTACTACCGACCGTTCGTGGGTCAGGACCTGCCGGGCTCCGCGGCCCAATTCGACGGGCTGTGGCTGCTGGGCGGCGCCTGGCCGACGGCGGATCACGAGGAGAATCCGCAGGTCCCGGACGAGCTGTCGCTGATCGATATCTTCCGCCGCTCGAAGCGTCCGGTGGTGGGCGTCGGCATGGGCGGGCTGCTGGTGGCCGAGCAGGCCGGTGGCACCGCGCATGAGGACCCGATGTACCGCGCCCGCTTCGTGACCGCGCACAAGACCGCGGCCGGGGAGGGCGACGCACTGGCCGAGGCCCTGGATGGCCGGCGGGTGCTGCAGCTGGTCAATGGCCGCGTCGACCTGCCGGAGGACGTGCAGCCGATCCTGGTGGACGACGACGGCGACTGGCTGGCGATCCGGCCGGACGAGCTGACCTATGGCATGCTGTTCCGACCCGAGGTGAAGCCCGGGATGCTCGAGGACATCATCATGGAGGCGCGGCACAATCCGCCGCCGAACATGGGCGAGCTCCTGGGCGAGGCGCGCATGGAATGGGGCGAGATGCAGAAGGTGACCGAGGACGTGCTGGTGGCCCTGGTGAAGACGCTGGGCCTGATGCAGGAACGCCGCAAGATGCCGGTGTTCAGCCTGAAGATCGAGGACGAGGGATGATTCCACCCCTGGGCATGGGCAACGAGGGGAGCCCGTCCGGGGGCGATCTCGGGTCGGTGCTCGGCGGTGCGCGCAAGAAAGGCCGGGAAGACCCGGCCAAGGCGATCGCCGAGATCGCCGCGCGGCTGTCGACCGAGGATCAGGCCAGCCTGCTGAAATTCGCCCGCTTTCTGGAACAGGAATCGCCGGCCCCCGCGCCGGAACCGGTCCCCGAGCCGGAGCCGATCCCGCGCCCAGAGAGCGAGTCGGTGATCAAGGCGATGCGCCGGCTTTCCGCGACCTATCCCATGCTGGATCGCTCCAAACTGCTGAACGAGACCTCGGCCCTGATGGGCCAGCACGTGATGCAGGGGCGCCCGGCGGTGGAGGTGATCGACGAGCTGGAGGGGGTCTTTCGTGCCCACTACGAGAAGGCCGTCGTCCAGGATCCGGCCCGCCAGGCGAATCCCGATAACGGAGGGGAGTCGGGGGAACCCTCGCGATGATCGATATCCTGCGCCAGTGGTACCAGCGCCATTTCACCGACCCACAGGTGGTGATCCTGGCGTTTCTGCTGCTTGTGGGATTCCTGATCATCGTCTTTGCCGGGCGCATCCTGGCGCCGCTGCTGGCCTCGCTGATCATCGCCTACCTGCTGGAGGGGGCGGTGCGCAAGCTGGTCTTTTTGCACATCCCGCGCATCCTCGCGGTCACCATCGTCCTTTTGGCCTTCCTGGCGCTGACGGTGGCGGCGCTGTTCAGCGTGGTGCCGCTGATGTCGGCCCAGGTGACCCAGCTGGTACGCGAGCTGCCGGGAATGATCTCCGAGGGCCAGAACCTGCTGCTGCAGCTGCCCGAGCGCTACCCGCAACTGATCAGTGACGATCAGGTATTCGAGCTGATGGGGGCCATTCGCGCCGAGGCGACCCTGTTGGGGCAGCGCGTGGTGTCGTTCTCCCTGTCCTCGGCGCGGCATCTGGTGGATGTGGTGATCTACCTGATCGTGGTCCCGCTGATGGTGTTCTTCATGCTGAAGGACCGCGACCTGATCCTGAACTGGATCCGTGGCTTCATGCCGCAGGACACCCACTTGGCCAGCGAGGTCTGGCGCGAGGTGAACCTGAAGATCGCCAGCTACGTGCGCGGCAAATTTATCGAGATCGTGATCGTCTGGGCGGTCACCTTCCTTACCTTCAACTGGTTCGGTCTGGAATACGCCGTACTGCTGTCGTTCATGGTCGGCATCTCGGTCATCGTCCCGTACATCGGCGCGGCCGTGGTGACCATCCCGGTGGCGGCGGTCGCATACTTCCAGTTCGGCCTGAGCTCCGAGTTCGCCTGGGTACTGATTGCCTACGGGGTGATCCAGTTCATCGACGGCAACGTGCTGGTGCCGCTGCTGTTTTCGGAGGTCGTCAACCTGCACCCGGTGGCGATCATCGCCGCGGTGTTTGTGTTCGGCGGCATCTGGGGGCTTTGGGGGGTATTCTTTGCCATCCCGCTGGCGACGCTGGTGCATGCGGTGATCAAGTCCTGGCCGCGCGCCCAGCGGCCGCCGCCGGAGTCCACTGGAGAGCCGGCGGCCGCCGCGGCCGAAGCTGCCACCAAGTAGCCCGACATCCCTGATCGCCGGCCCGCCCGTGTGCGGGTTCGGCGGTCTGCCCGTGACATCAAGAACAAGAAGAACGCATGACCGGAACCGAGATCCTGATGAATGTGACGCCCCAGGAGAGCCGAGTGGCCCTGGTGGAAAATGGCGTCCTGACCGAACTGCACCTGGAGCGCGCCCGCCGCCGCGGGATCGTGGGGAACATCTACAAGGGCCGGGTGGTGCGGGTACTGCCGGGCATGGATGCGGCCTTCGTCGATATCGGGCTGGAGCGCACGGCCTTTCTGCATGCCTCCGACGTGGCCCCGGTGGAGCGCGAGGAGCTCAATGGCAACGGCCCGTCTGCCAGCGACGCCCCTGCGGCGCCCGTGGCCGGCGGCAATGGCACTGGCACGCCGGCCCCGGTGGTGCGCGAGGGTATCCGCGAGCTGCTGCGCGAGGGGCAGGAGGTCCTGGTGCAGGCAGTCAAGGACCCGCTGGGCTCCAAGGGCGCGCGGCTTACCACCTATATCACCCTGCCGTCGCGCAATCTGGTGCTGATGCCGAACCAGTCCAATGTCGGTGTGAGTACGCGCATCGAGGACGAGGGCGTGCGCGCACGGCTGCGTGCATCCATCGAGCAGTTGCGTGACGAGCTGGCGCCGCAGCACGGCTTTATCGTGCGCACGGCCGCGGAGCTGGCCGACCACGAGGCCATGTATAACGACACGGCGTTCCTGAAGAAGGTCTGGGATACCCTGCAGGAGCAGGCTGTCGGGGCCCCGCCGGGGACCGAGGTCTACGCCGATCTGCCGCTGGTGGAGCGCATCCTGCGCGACATGGTGGGGGGCGATATCGAGCGTATCCGCATCGATTCGCGCGAGACCTATCAGAAGGTCTGCGGCTTCGTCGAGCGCTACCTGCCGGAGCTGATCGGCCGGATTGAACACTATCCGGGCGAGCGCCCGATCTTCGACCTGTTCAACGTCGAGGAGGAGATCCACCGTGCCCTGGAACGCAAGGTGGAACTGAAATCCGGTGGCTACCTGATCTTCGACCAGACCGAGGCGATGACCACGGTGGACATCAACACCGGCGGTTTCGTCGGGCATCGCAAGCTCGAAGAGACCATCTTCAAGACCAATCTGGAGGCCGCGCAGGCGATTGGTCGCCAGCTGCGCCTGCGCAATCTCGGCGGGATCATCATTATCGATTTCATCGACATGCAGGACGACGAGCACAAGCGCCAGGTGATCCGCGCGCTGGAAAAGGCCCTGGAACGCGATCATGTGAAGACCCAGACCTGCGACGTGTCGCCGCTGGGCCTGGTGGAGATGACCCGCAAGCGCACCCGCGAGAGCCTGGAGCACCAGATGTGCGAGCCCTGCCAGGTGTGCAGCGGGCGCGGCTACCTGAAATCGGCGGAGACGGTTTGCTACGAGCTGTTCCGCGAGATCCTGCGCGAGGTGCGTCAGTACGATGCGCGCGAGCTGCGCGTGCTGGCCTCGCAGAACGTGATCGACCTGCTGCTGGACGAGGAATCCGCCAGCCTGGCCGAACTGCAGAGCTTTGTCGGCATCCCGATCCGCTTCCAGGTGGAGACGCTGTACACCCAGGAACAGTTCGACGTGGTCTTCGTCTGATCTACAAGTGGATTAAGTAGACAGGCACCCGGTCCCCGTCTCCGTCAGGGAGGAAGAGGCGCGAAGATGAATCGCCAGTGCGGACCCAGCACGGATACGGGTCCCGGTCGGCCGGGCGGGTCGGATTGCGCCTTCCCGGTGGAGAAATGAGACGCCTGTCACAAATCCTGAGGGTGGCGCTGGGCGCCTTCCTGGCGCTGGTCATCGTGATCGTGCTGCTGCGCCTGGTGCTTCCGCACTGGGATGGTCTGCACGCCTGGGTCGAGACCACCGCCAGCGAGCAGCTGGAGCGCGAGGTCACCGCCGCAGGGATCGAGCTCGGCTGGACCGGCTGGTCGCCGGCGCTGGTGGCGCGCGATGTCCGCGTGGCGATGCCGGATGGTGAGCCGGTTGCCATCGACCACCTCGGGGTCGCGCTGAGCGTCGGGGCCAGTCTGCGCAGTCGCCATCCATCCTTCACAGTGCATGTTCGGGGCGTCGAGCTGCGCTTGGTACGCCACGCCGACGGACGCTTTTCCCTGCACGGTCGCGAGCTTGGCATGGGCGAGGGGCGCTTGTTCACGCTCCCCGTGGAGCAGTGGCCGGATGTCGAGGCCGAGGCCATCCGGTTGGTCTGGGACGATCGCAGCGCCGGCCTGGAGTCCGATGTGCGGCTGGACCGGGCCGCCCTGCGCACGGCGCATGACGGGTCGCTGCGGATGCACCTCGAAGGGGTGCTGGATGGCGAGGCCGCGGGCGGGCACTTCGAATTGGGGCTGAAGGCCCCCGCCGCGGATTTGCGTGATGCGCGCTTCTTCCTGCGGGCCGATGCGGTCGACCTGACCGCCTGGCAGCCGTGGCTGGCCTACCTCGGCTGGCCCGCGCCCGAGGGCACGGCCGCACTGCGTCTGTGGGGCGGACTCGACGACGGGCGCATGGCCTGGCTGCGCGGGGAGCACGAAACCACCCTCAATCTGGCCGGGGAACCGGTCGGCCCGGCCATCGGACATCGTTTCGATTGGCGGGTGCAGGAGGATCGCCACCGCTCGTCCTGGAGCGGGACCCAGCCCGGTTCCGGCGATCTGCGACTCGCCTATCGCCTGGAGGGCAAGCCGGAGGGGCTGGTGGTGGACGCGGTGGAAATGGCCGCGCGCGATCTCGAAGTGGAACCCTACGCGCCGCTGCTCACGCTGCTTCAGGATGCGGCGCCCGAGTTGGCGGAGCGGATCGCGGACCTGCATCCGCGCGGCACCCTGGACTTCGCCCGGCTGGAGGCCCGCCGCGAGGATGGCCGTCTGGAGCCTGTCTGGGCGGAGGCCGACGTGCATGACCTTGGCTGGCGCGCGGGGGATCACGGGCTTGGGGTGCAGGGTGCCTCGGGCTATATGCAATGGCGCCGTGGCGGTGTGGAATTGCTGCTGGACAGCCGCGACCTGCAGATCGACCTGCCGCGTGTGCTGGCCGATCCGGTGCCGCTGGATACGGTGCGCGGACGGCTGCGTGCCGAGCGCGATGACGCCGGACACTGGCGCCTGGCGGGCGAGGGCCTGAATGCCGCCAATGCCCATGCCGCGGTTCGCGGCCGCCTGCGGGTGCTGCTGGATGGTCACGCGGCCGGACCCCGGGTGGATATTGCGATGGACATTCTGCGTGCCGACGGTGATCACACCGCGCGCTACCTGCCGCTTTACCACCTGCCGGACAACACCTACCAGTGGCTGGTGGACAGCATCGTTACGGGCACGTCCTCCGGCGGCGGCATGGCCTATCGCGGGCGCGGGAAAGACTTCCCGTTCGCCGGCGACGAGGGTGTGTTTGATCTCTGGGCGGATGTCGAGGCGGGTATCCTCGACTATCAGGAGGGCTGGCCGCGGGCCGAGGACCTCAGTGGCCGGGTCCTGTTCCACAACGCGAGCTTCCGCGCCGAGGGTGCGCGCGGGCGCATTCTGGACACCGAGGTGCGCGCCACCCGGATCGGGATCGAGGACATGGAGCATGCGGTCCTCGAACTGGAAGGCACGGCAGAGGGCGATGCGGCGGACCTTCTGGCCTACCTGCGCCAGGCCGAGCTGCTGGAAGACGCCGCCGAACTCCGTGACCAGGCGCGGCTGGACGGGCCGACCCGGCTGGGTCTGTCGCTGAACCTCCCGCTGCAGGCGGGCCGAATGGCCGAGACCCGCGTCGCCGGTGAGCTGGACCTGCGGGGGATCCGCGCCGAGGTCTCGGGCTGGCCGACCATGCTCGAGGCCGTGGAGGGACGGGTCGAGTTCGATACTGCGGATCGCGTGACGGCCGACGGGGTCACCGCGCGGGTTCACGGCGAGACGGTGACGCTGGGGGCGGACTGGCCGCTGGATGGCGAGACGGCGCGGTTGACGGCGCGCGGTCCGCAACCCCTGGCCCCGTGGCTGGAGGACTTCCCGGAGCTTGCGCCCTATCTCGACGGCTCGGCGCACTGGGATGCCCAGCTGCGCTTGGGGCCGGCGGTGGACGGGGTTCGTCTGGAGTTGCGCTCGGACCTGGTCGGGGTCGCGATCGACTGGCCGGAGCCGATCGGCAAGTCCGCGTCTGCGGCCCGCGAGCTGGAGCTGGAGCTGCCGCTCGGGCATGACGGCGCCGGCATCGGCCACCTGACGCTGGGTCAGGTGTTGCGGGCGCACTTGCGTCTGTCGCCGGCGGCTGCGCCGGAGGACCCGGCCGTACGGGGTGCCGAGCCGCGTACGGCGGCGCGCGGGATCGGTTTGCAGGCGATGGCGCTGGAGATCGGCGCGCCGTGGGCGGGTGCCCTGGCCTTGCCGGGGGAGGGGGTCTCGGTGCGGGCGCGTCTGCCGGAGTTGGCGGTCGACCCTTGGCTCAAGGCCCTGAGCGAGGCCCCCTGGGGCGGCGATGTGAATCTGGGCGCGGCCAGCCAGAATGCCGGGGAAACCGCGGGAGCGGTCGCGTTGACCCGCCTGGAACTGGATATCCGCGACCGGATCCGCTGGGGCGAGCAGGACCTTCCCGGTGTGCGCTTTCTCGGTCGACGCGGGGATGCGGGCTGGGATCTGGAGGCCACTTCCGACTGGCTGGCGGGCGAGGCCCGCTGGCGCCCGATGGGTGCGGGCGGGCACGACCGCTGGGAGGCGCACGTGCGCCACCTGGTCCTGGAGGATCTTGAGTGGGACGGCGAGCCGAACCCCGATCCCGGGGTGAAGCCCGTCGCAGTCGGGGGCTTCGAGGACCCGCGCGTGTGGCCGGCCGTGGACTTGACCCTCGACAGCCTGGCGCTGGGGGATTACCGTTTCGCGGACATCGAGCTGGGGCTGGAGCCGCAGCCGAACGGTCTGGTCGTCCGGGACCTGGAGCTGCGGACCCCGGAAGGTGACCTGCACGCAGACGCCGTCGGGGTCTGGCGGGTGACCACCGGCGGTCTGCCGGAGACGCGCCTGGACGTGAGCCTCTCCGGCGGTGACTGGGGCCGGGCGCTCGAGTCGGCGGGGTTGTCGCGTGCGATGGTCGGCGGGAGCGGTGACGGTTCGCTGTCGCTGACCTGGCCGGGGCCGCTGTATGCCCCGCGCCTCGCGCAGCTGGCGGGCTCCATGGAACTCTCCCTGGAGGACGGGCGTCTGGCGGATGTCGAGCCGGGCGCCGGCCGCCTGCTCGGCCTGGTGAGCCTGGACGTGTTGCCGCGGCGGCTGCGGCTGGATTTCCGCGACGTGTTCACCGAAGGCCTGACCTTCAGCGAACTGACCGCGGAGGCGACACTGCGCGATGGTGATCTCTACGTGCCGGCCCTGCGCATGGAAGGGCCCTCGGCGCGCGTACGCCTGAGTGGTCGCACCGGGCTGGTGGCGCGCGACTACGATCACGAGATCGTGGTGGTGCCCAGCCTGCGTACCGCGCTGCCAATCGTCGGGGCGCTGGTGGGCGGGCCGGTGACCGGGGTCGTGGTGCTGCTTGCGGAACGCGTGCTGGGGATTGGGGATCAGATAGAAGAGGCGGCCCGTGTCGAATATTCGGTGACGGGCCCCTGGGACGACCCACAGGTGCGCGTGCTGGTACAACCGGCCGCGGGAGCCGATGGGGCTGACAACGACTAACGCCGGCAGGGATCGGCGTTGCGGGTGCCATAACCGGCCCCGGTAACCAGATGATCGGAGCGACATGACTCAGGTAGCGGCCATCCAGATGGCCTCCGGACCCCAGCCCCAGGCGAACCTTCTGGAGGCAAAGCGACTGCTGCAGGAGGCCGCCGACAAGGGCGCCCGATTGGCCGTCCTGCCGGAGAACTTTGCCTTCATGGGCATGCAGGACACCGACATCCTCGGGATCGCGGAGGTGGCCGATGGTGCCGGGCCGCTGCAGGCGTTCCTTGCGGAGCAGGCCCGGCGCCTAGGGTTGTGGATTGTTGGCGGGACCATCCCGCTGCAGACCCCGGACTCCGAGCGGGTGCGTTCGGCTTGCCTGGTGTTCGACGACCGCGGGCAGCAGGTGGCGCGCTACGACAAGATCCACCTGTTCGATGTGTGCCTGCCGGACAGCACCGAGGCCTATACCGAGTCCAAGGTCTTCGAGCGGGGCGATCAGGTGGTGGTCGTCGATACGCCGGTCGGCCGCATGGGCCTGGCGATCTGCTACGACCTGCGCTTCCCCGAGCTGTTCCGGGCCCTGCTGGACCAGAATGCGGAATGGGTCGCCCTGCCGGCGGCCTTCACCGCCCAGACTGGGCAGGCGCACTGGGACGTGTTGCTGCGGGCGCGCGCAATCGAGAACCAGTACTACATGCTCTCGGCGGCCCAGGGCGGCTTCCACGTGAACGGCCGCGAAACCTACGGCCACAGTGCGCTGGTAGACCCCTGGGGTCGGGTGGTCGGTCAGTTGCAGCGCAACCCCGGGGTACTGCTGGCGAACCTGGACCCGACCCAGGCCGCGCGCATCCGGAGCAGCTTCCCGGCAGTGGACCACCGCCGCCTGCCGTGCCCTAAAACCACCTGACCCCGCACCCTGGCCTGGGTCAGGGTGGCGATATACCCGCAACGGTCGCGCGCTTGAAAGCGAACGGCGTGCCCCAAGCTCCATACTGAAGGCCGACAGCTGCTCCCCCATGATGGACACGGAACAGCGGATTTACGGAACCCGAGAGGACTTCATGATCGACCGCCTTGCGCAACAGACCCTGCTCGACCCCGCCGGCCTTGGCGAAAGCGAGCTGAGCTCCCTTCTGGGCACCACCTTCGGTCACGGTATCGATGGCGGTGACTGCTACTTCCAGTTCTCCAGCCAGGAGGGCTGGTCGCTGGAGGACGGCATCGTGAAATCCGCCAGCTTCAACATCGAACGCGGCGTTGGCATCCGTGTGGTGCGCGGCGAGCAGACCGGGTTCGCCTACTCCGACGACATCGCGATGCCGGCCATGCTGGAGGCCGCGAAGACCGCGCGCAGCATTGCCAGTGCCGGGCAGAGCGGGCGCATTGCGGTTGCCTCGCGCGCGTCCTCGCGGCCGGCGCTGTACGCCCCCGACAATCCGCTCGATTCGCTGGGCGAGCAGGCCAAGATCGACCTCCTGAAGGAGGTGGATGCCGTCGCCCGCGCCGACGATTCCCGCGTGACCCAGGTGATGTGTTCGCTGGCCGGGGTGCACGAGGTGGTGCTGGTACTGAATGCCCGCGGCGAGATGACTACTGACGTGCGCCCGCTGGTGCGCCTGAACGTCCAGGTGATCGTCGAGCAGGGCGGGCGCCGCGAATCCGGCACCTCCGGAGGCGGCGGTCGTCACGGCTACCAGTACTTCCGCGAGGATGGCCGCGCCGCCGGTTATGCCCGCGAGGCGGTGCGCCAGGCCCTGGTGAATCTCGATGCGCGCGACGCGCCGGCCGGCAGCATGAAGGTGGTGCTCGGGCCCGGTTGGCCGGGCATCCTGTTGCACGAGGCGATCGGCCATGGGTTGGAGGGCGACTTCAACCGCAAGGGGACCTCGGCCTTCTCCGGACGCATCGGCGAGCAGGTGGCGGCCAAGGGCATCACCATCGTCGACGACGGCACCCTGGAGGGCCGCCGCGGCTCGTTGAACGTGGACGACGAAGGCAATCCGACTCAGCAGACCGTGCTGATCGAGGATGGCGTGCTGCGCGGCTACATGCAGGACGAGATGAATGCCCGCCTGATGGGTACGCAGTCCACCGGCAATGGCCGCCGCGAGTCCTACGCCCGGCTGCCGATGCCGCGCATGACCAATACCTACATGCTCGGTGGCGACGCCGATCCGGAAGAGATCCTGGCCTCGGTGGACGACGGCCTGTATGCGGTCAACTTCGGTGGCGGGCAGGTGGATATCACCTCCGGCAAGTTCGTGTTCTCCGCCTCGGAGGCCTACCGGGTGGAGAAGGGCAAGGTGACGTACCCGGTCAAGGGTGCGACCCTGATCGGCAATGGCCCGGATGTCCTGACCCGGGTGTCGATGATCGGGAACGACATGAAGCTCGATTCCGGCGTCGGCACCTGCGGCAAGGAGGGCCAGGGCGTGCCGGTCGGCGTGGGACAGCCCACGCTGCGTATTGACGGCATGACCGTGGGCGGTACCCAGGCAGCCTGAGGGCTGCGGGGCCCGATGCAACCAAGGAGGCACAGATGAATCTCGATTTTCTCGAACAGGAACGTTCCCTGCCGGAAGGGCATGGCCACGACAAGATCGTCCAGTGGCATGTCTTTCGCGCGCGCGACAAGGCCGAGCAGTTCGCCCACCACGTGGAGCTGAGCGAAGGGCAGGACCTGGTGGGCGGCTGGACGCGTGACAGCGTCGGCATGCTCTACTGGGTCGGTGTGCACGTCGACGACCTGGAGCGCTGGGGTAACGCCGGCGCGGTCCACAAGCACGGCGCCCGGGTCGACTAGTCATCCCTTCCCCGGGCCATCCGGCCCGGGGTGTCCTTGTATCGCCCCCAGATCAGTCATCGAGTAGCGGAACCCTGCATGAGTACATCTCCCGAACGCGCCATCCCGGAACCCGTGTCCCAGGAAGACGGGGTCCAGGCCCTTTCTCATTCGCCGGACTCCCTGCAGACGAGAGTTCAGCGCACGCTGGAGGCCGCGCGCGCGCGCGGTGCCTCGGACGTCCAGGCCGTGGTCAGTCACAGCGTCGGGCTGGAGTTGGGGGTGCGCAAGGGCGAGATCGAAACCCTGGAGCACGAGCGTGACCAGAGTCTTTCGCTGATCGTCTATTTCGGCCAGTCCAAGGGGGCCGCCTCTACCACCGATTTCAGTGACCAGGCCCTGATCGACACCGTCGAGGCGGCCTGCCGCATCGCCCGCTACACCGAGCCGGACCCGTACGCCGGGATGCCCGATCCCGCGTTCAAGGCGAGCGAGTGGGACGACCTTGACCTGGATCACCCCTGGGGCTGCAGCGCCGCCGAGGCGACCGAGCTGGCCCGTACCATCGAGGCCGCCGGCTTCGCGGCGGATGAACGGATCGAGAACTCCGAGGGTGCCAGCGTCAGCACGCGGCGGGCCATTGCGTTTCTCGGCGACAGCCAGGGGTTCATGGGCGGCTATCGCAGCACCCGGCATTCCCTGTCCTGCGCGCTGGTCGCGCGCGACGCAGCAGGCATGCAGCGCGACTACGCCTATTCCGTCGCACGCCACGCGGGGGACCTGACCGCCGCCGAGCAGGTCGGGCGCGAGGCCGCCGAGCGCACCGTGCGCCGGCTAGGCGGGCGCAAGCTGTCGACCCGCAACTGCCCGGTGCTGTTTGCCCCGGAGATGGCGCGCACCCTGATCGGCAGTTTCACCCGTGCGATCGCCGGCCCGTCCCAGTACCGCGAGAGCTCGTTCCTGCTGAATGCCATCGGCGAGAACGTGTTCCCCGGGTGGATGCAGATCGAGGAACGCCCGCAGACCCCGCGCGCGCTGGGTAGCGCCCCGTTCGACGGGGAGGGCGTGCGCACCCGCAATCGCCCGTTGATTGCCGACGGCGTGCTGCAGAGCTATACCCTCGACAGCTACGCCGCGCGACGTCTGGGCCTCGAGGCCACTGGCAACGCCGGGGGTGCACGCAACGTGACCGTGGCCCCGGGCGACAAGGACTTCGCCGCCCTGCTGGCCGAGATGGGGACCGGTTTCCTGGTCACCGAGCTGATCGGCCAGGGGGTGAACCCGGTGACCGGCGACTATTCCCGCGGGGCCGCCGGCTTCTGGGTGGAAAACGGCGAGCTGCAGTATCCGGTGGAGGAGATCACCATCGCCGGTAACCTGAAGGACATGTTCCAGCGGATGGCGGCCGTGGGCACCGATGTCGACCGCCGCGGCAACATCCACACCGGTTCCATCCTGGTTGAATCCATGATGGTGGCCGGCGACTGAACGGCTCTTTCCGGTCTGTCTGTGCGGGCATGACCGGCCGTTTCCCCGCATCACCCACCCTGCTACTCTCGCCTAGGGAGACGCTGATTTAATCGCGCGCTCGCGTTGGTGCCCCCTGTTTTCCGAGACAAGGCGCGTCGTGCAGCGGGTAGTGGTTCTACCCGCAAGCGGCGCAACGCAGGATCGGCGAACAGGGGGCACCAACCCGACAAGTGATTGAAAGAGCGGGCTCGGCCGCTTTTGCGCGCGAACAGCGTTGCGGTTCCTTTGTGCAGAGTGACTGCACGGCAGTCACCGCGCCTTGTTCGCACGCAAAAGCGACTCGAGCGCGAGCGCGCGATTAAACGAGCGCGCGATTACATCAGCGTCTCCCTAGGGCTGCATGGCCCCGTGACGCGCGACCGTCCGCCCTCCGCAATACGGTCGTATCCCGGTGGCGAGGAGCGGCCATGAACTTCTTCGAGCAGCAAGAGCAGGCACAGCGCAGGACGCGCTGGCTACTGGCCCTGTTCGGCCTGGCCGTGCTGGTGATCGTCGGGGCCCTGGGCCTGATTGTCTGGGCCATGGGGGGCGGCACCGAGGCCATCGCCTGGACCATGGGGATCACCGCGGGCCTGATCGTCCTTGCGAGTCTGTACCGGGGCTGGCGGCTGCGCGCCGGCGGCGGTGGGCTGATCGCGCAGGAGATGGGCGGCATCCGGGTGGATGGCAATCCGGCGGATCCGCAGCGGCGGCAGCTGCGCAACGTGGTCGAGGAGATGGCAATTGCTTCCGGGGTGCCGGTGCCCGATATCTACGTGCTGGAGCAGGACCTCGGTATTAACGCCTTCGCCGCCGGCTTTGCGTCGAACGATGCGGTGATCGCCGTGACCCGCGGTGCGCTGGACAGCCTGGAGCGCGCCGAGCTGAAGGGTGTGGTCGCGCACGAGTTCGGACATATCCTCAATGGAGACATGCGCCTCAACATGCGCCTGATCGGCATCCTCTACGGGATCGAGATTCTGGCGCTGTTGGGGCAGGGCGGGCTGGCGCGACGCCGGCGTCGACACAAGGGCGATATGGCCGATACCGGGGTGGGCGTGCTCAGCGTCACCCTGATCGCGGTGGGCTATGCCGGGCTGGCCCTGGCGCGCTGGATCCGGGCCGGCATCTCGCGTCAGCGCGAATACCTCGCGGATGCCCATGCCGTGCAGTTCACCCGCGAGCCGGACGGCCTGGCCGGTGCGCTGAAGAAGGTCGCGGCCCGCTATGCCGGGCTGAATGGCAATACCGAGGAGATCACTCACATGCTGTTTGCCAGCGACGCGATCGGCCAGATCTTCGAGACCCATCCACCCCTGCTGGATCGCATCCGCACCTTGCAGCCGCATTTCGAGCCCCGGGATCTGCAGCGCCTGCGCGACCAGCTCAATGCCCGGGTGCGGCAGCGGGCGCACGAGCGCGCGGTGGACGGCATGCAGCGCGAACGCGAGGGGCGCCTGCCGGGCGCCGAGGCCGTGGGGGATGCCCTCGGCGGCCACCCGGCACTGACCCATATCCTCGGTGCCGGCAGGTTGCTTGCTGCGATTCCGGGGCCGCTGGCCTGGGCCGCGCGCTCGGATGCGCGGGCGATCGAGGTGGTCTTGTATCTCCTGTTGCATGCGGACCCGGATGTGCGCGAGCGGCAGCGGATAATGATTGCCGAGGCGTTGGGCGAGGCGCGCGGAGAGGCTGTACGACGTCTACAGGTAGCGGAACCTGCGCTGCGCGAGGACCTGCGCCTGCCGCTTCTGGAGCTGGGCTTCCCGATGCTGCGGCGGCTTTCAGCCGAGGAGCGCGCGCGCCTGCAGGGGCTGGTGGAGCGGCTGATTCATGCCGATGGCCGGGTGGCGGTATTCGAGTATGCCCTTGGGCGTATGCTGAGCTGCCAGTTGCGGGATGTGCAGGATCCTGCCGCGGCGTCCCGCCCCGGGACTGCCACGCTGGACGCCCACAAGCAGAGCGCGCATTACCTGCTGGCGGTGCTGGCCCACCATGGCCATCCGGACGACCCGGCGGCGGCGCGGGCCGCGCTGACCGCCGGGATTGGCAGCCTGGACGGGGCGCTGCCGCTGGCGGTTGAGATCCCGGAGGCCCTGACCGGGGCGGCCGGTGCGCGCGCATGGGCGAATGTGCTGGACCGCGTGATGGAACAGCTGGATGCCCTGCGCATGCGCGACAAGGACCCGCTGATTCGGGCGATGGTGACCACCGTCAGCCATGGCGGGCAGGTGGTGCCGGCCGAGGTTGAGCTGCTGCGAGTGATGGCGGCGTCGCTGCACGTCCCGTTGCCGCTGGCATCGGAGGGGGTGTTTGATGGTTTGGAGTAGCGGGCGGCGTGCGCATGAGGGTGCGGCCGATGCCCCTCAAGGCGTGTCGGTTCCGGTCGGTAACGCCTTGAAACCGCTTCCACGTGGGAAATAAGCGCCTGAATCCAAATTAAATTCCCATTCAAGCGACGGATAACAAACGATTTTCCGGGCGTACATCAAGAAAATCCGAAAAAACACTTTCAATTGAGAGCGGTTTGGGAGGACAATAGCTGCGAGGTAACGGTAACAGGCTCCATGCAGCACCAGGCGACACCCCGAAAGGGGCGTTAAGATTCGCAGTTCCGGTCCCAGTTAGTTTGGGGCCGCGTAGAATCACGATCAAGTTCCATCGTCGTTCGGTTGCCCTCCAGTCTCTCCTCCCCTCGAAAACCCAATCTATTATGAACAAGCAGAGGTAACCGAAATGGCTACAGGTACAGTGAAGTGGTTTAGCGACGAAAAAGGCTTTGGCTTTATTACCCCGTCTGATGGCTCCAAGGACGTCTTCGTCCATCACAGCGCCATCCAGGGTAGCGGCTTCAAGTCGCTGGCAGAAGGCCAGAGCGTCTCGTTTGACGTCGAGCAGGGCCAGAAGGGCCCGGCCGCCGCGAACGTCGAAGCTCAGTAAGACAACCCCGGCGCGCAAGCGCCAGGTTGAGAGAGCCCCGCCTAGTGCGGGGCTTTTTTTGTGGTGCGCCAGGCATGGCGCGTAGCGTCGTTTAGGCGCTATCCGGCTAGCCGTGGTGGCTGGCTGGATGACTCGGGGTGAGAGTCCCCTATGGACCCTGATAGTGGGAACCGCTAGCTGAACAGCTAGGGTGTCCGTCGCGAGGAACGGTATGGCGGGTCGGAAGCCCAAAGACTGTCGAAGCGCTCACAGCACACAGGCGGCGGGGGAATTCATTGGAGCGAAGCTCAACCCAATAATGGGAGGCAAGAACCGCCGTGGTACGGATCCGTTTGCCCGGTGGTGTGAGAGGACGCGGGAGGCAACTCCCCCTCCTGCTCGATTGCGATCAGGGCGCGCGGAGCGGGATGTCCCCTGCGGTTCCAAATCGCGAGTGAGCGTGCACCTAATACGCCGTTTGGCGTGACGAAGCCCCCGTGACGTGGTTCCGAGACGCCGATGAATGCAAGCGATCGTGTTGGCTCCCGGATCAGAAGATCATCTCGATCCCGAGGCCCAGGGCCCAGGCCTCGCGCCGGTCCGGATCGCGATCGCCGCGGGGCCAGAAATGCCCGAGTATGACCTCGCCGATCAGCCAGTCGCGGTAGACGGGCTGGCGATAGATCCCGCGCAGGCCATATTCACGCACCTTTACCGGTCGGGCGGTTTCGCCATTCGCCAGCACCTCCAGCGAGATCTCCCGCTCCGGTCCGAAGGTCTGGAACACCCCCATGGCGGTGGACCAGGCCGCTCCACGTGTCTCCGAGCTGACGGTCGCGGAATTGCGCCAGCGAAACGCGCGGCGCTCGGTGAGTGCATGGGCCAGGTCGAGCGAGCTGGTTGCCCCGATACCGTCGCCGGTGGACACGAACAGGGTCTCGCGAAAATCCAGCGTGGTGGCGTCGGTCGGCCAGAAGATCCGGCGATAACGGGCCTGGGCATACGGCTTGTAGCCGCCGCGGATGCCGAGACGCAGGTCGACATGTTCGCGTAGGTGATAGCCGAGCCCGCCGAAATAGGTCTGGTCCGCGTCACGGTCCTCCGGCAGCAGGAGCTGCGCGCGCGAGAAAGTCTCCGGCTGGTCCTGCACCAGTTCGTCCTCCGCGCCGCGGCCGACGAACAGATAGACCCGTTCGTTCACGTTGGGCATGGTCACGTCCAGCCGGAACCGCGTGGAGGCCTTGAACCCCTTGTCCTCGCGGTGGAGCCCGCCGATCTGGATGCGACCACCCGCCTCGCCGCCGCTGTCGTCGAACGGCTTGTCACCGAACCAGCCATCCACGTTGCGGACCAGCCAGTAGGTCAGGTCGCGCGTGCCCTCGCGTGTCTGGTGCAGCCACTGCTGACCGGATTCCCCGGCGCCGATGTCCTCGCTGGCGTGTGCCGTCACGCAGAGCAGAAGTATCAGGACTAGGACCAGGACCGGAGATCGGCGCATGCGGTAAACGTCGGCTTGAAGGGTAGGGACGAGGGCGCTCGGGTATTGGACCGCGCGCAGCATTGCCGATCATTCTACGACCAATCCGCGCCCTGGTTGGCATGCATGGACCGCGGTGGATGGGGAGAATGGCCTGGGCGTGCGCGCCGTACGATCACTCCATGGGGCGGTTGGAGTGATGTTGTGTTCCGAGGCGGCGTCGCTGCGTGGATGCAAGACCGATTCGGCTGGCCGGTCCGATGGCCACTGTGCACGCCGAAGAGGCGCCCTCGCGAGCACCTTTCCGGGCACGAGACGCCGATAACGCTGGAACGCGGGCTGGCGTGATCGACTATCGCATCTGCCCGGCCGGCGCCGCTCGTCGCGGCTACGCCCCGGAGGACTTCCACGGCTTCGCGAGCGTCGTCCCGATGGCCGATGCCGAAATCGTCCGTCTGCAACAGCAGGAGGGCTACGGGTACATGCGTTAGGGCGACGCTGGCCCTTGTCCACGCCCGCGTCGGCGCTCCATGTGTTGCGCAGGGTGGACGCGGTTCTTCCGGCCGGTTGCCACCCGTGGTGCGTAACTCCGGATCGATGAACGCGGGGCATCAACGCCGCAAGTCATTGAATGCCTGGCTTCGGCCAATGTTCCCACTGACGGCGTTGCGGTTCGCGACGAAAGCTCGGCTACACTGAGCTCACCACGCCTTGTCAGCACGAAAGATCGACTCGAGGGCGACCGCGTATGTGGGGCCGCGTGTCCCTGGCGTACCAGAAGGGTATTCGATGACGGACGATAGAACGGCGAGGGAAGGATTTCTGCACGAGTTGGCGCAGACCAGCGTGCTGGCGGAGATCTGGCAGCATTTTCCGGAGAACATGTTCCTGATTCGGGTCGAAGGCCCGGATTTCGTGGTCGAGGCATCCAACGCGAAGATGCAACAGCTGTTCGCGCAGGACTGTACCGGCCGGCGCCTGCACGACATCCTGCCGTGGCCGGTCGCAGAGCAGGTGGTCGCGCATTACCGCGACTGCCTGCGCCAGGATGCGCCCCTGCGCTACGAGGAACATGCGGCCTTTCGCGATGGCGATGGCGTCGAAAAGGAAGGGCGCTGGCTCACTCTGTTGTTGCCCGTGCATGACACGCAGGGTGCGATCACGCACTTGTTCGGAATCTCCCAGGATGTCACCGAGTTGCGCCTGGCGCGTGAGGATCTGGAGCGCTACAGCCACAACCTGGAGGCCGTGGTCGAGGAGCGCACGCAGGCCCTGAACCAGGCCAACCGCGAGCTTCAGGAGGCCAATCGGCGGCTGGAAAAGCTCGCGTCCAGCGACCCCCTCACCGGGGTTGGCAATCGCCGGCACTTTCAGGCACGGGCCGAGAGCGAGATGGAGCGCGCCCGCCGCCACGGCAGTTCCCTATCGCTGTTGATGTTCGATCTCGACGGCTTCAAGCGGATCAACGATGAAGTGGGACACGCGGCCGGCGACGCCATGCTGAAGCGGGTCACCGCCACCGCGCAGGCAACCCTGCGCGACGCGGACCTGCTCGGACGCTATGGCGGGGACGAATTCGTCGTCCTGCTCCCGGACACCCGCCTGGCAGACGCCCGGCGGATGGCCGAGCGCCTGCAGGCGCGGGTGCAGGAACAGGCAGACATCTCCATCAGTGTCGGCGCGGCCGGCTTTCTCGCCGACGACACCCATCTCGAGCACCTCGTCCAGCGTGCGGATACCGAGCTCCTGGCCGCCAAGCGTACCCGGGCTGAACGCTAGCCCAAGACTACCGGGTGGCTTCAGGCCAGGTCAGAGACCGAAGATCTCGGACTTGAGGTTCCACTTGGAGGCGAGGGTCTCGGTGGCGTTGAGGAACTCCTCGGCGCGGGTCGGGTGGTTCCATTGGCCCTTGGCGATCCAGGCCAGTGCGGTGTCGCGGTCGGGGGCCAGCGACAGGATATGAATCAGCTCGCCGGCGTCGGCGCCGATCACCTCGCCGCCCAGCAGGGCCCCGGTGTCCATGTCGCCGATCAGGCGCACGAAGCCCTCCGGCTCGTCCTGGCCCAGGGCGCGCGGGGAGGTCTCGAAGGCGGCAAAGCCGACCGCCGGTTCCAGTTCCTCGTCCTCGGCGTCGTCCTCGTCCATGCCCAGACGCGCCATCTCGACGGCGGAGTAGATCGCGATCGGGACGAAGCGTTCGTCCTGTTCGCGGGTGTTGCCGTTCTGGATGTTCTCGACCGCGATGGTCGCGTCGGCCAGGGCGTGGTTGGCGGTCTGCCACTCGCTGGCGACATCGCCGATGACGTAGATGTTGTCGACGTCGGTCTGCAGGGTGGGGCGGCGCTTCACGAAGCCGCGGCGGTCGGTCTTCACCCCGATCGCATCCAGGTTCAGGCCCTCGGTGTGCGGGGTGCGGCCAGTGCCGAGCAGGACCCAGTCGACCTCGAAGGTGTTGCCTTCGTTGTCGGTGATGGTGACGCCGTCGTCGGACATCTCGACCTTCTCGTAGCCCTTGACCCGGGTGGGCTCGACGCCGTCCTCGGCCAGGCGTTCCTTCAGCGTGCCCAGCGCCTGGGGGCTGAATTTCTGGCCGGACAGCGGCTTGGAGCGGCTCAGCCAGGTCACGTCCTTGCCGAGGTGGTGAAAGATCCAGGCGAACTCGGTGGCGACCACGCCGGAGCCGATGATGGCGACGCGCTGGCCGGCCGGCGGCTTGTCGTCGAACAGCATGTCGGTGGTGAGGACGCGGCCGGGCGCCGCCTCGAAGGGCGCGGGCACGCTGGCCGTGGCACCGGTGGCGATGATGGTGTGCCGGGCCTGCACGGTCTCGGTGCCATCGTCGGTCACGACCTCCAGGGTCTCGGCGTCGCGGAAGCTCGCGGCTCCGTGGCGGTACTGGATCTTCAGGTGCTTCATGTAGCCGAGGTAGGAGTTGCGCACCTCGGTGACCACGTCCTTCTGGTGGTCCCAGGCCTTGCCCATGTCGGCGCTGAGACTGCCGCTGATGCCGCGGCCGGCGAAGTGGCGCTGGGCGGCAACCGTGCGTGCGGTGTGGTACCAGTCCTTCTTGGGCACGCAGCCGCGGTTGAGGCAGCAGCCGCCCCAGTCGGCCTTCTCGATGATGACGACCTTCAGTCCGCGCAGGGCGCCCAGGACGGCGGCACGATAGCCCCCGGGGCCACTGCCGATGATGGCCAGGTCAAAGGTTTCGCTCATGGTGGTTACTCGTCGGTCAGATCAATGATCGGGTCGTGCCATTCCAGCTGCGTGAGGTTCAGCTCGAACACGCGGCCGTCGGCCTCGTAGTCGAAGCGCACCGGGACATGGCGCAGCTCGCGGGCGAACCAGGCGGACAGGGCGACATCGCTGTCGTCCGTGCGGCGATCGATGCGGATGGTCTCGACCCGGCCGATCGGGGAGTCCATGGTCTCGCGCCCGGCGTACTCGAAGCGGTATTCGCGCAGGCGGTCGCGTTCCAGGGCCTGGATGGTTTCGCGGTCGCCTTCGCTGGACAGGGCCCCACTCTCCAGGCGTTGCATCATCAGATACAGCGAGCCGAGGAAGTCCAGGGTCTGCGGCGGCACCTCGAGATCGAAGCGTTCGCCGTTGATGGTGCCGATCGCGCGGTTGGTCTCCCAGTCGAAGCGGGTCTCGACCTTGCGTTCGCGGCGCGGGGTGATCTGCTGGCTGCGCGATTGCACCAGCTGCAAATCGCCGCTTCGGCTGTTCATCAGGGCCTCGCGGCTCAGCTCGAAACGCCCGAGGATGCGCAGGAAACCGGAGACATGGGCGTCCATCGCCATGCGGGTCTGCACGTCTTCGTGATTGAGCGTGATGCGCGCCTTGAGCGTGTTGCCCATGGCGTTGGCCTCGTAACTGGCGGTGTAGGGCGGGATCGGGCTCAGATCGCGCTCCGCAGCCGCGGGGGCGGCCAGCAGGGCCAGCAGCAGAGCGATTGCGAGTCGGAACATGGGGGTTCTAGCCGACCGGGTGCGGTGGGCGGCTCCGGGCGTCAGGGCCTGAAACATCGTGGGTGTCCTCGTCGAGTTGCAGCGGCGCCTCAAGCGGCGAGCCGTCGGCCTGCAGGATCCGCCCGGACCACTGAATTTCACCTGAACACACCCGGCGCACGGCCTCGGGGTACAGCCGGTGCTCGGCCCGTTGCACGCGGGCGGCCAGGGTGTCGGGCGTGTCGTTGGGGTCGACCGGCACGCGGGCCTGCATGATGACCGGGCCGCCGTCCAGTTCCGGGGTAACAAAGTGCACGCTGGCGCCGTGTTCGGGATCGCCATCGGCCAGGGCGCGGGCATGGGTATCCAGGCCACGGTACTTCGGCAGCAGCGACGGGTGAATGTTCAGCATCCGGCCGGTGAAGCGGTCCACAAAACCGGGGGTCAGGATGCGCATGAAGCCGGCCAGGATGACCAGGTCGGGGGCATAGTCCTCGATGGCGGTGGCCAGGTCGGCGTCAAAGGCCTCGCGCGAGGGGTAGTCGCGGTGGTTCAGTACCCGGTGCGGGATGTGATGCTGTTCGGCAAAGCCCAGCCCGGCGGCATCGGGGCGGTTGCTGATGACGCCGACGACCTGCGCCGGGATGCGGTCCTGCTCGCAGGCCTCGATCAGTGCGCCGAGGTTGCTGCCACGCCCGGAGATCAGCACCACCAGGCGCTTCGGGGTCGCGGCCGATTGCCCGGCGGGGACGCTCATGCGGCGGCGTAGGAGACGCTTGGCTGGTAGTCGTCGCGTTCCTGGATCACGCCGATCGGCCAGCTGCGGATGCCGGCGCGGGCCAGCTGCGAGCTGGCGGCCTCGACCCGGTCCTCGGGGAGGATCACGGTCATGCCGATGCCACAGTTGAAGGTGCGCAGCATCTCCTCGTCGGCGATGTCGCCGGCCTGCTGCAGCCACTGGAACACCGGCGGGCGGGCCCAGCTGTCCGGGTCGATGCGCGCCCCCAGGGTATCCGGCAGGACGCGCGGAATATTCTCGGTCAGACCACCGCCGGTGATATGCGCCATTGCGTGCACCGGGAACTGCTGCAGCAGCTCCAGCAGCGGGCGTACGTAGATCCGGGTGGGGGCCATCAGCGCCTCGCCGAGGGAGACCCCGTCGGCGCCCGGCAACGGGGCGTCCAGGCCGGCGCCGGAGTGTTCCAGGACGCGGCGGATCAGGGAATAGCCGTTGGAGTGGGGCCCGCTGGCCTCCAGGCCCAGGACCACATCGCCCGCGGTGACCCGGCTGCCGTCGATCAGGGCGGCCTTCTCGGCGATCCCGACCGCGAAGCCGGCCACGTCGTAGTCTTCGCCCTGGTACATCCCGGGCATCTCGGCCGTCTCGCCGCCGATCAGCGCACAACCGGCCTGTTCGCAGCCCTCGGCGATGCCGGTGACCACGTCGGCGGCGATGTCCACGTCCAGGTGGCCGGTGGCGTAGTAGTCGAGGAAGAACAGCGGCTCGGCGCCCTGGACCACGATGTCGTTCACGCACATCGCGACCAGATCGATGCCGATGCTGTCGTGACGACCGGTCTCCTGGGCCAGGCGCAGCTTGGTGCCGACGCCGTCGGTGCCGGAGACCAGAACCGGCTGCTTGTAGCGATCCATCGGCAACTCGAACAGGGCGCCGAAGCCCCCCAGTCCGGCCATGACGCCGGGACGCCGGGTGCGCGCCGCATGCGGCTTGATGCGTTCGACCAGCTCGGCGCCGGCCTCGATGTCGACACCGGCCTCGCGGTAGGTCAGGCCTGAACGGGATTCGGACATGGGTTCCCCGATGTTTGACGACCGCGCGCCGTGGCGGTCTCGCAGAACCCGGCATGGTAGCGAGCCGGGTGCGGGCGTGCAAAGAAGACGGTGCGGCCCGGGCCGCATTTGGCCGCTTTCCTCAGGGACTTCGGCGCGGTGGCCTGTGGTATTTTGTGGCGCTTGTCGAACAATTGAACGCAACCATGTCACTGCACCCCCGAACGCATTCGCGCCTGGCTATGCTGCTGGGTCTTTTCCTCCTCGTGCTGGCCCCGGCGGCCGCGGCCGATGGCCCGGTGGTGGTGACGGTCGCGGCCGAGGACGAGTCCACGGCCCTGGAGCAGGGCCTGGAACAGGCGCTGGTGCGTCTGGCGGGGCTGCGCTCGGAGCCGGTACTGGAACTGGTCGAGGCGTTGCTGGACGCCCGTGACGACGCGGGCTGGATCGCGGCCCTGGAGCGCCGGCAGCAGGTTGAGGACGATTCCTACCGCCTGGAGTTCGACCGCTTCCGTCTGCGCACCGCGCTGCGCGATGCCGGGGTGCCATCCGTGCTCGGGGAGCGTCCGGGGCTGCTGGTCTGGGCCGTCCACGAGCGGGGCGGGCAGCGCGACCTGCTCGGGGATGCCGTGGACGGTCCGGGCATTCTCTCCGCGCTGGGGGATCTGGCCGCGGCGCGTGACATGCCGCTGTTGTTCCCCCTGGGCGACCTTCAGGACCGCCGCGCGGCCCAGCCGTCCGACATCGTCGGCGGCGTGACCGAGCCGCTGGTGGAGGCGGCGCGTCGCTACGACGCCGATGGCGTCGTGCTGCTGCATGTGCGCGAGACCACGAGCGGGGCGGAGGCGCGGGCGATTGCCGTGCACGATGGCCGCGAATATCGCAGCGCGGCGAGCGGGGAGGATCCCGGTAGTGCGGCGCACGACGCGGTGGCGCGAGGGCTGGATCAGGTGGCCGAACGCCTGGCGCGGGTGGCGGCCGAGCCGGAATGGCTGCGTCTGGGCTTTGCCGGGGTTCAGGGCTATGGGGCCTTCGAGCGCCTGCGCGCCGAGCTGACGCGGTTGCAGGCGGTGGAGACCGCGCGTCTGGATTCCCTGGCCGGCGATAGCGTGGTGCTGCAGGTCCGTACTGGACTCGAGCAGGACGATCTGATCGATCTGCTGCGTGGCTCCGGCTTCGCGCGGGCCGAGACGCCCGAGGACGCCGCCGGTGCCGATGCCTGGCTGGACCGGCGCTAATCCGCGCCGGCCTCGGTTCGCGCCCACTTTCATCGAATGTTCCCTCGCCACCAGATCCCCAACGCCGTCACCATTGGCCGGATCGCGCTGATTCCGCCGATCGTGTGGTTGCTGGCGCTGGAGCACTACGTGGTGGCGGTGGTGCTGCTGGCGATCGCCGGGCTGACTGACGCCCTGGATGGCTGGCTGGTGCGGCGCTACGGCTGGCACACACGGCTCGGGGCCTGGCTGGACCCGGCCGCGGACAAGCTGCTGATGCTGGGGGTCTACGTCGCGGTGACGCTGTCCGGGCTACTGCCGTTGTGGCTGCTGGTGCTGGTGGTCGGGCGGGATGTCTGGCTGACCGTGGGCTCCGCGCTGTACCGGGTGTTCGTCGGCCCGCTGGCCATCCGGCCGCTGCTGATCAGCAAGGTGAACACCTTTTTGCAGATCACGCTGGTACTGGTCGCCATCGTGAAGGTCGGTCTGCTGGCGCTGGATCCGATCTGGGTGCAACTGCTGGTGATCGTCGTGGCCTTCACCACCGTGGCCAGCGGGCTGGCCTATACCGTGCAATGGGGATTTTATGCCTGGCGTCACCTGCACGGACACACGAATCCGGCAGGGACCTCGGGGAGGACGCCATGAATCCGGATACCCGCGACCATGTCTGGCCGCTTTCAGCCGCCCCGCTGGCTGCCCTGGTTGGGCTGCTGGTCCTTGGTGGAGCGCTGTACCTGCTGGCGCCCATCCTCACGCCCTTCGTCGCAGCCCTGCTGATCGGCTACCTGTTCAACCCGCTGGTGACCCGGCTGGTTGCGCGCACGGGGCGCTCGCGCACCCTGGCGACCGTGGTGATCTTCCTGCTGGTGATGCTGGGGTTGGCGGCGCTGATCCTGATCCTGATCCCGCTGGCGATCGCCCAGGTCGAGCGGCTTACGCTGGCGATGCCGCAAATCCTCGGCTGGTTCGACGATCAGGTGCGCCCGCGGCTGGAGGATCTGGCCGGGGATTCCCTGCCGCCGCTGGATGCCAGCGCGCTGCAGGGGCTGGTGGCGGACCACTGGCGCGAGGCCGGCGGGCTGGCCGGGGGCGTGCTGCAATGGATCGGCAGTTCGACTGGCGCGCTGGTGCTGGGGGTGCTTAACGTGGTGCTGATCCCGGTGGTGAGCTTCTATCTGCTGCGCGACTGGCCGCGGCTGCTGGACGGCCTGCGGGATCTACTGCCGCAGGCCTGGCGCCCGGCGGTGCTGACCTTCGCCGCGGAGTCGGACGAGACCCTGGGGGCCTTCCTGCGCGGGCAGTTGCTGGTGATGCTGGCGCTCGGCCTGTTCTACGCCGTCACCCTGACCGTGGCGGGAATCGAGATGGGGCTGGCGATCGGCCTGATCGCGGGGCTGGTGAGCTTCATTCCCTACGTGGGCGTGATCGTTGGCGTGCTGCTGGCCACCGCCGCGGCGCTGGTGCAGGGCGACGGCTGGAGCCTGCTGCTGATCGTGCTGGTGATCTTCGCCATTGCCCAGGTGCTGGAGTCCATGGTCCTGACCCCCTGGCTGGTGGGGGACCGTACCGGGCTGCACCCGGTCGCGGTGATCTTTGCCGTGCTGGCGGGCGGCCAGCTGTTCGGGTTCTTCGGCGTGCTGCTGGCGTTGCCGGTGGCGGCGGTCCTGGCCGTGGGGGTGCGCCATACCCTGGCGCACTACCGGCGGCTGAATGCCGAGGATGCGCCCGTGGATACAGGGGGCGGAGGCTCATGACGACGGGGCAGGGAGGCAATGCTGCGCCGCAGCACCAGCTCCCGCTGGATTTGCGCCTGCGCGACGCCTCGCGCTTTGCCAGTTTCTATCCCGGCGGCAACCGCCTCGCGCGGGACGCGGTGGAGGCCCTCTCGATCGGGACCGGGATGACCGAGCCACAGATTCTGTTGCACGGCCCGGTGGGCCTGGGCAAGACCCATCTGCTGCAGGCCGCCTGCCACCAGGGTCACGAACGCGGCGAGCCCGTGGCCTATCTGCCGCTGGCCGAACTGGTGACCGCGCCGCCGCTGGCGGTGCTGGATGGGCTTGAGCGCGCCCGCCTGGTTGCGCTGGACGGTCTCGACGCGGTGGTCGGGCAGGGCGACTGGGACGAGGCCCTGTTCGGGCTGCTGAATCGACTTCGCGATGGCGGCTGCCGGGTGCTGCTGGCAGCCGCGTACGCGCCGGACGGGCTGGGCAGTGGCCTGCCGGATCTGACCTCGCGCCTCGCCTGGGGGCCGGTGTTCCGCATGCAGGCGCCGGAGGAGGACGACCTCAAGCGCATCCTCGCCCAGCGCGCGGTGTTGCGCGGGCTGGAGCTGCCGGAGGCGGTGGCCGAATATCTGTTGCGCCACTACCGCCGCGACCTGGTGGCGCTACTGGAGCTGCTGGACCGCCTGGACCTGGCCGCCCTGGCCGAGCAGCGGCGCCTGACCATCCCCTTCGTCCGCGACCAGCTCGCGCGTTTGTGATTTTTACCGCGAAGCGCACGAAGGCACGAAGAAGGGCAACGTCAAGGGCGTTTTTTGCTGAAAGGCAGGCATGACGGAAGAAAGGACTTATTGGTTGGAGTCGATCGCCCGGAACGCCATCGCGGTGTGCAGTGCCCCGCCGATGTCCGTCATCCCGGACACCGCGCAGCGGTGATCCGGGATCTGGTTGTCCTGCGCCGGAGATCCCGGCTCTGCGCTGCGCTCCGGCCGGGATGACGGGCAACGGAGGCGGCAGCCCTGAAGGTCCTTGCGCCCGCGGCGCCCCATCCAGAACCGCCTTATTTCCTGTGAGACGCCCTTGCCCTTCTGCGTGCGCTTCGTGGTGGATGGAAAAGTCAGGAAGCCATCTGGCGGGCGCGGCGGGCGTCCAGCTTGACGTAGAGCAGGCAGCCGGCGAACCAGGCGAGGCTGGCGGTGGTCATCAGCACACCGTAGAGCCGGGCGTCCGCCGCGGCGGCCAGCGTGATACCGAGGGTGATGTAGGCCAGCGCCAGCAGGCTGGACCAGGCGTGGGTGTAGCGGCGTCCGTGCAGCATGCCGCGCAGCGGGAACATCAGCGGCAGGACCAGCACGACCAGCGCCACGGCGATCGGAACGATCTCCGGCGGGTCGATCCAGGTTGTCCAGATCAGGATCACGCCGAGCAGGCCGAAGTAGGCGATTAGCGCCAGCGCGCGGGCCGCGAGGATCATGCGTCGTCTCCGGCCTGGAGCCGCAGGGCAATGCGGCCGACGCGTTCGCCCAGCGCGCCGGCAATGCGCTGCTCGTCGCGCGTGACCGGGTGTTCGCCCTGGCCCCCCGCGACGTGGCTGGCGCCATAGGGCGAGCCGCCGCTCGTGGTGGTGCTCAGTTCCGGCACGGTGTAGGGCACGCCCACCCACAGCATCCCCTGGTGGATCAGCGGCATGGCCATGGTCAGCAGGGTGGTTTCCTGCCCGCCATGCTGGGTAGCCGTGCTGGTGAACAGCCCGAACGGCCGATCCACCAGCCCGCCGCTGGCCCAGAGACCGCTGGTGCCATCAAGGAAGTGTTTCAGCGGCGCGGCCATGTTGCCGAAGCGGGTGGGCGACCCCATCACCAGCCCGGCGCATTCTTCGAGGTCGCGGGTCTCCGCGTAGGGCGGGCCGTCGGCGGGGACCGCCGGGGCGTCGCCGGCGATGTTGGTGCTCACCGGCGGGACGGTGCGCACGCGGGCGACCGCACCGGCGCGCTCCACGCCACTGGCCACGTGGCGGGCCAGTTCTGCCGTCGCCCCATAACGGCTGTAGTACAGCACGAGGATCTCGGGGGCGGCGCTCACGACAGGATCTCCAGGACCTGTTCCGGCGGGCGCCCGATACGGGCGTCGTCGCCGTGGACGAGGATGGGGCGCTCGATCAGTTTCGGGTGCTGGACCATGGTCTGGATCAGCGCTTCGTCGTCCATCTCGGCATCCTTCAGGCCCAGCTCGCGGTATTCCGCCTCGCCGGTGCGCAGAAGGTCGCGTGGCGCAATGCCGAGCTTGTCCACGATCGCGCGCAGGGTGGCCGCGTCCGGCGGGGTCTTCAGGTATTCGACGATCTGCGGTTCCACGCCCTGTTCGCGCAGCAGCGCCAGGGTCGCACGCGACTTGCTGCAGCGCGGGTTGTGGTACAGCGTAGGGGCATCGGACATGAATCCACTCCGGAGGACAACAAATGACGGAGACCAATGATAACCATGCCCGCCGCTGGCGTGTGAGCGGCCAGGTACAGGGCGTGTTCTTCCGCGCGTCCACCCGCGACGAGGCGAAACGCCTGCACCTGACCGGTTATGCCCGCAACGAACCGGACGGCAGCGTGGAGGTGCTGGCCGTGGGTCCGCGCAAGGCACTGGACGCGCTGGAGGAGTGGCTGGCGGACGGCCCGCGTATGGCGCGGGTGGACGCGGTGGAGGCCGAGGAGTTGCCGCCGCCCGACCCGGCGCCGGGCGACTTCTCCACCGGTTGACCCGATGGCGCGTCAGTAGCGCCGCAGCGGGCGGCCCGGTGGCGGAATGACCTGGACGAAGGCACGCACGTCGCGCAGCCGGTGTGGCCCGTCCGAACGAATGCGGGACTCGGCCCCCTGCATCCAGTCGCCGTCCCAGGCGACGCGTGCGGCCCCGGTGCGGGAATGGCGCGGCAGGTCGATCAGCAAGAGGCCGTCTTCATAGGCGACCTCGAGCTCGCTGCGATAGCGCTCGGCGTGGACCTCGATGCTGCGGGTCTCGCCACTGGCAAGGGAAAAGCTGGTCGGCTCCAGCGCCCGTTCGCGACCGCCGATGCGCAGGGCCCCGCCGCGCAGGCTGACACGGATCAGGTCCCCCGGCAGTCCCGCATCGCCGCTGCGGAGCGCGGCGACCTGCGCTGCGCGTTCGGCCGCCAGCGCCGCCTCCTGCTCGGCCTCGGCCTGCAGGCGAGCCTCGCGCGCCTTCTGCACCGACTCCCAGGCGCGGATGGCCTCGACACGCTCGGCCTCGCCCATCGTGTCCCACTGTTCCTCGCTTACCCCGTAGATCCGCGGGCTGCAGGCGGCCAGAAGCAGCGCCATGAATGCGGCTGCCAAGGGGAACATTCGATGAAGGGTTTCGGCCATATCGGGTTCCGGTGCAGGGGCGCTGCCGCCAGTCTCTCCGTTCAGGCTGTATCGGGGCTGAACCGGGCTCAGAAGATCAGGTTGATCACGAGCAGCGAGACGACCATGAAGAGCACGGTCATCAGGGAGCCGGCGCGCAGGTAGTCGGCCACGCGGTAGCCGCCGGGGTCCAGGATCAGGGCGTTGACCTGGTGGGTGGGCAGGATGAACGAGTTGGAGGCGGCGATCGCGACGATCAGTGCAAAGACCCGCGGATCGGCATCGATGCCCATGCCCTGGGCGACGCTCGCGAAGCTGACCGCCAGCGGCACCAGCAGCACGGTGGCACCCACATTCGACATCACCAGCGTGAAGAAGGTGGTCAACAGGAAGACCGCGACCTGCAATACCCAGACCGGCATCCCCTCCAGCTGCTGCATGCCGTTGGTCGCGATCCACTCCCCGGCGCCGGAGTTCTCCACCGCAAGCCCCAGCGGGATCAGCGAGGCCAGCAGAAACACCGTCTTCCAGCTGATGCCGCGATAGGCCTCGTCCATGCTGATGACGCCGCTGAAAATCATCCCCAGTGCGCCGCCCAGCAGGGCCAGCGCCAGCGGCAGGTCGGTGAACAGCACGAGCCCCAGCCCCAGCGCGAGCGACCCGAGCGCAGCCAGCGGCCGGTGGGTCTTCGAGGCCTCCTGCTTGCGCCGCGGATAGCGGCTGGTCACCACCACGAAGTCACGGTTGTCCTCCAGCGCCTGCAGGTGCTCCCATGGGGTATGCACCACCAGCGTGTCACCGGCCTTCAGCGGGGTGTCCGGGACCTCTTCGATGATCAGGTCGTCGCCGCGCTGGATGCGCAGGACCGAGATGCCGTAGGTGCGGCGCATGCCCTTGTCGCGCACGGTCTGTCCGATCAGCTCCGAGCCGGGCGGCACGATAACCTCGGCGATCCCGCCATGGCGGGCCGACAGCACGCGCGCAAACACATCCAGCTCGTCCTTGAGGACGGTCCCGGTACTGTCGCAGGTCTTCTCGATGGTGGTGACCGGTCCGAGGATGGCCAGGTGCGCCCCGCGCTTCAGTTCCACGTCGCGGTTGGGTTCGATGCGGGTCTCGTCATCGCTGGTCACGCCGACGACATGTACGCCAAAGGCCGCCTCGAAGTCGCCCACCGTGCGTCCGGCCAGCGAGCTGTCCTCGCCCAGGCGCGCCTCGCGCACGCCGAAGTCCATGCCATAGACCTCGCGGAACCAGGCGGAAGTGGTCTGCACCCGGCTCTCGTCCGGGTCTTCCGTCTGCGGGTCGCGGGCGGGCAGAACCCATTTCCCGAGCACCGCGAAGTACAGGATCAGGGTGGCCAGCAGGGCCAGCCCGATGGGCGTCACGTCGAAGAGGCCAAAACCCTCGACATCCCCGGGTAGCAGGTCGTTGAGCAGGATCAACGGGCTGGAGGCGACCAGCGTGAGTGTGCCCCCGACGATCGCGGCAAAACCCATCGGCATCAGCAGGCGCGAGCGCGGGATGCGGGCGGCGGCACCAATGCGGTTGATCACTGGCATGAACAGCGCGGCCGCGCCGATGTTCTGCATGAAGCTGGTCACGATGCCCACGGCGCCCGAGGTGGTCGCCATCACCCGGCGTTCCGTCTTCCCACCAAACCGCAGGATCAGGTCCGCCAGGCGGTTCATCACTCCGGAGCGGTCCAGCCCCGTGCCGATGATCATGACCGCGATGATCGCGATGACCGCGTTCGAGGCAAAGCCGGAGAAGAGTGCCTCGCCCTCGACGATCGGCGCGACCCCCGGCACCAGCGCGACCATCCCCAGCAGGAACAGCACACTCAGCGCCGCGAGGTCGATCCGGATCACCTCGGTCACGAACAGCAGGATCGTCAGCCCCAGCAGGCCGAACACGATCCCCATCTCCAGCGTGAACGCTATGTGTTCCATTGCACCCGGCGCTTGCCGCGCGTGGCGGCGTTTCGGATCAGCACATCATGAACCGCAGACAAAGCGCGTGCCTCATCCCCGCAGCCGTTCGCGCAGGGTGTCGATCAGGTTGTCGAGCGGCAGGTGTTCGGCCTCGGGGGCGCGGCGGTCCTGGTATTCGAGTTCGCCGGCGTCCAGGCCGCGTTCGCCGATGACGATTCGGTGCGGGATGCCGATCAGCTCCATGTCGGCGAACATCACGCCGGGGCGCTGTCCGCGGTCGTCCAGCAGGACCTCGAAGCCGGCCGCCTGCAGATCGTCGTGGAGCTTTTCCGCCGCCTCGCGTACGCGCTGGGATTTCTTCGCGCCGATCGGGCACAGGGCGATGTCGAAGGGCGCGATGGCGGTGGGCCAGCAGATGCCGCGCTCGTCGGAGTTCTGCTCGATGGCCGCCGCCACGACGCGCGAGACACCGATGCCATAGCAGCCCATGGTCACGACCTGCTCGCGGCCGTCCTCGTCCAGCACTCGGGCGCCCAGGGCCTGGCTGTACTTGTCGCCCAGCTGGAAGATGTGGCCGACCTCGATGCCGCGACGGATCTCGATCGGACCGGAGCCATCGGGGGCTGGTTCGCCCTCGGTGATGTTGCGCAGGTCGGCGGTCTCCGGCTGCGGGAGGTCACGGCCCCAGTTCACGCCGGTCAGGTGATGGCCGTCTTCGTTGGCGCCGACCACGAAGTCGGCCATGCCCAGCATCGCCTGGTCGGCCAGCACCGGGATCGGGCTGTCCACCGGGCCCAGCGAGCCGGGGTCGGCGCCGAAGGCGGTACGGATCTCGGCCGCCTCGGCCATGCGCAGCGGCTCGGCGATCCAGGGGTGCTTCTCGGCCTTGACCGCGTTCAGTTCGTGGTCGCCACGTAGCACGATGGCGACCAGGTCGGTGTCGATCTCGTCGGAGGCCGCGACCACCAGGGTCTTCACCGTCTGCTCGGTCGGGATGTTCAGGAACTTTGCCAGCTCGTCGATGGTGTGTACGTCGGGCGTGGCGATCTTCGCCATCTCCGCGCCGGGTGCCGGGGCCGGGTCCGGCTTCGGGCAGGGGGCCAGTTCGACGTTGGCGGCGAAGCCGGCCGGGGAGAAGGCGATGGCGTCCTCGCCGGAGCTGGCGAGGACGTGGAATTCGTGCGACGCATTGCCGCCGATGGCGCCGGTGTCGGCCTCCACCGCGCGGAAGTCCAGCCCGCAGCGTTCGAAGATGCGGGTGTAGGCGGCGTGCATCTGGCGGTAGGTCTCGGCCAGCGAGTCGCCGTCGATGTGGAACGAGTAGGCGTCCTTCATCAGGAATTCCCGCGCGCGCATGATCCCGAAGCGCGGGCGGCGCTCGTCGCGGAACTTGGTCTGGATCTGGTAGTAGTTGATCGGCAGCTGGCGGTAGCTGCGGACCTCGCGGCGTACCAGGTCCGTGATGACCTCCTCGTGGGTCGGGCCGAAGCAGAAGTCCCGGTCGTGGCGGTCCTTCAGGCGCAGCAGCTCGGCGCCGTAGAAGTCCCAGCGGCCGGATTCCTGCCACAACTCGGCGGGCTGCACCGCCGGCATCAGCACCTCCAGCGCGCCGGCGCGGTTCATCTCCTCGCGCACGATGCCCTCGACCCGGCGCAGCACGCGCAGCCCCAGTGGCAGCCAGGTGTACAGCCCGGAGGCCAGCCGGCGGATGTAGCCGGCGCGCAGCATCAGCTGGTGGGAGACGATCTCGGCGTCGGCCGGGGTTTCCTTCAGGGTGTTCAGCGGGAATTGCGAGACGCGCATCGGGGGCAGTCCGTGGTTGATGGCTGGAAAGGGTTCAGAACGTGGTGCCGTTGGTGCCCCAGAAGTGGCGCGGGGCGTCGGCGAATTCGATGTACACGCGGGCGGGTTCGATACCCAGCTCTGCCTGCAGGGCGTCGCACAGCTTGCGCGACAGCTCGCGGGTCAGGCCCTCGGGCAGGCCGATGCTCTTGAGCTCGCAGTAGGCGAGCGCATCGGTACTGCCGCCAAAGCACATGGCCGGATTATGCGTGCAGGCCACCATCACGTAGCCCTCGGGCTTGCCCAGCCAGTCGGCGACCTCCGCGGACAGGCGCTGGCTGAGGCCGGTAGCATCGTCCGGCAGGGCGGTATTGGTCTCGACTCGCAGCAGCGGCATGGCGTCCTCCAGATCTTGTGTGGTTCCCGGATCGGTCGCCATGATACGGGGAGCGCGGGTGCGCTGCAGCGTCCCGGCGAGTCGCCGGGGTGGGTGAAACCCTTGTCAGGGTGGCTATACTCGCAGCGAGGGAGCGGACCGGTCGCGGGCGGATGCGCCCGGATTGCGTTCGGCATCAGGAAATAATAAATTAGAAAAAGCTAATATATGGGGCCGGGACGAGTGCGAGACGGCCCATCCCCGGCGACCTCACCAAGCAAGGAAAGACCCCATGACACGAACCCGGATGCGCCACACCCTGTGGGCCCTGCTGCTGTTGCCGTTTGCGGCCCAGGCGGAGCTACCGTTCGACACGGCCACCGCGGAACGCCAGACGATTGCCCAGGAACGTATCCTGGATGGCCGCGTCGAGGCGGTGCAGCGGTCCACGATCTCCGCCCAGACCTCCGGGCGCGTCCGCGAGCTCTACGTGGACGTGGATGACTTCGTCGAGGTCGACGAGCTCCTGGTGCGGGTCAGCGATACCGAGCAGCAGGCCCGTGTAAGCCAGGCGGAGGGGGATCTGGCCGACGCCCGCGCCCGCTTCAACGAGGCGCGTTCGGAGTTCGCCCGGATTGAGGATGTGTTCGAGCGGGGGGTGGTCTCGCGCTCCGAGTTCGACCGCGCCGAGGCCGCGCTGGGGTCGGCGCGTGCCCGCCTGCGCTCGGCCGAAGGCCGGGTCGAGGAGGCCCGCGAGCAGCTCGGCTACACCGAGGTGTATGCGCCGTATTCCGGGATCGTCACCGAGCGTCATGTCGAGGTCGGCGAGTCGGTCAGCCCGGGCTCACCGCTGTTGTCCGGGATCAGCCTGGATCAGTTGCGCGTTGCCGTGGATGTGCCGCAGCGCTTGATCCACAACGTGCGCGAGCGGCGCAGTGCCGAGGTCCTGCTGAACGGGGACCGGGTGGCGGCCGAGAGTCTGACTATCTTCCCCTATGCCGATCCGGCCAGCTCCACCTTCCGGATTCGCGTGAACCTGCCGGAGCAGCAGGATCTCGGCCTGTTCCCCGGCATGTTCGTGAAGACCGCTTTCGTGGTGGAGGACGTTGAACGCCTGCTGGTGCCGGTGGAGGCCGTGGTCTATCGCAGCGAGGTTATCGCCGTGTACGTCGTCGATGAGGACGATCGGGTCGCGTTCCGCCAGGTGCGGGTCGGGCGCCAGCATGACGGCATGATCGAGATCCTCGGCGGTCTGGACGACGATGAACGCGTGGCGCTGGATCCGGTGCATGCGCAGATCTATCTGAAGGAACATCAGCAGGTGAACCGATGAGCGATGCCGGCACGGAGGGGGCGTCCGAGCGCATGGGGATCTCCGGGCGCATTGCCAAGGCCTTCCTGACTACCCAGATCACCCCGCTGCTGGCCCTGATCGGTCTGCTGCTGGGGTTGTTCGCGATCCTGGTCACGCCGCGCGAGGAAGAGCCGCAGATCAACGTGACCATGGCCGATGTGTTCATCCCGTTCCCGGGGGCGAGCGCGCAGGAGGTGGCCCAGCTGGTGGCCACGCCGGCCGAACAGGTGCTCTCGGAGATCGAGGGCATCGACGACATCTATTCCGTCTCGCGCCCGAACATGGCGCAGATCACCATCCAGTTCGAGGTCGGCGAGGATCGCACCGCGGCCCTGGTGCGCCTGTACAACCAGGTGTTCTCCAACCAGGACTGGCTGCCGCCGGGTCTGGGGGTCGGCGAGCCGATCATCAAGCCGATGGGGATCGACGATGTGCCGATCGTCAACGTGACCCTGTGGACCGAGGACCCCGAGCGCGGCGGGCACGACCTGCTGCGCGTGGCGCACGGCATCGAGGCCGAGCTCAAGCGCGTACCGGGCACCCGCGACATCTACACCGTCGGTGGGCCCGATCACGTGGTGCATGTGCGCTTCAAGCCGGAGACCCTGGCGGCCCACAACCTGTCGGTGGACGACCTGCGCGACAGCCTGCAGGCCTCGAACTTCTCGCGTGACGCCGGGCAGCTGTACCACGACGACGAGGAAATCCTGGTCCAGGCCGGCGACTTTATTACCGAACCCGAGGCCTTCGCCAGCCTGGTGGTCGGGATGCACGAGGATCGCCCGGTCTACCTCTCGGATGTTGCCGAGGTGGTACAGGGTCCGGCCTATGCCACCGAACACGTGCGCTTTGCCCATGGCGCGGCCGCGGGGGATCGCGCGCGCCTGGGCGAGAGCCATCCGGCGGTCACGGTGGCCATTGCCAAACAGCCGGGGACCAACGCCCCGGATATCGCCGATGCCCTGGTCGAGCGGCTGGAGCAGTTGCGCGGGACCTACATCCCGGACGGCATCGAGACGACCATTACCCGCAATTACGGACAGACCGCGGACGACAAGGCCAACACGCTGATCCAGAAGCTGATTCTGGCAACCGCCTCGGTCGTCATCCTGGTGTGGATCGCGCTTGGCTGGCGCGAGGCGTTTATCGTTGGCGTGGCGGTGGTGATCACCCTGGCGATCACGCTGTTCGCCTCCTGGGCCTACGGCTTCACGCTCAACCGCGTGTCGCTGTTCGCGCTGATCTTCTCCATCGGGATACTGGTGGATGACGCCATCGTCGTGGTCGAGAACATCCACCGGCACATGGCCAAGGGCGGCAAGAAGTTCATCGAGGCGATTCCGCTTGCGGTGGACGAGGTGGGCGGACCGACGATTCTCGCGACCTTTGCGGTGATCGCCGCGCTGCTGCCGATGGCCTTCGTGACCGGGCTGATGGGCCCGTACATGAGTCCGATTCCGATCAACGCCTCGATGGGGATGATCATCTCGCTGGCGGTGGCCTACGTGGTCACGCCCTGGCTGACCTACAAGGTCCTGCGCCGCCAGGCCGAGAAGCATGAACATGCCGCGCCGGCCAGTGGTGGTCATGGCGCGGAGGGCGAGAGCGCCTCGGCCGGGCTGATGAAGATCTTCAACACCCTGCTGCTGCCCTTCCTTGGTACTGGCGGACGCAAGAAGACCGCTCGCCTCGCGCTGTGGTTGGGCACCCTGGTGCTGATCCTGGCCTCGGTGTCGCTGGCGTACTTCCAGCTGGTGGTCATGAAGATGCTGCCGTTCGACGACAAGTCGGAGTTCCAGGTGGTACTGGACATGCCGGAAGGCACCAGCCTGGAGCGCACCTCCCGCGTGCTGGCGGAGATGGGCGACTACCTGAAGACGGTCCCCGAGGTGCACAACGTGCAGACCTACGCGGGCACCGCGGCGCCGATCAACTTCAACGGCCTGGTGCGTCAGTACTACCTGCGCGAGGGTTCGCACGTCGGCGACATTCAGGTGAACCTGGTCGGCTCGTACGAGCGCGATCGCAAGAGCCACGCGGTGGCCCTGGGCGTGCGCGAGGCGATCAACGCGATCGCCGATCGGCATGGCGCGGCGGTCAAGGTGGTCGAGGTTCCACCGGGTCCGCCGGTGATGTCGCCGATCGTCGCCGAGATCTACGGCCCGGACTATGACGGCCAGATCGAGATCGCCCGGCAGGTGCGCGAGCGCTTCGAGAACACCGGCGACATCACCGACATCGATGATTCGGTCGAGTATCCGGGGCAGAAGAAGATTCTGCAGGTCGACCGCGAACGGGCCGCGCGCCTGGGGGTGTCACAGCAGGCGGTGGTGCAGGCGATCTCGACCTCGCTGTCGGGCGAGGACGTGACGTATCTCTACGGCTCCAACGTGAAATATGCGGTCCCCGTGCGGCTGGAGTTCGATCAGGCCGAGAAGGGCAGCCTGGACCCGGTGCTCGGGCTCAAGGTGCGCTCGCGCGACGGCACGCTGGTGCCGCTGTCCGAGGTCGTCAACGTGGTCGACTCGAGTCTCGAGCACTCCATCCACCACAAGAACCTGCTGCCGGTGGTCTACGTGATGGGTGATCTGGCCGGTGGGCTGGATAGCCCGCTGTACGGCATGTTCGACATGTTCTTCGGCCTGCGCGACCAGCCCATGGCCTACGACGAGCCGCTGGAGCAGCTGTTCATCAGTCAGCCGGACAACCCCTACAACTTCTCGCTGAAGTGGGACGGCGAGTGGCAGGTGACCTACGAGACCTTCCGCGACATGGGGATCGCCTACTCGGTGGGGCTGCTCCTGATCTATCTGCTGGTGGTGGCGCAGTTCCGCTCGTACATGGTGCCGCTGATCATCATGGCGCCGATCCCGCTGACCGTAATCGGGGTGATGCCGGGGCATGCCTTCATGGATGCCTTCTTCATGGACGCCAAGTTCACCGCAACCTCGATGATCGGGATGATCGCGCTGGCCGGGATCATCGTGCGCAACTCCATCCTGCTGGTGGACTTCATCAACGAGGAGATTCGCCGCGGCGTGGATGTGATCGAGGCGGTGGTGCACGCCGGCGCGGTGCGCGCCAAGCCAATCGTGCTGACCGGCCTGGCGGCGATGGTCGGGGCCGGGTTTATTCTCGACGACCCGATCTTCTCCGGCCTGGCGATCTCGCTGATCTTCGGCGTGTTCGTCTCCACGCTGCTGACGCTGGTGATCATCCCGGTGCTGTACTACCTGTACGTGCGCACCCGGGTCGACCTGATCCGCGCCCAGACGGCGTAAGCCAAACCGGCCATCGCGAGGAGCGCAGCGACGTGGCGATCTCCGTGGGCGACCCGGACGCCGGCCCGGTCGGACGTCTGGGGTTTCGTAGGGAGATTGCCACGGCCCCTTCGGGGCCTCGCAACGACGGGGGTAGCGGGTACCGTCATCGCGAGGAGCGTAGCGACGTGGCGATCTCTGTGGGCGACCCGGACGCCGGCGGGGGCGAACGTGGGGGTTCGTCCGGAGGTTGCCACGGCCCCTGCGGGGCCTCGCAATGACGTGGACGGAGTCCGGCGTTTTCGCCATCGGTGCGCGACCGGCTACAATCGGCGCCATCTAACCGAATGGGAGTCGCTCGATGGATGTCGAGATGGGAGAGAACGGCCTGAATGTCCTCGGGATCAGCCGTGAGCAGTGCGCCACCCTGGTCGAGGTGCTGAAAGCCAGCGAGGACCAGCGCTTCATGGAGGACCCCGAACTGCGCAAGCTGTTCAAGCTGCTGGCCGTACTGCAGAGCGATCTGTGGGACGACATGACCGCCGGGGAATTCGACTTTACCCCCTACAAGAAACAGTAGCGTTCACTGGCGTCGCTCCAGGCGCCTGCACCGGAGCCGTCCATGCCCGACAATGAATCCCGCCGGCCGTCCAATTTCGTGATCGGCAATATCTTCCTTGGTGCTGCCGCCATCATGCTGTTTTTCTTCGTGACGCTCTGGGAGGTCCTCGGGGTGTTCGCGCTGCTCATGTGGATGGGTCTGGCCGCCATCGGGGTCTACTTCATCGTGAAAGACAAGGACATCAACCCGGGCGGCCCGCCGAACTGACCCGTTGCATTCGTTACAGCCAACGGCCGTGAACCCGGCCCCGGCATCGCCGGGGCTGGCGCGTTTGCGGGGCGAGTTTCTCGAGTCCCTGGCCCAGCGGGTTGCGGAACTGGAGCGGCTGTCCCGGGCCCTCGACGGTTCGGCCCAGGATGGCGACCGGCTGACCACGCTGTACCGCGAGGCCCAGACCCTGGCGCAGGCCGCCCAGATCTTCGATGTCGGGTTGATCCGCAGTGTGGCCGACGCGTTGCGATCGGCCGTGGCCGGTGTCCGCCGTGCCCCCGCCGGTCCGGACCGCGACCTCATTCACGCCGGGGTCCGGCGCCTGGCCACCAGTGTCGAGGCCTATCGGCAACGCGCGCGCCCCGTGGCGCAGGCCCGCGTGCAGCCGCTGGGCGGGTGCGCGGCCGCATCGCGGGTGCGGGTGATCGACGACGGTGGCGAGGTCGGTCACGAAGTCGCCCGCATGCTGGACGAACAGGGCTTTCGCGTGACCCGCGGCGCGGCCGATGTCTCCGGTTCCGATGTCGCCTCCGACGATGATCCCTTTTCCGCGGTCGTTCTGTGCGCCGATGCCGTGGCCGCGGATGGCGGTGGGCTGCCCGGTTTGGGGACCGCGCTGGGCAGCGGCCTTCCCGTGCTGGCCGTTGCGCACAGCTGGAGCCCCGGCGCGCGTCTGGAATGTGTGCGCCAAGGGGTGGCGCGCTGCCTCGACCACCCGCTAGCCACCGACACCCTGATCGAGCAGCTGATGCAGATCGGTGGCCTGATCGTGGACTCCGACTATCGCGTCCTGCTGGTCACGAATGACGCGACAGACGGTGGCCTCGAGCCGTATCTGACGGGCGTTGGTCTGGGCGTGGCCACCGCGTCGGACCCGGAGGCGCTCCGGCGGCAGCTGGAGGAAACCCGAGTGGACGTGGTCGTCTTCGATCTGCAGAGGCTGGCAGAACCGGTGGAATCCTTTGTCGCGCTTCTGCGAACCCGGGATACCGGGGGCGTGGTTCCGTTGCTGCTGTTGACCGAGGATCCGGGCCGGGTGAACCACCTGATGACCCTGCACCCGGGGGTCGCTGGTGTGTTCCTGAAGCCGGTGGAACCGGCCCGTGTTGCGGCGGCGATCACCGCTCGGGCGCGCCAGTTGCGCCAGATCGACGGGGTCAGCCAGTCCTATCGCGATGCGCTGTACGAGCGCGAGCGCGAGCACGTCGCGCTCAACGAACACGCCCTGGTCAGTATTGCCGATGTCGCCGGCAACATCATCTACGCCAACGATCGGTTCTCGCGGGTCAGTGGTTACGCCGTGTCCGAGCTGATGGGGCGCAACCACCGCATTCTCAAGTCCGGGCAGCATCCACCGGAGTTCTACGCCGAACTGTGGTCTACCGTTGCGTCCGGCCGCGTCTGGCAGGGCGAGGTGTGCAATCGCGCGCGCGACGGCTCGCTGTACTGGGTAGAGACCACGATAGTCCCGTATCTTGGAAGCAACGGCCGGCCGTATCAGTACGTATCCATCCGCACCGAAATCACCCATGTGAAGCATCAGGAGCATCGCCTGCGCTCCAGCCAGATCTTCGCCAACATGGGAACCTGGGAATGGACGCCGGACCAGGAGGCGCTGGGCTGGTCGGAACGCATTCCGCCGCTTCTGGGCTACCCCGAAGGCGGGATGGAACCAACCGTCTCCAATTTCATGAAGGCGGTGCACCCCGATGACCGCGCGCGGGTGCGCAACGCCATCGCCAGCAGCTTGCGCCGCGGGTCCTACCTCGAGCTGGAGCACCGGGTCATCTGGCCGGATGGTTCCGAACACTGGTTGCTGGAACGCGGCGATGTCGTTCGGGGCCCGAATGGCGAGGTCCTGTACATGCTGGGTGTGATGCAGGACATCACCAAGCGCAAGAGTTCCGAGTTGGCGCTGTCCCAGCTGTCCACCCGGTTGCTGGAGTCCCAACGTCTGGCGCGCATCGGCAACTGGGAGCTGGATGCGACCAGCGGACTGATCACCTGGTCCCGGGTAATCCACGAGATCTTCGGGATGGATGCCGGAGACGCGCCTCTCGAGCGTGACGAGTACCTGGCCCTGGTGCACCCGGAGGACCGCGATCAGATCGCGACGTTCCTGGATGGCCTGAGCGAGCCTGGCCACCACGAGGTCGGTCATCGGGTGCGCTTGCCCGGCGGTCGCATCCGCCATGTGCACATGATCGCGAGCGGCAGCTTCGATGCCAGGGGTCAGCTGACACACGTCGGTGGGAGCTTGCAGGACATCACCGAGCTGCACGAGGCCCAGGAGCACCTGGCGCTGTTCCAGCGCATCTTCGAATCCTCCGAACAGGGCATATCGGTGGTCGATCGCGAGGGCCGCTATGTTTACTCCAATGCAGCCGCGCTGGAGATGCTGGGCTACCGTGCCGAGGAGCTTCTGGGTCGGGATTTCCACGAGCTGGGAATCATCCCGGAGGAGAACTCGAAAGAGGCGCGGGAGATCGACCGCGTCCTGACCGAGGGCGGTTCCTGGACGGGCAAACTGCCCCAGCGCTGTGCCAGCGGGGCCGTGTTCATTACGGCCAGCAACATCGGCGTGGTGCGCGATGACCGCGGCGAGCCGCAGTACGGTTTCAATATCTTCAGCGATTTCACCGATGAGTTGCGTCGCCGCTCGGAGCTCCATCGCGCCCGCGAGGCGGCCGAGGCAGCCAACCGCGCCAAGTCGGATTTCCTCTCCAACATGAGCCACGAGCTGCGTACGCCCATGAACGCGGTGCTCGGCTTTGCCCAGCTGCTGGAGAGCGATCCCGCGCTGGAGGACCAGCAGCGTGGCTACCTGGACGAGATCACGCGCGCCGGCCGGCACCTGCTGGACCTGATCAACGAGATCCTGGACCTGGCCCGGATCGAGGCCGGTCGCATGCAGGTCGATCCGGAGCCGGTGGCGCCGGGTCCCGTGCTGGAGGACTGCCTGTCGTTGCTTGCGCCGGTGGCACGCGAGTATCGGGTGGAGCTGGAGCCGGATCAGTTGCCCGAAGTCATGCTGGAGGCCGATCCGCGGCGTCTGAAGCAGGTGCTCCTGAACTTGCTCTCCAACGCGATCAAGTACAACCGGCCCGGCGGAAGCGTACGCGTGAGCTGCGAGCCGTCAGAGGCCGAGGTTCGGATCGCGATCCACGACAGCGGGCCGGGGCTGAACGCGGAGCAGTGCCGGCGGCTGTTCCAGCCGTTCGAGCGACTGGCGGCCGACCAACAGGGGATCGAGGGCAGCGGTGTCGGGCTCGCCATTACCCGCAATCTGGTGGACCTGATGGGGGGCGAGATCGGGGTCGACAGCGTGCCGGGAGAGGGCAGTACCTTCTGGTTCCGTCTGCCCCGGGCCCGTGACCGGATGCCGTCCGGCACCGGGGACGACGCGGCACTGCCCGGCGGCTCCGGCGCGCCGGGCGACTGCCGCGTGCTCTGCATTGAGGACCACGATGCCAACCAGCGTCTGATGCGCGAGATGCTGAAACAGCAGGGCGCGGCCGACTGCCGCATGGCGGAATCCGCCGCCGAGGGACTCGACATGGCCCTGCGGGATCCGCCCAAGCTGATCCTGCTGGACCTGAACCTGCCGGTGATGGATGGCTTTCAGGTGCTGCGCGCGCTGCGGGCCGAGCCGGAGCTGGCCGCGATCCCGGTGATTGCGGTGACCGCCGATGCCACGGATGCCACGCGCCAGCGGGCCGAACAGGCCGGCTTCAACGACCTGTTGACCAAGCCGATCGGTGCGAGTGACCTCCTGCGGGCGCTGGATCACTGCCGCGCGAGTCGCCCGGACGGCTGACCCCGCGAGGGAGTGCGTCGCGCACGCCGTCGTCGCGCACGTCGTCCTACAGGAAGAGAAAGCCGACGATTGCCACCGCCGCGATCACCGCGACGGCATCCGCGGTCAGCGCGGCGGCCAGGGTGTGGCGCACGCGCTTGATGCCGATGGCGCCGAAGTACACGGCGAGCACGTAGAAGGTGGTCTCGGTCGAGCCCTGCAGGGTCGAGACCAGGATGCCGACATGCGTGTCCGGCCCGGTGGTCGGATCTTGCATGATGCCGGCCATGATGCCGTAGGCGCCGGAGCCGGACAGCGGGCGCAACAGGGCCATCGGCAGCGCCTCGGCCGGCAGGCCGAACGGCGTGGTCAGCGGTCCGACCAGCCCGACAAACATCCCCAGTGCACCGCTTTCGCGCAGCATGCCCACCGCGACCAGGATCGCGACCAGGTAGGGGATGATGCGCAGCGCGACATTGAAGCCCTCCTTCGCCCCCTCCACGAACACCTCGTAGACCGGCACGCCGCGAATGACGCCGTAGGACAGGAAGCCGACCACCAGTCCCGGGATGATCCACGGGGCGATGGCCTGGCCGTAGAGGATGGTCAGCGGGATGATTGCGAGCACTCCGGCCAGCACGGTCAGCGAGACCCACGCGGGATAGCCCTCGGTGGGGACCTCGATGTTCATCGGTTGCTGGTTGGTCGTGTCCGCTGTCGGGTCGACGTCCTGGGTGGGTTCGGCGGTCGCCTCCCGGTCGGCCTCGCGCATTGTGTCGTCCAGCTCGCTCGCGCCATCCGCGGACGTCTGGTCCGGATCAATGCTGCGAGTCGCCGGAGGTGGCAGGAAGTAGCGCTGCAGGATCAGCGCGCTGGCGATGCCGGCGATGGTCGCGAACAGGGTCGCGAACAGCGTGGTCGGCAGGATCGCGGCCGGGGCCTCGGAACCCAGCGAGGCGCGCAGGGCGATCACGCCGGTGGGCAGCAGCGTGATGCTGGAGGTGTTGATCGCCAGGAACAGCGCCATCGCGTTGGTCGCGGTGCCCGGGTGCGGGTTGAGCTTCTCCAGCTCCTGCATCGCGCGGATGCCGAACGGCGTGGCGGCGTTGCCAAGACCCAGGATGTTCGCGGAGAAATTCAGGATCATTGCGCCCATCGCCGGGTGTTCGGGCGGCACCGACGGGAACAGGCGCACCATCAGTGGCCGCAGCAGCCGCGCCAGTACGGTCAGCAGGCCACCGGCCTCGGCGATCTTCATCAGGCCCAGGAACAGGGCCATCACGCCGACCAGACCCAGTGCCAGCTCCACGGCCGAGCCGGCGGCCTCGATCGCGCCCTCGGACAGGGCCTGCATCGGTTGTTCGTCGGGATCGGTGGAGCGGATCTCGCGGATCGCGGCCGTGGCCACGGCGATCACGATCAGCGCGAGAAAGATCAGGTTCATGCGGTGCAGTGTGCCACGGTCAGCGGTTCTCCCCGCGTGATACACCGCGCAGCACGGCATCCATCGCGCGGGCCGGTAGCAGCCACTTGAGGAAGGCGAACAGCCGCGTGGGGAAGGTCACGTGATAGCGCACCCGCGGGCGGCGGGCCTCCAGGGCGTGCACGACACAGCGCGCGACGGCCTCGGGCCCCAGCGTGAACGGTGCATCGGCCTCGGCGTCCGCCATGCGGGCCTCGGCGGCGCGGTAGGTCTCCTGCCAGGGGCCGTGTTCGCGCTGGACGTGGTAGCGAAAGGCCTTCAGCGCGTTGGCGCGGAACGCGCTGCGGATCGGCCCCGGCTCGATCAGGGCGACATGGATGCCGGTGCCGTGGAGTTCCTGGCGCAGGGTGTCGCTCATGCCCTCGATCGCGAATTTGGAGGTCACGTAGGCCCCGCGCAGGCGCAGGGCGACCAGGCCCAGGACCGAGCTGTTCTGGATGATGCGGCCTTCGCCGGCGCGGCGCATGGCGGGCAGGACGGCGTTGGTCAGTTCCAGCCAGCCGAGGACGTTGGTCTCCAGCTGCGCGCGCAGCGTGGCGCGGTTCAGATCCTCCACGGCGCCGGGCTGGCCGTAGGCACCGTTGTTGAACAGGGCATACAGGTGGCCGTCGGTCCGGTGAAGGATCTCGGTGACCGCGCTGTGGATGCTGGCGGAGTCGTCCAGATCCAGCTGCAAGGCCTCGAAGCCGTCCTTCTTCAGCCGGGCGACATCCTCGCCGCGCCGGGCGGTGGCGAACACGCGGTAGCCGCGATCACGCAGCACGCGCGCGGTACAGGCCCCGATGCCGCTGGAGCAGCCGGTGATCAGGACGGCGCGGGAAGCAGTGTCACTCACGGCGGCGCGCTCAGTAGGTCAGGGTGGCGACGCCGTCCTCGACGACCTCGCCGATGAAGGCACCGCCGCCGCGCATCCCGTCCAGTTCCGGCACTGCGTTGTCCAGCGTCAGGCCGTTCTCGCTCATCGCTCCTGCGCAGGCGTAGAAGGCGCAGCCGGCCTCGTGGGCGTCCTGCATGAAGCTGTAGACGGACTTCTCCCTGGCCTCGCCGGGGTAGATGGTCTCCGCCACGCCCTGACGCAGCAGGCGTGTGGTGCCGGCGGCGAAGTAGATCTCCACCTCGAGATCCATCGCGGCGGCGACGGTGGCCTGGAAGAAGGGCGCCCCCAGCGTGCCAGGGCGGTCCAGGTCCAGGTTCAGCAGCATGATCACGATCTTTTCGGCCATGACAGGTCCTTGCGCGGTCGTATCGTCGAGTTGGGGGTGAATGATCCGCGCTGCGGCCGCCCGGCGCAAACCCCAGCGCGGATTGGCCGGGCAGCATCAAGAGACGCCCCCGGTGGCGGCGGATATCGGCTGCATGGCCCTGAACGGCTCCCGCCTTGTCGTCATCCCGGACGCGTTCGAGCCGTACCCACCGCCGTCATTCCGGACACATTCGCGTCGTCCCCACTGCCGTCATCCCGGACACCGCGTAGCGGTGATCCGGGATCTCCCCGGTCGGGAAGGGGCTGACGCTGGAGATCCCGGCTCTAAGCTGCGCGTCCGCCGGGATGACGTTGAGGGGGGCAGGAGAGCGGGCTGCCCATGCTTGCCGGAGAAATACCGTTCTGGATTATGAAAACGGATTGTCGGAAGCGAAGGCCTTTCATTCCCCGAAAACGGCCGCATAATACGCCTCAACCCGTGTTTTCGCGGATGCATTCCGAGGATTCCAGTCATGCCCATTTACGAATACCAGTGCAAGGATTGCGGCGAGGTCTCCGAGATCCTGCAGAAGATCTCCGATCCGCCGGCCACCATTTGCCCGGAGTGTGGTGCCGAGGCCCTGACCAAGCAGGTGTCCGCGGCCGGCTTCCGTCTGGCCGGCGGCGGCTGGTACGAGACCGACTTCAAGAAGGACGGCAAGCGCAACCTGAAAGAGGGCAGCAGCTCGGCCACCAGTTCCAGCGGCAGTAGCTCAACGAAGTCGGATGCCTCCGGAAAGTCCGCATCTTCCGGTAGCGCCAAGACCGGTACCGCCGCGACCGGCACCTGATCAATGCTGGTCTCCCTGCGCCGCTATCTGATTGCAGGGCTGCTGGTCTGGCTGCCGCTGATCGTCACCGGCTTCATTATCAAGCTGCTGGTCGACCTGCTGGATTTCACCATCCTCCTTCTGCCGCCGCCCTGGCGGCCGGAGGCGATTCTCGGCTTCTCCATCCCGGGTGCCGGCATCGTGCTGGCGGTGGTGGTGGTGTTCGTGACCGGGGTGGTGGTGGCCAATATCGTTGGGCGCAAGCTGGTGTCGGTGGGCGAATCGATCGTCCGCCGCATCCCGCTGGTCAGTTCGATCTACGGCGCCGTCAAACAGGTCACCGAGACCGTGCTGTCCGACGGCGGGCAGGCGTTTCGCAAGGTGATGTTGATCGAGTATCCGCGCCGCGGCCTGTGGTCCGTGGGGTTCATGACCGGTGTCGCCGTCGGCGAGGTGCAGGACCGCACCGAGCGTGACGTCATCACCGTTTTCGTCCCGACCACGCCCAATCCCACCTCCGGCTTCGTGATCATGGTCCCGCGCGAGGAAGCCATCGAACTGGACATGACGGTGGAGGATGGTCTCAAGTTCGTGATGTCCATGGGGGTCGTGACACCGATGAGAAGCCCTGAAGAAGCGCCGGCGCCGGTTGCGCAGGGGCAGGGCAAATCGTAAGATTTCCGGCCTTTTCGCGGGTGCGAACGCCATGTTCGTCCCGTTTTCCCGACTCACCGTGCAGGCCCCTGGCGGGCGTGCCCTTCGGCTGGAACAGCGCAATGCGAACTCATCTGTGTGGACGTGTCACCGAGAACGAACTCGACTCGGAGGTGACCCTTTGCGGCTGGGTGAACCGCCGACGGGACCACGGGGGGGTGATCTTCGTGGACCTGCGCGACCATGCGGGCCTGGTCCAGGTGGTGTTCGATCCCGACCGCGAGGAGGTCTTCGCGCGCGCCGAGCAGCTGCGTACCGAGTACGTGATCCGCATGACCGGCCGCGTGCGCCGGCGCCCCGAGGGCACCGAGAATCCCGACCTGCCCACCGGCGCCGTGGAGATCCTCGGGCTCGAGCTGGAGGTCCTGAACGCCGCCAAGACCCCGCCATTCCCGCTGGACGACGAAGACGTCGGCGAAGACACCCGCCTGCGCTATCGCTACATGGATCTGCGCCGCCCGTTGATGCAGCAGCGTCTGCGCCTGCGCGCGCAGGTCTCCGCGGCCATGCGCCGCTTCCTCGAGGACCGCGAGTTCCTCGACCTCGAGACCCCGATGCTGACCAAGGCCACACCGGAAGGCGCGCGTGACTACCTGGTGCCCAGCCGCACGCATCCGGGCAGCTTCTTTGCCCTGCCGCAGTCGCCGCAGCTGTTCAAGCAGTTGCTGATGATGTCTGGCATGGACCGCTACTACCAGATCACCCGCTGCTTCCGTGACGAGGACCTGCGCGCCGATCGCCAGCCGGAGTTCACCCAGCTGGACATGGAGATGGCGTTCGTCGACGAGGCGGACGTGATGGAGGTGACCGAGGGCCTGATTCGCCACCTGTTCCGCGAGGTCCAGGGCGTGGAGCTGCCGGATCCGTTCCCGCGCATGGCCTATGCCGAGGCGATGGCCCGCTTCGGTTCGGACAAGCCGGATCTGCGCATCCCGCTGGAGTTCACCGAGCTGACCGAGGTGATGCAGGCGGTGGAGTTCAAGGTCTTCAACGGCCCGGCGAACGACCCCGAGGGTCGCGTGGCCGCGCTGCGCGTGCCGGGTGGTGCCAAGCTCACGCGCAAGGAGATCGACGTCTACACCGAGTACGTCGGCCGCTACGGCGCGAAGGGCCTGGCCTACATCAAGGTCAACGACCCGGCCGATCTCGCGGGCGGGTTGCAGTCGCCCATCCTCAAGTTCCTGCCGGAGGACGTGACCCGGCAGATCCTGGAGAAGACCGCGGCCGCCGCCGGCGACCTGATCTTCTTTGGCGCGGACAAGGCCTCGGTGGTCAACGAGGCGATCGGCGCCCTGCGCGTGAAGATCGGCCACGACCTGGAGCTGGTCGAGGCAGGCTGGCAGCCGCTGTGGGTGGTCGACTTCCCGATGTTCGAGTACGACGACCAGGACAAGCGTCTGTACGCCCTGCATCACCCGTTCACCGCCCCGGCGGTGGATAGCCCCGATGCGCTGCGCGCCAACCCGCGCGAGGCGCTGTCCCGCGCCTACGACATGGTGCTCAACGGCACCGAGGTCGGTGGCGGCTCGATCCGTATCCATAACCCCGAGATGCAGCAGGCCGCGTTCGAGGCCCTGGGCATCGGTGAGGAAGAGGCGCGCGAGAAGTTCGGCTTCCTGCTGGATGCCCTGAACTTCGGCGCCCCGCCGCACGGCGGCCTGGCCTTTGGCCTCGACCGCCTGGTGATGCTGATGAGCGGTGCCCACTCGATCCGCGACGTGATGGCCTTCCCCAAGACCCAGACCGCCGCCTGCCTGCTGACCGACGCTCCGGCCCCGGTCGGCGAGAAGCAGCTGCGCGAGCTGGGTATCCGTCTGCGTCCCAGCGCCACGCAACAGGCCGAGTAACCGCTTGTCCGGCCGAGCGCCATGACCGGCATGCGCAGTAGTGTGGTCATGGTCCATGGCTGGCACATGCCGGGCCTGGAGATGGCCCTGCTGGGCCGCCGTCTGCGCGCGGCCGGCCACGAGGTTCACGGGTTCCGCTATGCCTCGCGCCGGCAAACGCCGGAGCAGGCCGCGCGAGACTTGGCTGCGTTTCTCGAGGATGTCCCCGGCGACCTCGTGCACCTGGTTGCCCATAGCCTGGGCGGCGTGATCGTGCGCCACCTGTTCGAGGTCGCGCCGGTGCAGCGCCCCGGTCGCATCGTGATGCTGGGCTCGCCGCTACAGGGCAGCCGTGTGGCGGCGCGTCTGGCGCAGAACCGCCTTGGTCGTTGGTGGCTAGGCGCGGCGCTGGATCGCGGCCTGCTCGGCGGCAGCCCCGTCCTGCGCGGTCGCGACGTCGGCATGATCGCCGGCAGCAAGCCGTTCGGGCCGGGGCCCTGGGTCGCGCCGCTACCGGATCCGCACGATGGCACGGTCGCGGTGGACGAGACTCGCGGCCCGGAGGTCTCGCGCCACCTCACCATGTCGGTCTCCCACTTCGGCATGCTGGTCAACCGTCTCCTGGTCCAGGAGACCCTCCATTTCCTGGAAACGGGCGAGTTCCTCCCTTAACCCCAGCCGGCCCGCCCCCACCGCCGCCCCCGTCATTGCGAGGAGCGCAGCGACGAAGCAATCTTTGAAAGCTGGCAATGCGTCCTCTACCCGACGGCGGTGGTTCCGGGTGGAGATTACTCGCTTCGCTCGCCCTTCGGGCCGGCCTGCGGCCGTTCAACGCAGCTTCGCTGCTTTTGTGCTTCGTCGCTCTGCTCCTCGCAATGACGGGGGAGGGAAGAGGCGGTGTGGGTGAGTACTGCGCAGGCATCCGTGATTACCGCCGCGCCAGCGATTAGACTGTGCGGGTCCTGCGGCTCGGTGGAATCCCGGGGCCGCTGCAACCGAACCCAATCGAAGGAGTCGTGACCGAATGGCAGGCCACAGCAAGTGGGCGAACATCCAGCATCGCAAGAATGCCCAGGACGCCAAGCGCGGCAAACTCTTCACCAAGCTGATCCGCGAGATCACCGTGGCTGCGCGCCAGGGCGGCTCGGACCCGGAGACCAACCCGCGCCTGCGCTTGGCGATCGACAAGGCGCTGGGCGCCAACATGACCCGCGACACCATCGAGCGCGCGGCCAAGCGCGGGGCGGGCGAGAGCGACGGCGACAACGTCGAGGAGATCCGCTACGAGGGCTACGGTCCGGGCGGCGCGGCCATCCTGGTCGACTGCATGACCGACAATCGTAACCGCACGGTCGCCGAGGTGCGCCACGCCTTCTCCAAGATGGGCGGCAACCTGGGGACCGACGGCTCGGTCGCCTATCTGTTCCAGAACAAGGGCGTGATCCGCTTCGCCCCCGGGCTGGACGACGAGGTGGTGATGGAGGCCGCGCTGGAGGGCGGGGCCGAAGACGTCCAGGTCGAGGATGACGGTTCCATCGAGGTCATCACCGAACCCGATACCTATCAGGACGTCCGCGCCGCGCTGGCGGAACGCGAACTCCAGCCGGAAGATGCCGAGGTCACCTGGCGCCCGGAGACGCTCGCGCCACTGGACGCGGAGACCGCCGAGTCGATCCTCAAGCTGCTTGACATGCTCGACGACCTGGATGACGTGCAGAACGTCTTCACCAATGCCGACTTTCCCGACGAGGTCAGCGGTGACTGATCCGGCCGCCGCGTGACCGGCGTGCGCATCCTCGGGATCGACCCCGGTTCCCGGATCACCGGCTTCGCGGTCGTCGAGTATGATCGCAGCCGCGGCCGCTCCTGCGGGCACGGTGTGATCCGGCCCAAGGCCAAGGGTTTCCCCGAGCGCCTGGGCGAGATCTTCGCCGGCGTGGTCGAGGTGATCGATGAACTGAAGCCCGACGTGCTGGCCATCGAATCGGTGTTCGTCGCGCGCAATGCCCAGTCCGCGATCAAGCTGGGACATGCCCGGGGCGCGGCCATCTGCGCCGCCACCCAGGCCGGCCTTGCGGTACACGAATACGCCCCGCGTGCGATCAAGCTGGCCGTGGTCGGTATCGGCGGGGCGGACAAGGAACAGGTCCAGCACATGATGCAGCAACTGTTACGCCTGGCCGAACCGGCCAGCAGCGACGCGGCCGATGCCCTGGCCGTCGCGCTTTGCCACGCCCACACCCAGCAGCACGAGGCGCGCCTGGCGGCCGCCACCTCCGGCTCGATCGGGGGCCGTCCATGATCGCGCGGCTGGAAGGCCGGCTGATTAGCCGGGAGGTCAATGGCGTCGTGATCGACGCCGGCGGGGTTGGCTACGAGGTTGACGTCCCTTTGTCCACGCTGGCGGCCCTGCCGGAGCCGGGCGAGACCGTCGTGCTGGCCACCCATCTGGTCGTGCGCGAGGATGCCCACCAGCTGTTCGGCTTCCTGAACAAGCGCGATCGCGACCTGTTCCGGCGTCTGATCCGTGTGAACGGCATCGGCGCGAAGCTGGCGCTTGCCATGCTTTCTACCTACGCCGGCGACGAGCTGGCGGGTCTGATCAGCGGCGGCGATGTCACCGGCCTGGCCAAGGTGCCGGGTATCGGCAAGCGTACCGCCGAGCGCATCGTGCTGGAACTGGGCGAACGCCTTGCCGAGATGGGCTTTGTCGGCGCGCCCGCCGGGGGAGCGGGCGGCAGCGAACCGACGCCCGCCGCCGCGATGGAAGCCGAGGCCCTGGCCGCGCTGGAGTCGTTGGGCTATCAACGCGCCAGCGCCGAGAAGATGGTCGCCGCCGTACGCGACCAGGCGGACTCGGTGGAGACCCTGGTACGCCTGGCCCTCCGCGCCACCGTCAAGCGCTAACGTACACCAAGCCGCGCGGCTCCCTGGCTGCCGTTTGAGGTGTCGTCCGCCCTGGGGCATGTCTCGCTCAGTAGAGGCTGGCCTTGGTTCGTCCTTCGGTGTTTACGGTGGCCTCGGTCCGCTTACTGCCAAGCGCTCTCTCGCGAGCGCACCGCGAGGTACTTCTTTGCTCGTGCAAAGAAGTACCCAAGAAACACGCCCGACTGCCGCGACCCCGGCCCGCTGCGCGGGCCGGGGTTTCCCTCGCTCCGAGGCTTTTCGCGGGCGGCGCTGAACTCGCTACGCTGCGCTCCGCTCAGACATCCAGCGCCTTTTCTCCCGCGAAAAGCCTCTCCACTCGGCGCGACGACAACGGGGAGGTAGGTCAAGACAATTGCGATCCGAAGGCCTGCGCCATTAGTCGAAGGCAGGCTATTCCGACATCTTCGGCACGCTCGGCCTTCGGCCATGGCGTGCCGCGCCCGCAGAGCGGGCGCCGGGGGCTTTCGGGCGGCGATGCCTATGGTTAGGCGGAGGCGTGGGGATACGGTCGGTTTTGACCTTCCCCTCCCGTATGGAGCCCCTTGCGGAAGGGTTCTCGGGCCGGGAGAAGGCGCTGGATGTCTGAGCGAAGCGCAGCGTAGCGAGTTCAGCGCCGCCGGCCCGAGAACCCTGGAGCAAGGTTCCCGGGCGGAATCCGGGTGCCCTTCTTTGGGTACTTTCTTGGGCAAGCAAGAAAGTACCTCGGGGCGCGCTGGCGAGTCAGCGCGTGGCAGGCGGCGTACCGAGGGCACGTAAACACCGGAGGACGAACCAAGGCCAGCCATCAGGCTGTACCGGGGTCTTGGCAATGCAGGGAAGAAAGACGGCGGGACGCCGCCAAACGCGCTAGCGCGACGAGCCGAGGCTTTTCTCGATGCGGTCGGCGAGGGCGACCAGGCGTTCCGAGCTTCCGGAGGTGTCCGCGCCGGCCTTCTGCTGCCGGCACTCCAGCATCTCGTGCGCCAGGTTGAGCGCCACCATCACCGCGATGCGCTCGGCGCCCACAATGCGCCCGCCATCGCGCAACTCGCGCATGCGCTCGTCGATCAGCGACGCCGAGGCAAACAGGTCGGCGCGTTCCTCCGGTGGGCAGGCGATCTGGTACTCCTTGCCCATGATGGAGACGCGGACGGGTTCGGACTGGCTCATTCGCTGTGCTCCATCGAGCGCAGGCGCGCGATCATGTTCTCGACCCGGTGGCGGGCCTGTTCGTTGCGTTCCTTGAAGGTCGCGCGTTCGCCCTTGAGCTGGCGGATCTGCTCCTGCAACAGGTGGTTCTCCTCGCGCAGGGCCGCATGTTCTTCCAGAAGGCGTGCGATCGCGGCCTCCAGGCGTTCGGTCGGGTCGATCGCTGAATCGTCGTTCGGCTGCATGGCCTCGGGCCCCGCGTGGCAGGTGCGGCTTTCGCCGCGAGTCGGTTAATCTCTGGAGTCTAGGAGGCGTTCGAGCGAAGCGTCAACTTGCGTGACTCACAGGGAGACGCCGGTCAATGTACGCGTTCGTGCACCAGGCATTCCGGGGTTTGTTGCGGGCTGGCACCCGCGCTGGCCACAATACGTGGAATCCCTTAGCCATCAAGTGTTGTCGCCCATGACCCAGCCACCCGAACCCGGCCCCGACGCTACCGTGATCGAGGGTACGGCCCATAACGGAAAGCCGTGCCGGATTGTCGACAATACGGGCACTGTGCCGCGTCCGGAGCTGGAGCAGCTGTTGAACGCCTTGATCGAGGACAAGCGCTTCGGTCTCAACATGCTGTCCTCCACCGGCTCCAGCGCGATCAAGCTGGGCGAGCCGCAGTTCACCCATCTGCAGGTGGGGGACGATCTCTACCGCTTCCTGCTGTTCCCCTACGAAGCGCGGCTGGAGTCCTTCTGATGACGCATTCACCGGGCACCGGAAACGCCAAGTCCCTGGACGGCCTGGAGCGCGACCCCGAGGCCCTGCGCGAGCAGCTCGAACACGGGCTGCGCAGCATGGGCTATGCGCAGACGCCGGCCTCGGCCCACGGGCTGTTCACCGGATGCCTGGTAGCCGATCCGGGTTCCGACGTCGATGCCCTGGAAGGCAGCCTCGGCGAGGCATTGCCACTGACCGAAGGCGCAGGAGAGCGCTTCGACAAGACCGTGGAGGCGATCCGCCGCGCGCTGCTGGCGCAGCTCTACGACGTGGAGCTGGGCTTTGGCCCGCTGTTGCCGGAGGACGACGCCATCGAGGCGCAGGCTCAGGCCCTGTCGGAGTGGGTGGACGGCTTCATCGCCGGGCTGGGGCAGACGCCGCGGCTGGCCAAGCTCAAGCCCTCGGCCGAGGCCAGCGAGATCCTGCGCGACTTCGCCGAGATTGCTCGCATCGAACTGGAACCGGACGACGACGAGGACAACGCGGCGGCCTTCGAGGAACTCAACGAATACGTGCGCGTGGGCGTGCTGCTGATCGCCGACGAGCTGGCCCCGGACGACCCGAAACGGATCCCGATGCAATGACGCGAACGCGACAAGCCCCCCGGCCGGGCCGGATACCGGAGATCCCGCAGGGCGAGTTTGCCCGGCGCCGCCAGCGGTTGATGCGGGCGATCGGGCCGGACTCGATCATCGTCGTCCCGGCCGCCCACGAGCGTACGCGCAACCGGGACGTCGAATATCCCTTCCGCCAGGACAGCGACTTCCTCTATCTCACCGGCTTCCCCGAGCCGGATGCGGTGGCGGTGCTGGTGCCGGGCCGCCCGGCCGGCGAGTACATCCTGTTCTGCCGCGACCGCGACCCCACCCAGGAAACCTGGCAAGGGCGGCGCGCGGGGCCGGACGGCGCGATGGAGACGTACGGGGCCGAGTGCGCCTTCCCGATCGAGGACATCGACGAGATCCTGCCGGGGCTGATGGAGAACCGCGCGGTGCTGGCCGCGCCGTTCGGACGCGACGAGCCCCTGGACCAGCGCCTGTTCGGCTGGGTCAACCAGGTCCGGGCCAAGGCCCGCAACGGCGTGCGCGCGCCGCACGAGTTTGTTGCGGTGGAGCACCACCTGCACGAGCAGCGGCTGTTCAAGAAGGCGCCGGAGCTGAAGCTGATGCGCCATGCCGCGGCCATCTCTACCCAGGCGCATGTGCGGGCGATGCAGGCCTGCCGCCCGGGCCTGACCGAGTTCTCGGTGGAGGCGGAGCTGCTGCACGAGTTCCACCGCTACGGGACCGAGACCGCGTACCCCTCCATCGTCGGCGGTGGCGAGAACGGCTGCATCCTGCATTACATCGAGAACCGCGCGGAGCTGAACGACGGCGACCTGCTCCTGATCGACGCCGGCTGCGAGGTGCAGGGCTACGCCTCGGATATCACCCGTACCTTCCCGGTCTCCGGGCGCTTCGGCGAGCGCCAGCGCGAGGTCTACGAGTGCGTGCTGGCCGCGCAGCTCGCCGCGATCGAGCAGGTCCGCCCCGGCAACGACTGGGACACCCCGCATGTAACCGCCGTACGTGAGTTGACCCGCGGGCTCAAGGATCTGGGGGTGCTCAAGGGCCGCCTGGACAAGCTGATCCGCGACCAGGCCTACCGCCCGTTCTACATGCACCGCACCGGTCACTGGCTGGGACTGGACGTGCACGACGTCGGCGACTATCGCGTCGGCGACGCCTGGCGCCAGCTCGAGCCGGGCATGGTGATGACCGTGGAGCCCGGGCTCTACTTCGGGCCCTACAGCGAGGCACCGAAAGAGCTGCGCGGTATCGGCGTGCGCATCGAGGACGACGTGGTCGTCACCCGCGACGGCCACGAGGTCCTGACCGCGCACTGCCCCAAGACCGTCGCCGACATCGAGGCCTGCATGGCCGGCGACCTCCCGGGCTGGAACTGACCATGCCCGCCCGCCATCACCCAGTGCCGGACCAGCCCCCAGTGGGAGCGGGCCTGCCCAGAACCGTAGGGTGCGTTGAGCTTTGTGAAACGCACCGCTCACCCCGGGGCCGCGCGCCCGATGATGCGATTCGCTGCGCTCATTGGCATCCTGCGTATCGGCATCCTGCGATGGGTGGTGCAGGTCTTGTGGGAGCGGGCTTGCCCGCGAAAGCGGCGTCGGGGCTACCCGCCCGGGGTGTGGTATGACGACGAACACCTGCGATATCGCCATCGTTGGCGGCGGGCCGGTGGGTGGCCTCGCCGCCTGCACCCTGGCGCGGGCGGGCTACGCGGTCACGCTGTTCGAGCGGGGCGCGCCGCCAGCACCGGACGCGCACGCACACGACACCCGCGGCTATGCGCTGGCGGCCGGCTCCGTGCAGTTCCTGGACGATCTGGGCTACTGGGCGCCGCTGGCCGAACGGGCGACCGCGATCCGCTCCATTGTCGTCAGCCGCCGCGGCGGGCTGGGCCGCGTCCACCTGAACGCAGCCGATCAGGGCCGCCACGCCCTCGGCCAGGTGGTGCCGGCCGTCGCGCTGGAGCCGATGCTGGATGCGGCCTGTCGCGCCGCCGACGTGGACGTGCGCCACCAGTCGACGCTGGCGGGCGTGGGCAAGGTGACGGACGGCCAACGCGAACTGCGCATCGACGGCGCCGAAGGCGAGAGCACTTGGGCGGCGCGCTTGATCCTGGCCGCCGACGGCATCCAGTCGCCCACCCGCAAGGCCCTGGGTCTTGCGGTAAACCGCCTGCGTTATGCGGCGGATGCCCTGGTCTTCGATGTCCTGCCTGCGCGGCCGCACAACGGCCAGGCCTTCGAACGCTTTACCGACGAAGGCCCGCTGGCGCTGCTGCCGCAGGCGGATGGGCGGATGAACGTGGTCTGGGTGGCCCCGCCGGAGGTCTGCGAGCGCCGCCTGGAGTTGGACGAGGCCGAACGCCTGCGCGAGCTGCAGGCCCGCTTCGGCTGGACCCTGGGGCGGCTGCGCCCGGCGGGCCGCGTGGTGCGCTTCCCGCTGGAGCGGGTGCATGCCCCGGAGCCGGTCGCGGACCGCGCGCTGCTGCTGGGCAATGCCGCGCACGCGGTGCACCCGGTGGCGGGGCAGGGGTTGAATCTTGCCCTGCGCGATGTGGCGACCCTGCTGGGGGCGCTGCGCGAGGGGCGCGGGCAGGGCGGGGCGCCCGGCTTTGTCGCCGACCCCGGCGCACCCGCAACCCTTGCCGCCTATGCTCGGGCCCGGCGCGGTGACGTGAACGGCGTGGTGGCCGCGACCGACTTCCTTGCCCGCGGCATGCTGCACGCGGCGGGCCTGCGCGGGCATGCGCTGGGCGGCGGGATGATGGCGGTCGACCGCCTGCGCCCAGCGCGCGATCGCCTGGCACAGGCGGCCATGGGCCTTGGCCCGCTGCCGCGCCATACCGCGCGCCATCTCGCGCGGCCGGACGCAGGGGGCGGGGCATGAGCGCGTCCGGTTCCCGCGACGTGCTGGACCTGCTGGTGGTGGGCGCCGGCGCGGTTGGTGGCGCCATCGCGCTGGGCGCGGCCCGCCAGGGCCTGCGCGTCGGGCTGCTGGAGCGCGCTGCCGCGCCCACCTTCAGCGACGCGACCCCGGTGACGCGCGTCGCCACGCTCAACATCGCCTCCATGGAGTTCCTGGCCCGCCTGGGGGTGCAGGACGCCCTCGAGGCGCGCCGCGCCCATGCCTTCTCGGGCATGGCCGTATGGGATGGCCACGGCCCCGGGCATATCCGCTTCGACGCCGACGAGCTGGGGGTGCCGGCGCTCGGCTGGACCGTGGAACACGCCGCCCTGGAGGCCGTGCTGTGGACCGAGCTGGCGGCCGCCGGCGTGGCCCTGTGGCCGGAAACCGAATGGAAGAGCCTTGACACCCGCCCGGATCGGGTGGATCTCTACGGCCCGCAACATGTGCCGCTGGCCTCCGCCCGTCTGGTGGTCGCGGCCGATGGCGCGCAATCGCCCCTGCGTACCCGCATGGGCATCCCGGTGCGGGAGCAGGACTATCACGCCCGCGGCGTGGTCGCGACCGTGACCACCGAGCGCCCGCACGAGGACACCGCCTGGCAGCGCTTCGTCGACGACCAGATCATCGCCTTCCTGCCGCTGGCGGACGGTCGCAGCTCCATCGTCTGGTCCCAGCCCGAACACCAGGCGGACGACATGCTGGCGCTGGACGGCGCCGGCTTCTGCCGGGCCCTGGAGGCCGTGATCGACCACCGCCTGGGGGCGATCACCGCCACATCGAAGCGCGCCAGCTTCCCGTTGGTAGCCCGCCACGCCCGCGACTACCACGCCGGCCGCGTGGCCCTGGCCGGGGATGCCGCCCACACCATCCACCCGCTGGCCGGGCAGGGCCTGAACCTCGGGCTGGCCGACGCCCGCGCCCTGGTCGAGCGCCTGCACGGCCCCGCCCGCCGCGACCCGGGTGCCGAGACCGTCCTGCGCGCCTACACCCGCGACCGCCGCAGCGAGAACGCCTTCATGCAGCGCGCCATGGACGGCTTCCGCCTCGTCTTCGGCACCCACGCCGCGGGCCTCCCCGAACTGCGCGGCCTCGGCATCCGCCTGGTCGATCAGGCCATCCCCCTCAAGCGCCGCCTCGCGCTCCGAGCCTTCGGGCTCGATTAAGGCGACCCAGGCTGTTCGGCCCGGGGTGATGCGATTCGCTACGCTCAGCACATCCTACGAGTGCTTTAAACCGCAGTCCGAGCCGGGCTCGGGTGCGGCAGCGCTCGCTGGACCCTGTGCATGGCGGGGCCGTGGTATCCCGTAGGATGCGCTGAGCGAAGCGAACCGCATCATGGCCTCGGGAACCCCTCCTCATCGATCCCTGGCACGCTGCCATGTCCCCGCGACGCCGCCCATCCGCCACGCCCGCTCACCCCGACCGTTCGTCGAACCCCCGGCATACCGCCCACACGTCCACCCCACCCGTCATCGGCCGGAGCGAAGCGCAGGGCCGGGACCTCAAGGGATTGGGGCTCCCCGAACGTGCGAGATCCCGGATAACCGCTGCGCGGTTTCCGGGATGACGGCGGCGGGTGGCCGAGGTCTTGTTCGAAGAGAGCCCGAGACGAGTCCTGCACACCGTCATCCCGGCCGCAGCGAAGCGAAGAGCCGGGATCTCCGGATTACACCCCGACAGACCCTTTCTAGGCCTGCCGGGTTTAAACATACAAGCGGCCTCGGCCGCGAAGCCCCTGCCAAAGCATGATCAGCGCAAACGTGTCGACTCCCGGCCACACTTCCACAGCCCAAGGACATGTCGCGTTTCCACAACACACCCTCCTCGCCATCAACAGAAAACGACCTCGTTGCAAAAAAACAACGGGCGTTGCATCGCATTGACCTGCCTTGCGAGCGTTGCAAAACCCCGCACGAAGCAAATCCAGAAAAAATAAGAAAAACCTGATCCAGCTACCCGTTCGCCCGCCCCCACGAAAGTAAGCCGATCCTAATGCGCCCTCCGATTCAGCAAGTTGCCAGATATCTCGCACCTTTCTGTAGCCTGTTTCCGCAAGTGTTTGATCTTCCAAAATCCACCGTGCGTCACGTTCAGCGCCCAACTGTGGCAATTTTTTCTCGCCCAGGGGTTGAAACGAGACACCGTGGTGTATATAAAACACCTGTCATTCGCGGCATCGACCGTGGATGCGGCGTAAGAAACGAACAACACACCTCTCCTGGGAGATACGCACCATGAAAAAACAGATTCTTGCCGTCGCCGTTGCCGGCGCCTTCGCAGTCCCGGCCTTCGCCGCCGCCGACACCGACGTCACCCTGTTCGGCCAGCTGCAGACGCAGATCGTTCACCACTCCGGTGGCAGCAGCGATTTCGACAACGGCTTGCGCATGCACGACGCTGGCGGCGCTGGTTGGATGGCCGATGGTAATGGTCCGAACCGTCTGGGCGTGATGGTCAACCACGATCTGGGTAACGGCATGACCGCCCTGGCCAAAATCGAGGAAGACATTCAGACCAACGGCGGCGACGAAGGTGGTTTCCGTTCTGGCTCCCGTGACCTGTACGTTGGCCTGGATGGCAACTTCGGTCGCGTGACCATCGGCCGCCAGAACCTGCCGTACTCCACGGCTGGCAAGGACCCGTTGAATGGTACCTTCATGCAGGCCCGTGGCAATGGCGCTCGTCTCGGTACCGGTGGCGGCATCGGCGGTCTGGGTAATGGCTCGTACCAAGAACGCGTCATCAAGTACGCCAACAGCTTCGGCATGGTGGGCCTGCAGGTTGCGGTGGCGGCCGACAACGGCAGCTCCACGGACCGTGGTTCCCAGGCCTGGTCTGGTCGTCTGAACTTCGACCTGAACCCGGTCGAGCTGTACGTTGCGCACACCAATGCCGATGACTTCATCGGTGCGGATCAGGATTTCAGCGCCACCAAGATTGGTGTGGACTGGAAGTCCGGTCCGTTCCGTCTCGTGGCGGAAGTGGAAGATTACACGTGGGAAACCGCTACGGGCTTTACGAATCGTGATGCAACCGGTGGTTTCGTCTCCGGCGTGTACACCATGGGCCGTAACGACTTCGTCCTGAGCCTTGGTACCACGCGCAGTGATGCTGATGCGGGCGATGGGAACACCGACTTCGCCGCGCTTGCTGTCAAGCACAACTTCAGCAACCGTGTGATGGCTTTTGCCGGTGTCTCCTACACCAGCCTGGACGACAATGTCCCGTTCGCGCGTCCGCTGAGCGGTGATCCGGCTGGTGCCGGTAACTCCTACACCGGTGTTGGCGGCGGTATGCGGGTGTCCTTCTAAGAACGGACGCTGCTACCAAGCGGTATAAAAAGTAGTTTGTAGCTTGTTTTGCGGGGCCCTCAGGGGCCCCGTTTTTTATGCGTGACCGGGCCCCGTTGGGGCCTTTTTGCGTTGTGGGGGTGTGGTGTTCGGCGCCGGATACGGTCGAAGTGCTGGGGTGCCCAACCCGGGCGGTTCAGCGGACGGGATCGACGCGGATTTCGAGGGTGAGGGTGTCGCGGTCGCGGGTGGTTCGGCGGGAGGCGAGGCCGCGCTGCTCGGCGGCGCTCTTGCTGTGGGCACCGCCGAGGGTATGCCAGGCGCCCGGCTCCAGGGTGAGTTGGGTATCCACGGCGTCGCGGTCCACGGCGCCGCGCGCGAGCGGGCGTTCGTGGAGGTGGGCAATGGCGACGCGCACGCGGCCGTCGGGTTGCACCTGGGGGCGCACGCGGAAGCCGCGGGCGGTGTCCTGTAGCAGGGGTTCGACGCCGACGCCGGCGCGGCCGTGGATGATGCGGAAGCCGGCGGTGCGGGTCTCGCCCACCAGGATGATCGCATCGGTGCCTTCGCGCAGGCGCAGGTGCTGGGTCTGGTCGTTGCGGCGCGTGGTGCGCAGGCGCTGGGTGGTGATGCGCCCTTCGGTGCCTTCCGGGCCGCTCTCGAGATCGATACCGGTTCCGCGTTCGGTGCGCGGGGCGTCGCTGTGGCGGCGCACGGAGAGGATGAGGTCCTGGGTCGGGGCGTCGAGTTCGGTGACGACCTCGCGGATCTGCTGGAGGGTGCGGGCGTCGGCGCGCACCAGCAGGCGGAAGCCGTCGCCGCGCAGGGTGGCGGTGTCGCCGAACAGGGCCTTGAGCTCGGGCAGCAGGCTGTGGGCCGGGCGGTTTTGCAGCGGCAGGACGGCGACTTCGGCGTGGGGTTCACGCGCGAGCGCGGCTACAGGCAGGAGCGTGCCGGCGGCTAATGCGAGGGCGACCCGTAGCCAGCGGCGCCGATCCACCATGCGGGGCATGTCAGACGAGGAGGCGGCGGAGCTCGACGGCTTCATCGCTGAGACTCCAGTTGGCCTCGAAGTCCTGGGCTGCGCGCTGGGTGCCGGGCCGGTCCTCGACGTCGCCGCGCAGGATGCGGCGGCCGCCGGCCTGGGTGAGCTGCATCCAGCCGCTGTGATCGGCGATGGCGGTGACGGTGAGCGGGCTTTCCTCCGCGGCCACCAGCCGGCGCACCGAGACGGCGCTGGGCAGACGCTTGATGCTCTCGACCAGGCTCGGGAGTTGTTCCTTCAGGGCGAGATCGTCGTCCACCAGCAGGCGGATATCGGTGTGGCGATGGCGGCGCGCGATGCCGGCCAGCTCGGCGCCGAGGTCGGCACCCGCGATCTCGGCCAGGAGCCCGACGCGGGCATGCAGCCAGAGGCGCCGGCGGGTGGCGGCCAGGAGTTCGGCCAGCAGGGCCTCGGCGTCGATCAGGGTCGGGTCGCGTTCGGGGGTGGTCATCGGCGTTTCGCTCGCGGGCTGGGTGCTTCTCTCAGCATAGGCGAGTGCGGGTGTGTTCGCATCTCTGGGTTCGGTGGTGGTTTCGTGCGGCTCCGGGAATCACGGAATTCGTTGGTTTCGGGGCGGGGATTCGCGTGCAGGCACGCTCCCACAGAATGCCTCGTAGGATGCCGATGAGCGCAGCGAATCGCATCGTGGGGGGTGGATGCCCCCGCCCCGTGAGTGGTGCGATTCGCAGGGCTCAATGCACCCTACGTTTGTGGGCGTTGCGGGGTGAGGGGTGCTGCCGATTCGCGGGCGAGTCGGCCCCCATAATGACCCTCGTAGGATGCCGATGAGCGTAGCGAATCGCATCACGAGGAGCCCGGCCCCGGGGGGGTAGGCTATAGCGGATGCGCGGCCAGGCCGTGGTTCGGGTGGCTCCAGGGTTGGCTGGGTCGTGGGATCGGGGAGTGGATGCGGTGGAGCATGCGGCGGTGGGGGATGCCGGCGTCTTCGAAGGTGTCGCTGATGACGAAGAAGTCGTGGCGGGCGTAGAAGCCGATGCGGGTGCTCTGGGCGTTCAGCCAGACCTCGCGCCAGCCGTGGCGGGCGGCGGCGTGGACGGCGCAGTCCAGCAGGCGCGAGCCGATGCCGTGTCCGCGCCAGGATTCGCGCACGGCCATGCGGCCGATCTGGCCGGAAGGCAGCATGCGCAGGGTGCCGACCGGTTCGTCCCCTGGCCCGGTGGCCAGCCAGTGCAGGGCGGCGGCGTCCAGGCCGTCGAACTCCAGTGGTTCGGGCACGCCCTGTTCCTCGACGAAGACCTCGCAGCGAACTTGGGACAGTGCCTCGGCGTCGGCAGGCCAGGTGGCCTCCCGGAAGGCGATGCGGTGTTGCATGGCAATCCTCCGTCGGAACGCTGTGAGGGAGAGCCCCGATCCGTACGCGAGCGGACGGGTGGATGAATGGCTCCCCGGCCTTCCTGGCCCTGGGTCCCGAACGGAAAAGTTTAGTCTACGTTGGGGCAATCTTCCTGTGAGTCAGTTAGCGGATCGTGAGCCGCGCGAACCAATCGAAACGGAGGTGCCTTTTGTCGTTGTGCGCGCCGCGCGGCCATCCATGGACGCGTGCGGGTAGCAGGGCGGTGCGATCGCCACGGCGCTTCGCGCCTCGCGATGACCGGTGAACGTTTGGCGCCTGGTTTGAGCCTGCGATGCACTTGCGCGAATGCAACTGCGGGCAACCGGGATGCGACGGATTCAGCGTTGGCCGATCAGGGTGTCGCGGAAGCGACCGGACAGGGGCTCTTCCGGGTGCAGCCAGATACCGAAGTAGGCCGTGGCGAAGTCGTGGCCGGGGACCTCGACCAGCGGTGTGCCGTTTTGCAGCAGGCGGGTGCCGTGGCCCGGGCGGTATTCCAGGGCGTAGCGGTCGCCGGCCTCCATGTCGCGGTAGGCGGCGTTGAAGGTCTCGAGTCGGTCGGACAGGGCTGCAAGGGTTTCCGGGGTCTGCTGGTCTTCCAGCAGGCGGTTGCCGCTCTTGCGGAAGTCGTCGGCGCTGATGGCGCGCAGGTACTCCAGTTCCAGGCGCTTGGGCACGTCGGCCGTCAGCACATCGTCCGGAGCGACGTCCTCCGGGACGTAGAGCGCGCCGACGTAGACCCGAAAGATGGTGTAGCGATAGAGCCGCCCGGCGCGCAGCGGGACGGTCGTGTCGTCGATCGTGACCGCGTCGGCAAAGCGGACGCCGTCGATCTCGGTCGTGGCTCTGGCGGGTGCGACGGTCAGGAACAGTGCAAGCAGCAGCATGGATGCGAGCAGGGTCCCGCGGCGGGTGGCGTGGCTATTCATGGGGTGGTTCCTCTGGGCTGGGCTGAAGGCGCGGCGCGTTCGCGCGCGTGGATGCGTTCGCGCAGGGCATGCTGGGCGTCGGCGTCGATGGGGAAGCGCCAGATCAGGGCCATCGCCGCGAGCTTGAACAGCACCGGGAGGCCGGCGTAGGCCAGCGCCAGCACGAGCAGGGCGGTGGAGCCGTTGTCACCGTCGGCCGAGAAGCCGGCCAGGCCCAGCAGCGGGAAGCTGAGACCCACCGCAAGGGCCAGGGCCAGCTTGGTGGCCATGCCCCACAGCCCGAAGAACAGTCCGGCGCGCTCGCCGCCGCCGTCGGCGGTGTCCTGGTCGATCACGTCGGCCTGCATCGCGGCCGGCAGCGCCAGGTCCACACCGAGGCTGAGCCCGGTCAATACGGTGATGGCGTAGAACGCGAGTACATCGCCGGAACCGAGGAACGGGACCCAGATAAAGAAGGCCGAGGCGAGCAGCATCGAGAGCGTCCACACCCGGTGCTTGGGCATCCGGCGGGCGAGGCGCAGCCACAGGGGCAGCGCAAGGATGCCGGTGGCGAAGTAGACCAGCAGCAGTGGCCCGGCGTGTCCGGGGGCCTCCAGTACGTGGGTGATGAACAGCAGGAACAGGGTGGCCGGGATGGCGTTGGCGGTGCCGTTTAGGACCCAGGCGAGGACCAGGCGGCGGAACGGCTGGTTGGACCGTAGCAGGGTCCAGCCGGCGCGCCAGGGCACCGGTGCCAGGCGCCCCGGGCGCTCCGGCACTCGCCAGAGCAGGACGACGAAGGCGATCGGCAGCAGCACCCACAGCAGGACTGCAAGCGTGGCCAGCGCCGCGCCGGCATCGTCCTGCAGGCCCAGGACCGCGGGGAGCGCGGCGGCCGTTACCGTGCCCAGGACGACGAAGCCCTCGCGCGTGGCGGTGATGCGCGAGCGCTCGTGGTAGTCACCGGAGAGCTCGGCGCCCCAGGCGGCGTAGGGCAGGGCGACCAGCGTCCAGCCGAGGTAGACCAGGGTGCTGAAGATCAGCAGATACCAGGCGCCGGCATCCGCCGGTGGGCGGAACAGGAAGGGCGCGGCGATCAGCAGCAGCGGGACGCCCGCCAGCATGACCGCGCGCCGCCGCCAGGCGCCGGGGATGCGGTCGGACAGATGGCCGATCAGCGGGTCGGTGACGACATCGAGCAGCCGTGCCAAGAGCAGGAAGACGCCCACCAGGGTGACGCCCAGGCCGGTGTGCTCGGCGTAGTGCGCGGGCAGGAAGACATACAGCGGCAGGCCGAGGACGGCCAGGGGCATGCCCAGGCCGCCGTAGGCGAACAGCCGCGGCCAGCGAAGGGTGCTCACCTCATCGGTTCGCGGGGTCATGGCCCGGCGCGGCGGGCTGGACGGGGCTTTGCAGAACCGCCTGCATCAGGTTCACGCGGGCGGTGTCGAAGCCGACCTCGCAATAGGCGAGGTAGTAGCGCCACATGCGCAGGAACGACTGCGAGTAGCCCAGCGCCTCGATGACCGGCTCCGCCTGGCGGACCTCCCGGTGCCAGTGGCGCAGCGTGCGCGCGTAGTCCTCGCCGAACAGGGCCTGGTCCTCGACCGCGAGCCCGGCGCGCTCGGCCTCTGCGTTGAAGCGCGGGACCGAGGGCAGCATGCCACCGGGGAAGATGTAGAGCTGGATGAAGTCCGCGTTGCGGCGGTAGTACTCGAAGGCCTCTTCCGCGATGGTGATGACCTGCAGCGCCGCGCGGCCGCCCGGGCGCAGGCAGCTGCGGACCTTGGCGAAGAAGGTCGGCCACCAGTGTTCGCCCACGGCCTCGAACATCTCGATCGAGACCACGTGATCAAAGGTGCCCTGCAGGTCGCGATAGTCCTGCAGACGCAGTTCCACGCGGTCGCTCAGGCCGGCGCGTTCGATGCGGGCGCGGGCATAGTCGAGTTGCTCCTGCGAGAGTGTCACGCCGGTGACGCGGTAGCCACGTTGCGCGGCCATCTCGGCAAAGCCGCCCCAGCCGCAGCCGATCTCGAGGATGTGTGCGCCGGGCTCGGCGTTCAGCTGATCCAGCAGGCGGGTGTACTTCTGCGCCTGGGCCTGTTCCAGGGCCTCGTCGCCGCGGGTGAACAGTGCCGACGAATAGCTCATCGTGCGGTCCAGCCACAGGTTGTAGAAGTCGTTGCCGAGATCGTAGTGGAAGCGAATATTGGCGCGGCTTCCGCGGCGACTGTTGCGGTGCATCCAGTGGCGCATGCGGTCGATGGCACGCTGCCATGTCGGGCGCTCGGCCATCGGCGCCAGGGCCTGTTCGTTGTCGGTGGCGAAGCGCAGCAGCGTCTGCAGGTCGGGGGTGATCCAGTCGCCACTGATGAAGCCTTCGGCGAAGCCGATATCGCCGTGGCGCAGCAGGCGCAGGATGGCCCGCCACGGGCGGCGGAAGTGCCATACCGCCTCGACGCCGGCCTTGCGCCCGCGCACGGTGATGCGGTCGCCCGACGGACCGATCAGGGTGATCTGCCCGGTGTCGATGTCCTTCAGGGCGCGGGCAACCAGGCGCAGGGCCCAGTCGGGCCGGGTTGTGCCTTCCTGCGGGGTGTCGATGTGGTCGAGGGCCATTAGTCGATCTCCTGTGCGGGGGGTGCGGGCCGTGGGTGATAGCGCCCGCCGCGCCACCAGATTCTGAGAGCCTGCCAGTGGATCAGCGGCAGGATCTTGAGGGTCATCCAGGGTTTCTTCAGGAAGGCGGCCAGCAGTGCGCGGTCGCTGAACGGGCGCAGGCGCCCGTGTTGCGAGGCCACCAGCATCAGGTCCTGGTCCTGGTATTCGTTGATCGCGATGCGCAGCGATGCGCCAGACTGCAGGCGCGGCGGCGTCAGGGTGAAGGCGTAGCGCGCGTGCATGTCGATGAACGGTGAGACGTGGAAGGCCTTGTTCTTTTCCTGGCGCACGGGGAGGGCCATGGGGGCGCCGTTCTCGTGCAGCAGGTAGTGGTGGTGCTCGCCGAAGGTATTGCGCACCTCCAGCAGGATGGCGCGCAGTTCGCCGTCGGCATGCCGGGCGTACCAGACACTGAGCGGGTTAAAGGCGTGCCCGAGGACGCGCGGCATGGTCAGCAGGTGAATCGGGCCACCGGCCAGGTCGATGGCGTGTTCGGCCAGGTGGGCCTCGATCCACGGGCGCCAGGGGCGTCCATCGCGCGGGCCGTGGTCGCGGGTGCGCAGGCTGAAGAGGTTGAAGCGATTCAGCGAGAACAGACGGCAGTGCCGGGTGGTCTCCGCCAGGCGATCGATATCGAACAGCGCGCTGGTTACCGGGTAGCGAAAGCGATATTGCTGCGGAAAGAACCGCTGGTGCAGCACCGTGCCATGGACCAGGGCGGCGTCCATTCACGCGCTCCGGGATTGCGCAGGCGGCGCGTGCGCCGGTGCCGCTACGCCGCCGTGAATGGCGGAGCCCGGTTGGCGGGCGGTCTGCATGGGGGGGTCCGCAGGGCAGGACCAGGGCGGTTCGATGCCCAGCGATCGCCCGATGGAAACGGCCGAGCGCAGTCCATCCTCGTGGAAGCCGTAGCCCATCCACGCACCGGCGAAGTACAGGTTGTTCTCGCCCTGGGTGGCCGCGAGGCGCTGACGCGCCTTCTCCGCCGCGGTGTCCATGACCGGGTGTTCCCAGTGCTGTTCGCCGAGCACGGTGTTCGGGTGCGGCTCGCGCCAGGGGTTCAGGCTGATGATGTAGTCCTGGCGCCGTTCCAGGCGATGCAGGCGGTTCATCCAGTAGGAGACCGAGACGCTGTCGCGCGCCTGGGTGGAGCGCCCGGAGAGATAGTTCCAGGAGGACCACACGCGGCGCGAGCGGGGCATCAGCGCCGGGTCGGTGTGCAGTACCGCGCGGTTGGGCTGGAAGCGGCAGGCGGCGAGCAGACGCTCGCGCGCCGGGTCGGCCTTGTTCAGCAGCCAGCGCGCGGTGTTGGCGTGGCAGGCGAACACGACCGCGTCGAACCCCGCTGCCTGATCGTGGGTCAGGACCCGCCACCGGTCGGCCTCGGGGATCACTGCGCGCACCGGTTGGTGAATCACGCTGCCGGGTTCCAGGCGCTCCGCGAGCCGCTGGACGTACTCGCGGCTGCCGCCGACCACCGTGCGCCACTGCGGGCGATCACGCAGATCCAGCAGGCCGTGGTTGTGGAAGAACTGCAGGAAACTGGCGGCCGGGAACTCGCGGATCTCCTCGGGCGGGCAGGACCAGATCGCGGCCGCCATCGGCAGCAGGTAGTCCTCGGCGAAGCCGCGGCCCAGTCGGTGTCGGGCGAGGAACGCGCCGAGCGTGCCCTCCGGGCTTTCGCCACGCTCGAACAGGCCCTTGCCCAGGCGGTTGAAGCGCAGGATATCGCGCGCCATACGCAGGAAGGTCGGGCGCACCAGGTTGCGGCGCTGCGCGAACAGGGTGTTCAGATCGGAGCCGGCATACTCGACGCCCGCGGGCTGGCGCGAGTAGCCGAAGGACATGTCCGTATCCTGGGTGGGGACGTCGAGTTCCGTGAACAGGCGGGTGAGCAGGGGGTAGTTGCGCTCGTTGTAGACCACGAAGCCGGTATCAATGGCCGTGTGGCCCTGCGGATCGGGTACCTCCACCGTATGGGCATGGCCGCCGAGCTCCGGTTCCGATTCGAACAGTTGGACCTGGTGCCGGGTCTGCAGAATCCAGGCGGCGGACAGGCCGGCGATGCCTCCGCCGATGACGGCGATGCGCGAGCGTTGCATGGTGGTGGATCTCCGGGCCGCAGGGCGATGTACATCTTATACAATAACTGTACAATATTTGTAAATGGTGGCGGTAAAAAGTTCCCCGGCTTCCAATAGGAGGGCGGTTTACCGCGAAACAGGTGCAGCGGGAGACGCGGATCGTGAACACAGACAAGCAGGCGCAAGCGGGCGCACCGGAGTGGCCGGCAGAGGTGCGCGATGCACTGACGACCCACGAGATCGTGGGCATCACCTCCGGGCTGTCGGATTTCCGGGATGCCGAGGCGCTTCTGAAGGCGACGGCCCCGGGGCGCTGGCAGCGGCTGGAGTGGGGCATGGGCTCGGCCCATAACCGCGAGCAGTTCCATGCGTTGCAACAGGCCACCGGCGCCGCGGTGCTGCCGCTGTTTGTGACGCGCGAAGGGGTGATCGGCGGCCTCCCTGAACTGCGCGAGTACCTGGGCCACCGGGCCCTGCAGGCGCGCGGCGAGGGCGCGCGACCGGATACCCCGGCACCTGCGTTGCAGGTGCTCGGGTACGCCGGGCTGCTACCCTTCGCGTTCTTCGGCATCGGGGCCTGGATGGCCCAGCCCGAATGGCAGGTTTTCGCACTGGAGGCCCTGGCGCTCTATGGTGCGGTGATCCTGTCGTTCCTGGGGGCGGTCCACTGGGGAATCTATCTGGCGGATCGGCAGCACCGGGTGGGTCCGCTCTCGGCGCCGGTGTGGGCGGTGGTGCCGTCCGTCCTGGCCTGGCTGGCGGTGCTGCAGCCGCTGCCGCAGGCCTTGATGACGCTGGCCGTGCTGTTTCTTGGGGTGTGGTGGGTGGATCGGCTGAGCCTGCAACGGCGGGCGTTGCCCCGTGGCTATCTCGGTCTGCGCCTGGTGCTGACCGTGGGCGCGATGCTGGCCCTGGCCTCCGGCCTCGCGGTCACCATCGCGGCCTGAGCAGGAAAGAGGAAGAACGCGAGAATGAACGAGAACAAGGAACCATCGATGAACGCAGATGACCGCATGGCCGACGAGCCGACGGCCACCCCTGCCTCGGGCCAGCCGCTGGCCGCCCCGGAACAACTCGCCGAGCACTACCGCGAGATTCTCGCCGGGCTCGGCGAGAATCCGCAACGCGAGGGCCTGCGGGACACGCCGATGCGCGCAGCCAAGGCCATGCAATATCTGACGCGTGGCTACCAGCAGGACCTGGACACCATCGTGAATGATGCGCTGTTCTCGTCCGATAACGACGAGATGGTCCTGCTGCGCGATATCGAGTTGTACTCCCTGTGCGAGCATCACCTGCTGCCGATCATCGGCAAGGTGCATGTCGCCTACCTGCCCGATGGCAAGGTGATCGGCCTGTCGAAGATTGCCCGCATCGTGGACATGTTCGCTGCACGGCTGCAGATCCAGGAGAGCCTGACCCGCGAGATTGCCGAGGCGCTGATGCAGGTGACGGGGGCCAAGGGGGTTGGCGTGGTGGTGGATGCCAAGCACATGTGCATGACCATGCGCGGGGTGGAGAAGCAGCACTCCTCCATGGCGACCTCGGTGATGCTGGGCGCCTTCCGCGAGGACGGCCGCACCCGGCGCGAGTTCCTCAACCTGATCGGGCGTACCGGCAACTGAGGGGGACGCTGTGCTGGCGCGAACGCGTCAGCCTGTACCGGTCGGAGCGGCCACACAAAAAAATGGCCCGGCGAAGACGCCGGGCCAAAGATCATTCGGACACCCGTGTGATGGAGGGTTTGCGTCCGAACGGCGGATCACCGGCTGCCGTTGCCACGAGCCGATGATTTCCGCAACTTGTATAAGTGGACAGGGACTGTGGAAACAGGTTCCTGCCACCCGCCGAAAGAATGTGGCATGCGTCACATTTCTCCCCCCCCTGGCACCCACGGAGTCGCGATGCGCGGTCTTGAACAGATCCCCTGGCTGTATGACGGCCTGATGGCCGGTGCCGATCTTCTGGGGCTGCGTCGCTGGCGACGGCGCCTGGTTGAGGGCGCCGAAGGCCGGGTGCTGGAGGTCGGCTGCGGGACCGGGCGCGATCTGCCGCTGTACGCGGATCCGACGCAAGTGATCGGCATGGATCCGGACCTGGCCGCGCTGCGGTGGGCGCGACGCCGTGCGCCGACGGTCCCGCTGGTGGTGGCGAAGGCCGAGGCGCTGCCATTTGCGGATGGGGTGTTCGATAGCGTGGTCTCCGGCCTGGTTTTCTGCAGCGTCCAGGACCCGCCGCGGGCTCTGGGCGAGGTGCGCCGGGTGCTGGCGGACGGCGGCGCGCTGCGCATGCTGGAGCATGTGCGCCACACCCGCCCGCTGCTGGGACGGGCGCAGGACCGGGTGCAGCCGGCCTGGACCTGCGTCACCGGCGGTTGCCATCCGAATCGCGATACCGAGGCCGCGGTGGAGCAGGCCGGGTTCTGTATCGAACCCGAGGATCGCGTGGCCCGTGGCGTGATGCGGCGCTTTGCCGCGCGGGTCTGCCGAGCGCCCGAAGGTCCTGCCGGACACAACGCCGGGAAGACTGATTGAAGGTCGAGGACCTTGTTCACCACGAAGGGCACGCAGGCGGGAAGAAGGGGAAGGATCGGCGACGAGAGTTCCGGTGCTGATGGTCGTTCGTGCGGTTGTGCGTTGAAAATTCTCCCGCGTGCGAAAAAATCGTGCATGGAGGCTCAAGTCTTGCGGGATACGGCCGTCACCGGGGGCAGGTCCGTCGTCCTGAGCGCTGGCGGGCCTGTACATTCAGATTTCGGGAGTACCAGGATGGACGCAAGCGCGATTGCCGCAACGGCCACCCAGCAAAGCCAGCAGCAGCTGGCCATGCAGAAAGATGTGGCCCTGCAGAAGAAGGCGATGGAGTCGCAGGAGATGGCCGCTCAGTCGATGCTGGAGGCACTGCCCGACATTGGCGAGATGCAGGCCGCCACGCAGGGTCTGCCGGCAAACGTGGGCACCAACATCAACACGACCGCCTGACGCCCCCCCCCAGTCCTTTCGCCCTGCAAGGCCCCGGCGCGTTACTACCCGGGGCCTTTTCGTTTCCTGATTAGCAACGAGCGTCAGCCAGGCTCAAGGCCCGTGCGGGCCCGTGTCTCCAGGCGCCTCCTACATCGTCATCCCGGAAACCACGAAGCGGTGATCCGGGATCTCGCGGGGGTGCGCGGCGGCGTGGGGGTCATGGGCTGGAGATCCCGGCTCTGCGCTGCGCTACGGCCGGGATGACGCGGGAGTGTTTTGGTCCCGGGTGTCGGAGCCGCTGCGTCCGGATGCCCCCGGACCCCGCGATCACGCGGTCTTCCGTCCAGAGCCGTCGCGCCCGCCCTGCGCGGCAGGCCGGGAGCCTTCCATGCTCCGTGCCTTGGGTGCCCTCTGTGGTTACACGCCCCGGTGTTTCCTTCGTCTCTTTGAGTGTTCGTGGTGAACCCATTCAGGCGGCCGTCCGTTACTGCCGCTGCGCCTCGAACTCGATCATCAGTTCGACCTCGTCGCCAACGATGTCGCGGGTCAGGCCGTAGGTCATGCCGAAATCGGAACGATCGAAGCTGCCACGCATCGACGCCCCCAGCACGTACGGGCGGCCGAACAGGCCACCCAGCGGGAACGGGTAGCGCCCGACCTTGTTGATGGTCACGTCGAGATGGATGGTGCGGGTCTCGCCCAGCAGCTCCAGGCCGCCACTCAGGCGCCCGGTGTTCTCGCCGGTGGGCTGGTAGCGCGTGGCGGTGAAGCGCATCTCCGGGTACGCCTCGACGTGCAGGAAGTCCTCGTTGCGCAGGTGGTCGTCGCGCTCGGCGTGGTTGGTGAACACGCTGTCGGTCTTGATGACGAAGAAGCCGCCCTCCAGTTCGCCCGAGTCCGGGTCGAAGGTGAACTCGCCCTCGGCCTCCAGGAACATGCCCATGACCTTGGCGTAGCCGGCGTGATCGACCAGGAAACCGACTGCGAAGTGGTCGGGGTCGATGACCCAGCGGTCGGCATCGGCCAGGGCGGCAGCGGGCAGGGCGAAGGTCGCGGTCATCAGGCAGGTCAGGAGCGCGGAGCGCAGGCGGCTGGAAAAGCGGTGGTTGCGGGCGTCAGTCATGACACACCTCCGGTCGGTGGCGGTAGAGCCAGTGGATATCCACGGCAAAGGACAGGCCGAGGGCCAGCAGGCCGGCCAGGGCGATGGTGATGGCGGCGCTGGCGGGCAGGCCGGGGATCAGCACCAGAAGCAGCACTACGGTCTGCAGCACGCAGACGGTCTGGCGGCGGCGGCTGGGTGGCAGCGCCCCGGCCAGCCAGGGCCAGGGGCGGGCGGCCAGCACGAAGGCATAGCGCATCAGCCCGATCAGGATCACCCAGGGGCCGACCGCGGTCATCTGCCAGGCGAGCACGGACAAAGCCAGGATCATCGCTGCGTCCAATTCCATGTCGAAGCGGGCGCCGAATGCGGTGGCGCTGTCGGTGCGCCGCGCGACGGCCCCGTCGAGCCCGTCCAGCAGCAGGGCCAGACCCGCCAGCGCAATCACCCAGAGGGCCAGCAATGGGTCACCCGTGGCAGGGGGGGCGAATACCAGGGCCCCCAGGGGTGCGGTCAGGGCGGCGCGCAGCAGCGTGACCCGGTTGGCCGGGCCGGGGCCACGCCCGTCCCGGGCCAGTCCGTCCGGGGGGGTGGTGGTGGCGAGCAGGGCGCCGAGCATGAACCAGAGCACGACAAAGCCGATGATTGCGTGCGGTCCCAGTTCGGCGTGCAGCATCAGCGTTGCCGTGACGACCAGGCCCAGCAGGCCGGCGACGAGCCCGTCGGCCGCCCAGACGCGGAGACCGGTCCGTATCCGCGCCGCGGAGCGACGTTTGGCGGTGGATGATTCCATGGGGGGATTGTAGCCCTCCGTGGGAGGTCTCCGGGGCCTTGCCTTGCGACCACGCCGCGCGCCGGGAGTTGCCGCTTGGAATACGCTTCGCCCACACTGCGCGGATGATGACGCCGCCTTGCACCCTGACCTTGCAGTGCTTCCGGTGAACACGCCGGCTCCCGAACAGGCCTTCTGGGTGGTCGGTCCCGGCACGGGCGAACTGCGCCCGGAGGCACTGGCGGAGCCGGTGTCGGGGGAGGTGCGGGTGCGCACGCAGTTTTCCGCGATCAGTCGCGGGACCGAGTCGCTGGTCTTTCATGGCCGGGTCCCCGCGAGCCAGCATCAGGCAATGCGCGCGCCGTTCCAGGCGGGCGAGTTCCCCGGGCCGGTCAAGTACGGATACATCAGCGTCGGAACGGTCGAGGCGGGGGACGAAGGGGATGCGCCGCTCGGGCAGCGGGTGTTCTGTCTGTATCCGCACCAGAGCGCCTACGTCGTTCCCGCGGCCGCGGTGGTCCCGATCCCGGATGCGGTGCCCGCGGAGCGCGCGGTGCTGGCGGCCAACATGGAGACGGCGATCAACGCAGTCTGGGATGCGCACTCCGGTCCGGGGGATCGCATCGCCGTGATCGGGGCGGGGGTGGTCGGGCTGCTGGTGGCCTGGCTGCTGCGCGCGATCCCCGGCACCGAGGTGACGTTGATCGACCCCAACCCCCAGCGCGAGGCCGTGGCGGCCCGGCTGGGGTTGAGCCTTTGCACCCCGGACGCGGCGCAAGCGAATCCGGACCTGCAGGGCCTGGACGGGGTCGTGCATGCCAGCGGCAACCCGGCCGGGCTGGAGCAGGCGCTGGCGCTCGCCGGGGTCGAGGCCCGGGTGGTGGAGATGAGCTGGTACGGCGATCAGCCGGTGCCGGCGCCGTTGGGCGAGGCCTTTCACTCGCGGCGGCTGACGTTGCGCAGCTCGCAGGTCGGACGCATCCCGCCGGAGCGCGCGGCGCGCTGGGACTATCGCCGCCGCCTGGCGCTGGCGCTGTCGCTGCTGACCGATCCGGCGCTGGATGCGCTGATCAGTGGCGAGGATGCGTTCGCCGACCTGCCGACGGCGATGCAGCGTGTCTCCGGGCCTGAGGCCGAACGCACGCTGTGCCACCGTATCCGTTATTGACCCTTTTCCGATTAACGCGACCTGCGGGGAACTGCCCGATGTACAGCCTGAACGTCCGTGATCATTTTATGATCGCCCACAGCTTTGCCGGCGAGACCTTCGGCCCGGCCCAGAAGCTCCACGGCGCGACCTACGTGGTCGACGTGACCTTCCGCCGCCAGGCCCTGGATGCCGACGGGCTGGTGGTGGATATCGGCTGCGCCAGCGAGGTGGTCAAGGCCCTCCTGGGCGACCTGAACTACCAGAATCTGGACGAGCGCGAGGATTTTCGCGGCCAGAACACCACCACCGAATTCCTCGCCCATGAACTGCACCAGCGCGTGGCGCGCGCCATCCATGCCGGCGAGCTGGGCGAATCGGCCCGCGAGCTGGACGCGGTGTGCGTAACCCTGAACGAGTCGCACGTGGCCTGGGCCAGCTACGAGGCGGCACCCTGAGCCGAATGCGTGAGCTCGGCCTGGTGGTGCCGGGGTCGCTGGAGCAGCGCACCGGCGGGTATCGCTACGATGCGCGCATGGTCGCGGGCTTGAGGGCGCGCGGCTGGACGGTCACGGTGCGCGAGCTGGAGGGGGCATTCCCCGGGCCGAACCCGGCGGCCGAGTCGGCCCTGGACGCCGCGCTTGCGGGCTTTCCCGATAGGCGGGCCGTGCTGCTGGATGGCCTGGCGGCGGGTGCCTTTCCCGGGGTGCTGGCCCGCCACGCCGAGCGCCTGCATCTGATCTATCTGCTGCATCACCCGCTAGGCCTGGAGACCGGGCTGGAACCGGCGCGGGCCGATGACCTGCTGGCGCGTGAACGCGCTGCTGTGGGTCAGGTCGAGGGCGTGCTGGCCACGAGTGCCTTCACCGCCGGGCAGGTGGCCACCTGGGGGGTGTCTTCCGGGCGGCTCCAGGCGATACCGCCGGGGATCGAACCGCGCCCGCAGGCGTTGGGGCCCGGTCCCGGCGAGCGCCCGCTGCTGCTCTGTGTGGGCTCGGTCGTGCCGCGCAAGGGCCAGCTGGAACTGGTGCAGGCCCTGGCGTGCATACGGACCACGGACTGGCGGGCGGTCTTGGTGGGTTCGCGGGTGCGGGACGCGGCCTATGTGCAGCGGGTGGAGGCGGCGATCACCGAGGCCGGGCTTGGAGACCGGATCGAGTGGGCCGGCGAATGCGACGATGCGGCGCTGGAGGGCTGGTACGGGCGGGCCTCGCTGTTTGTCCTGCCCAGCGCTTACGAGGGCTTCGGCATGGCCTATACCGAGGCGATGGCGCGCGGCCTGCCGGTGATCGGTACCACCGGTGGGGCGATCCCTGCGACCGTGCCGGAGGCGGCCGGCCGGCTGGTTCCGCCGGGAGATATCGGGGCGCTTGCCGCGGCCATCGACGCCTTGTTGACCGATGCTGGAGCGCGCCACCGGATGGGGCGGATGGCACGCGACGCGATGGCGGAACGTTCGGACTGGGATGGTGCGGTGGCCGCACTGGAACAGACGCTGGAGGAGTGGCTGCAATGACGGAATCCTTCGACGCCGACTGGCTGGCCCTGCGCGAGGCAGCCGATCATGCCGCCCGGCCGGAGGCCCTGGTCGAATCCCTGCGTGCGCATCTGGCTGGGCGTCGTGTCGCCGGCCCCCTTCAGGTGACGGATCTGGGCAGTGGCACCGGCTCCAACCTGCGCTACCTCGCGCCGCGACTGCCGCCCCCGCAACACTGGCGGCTGGTGGATCACGATGCCGGGCTGCTGGCCCGCGCCGGCGCTCCCGGCGCCGGGATCGAGCTCGAGCGGTGCGTGAGCGACCTGGCCGACGATCCGGGTGCGGCCCTCGCGGGCGGATCGTCGCTGGTGACCGGTTCGGCGCTGCTGGATCTGGTTTCGGAGGCCTGGCTGGACCGGTTGCTTGCGGCCTGCGCCGAACAGGGTGCCGCGGTGTTGTTCGCACTGAGTTATGACGGGCGGATTCGCTGGTCGCAGCCGCATGCCCTGGATGCCGAGTTGGAGGACGCGGTCAATCGGCACCAGCGCTCGGACAAAGGGTTCGGGCCGGCCCTGGGGCCGACCGCCGCGCCGGCCTGTGCGGCGCGGCTCGAGGGGCTGGGGTACGGGGTGCAAACCTGCGCCAGTGACTGGCGGATTGACGCGCATCGGGCGGCGCTGGGTGTGGCCCTGATCGACGGCTGGGTGGCCGCGGCCAGCGCGATTGACCCGGGCCGGGCGGCGGATCTGCGAGCCTGGGGCAAGGCGCGCGCCGTGGCGCTCGCGCGCGGCGAGGTCGAGCTGACCGTCGGGCATCAGGATGTGCTCGGTTTGCGCTGACCCACGCCGCCCGGGTGTTTTAATCAGCATCCCCTTACAAGGGAGAATTGGCGCCGATGTGCTGTCCATTATCCTGTTCGCTCTGGAAGGCGTTTCGGTGCAGGATAGAAATAGGTAATGGAATGAACGCTTGACGGAGAGCCCGGAGAAGCGCTGATGAATGCATTCATCCGTGTTGCCCGAGTCGCTCCGCCAATGGAAAAACCGGAAAAGGTGAGGCATGGAACAGGCAGATAACAAGCAGAGAAGTTTCGTTAATCGCTACTGGATCGTGATCGTGATCGTGCTGTGGCTGATCGCCTGGTCGGCGCGCGATGTGCTGGCCCCCAGCGCCGATGCGGTGCCGGAGGACACGGATGTCGAGGCCGTTGCAGTGGCCGAGGATGCCCCGGCCCCAGCGGACGAAACGGCGCCGCGTGAGGGGCGTTTGTCGGAGGGCGACATGGACCCGATGACGGGCGAGGCCTACGAGCGTGAGGACGAGGGCAGCGCACAGCGCCCGATTCCGGACCCGCAGGAACAGGCGCAGCTCCGGGCCACCGGCGAGCCGATGAGCGAAGAAGAGGTCGCGCGGCAGGTGCAGGAGGCGCTGGAGGCCGGGCGTGTCGCCTACTGGCGGGGCGGACCCGAGGAGGCGGTCGAGGTGCTGCGCACGGCACTGGAAGACATTCCGGCCACCTCGGCGCAGCGTGCCGACCTCTACGGCGAGCTGGGCAACGCCCTGTATGCCGCTGACGATGCCGCGGGCGCGATGCGGGCCTGGGACAGCGCCCTGGGGCTGTTGCCGACGAGGGAGCGGCGTTCGATGATCGAGCGCCTGGCGCCGGTTTATGACCGCCACCACCGCGATGGCGCCCGCCACCTGCGACAGTACCGCTAGGTCTTTCGCGCCGCCGGAAGGTGCGGGCAGGGCAACCGAAAAGGCCCCGGGGGTGCACACCTCCGGGGCCTTTTCTTGTGGGGGCGGTCGTCTGCCTGCCGCAGGTTCAGACTAGCTGGTAGCGGTGCAGCTTGCGCCACAGGGTGCTGCGATCGATGCCCAGGGCGCGGGCGGTCTGCGAGCGGTTTCCGGCATGGGCGACCAGTGCCTCGCGCAGGCGCCGGGCTTCCGGATGCTCGCTGGGCTGGCCGTCGCGGGTCGGGTGGCCCGCCCGGTCGTGCGGTTGGCCATCGGGAGCGTGGGCCGGGTCATGGCGGTTGGTGCGCGGCGCATGGATCGTGTCCGCCGCATCGGCATCCATCCGGATCGGCTGGGGCAGGGGAAAGTCGTCCACCTGACCGTTGCGGGCGTGCAGGGTCAGACACTCGAAGACGTTCTCCAGCTCGCGGAAGTTGCCCGGCCAGGGGTGCTCCTGCAGCCGTTCCTTCAGATGCGGCGCGATGCGGATGCCGTGGTGCACCTCGTAGGCCTGCAGGGTGGCTTCCAGATCCCGGGGACGCTCGCGCAGCGGCGGGATTTCCACCGTGGCGACCGCGAGGCGGTAGAACAGGTCAGTGCGGAACGCGCCGGCCTCGACGCGGCTGCGCAGGTTCTGATTGGACGCGGAAAGGATGCGCACATCCACTTGCCGGGTGGTGTTCTCGCCGACGCGTTCAAAGGCGCCATCCTGGACCGCGCGCAGCAGCTTGGCCTGCAGGCGCGGGCTCATCTCGCCGATCTCGTCGAGGAACAAGGTGCCGCCGTCGGCCGCCTCGAAGCGCCCGACCCGGTCGTTGACCGCCCCGGAGAAGGCCCCGCGGGCGTGGCCGAACAGTTCGGATTCCAGCAGCTCCTCGGGGATCGCCGCGCAGTTGATCTCGACGAACGGGGCACGGATGCGGCGGCTGGACTGGTGGATGGCCCGGGCCAGGCGCGTCTTGCCGGTGCCGGATTCGCCCATGAGCATCACGCGCACGTCGCTGGCGGCCACGCGCCGTGCGAACTGCAGCGTGGGCCGGCAGCTGGCGTCGTGGGAATGGAAGTGGCTGTCCTCGAGCCCGTCCTGTCCGTCCTCGCTGACGGTTTCCACCGCGGTTGTTCGCCGGCGCTGCGGTTGCAGGGTGATCAGACGCAGCGCGCGCTGGTCATCGTTCAGGCGCAGTGGCTGGCTGATCACCTCCAGCGGGAGGGTCTCGTCGTCCAGTTCCGCCATTAGCGAGAAGTGCAGGGCGTGCGGCGTGCTGTTGGCGTCGGCATCGTGCTCGCCGGCGGCAATGGCGGCCTCTTGCAGGTGTTGTTCGAGATTCAGTGGTCCGAGGTTCGCCAGGGTGAGGCGGGCATCGGAGGGGATTTGCAGCGTCTGGTGAAAGGCCGGGTTGGCGAACAGGACACGGCCCCGGGTATCGCTGATGAGGTGTGGGTCCCGACTGTGTCGGATGCAGATCTCGGCCAGTTCGGTTGTGGTCATCCCGCCTCCTTTTCTTGTTGGAGGGGTCGGCGGAAGCGGTGCGGTGTTGCAACATCCGGGGGCACCTGCAACACCCCCGGTATGGCCCGTTTCGCCAATCCCTGTCTCGGTTATAGCGCGAAACGGGGGTGTTGCAACAGTCATTGTTTGAATATCAGTAAATCCTAATTAAATGATTGTTTTATAAGAAAGTCGCTATATTGGCATGTACGTTGCTTGTAGTTCGGCATGAGTTCTTCTACAACTATGGGCAATGGATATCCGCCTCGGTCGTCAGTCGGCAGAACGCCCCCGCCAAGCGGGCTTCGTTGCCGCGCGCCCCAGTGCGGCCATCCCCCGATCCGAGGCCCGGTGCCCGTGTGGGCAGCACGGCTCGACACCTTCTCCCATCGCGGCGTTCGACGCGAGGTACTGACGATCATGTTTGCGCGAGTTTCCCGACGCCTCCTGGCCCGCACCCTCCTGGGTACCGCACTGGCCCTGCCGCTGTTCGGCATCTCGGCGGCCCACGCCGCTGGTCCGATCCTCACGGTGGAGCCGGATCAGGCGGCCACCCAGACCGTTAGTGGCACCGTGGTCCCCTATCGTGAAGTCACCCTGACCGCGCAATCCGCGGGGCGCGTGGTGGATGTGGCGGGCGCCGAGGGCGACCGCTTCGAACAGGGGGCGGTGCTGGTGGCGATCAGCGACGACCGGCTGCGCGCCCAGCGCCAGGCGGCCGAGGCCGAGATGCGCACCGCCGAGGCCGCGATCCGCGAGGCCCAGATGCAGTACGGCCGCGAGATGGTCTCGCCGCAGTCGCGCAGCATTGGCCAGATGCCGGGCATGGGCGTGCCGTCGATGTTCGACCAGATGTTCACCCAGCCGATGGGCCAGGTCATGGGCATGGGCGATCCCGCGCTGGATCGCCGTACGGATCTCTATTCCCGCTACATCGGCGTGGATCAGGCGCAGGCGCGCTGGGAGCAGGCCCGGGCCCGGGTCACCGAACTGGACGCGGCCATCCGCGACACCCGGTCCGAGGCGCCCTTCGATGGCCTGGTGATGCACAAGCACGTGGAAGAGGGCGATACCGTCCAGCCCGGCCAGCCGCTGGTGAGCTTCGGCCATGTCGAATTCCTGCGCGTCGAGGCGCAGGTGCCGGTGCGGCTGGTGAGCGGCCTGCAGGAAGACGACTACGTGCAGGTGCGGCTGGATACCGGTGACGAAGTGGAGGCCCGGGTCGCCCGGATCTTCCCCCTGGCTGACCCGCAGCGCCACACCGTCACGGTCAAGTTCGACCTGCCGCAGGGCGTGCGCGGTGGGCCGGGCATGCATGCGGCGGTGCATCTGCCGCAGGGCGAGCTTTCCAGTAACCGGGTCGTGATCCCGCGTTCGGCATTGATCCCGGGCGGTGCCTTGCCGCGCGTGGCCGTGCTGGATGGCGAGGGCCACGTCCGCGTGCGCATGGTGCGCCTGGGTGGCGGACGCGGCGACCAGGTGGTGGTGACCTCCGGGCTGGAGCCGGGCATGCAGATCCTGGCCCGACCGGGCGCGGGTGTGCGTTCCGGCCAGCCCGTGGGGCGCGGTTCCCCGGATTCGGGCGTCGGACGCCGCGACGGTGTCACGGACCCCTGGAGCCGTATGTAGGGCTCCATACCCGGCTGCAGGCCGGGACTATCAGCGCCGGTTGCTGCCCCCTGGCAGGAGCACCGGTGGCGACGCGCCGGCCGAACCGGTGCTCGGGACGCCAGACTGACAACAGGACTGTTCAAGCTCGATGGCCGAAGACGACAAACAATCCGAGACCGGTTTCCGGCAGAAACACGGTGACCCCGGCATTGCCGGGCGCATGGCGGCGGCCTTTATTCATTCGCCGCTGTCGTCGCTGCTGCTGATCGCCAGTATCGCGATCGGCATTCTCGGCCTGATGGTGACGCCGCGCCAGGAGGACCCGCAGATCTCCGTGCCGATGGTGGACATCATGGTGTCCTACCCCGGCGTGCCCTCCGAGCAGGTGGCGAGCCTCGCGGCGCGGCCGCTGGAGCGGCTGATGAGCGAGTTGTCCGGGGTGGACAACGTCTACTCCGTGTCGCATCGCGGCGAGGCGATGGTGACCGTGCAGTTCGACGTTGGCGAGGAGATGGAGTCGTCCATCGTCAAGGTGCACGACAAGCTGATCGCCAATCGGGACCTGATGCCGCCCGGCGTCAGCGAGCCCATGGTCAAGGCCAAGGGTGCGGACGACGTGCCGGTGGTCAACCTGACCTTCTGGTCGCATGAGGTGGACGATGCCCTGTTGCGTCAGATTGCGCTGGATGCGCAGCAGCAGCTGAACGAGGTCCCCGACACCAACCAGAGCTTCGTGGTCAGTGGGCGCGAGGAGCGTCTGCGCATCGAGGTGTTGCCGGAACGCCTCGCGGGCTATGACATCAGCCTGGACGAGATCGCCCAGGCCGTGCAGTCGGCGAATGTCGAAGGCGCGGCTGGACGCATCGAGAGCGGGGGGCTGAGTACTGCGGTGTACACCGGGCGTTTCTTCACCGGTGCGGCCGATCTCGAGCAACTCCTGGTTGCGGTCAGTGACGGCCAGCCGGTCTATCTGCGCGATGTGGCCGAGGTAACGTACGGCCCGGGCGAGCTGGAGCGGTTCGTGCGCCACTACTCCGGTCCGGCAGCACCCCAACCGGATGCGGCACCGGAAGGCGCGGCGGCGGTCACGCTGGCCATTGCCAAGAAGCCCGGCAGCAACGGGGTGACCGTTGCCAACGACGTGCTCGAGCGCCTGGAGCGTCTGAAGGGCAGCGTGATCCCGGACAACGTCGAGGTGGCGGTTTCGCGCAACTACGGCAAGTCTGCCAACGAGAAGGTCAACGAGCTGCTCTTCAAGCTGTTCATCGCCACCTTCGCAGTGACCATCCTGGTGGGCCTGTTCCTGGGGGTTCGTGCCGCGGTCGTGGTGCTGATCGTGATCCCGGTGGTGATCCTGTTCACTGTGTTCAGCGCGTGGCTGCTGGGCTACACCATCGATCGCGTCAGCCTGTTCGCGCTGATCTTCTCCATCGGCATCCTGGTCGATGACGCCATCGTGGTGGTGGAAAACATCTACCGACGCTGGCTGATGAAGCGCGGCATCGATACCGAGACCACGGTGGATGCGGTGCGCGAGGTCGGCAACCCGACCATCCTGGCCACCTTCACGGTCATCGCGGCCCTGCTGCCGATGGGTTTCGTCTCCGGGATGATGGGCCCGTACATGCAGCCGATCCCGGTGCTGGGGTCCGTGGCCATGCTGTTCTCGTTGGTGGCGGCGTTTGTATTCACCCCGTGGCTCACCCAGCGCCTGCGTCCGAGCATGGCGTATCTGGAAAAGGCCACCGACAAGGAACATCGCCAGGCGGAAAAGCTGGGGCGGTTCTACCGCACGGTAATCCCGGGGCTGGCCGACAACCGGGTGCGCGGCTACGCCTTTTTGATCGCCGTCATCGTGATCTTCTTCCTGATGGTCAGCCTGTTCATGACCACGGACGTCCGCGTGAAGATGCTGCCCCTGGATAACAAGCCCGAGTTCCAGGTGATGGTGAACTTCCCCGAGGGCACGGCCCTGACCGAGACCGCGACGCTGAGCCACGACATGGCCAGCGCCCTGCGCGAGATGGACGAGGTGGTGGCTCTGCAGTCCTACGTCGGGACCGCGTCGCCGTTCAATTTCAACGGCCTGGTGCGGCACTACTACCTGCGCAACGAACCCTGGCAGGGGGACATCCAGGTGCAGCTGGTGGACAAGGGCGACCGCAGCCGGACCTCGCACGATATTGCCACCGAGGCGCGCGAACGCCTGACCCCGCTGGCCGAGGCGGCCGGCGCGCGCATCCAGGTGGTCGAGATGCCGCCGGGTCCGCCGGTGCTGCAGTCGATTGTCGCCGAGATCTACGGCCCTGATGCTGCCACCCGCCGCGCTGTAGCCCGCGATCTCGAGGGCATGTTCGCCGGTGCCGAGCACGTGGCCGATGTGGACAGCTTCCTGCAGGCGCCACACAACGTCTGGCACTTCGATGTGGATCGCGACAAGGCGCTGCGCCGCGGTGTGACCGTGGACACCATCAATCGAACCCTGGAGACCGCGATCGGCGGGCAGATCCTGGGCGATGTAAAGGCGCAGTCGCTGGTCGAGCCGCATTTGATCGAGATGCGTCTGCCGATGGCAACGCGCAATGACATCCGGCAGCTGGAGATGCTGCCGATCTCCACCCGGCAGGGCGGGTCGATCCCGCTGGCCGAGCTGGGCGAATTCGTCCAGCGCCCGCAGGACGAGCCGATCTACCACAAGAACCTGCGTCCGGTGGAGTACGTGACCGGCGAGGTGGTCGGGCGTCTGGCCGCGCCGGTGTACGGCATGCTGGAGGTCCAGGAACAGCTGGAGGACTACCGTCTTCCGGATGGCAGTCAGGTGCAGCCGCACTGGCTGGGGCCGCCGCCCAATGATGGCTCGACCGCCTTCGAATGGGCCGGCGAGTGGACGGTGACGTACGTGACCTTCCGCGACATGGGGATCGCCTTCGCGATCGCGCTGATCCTGATCTACATGCTGGTGGTCTGGGAGTTCGGCAACTTCGTGTTGCCGGGCATCATCATGGCCCCGATCCCGCTGACCCTGATCGGCATTATTCCCGGCCACTGGCTGATGAACGCCGAATTCACCGCGACCTCAATGATCGGCTTTATCGCGCTCGCGGGGATTATTGTCCGCAACTCGATCCTGCTGGTGGACTTCGGTCGCCAGGCGGTGGACGAGGGCCACGACGTGCGCGACGCGATGATCCTGGCCTGCCAGGCGCGTACCCGTCCGATCATCATCACCGCGCTGGCCCTGCTGGCCGGCTCCAGCGTGATCCTGTTCGATCCGATCTTCCAGGGCATGGCGATCTCGCTGATGTTCGGCACGGTGGTGGCCACCCTGCTGACCCTGGTGGTGATCCCGCTGGGCTGTATCTCCGGCCGCCGTGCCTTCTGCCCGACCAGCCTGGACGAGGACGGTGCGGCCACGGCGGGCTGTGGCAATGGCAATGGCCATGCTGTGCATGCCGGTGTGACGGCCAGCCCGACCCAGGGTGCGTCTCCGGGGGCATCCGGCGAGGGGAATGACCTGTTCGGCCCGCGCGAGGGCGGGCCGGTCACCCAGGTCGTGCAATACGCGGGGCTTTATCTCAAATGCCTGGTCGTGGCTTTCATCGAGGGCCTGCGCGACCTGGCGCTCGCCCTGGGGCGCCTGATTCGGTCTTTCATTGAACGCCGCCGCAATGGCGATGGCGGCCCCCCGCCGCCCAGCGGCGGATCGGGCGGTCCCTCCGCCGGGCCTGGCGGGCCGACGGGCGGTGCCCCGGGGAGCGGTGGCGCGTTGGGCACGGGTTCCGGCGGGGCTGCGGCGACTCCGCAGTCCCGTTCGGAAAACCCGTCGGCGGACTCGAAGCCGTCAGGCCCTGTTGCGCAGGCACCTGAGGCGACCGGCACCCCAGAGCGAGCGGCTTCCACCCCCGCCACCGGGAATGCCGGAGCCCAGGACGCCGGTGCCGTGCCGTCCAGCCGCGCTCAGGCTGAGAAGCCCGACGCGGGGACTGCGAAACAGGCGGCCACCTCCAGGACCACGTCCCGCGCCGGGGCAGGCAAGACGACCGCATCGACTACCCCGGTCGGGTCGCGTGCCGGGAAAGCCGGCTCCACGCGGGGTGCTGGCGATACCGCGGGGACCAAGGCTACGAAGAAGTCGCCAGCGGGCACCTCGGTAAGCGCGAAGGGCAAGTCCACCGCAGCCGCGAGAAAGACCCCCGGCGACACGTCCGTGTCCGGTGACGCCACGCAAGGACGCGCAAGCAGCACCAGCAAGGGCACCGGAACCCGGAAAACGGGCAGCGCGAGCGCGAACAAGCGCGCGTCGACGGCATCCAACAAGAAGGCCGGCGGGACAAGCAAGACCGGCACCACGAGCAGCAAGACCGGCCGCAAGGACAGCGGCAGCACCCCCAAGGGGAGCGGCAAGTCGGGTACACCCGGCAAGGGCCGCACCCGACGTGGGATTCGACTCAAGTGAACATGCAAGCAAGACCTCGAGGAGGTTCGCAATGAAGAAGCGTTTCAATTCCCGAATGATTGGTACCACGCTGGCCAGTGCCGCCGTGGCATCCGTGCTGGCCCTGGGCGTCGCCCAGGCCCAGGAACAGGGCCAGGGTCAGGGCTACGGCCAGGGTCCGGCGATGGGCCAGCAGGGCCCGGTGCCCGGCCCCTACGGGCATGCCCCGTACGGCTCCGGCATGGGCGCACACCCCGGTGGCGGGATGATGCAGCAGCGTGAAGGCTCCGGTGACTTCAGCTTCGGCATGTCCGGGCGCAGTCAGGGTCATGGCTACGGGCGCGGTCACGGTGATGGGTACGGCCAGGGCTATGGTCGCGGCCATCAGGGCTATGGTCCGGGATACGGCCCGGGGTATGGCCCCGGTTACGGCCCCGGTCCGCAGCAGGGCGGCTTCGGCCATCCGGGCATGATGCAGCCGGGCTATGGCATGCAGCAGCGTCAGGGCTACGGCCAGATGCAGCAGTTCGATCCGGACAACCTGCCGGAAGACATGCCAGAAGAGATGCGTGAGCGCATCCAGGCCCAGCACGCCGAGCGCCAGGAGCGCATGGAAGAGATGGAAGCCATGCGCGAAGCGCGTCAAAAGGCGATGGAAGCCGGACGTGCGGCGTACGAGGAAGAGATGGAGCGCCAGCGTGAGCGCCGCATGGAGATGATGCAGGAGCGTCGTGAATCCATGCAGGAAGAAGGCGAGTACTGATCTTCGGATCGGGGATCGCATGCCGACGGGCGCTGGTGCCCGTCGGAGTGGAAGCCAGACGGAGGCAGTTCGCCATGCAGGGCAGGCAGTCCGGTCAACCGAAACGCAGGCGGGTCAGAAACGCCCCGATACTCGGGGTATTGCTGGCCACGGGGTTTCTGTTGCCGGCCGCCGACCTGGCGGCGAGTGATCGCCACAACCCCTGGGCCTCCGGTACGCCGGAGGTGCAGCGGTCGGCCCCGGAACGCCCGCGCGGGCGTTTTCCGGACCGCGATTACGACCCGTCACGGCGGGGCGAATCGCGGGATGCGCCAGGCCCGCCGCAGCACGCTCCGGCGTACCGCGGCTACGGGCCGCAACACCCGTACGGCACACCGGGTGCTCCGTCGTTCCACACCCCTGGCGGGATGCCGGGGGGCTATCCATACGGGTATCCGGGGCAGTCCGGTTACCCGGGCATGGGCGGGCCGTCTTCGGTCTTCCCCTGGGGGATGGGCGGTTTCCCGTTCCCCTGACCAGTAAGGCGTGCATTCGGGAAGCCCTCCCCGCGTACACGCATTCAAATTGAGGGCATGACTCCTTCAGGAGGTAGCACCATGAACAAGTTGGTCAAAGCAGCAGTTCTCGCCGTTTCCCTGGGTGGCCTGGCCGCCCCGATGATGGCCTCCGCCCAGTGGGGCGGCCCCGGCTACGGGTATGGCCCCGGCGCCTATGGCCCGGGCTACGGCTATGGCCCGAGCATGCCGTTCTTCGGTGGCCCCGGTTACGGCTCCGGTCGTAATTACGGCATGGGCGACATGATGGGTGACATGATGGGTGACGGTAACTTTGACTTCTCCGCCAGCGGTCGTGGCCGCGGCCACGGCTACGGTCATGGCTATGGGGATGGCTACGGCCGGGGTTATGGTCAGGGTTACGGCCATCCGGGTTATGGCTACGGCCCGGGCTACGGCTACGGTCCGGGCTACGGTCCTCAGGGCTATGGCCCGCAGGGTCAGATGCCGCAGCAGGGCCAGGGCAACTAAGCCCGTCGCTGTTCGGGCCTGCCCGGTGTCGGGCAGGCCCCTTTTTTTCGGAGCCGTGCGGATTGGTGGGTTGCGCGTAGCCGCCAATCCGCAATGCTCGAAGGAGACGCCATGCAGACCGTCGTCGCCAATCTGAAAGGTGGTACCGGCAAGAGTACCGTGGCCTTTAACCTGGCCCTGTGGTTGCTGGAGGGGCGTCGTCGCGCCCTGACCGTGGATCTGGATCCGCAGCGAACCCTCAGCGATGTGCTGGAGGTGCGCCACGAGGAAGGCTACGAACCCGCGCTGGACGGGGTCAGTGATCTCGATGCCGTCCGCGCCCGCGCGGGCGATTACGACGAGGTGCTGATCGATGTCGGTGCGTCGGACATGGCCTCCCTGATGACTGCGGTGGAGGGTGCCGACCGTGTGCTGATCCCGGTGCCGCCCAGCCAGGCGGACGTCTGGTCGACTTATCGCTTCGTTCAGCGCATTCAGGAGCAACGGGGGTCGCGTGATCGTCCCGAGATTCTGGCATTCATCAATCGTGCCGATACGCACCAGGCCGTGCGCGAGACCGACGAGACGCACGAGGCGCTGCAGCAGATCGAGGGGGTCCGCTTGCTGAAGCCGCGGCTGAAGCAGCGCATGGCCTTTCGCCGTTCCTTCAGCGAAGGGCTCTCGGTGCGCGAACTGGAGCCCCGCGGCAAGGCCGCCGCCGAGCTGGATGCCCTGGCTGTAGCCCTGTTCGGGCGCAACCGCCGCAAGAAACAATAATGTGTCGCGTCCGGTGATCACCGGACGGCGGGCACCGAGCAGGAGAGCTTCATGCGCTTCATACGCAATGCGTTGGTCGTGATCGGATTGCTGGCACTGATTGGGGTGGGGTATGCCATTTTTGCTTTCGAGCCCTACCTCGGTCAGGTCCGCTCGCTGGATTCTCAAGCGCCCAAGGTCTATTCGCAGATGGCCCGCACGGTGCTGGAGACCGGCGACGCCGCGGAGGCCATGGTCTACAAGCGCAAGGTGGACGCGGGCCTGGCGGTCGACGAGGTCGAGGATATTCTGCGGCTGGTGGCCAACGAGCTGAATCTCCGCAACGTCGGCGAATTGCCGATGGGGGAGGAGGTACGCAGCGTTACCGGGGAGGACTTTCCGTTCCTGAAGATCTATATGTTCTGTGATGTGGCGATTGCCGCGCAGATGGTTCGCCACAGCCCGGCGATGGCTGCGTATCTGCCGTGCCGGATCGTGCTGCAGGAAGATGCCGAGGGCAATCTGTGGCTGATGACGCTGGATCTGGAGCCGATGATCCACGGAGGGCGGCCGCTGCCCGAGGATCTGCGCGAGCAGGCCATTTTTGTGAAGGAATCACTGGAGGAAATCATTGACCGCGCCGCCGTCGGCGCCTTCTGACGGGGGTAGCGAACCCGTTTCCATGCATCGACCAAGGGCGTTCAATGAGCGACGAGAGCAACAGTGATTTCAACAGGGTCCGCGACGAGGCGGACAAGGCGGATGCCCGCTCCCGGCGTGTGGAGCTGATTGTGTACGCCGCCTTGCTGGCCTTCGTGGTCCTGGCCATCTACGGGTTCTGGCTGATCACCAGCCTGACGCGGGATGTCAGCCAGCTGACCCAGGAGATCGCCCAGATGACCCAGGTGGTCGATCGCGACATGTCCACCATCGCCGGGCACATGGCCTCGATGGACCACCAGATGACGGACATCAACAACACCATGCGGGTAATGAACGAGGAAGTGGCGGTGATCGCGGGCAATACGCGCTCGATGGATGCCAATATCGGCTCGATGACGCGCGATACCAGCGTGATGGCGGGCGCGATCACGGGCATGCAACAGGACATGTGGAGTCTGAATCGCAATGTGGGGGCGCCCATGGGTATGATGAACATGTTCAACCCATTCACCGATCAGAGCGGTCCGGTCCGGGGTTCGCCGGGGCCGTATTACCCGCGCTGATCACGCGTTTCGACTGACGGAGTCCGCATGTTCAATCGTCCTGGCCCTCGGGTACGCAAGCAGCTCAAGCTGCTCAGCGACCGCCTTGCCGAAGAGAATCCGGTCCTGAAGGGGGTGGTCGACCCCTTCCGTGATCTGGACCGGGTCGGCTATGCGGCCGGTCTGCTGGATCCCACCGAAGACTCCTACGCCTTCACCATCTCCTGGTGGCCGATGATCGCCATGCTGGGGACGTTCTCGGCCGGCAAGTCCACCTTCATCAACGAATACGTGGGCACCATCGTGCAGCGCAGCGGTTCGCAGGCGGTAGACGACAAGTTCACCGTGATCAGCTACGGCGGAAGCGAGCACGTGCAGGAGTTGCCGGGGCTCGCGCTGGACGGCGATCCGCGTTTCCCGTTCTATCGCGTATCCGACGAGATCGAGCGCATCACCGACGGTGGCGGGCGTACGGTGGATCATTTCCTCGCGATGAAGACCGCGCGCGCGGAGCATCTGCGCGGGCGCATCATCATCGACTCTCCCGGGTTCGATGCCGACGAGCAGCGCGCGACAATCCTGCAGCTGACCGACCACATCATCGATCTGTCCGACCTGGTACTGGTGTTCTTCGATGCCCGCCACCCGGAACCGGGCGCGATGCGCGACACCCTGGAGCACCTGGTCAATCGCGTCGCCGAACGCAATGATTTCACCAAACTGGTGTTTATCCTTAACCAGATCGACACCACCTGGCGCGAGGACAACCTGGAAGAGGTTGTTTCCGCCTGGCAGCGCGCCGTGGTGCGTCAGGGCAATGCCACCGGGCGCTTCTATTGCCTGTACAACGAGAGTGCGGCGGTCGAGATCGGCGATCCTCAGGTGCGCGAGCGCTACGAGGAAAAATCCCGGCGCGACCGTCAGGAGATCCACGCCAAGATCCAGGAGATCAGTTCCTCGCGTTCCTACCGGATCCTTGGCTCGCTGCAGGCGATCGCCGAATCCATCGAGATGGACGTCATGCCGGCGCTGCAACGTGCGCTCGCACGCTGGCGCCGCCGTGTCATGCAGTTCGACGCCGGGATGTTCGCGGTGGTCGCGGTGATCTTGGGCCTGATTGGCTACCAGTGGACTGGTGGTGTGGCCCCGTGGACCGATGGCAGCGTCTGGCAGTCCATGGGCGAGCGCCCGTTGCTGACGGTCTTTGGCATCGTGGTGCTGGCCATCGTGCTCGGCGGGATTCACTTCTTCAATCGCCGCTGGCTGGCGCGCCGCATCGCGCGGACGCTGCCGACCGAGACCCCAGCCGGTAACTGGCGCGCGGCCTTCGAGAAGAACACGCGTCCCTGGCGCCCGATGATGGGACGAGCACCGCTGGGTCTGGGACGGCGGATGATCGGCCGCCTGCATCAGCTGCGCGACCGCGCCGAGGCCTACATCCAGCGCCTGAACAACCAGTTTGTGGATGCCAGCCCGGTCTCGCGCCAGGGCGGGCGGGCCTCGGCCAGCGATGTCTACAACCCGAAGGAGCCGGAAGCCCCGGTCCCTGACCCGACGCCGGGCACGGATGCGCCCCGCGATTACGCCGAGCCGGAGGCGCCGGAGAGGCGCTAGGGGTAGGTGCAGGCATGATGCCTCCTCCTGCGCCGGCTCGCAGCAAGCAGCACGACCAGCGGGTGCGATTACCGGCCGCTAATGTTGTGCAGGAGGAGAACGATGACCATACTGGCGTGGCTTATGTTCGCGCTGGCCATGATCCTGGTGCCCATCTCGGTATGGGCCAGCATGGCAGCGCTGGGGGTTTGTGCCGGGTGTGCACTGATCCGAGACTGGCGCAGGGGGCGTCAGGCGTCGGAGCAGTAGGCTCTCCCGCCCCGACACCCACGGGCTTTAACCAACTGGGGACGGATCGTGCGCAGGGGGCTGTGGCGGATCCGATTCCTGTTACCACTGGAGGAGAAAGTAGAAATGAGTGATCAAAAGAAGATGGCCATCATTGCCACGAAGGGTAGCCTGGACTGGGGTTATCCGCCCTTCATCCTCGCCTCCACGGCGGCCGCTCTGGGCTACGACTGCGAGGTGTTCTTTACCTTCTATGGCCTGCAACTGCTGCGCAAGAAACTGGATCTGCAGGTGACCTCGCTGGGCAATCCGGGCATGCCGATGCCGATGCCGATGCCGGTGCTTCTGCAGGCCCTGCCGGGCATGCAGAAGATGATGACCGTGATGATGAAGAAAAAGATGGCGGCGAAGGGCGTCTCCGATCTGGGCGACCTGCGCGAGCTGTGCCTGGAGGCCGAGGTACGCATGATTGCCTGCCAGATGACGGTGGACCTGTTCGACATGGACACCAGCGAATTCATCGACGGCGTGGAATACGCCGGGGCCGCCGCGTTCTTCGAGTTCGCCGGCGAGTCCGATATCTGCCTGTTCATCTGAGCCGGCAGCGCGCCTGGCGCGCCCCTCAAGGCCCCGCGGCATTGCGCTGCGGGGCCTTTTTCGTTTTTGGGTGCCTTCGTGCGCTTCGTGGCGACCGACAGAAAAAGATCAGTCGTGGCCGGCGTACATGGCCTCGATGGCTTTGGCGTAGTGCTTGGTAATGACCGGGCGCTTGAGCTTCATGGTCGGGGTCAGCATGCCGTTGTCCACTGACCAGGGTTCGTGCACCACGTGGACGTGGCGGATCCTGGCGTAGCCGGGAAAGTCGCGTAGCTGGTACTGCATGCGCTGGAGCAGGGCGCGCTCGGTAGCACGCGACAGGCGTCCGGCGGCAATGGGGTCGAGGTCGTGGTCCTCGGCGAAGGTCGCCCAGGCCTCGGGTTCGGGGACCACCAGGGCGCTCAGGAAGGAGTGGCCGTCGCCGACCACCATGACCTGATCGAACAGGGCATCCAGGGCGATGGCCATCTCCATGTCCGCCGGTGGGACCTTCTCGCCATTGGTCAGTACGAGGATGTCCTTCAGGCGTCCGGTGATGAAGATGCGGCCATCGTCGTCGATTCGTGCCTGATCCCCGCTGTGCAGCCAGTGATCCTGGTCGATCGTGGAGGCGGTGGCCTCTTCGTTCTTCCAGTAGCCAAGCATGACGCTGCTGGAACGGGTAAGCAGCTCGTCCATTTCGCCGATCTTTACTTCGACCCCCGGAAGGGGCTTGCCGATGGAGGCGGGCAGGTTGTCGTCCGGGGTGTTGACGCTGACCACCGGGCTGGATTCGGTCATGCCGTAGCCATGCAGTACCGGGAGGCCGAGGCCGATGAAGAAGCGGGCAATCGGTGGCGGCAGCGGCGCGCCGCCGCATACGGCGAAGCGCAGCTTGCCGCCCAGGCGATTCAGCACCTTTTGTGCCACGATTCGCTCCAGCAGGGGCCACAGCAACAAGCCCGGGGACCAGGATGCACGGCCCTGCCGGTATTCGAAGCGGCGCCAGCCAATGGCCACCGTGGCCTTGAACAGGCCACGGCCGATCGCGGATTTCTCCTTCAGGCCGGCCTGGATGCGGCCATGCACACGTTCGTAGATGCGCGGGACCGAGATCAGCACAGTGGGCTGCACGGACATCAGATCCTCGCCCAGACCCTGGATAGAGCGCGCGAAGGCGACCTCGGCGCCGATCAGCATGGGCATGTAATAGCCGCCGGTGCGTTCCAGCATGTGGGACAAGGGCAGGAAGGAGAGGAAGCGGTCGGTATCCGACAGCGGTCCGGCGGTGGAAGAGGCCTGGGCGTTGTCGAGAATATTGCGATGCGACAGCATCACGCCTTTGGGTCGCCCCGTGGTGCCGGAGGTGAACACGATGGTCGCCAGGCCCAGGGGGTCCAGGTCCGGGCGATGCACGTGGTCGGGGTCGCCGCGCTCCAGCCAGCGGTCGAGGTCCATCACCCGCGAGTCATCGGGCTCGCCTTCGGTGTGGCCCAGGCAGACGATGCGCTTGAGCGAGGGCATGTTTTCGAAGTGTTCGGACAGGCGGCGGTTGTGCATGCTCTCGCCCAGCAAGAGCAGGCGGGCCTGAGTCTGGCCAATGATGTAGGCGACGTTGTCGGGGCGGTCGTCGGTGTACAGCGGCACGGTAATCAGCCCCAGTTCGCTGGCGGCCTGGTCGAGGGCGACCCACTCGCGCGAGTTGCCGAGCATCAGCGCAACGCGTTCCCCGGGCTTGAAACCTTCGCGCGCCAGCGCAGCCTGCCAGCGATCCACCATCGCGGCCATTTCGCCCCAGGTGGTCTGCTTCCAGGTCTGGTCGTCGGCGCTGAAGTGGCGATAGGCCGGGGCATCCCGACTCATGGAGACCCGAGTGCGGAATAGCGCCGGCAGGGTGGGGGCCTGTTCCGGGGTGATGGTGGTCGACGACATGAGGGCCTCGCGCGCTAGGGTCCGATGACCCGGACGTTAGAGGAGGTGTCCATCCGGGGCAAGCGGGGCCCCGTGGACAACCTGTCGAGGGATTAAACCTAGCGAATCCCCAGCGGGTGGGCAACGGGCTGGTAGGCGATGGCGCCGAGGACCAGGCTGAGACCGATCAGGGCGATTACGCCGCCTCCGGCCAGGCCCAGGGACGGCCCAATGTAGGTGAGCCGGCCCATGCGCGTCGGGCCCAGCCAGCGACGGGTCCAGTCACGCGCGGAGACGGCGAGGGTCGCCAGCACCGAGACCGTCGCCGCCGTGCCCAGTGACATCGCCAGCACGGCGGCCACGCCAGCCCAGGCCAGGCCCAGGGCGGTGGAGACCGCCATGATCAGCACCGCGCCGGAACAGGGTCGAATGCCGACGGCCAGCACCGTGCCCCACCAGGTACCACGCTGGTTGGGATCCACGTGGTGCGGGGTGCCGCAGCCGCAGTGCGCGTCGTGTTCGTGCGCATGATCGTGATCGTGGGCTTGAGCGCGGTGGGCGCGATGCAGCCGCCAGGCATGGCGCAGGGCACGAACCATCAGCCACAGCCCGAGCAGCGCGACCAGGGCGAAGCTGGCGATCTCCAGGGTGCGTACCTGACCCAGGGTGTCGCGCGCCAGCCAGCCGAACAGGCCGATCAACACACCGACCAGGGCGATGGCGGTGACGCCCTGCGCCAGCGCGGAGGCGGTGGATAGCAGGATCCCGCGCCGCAGGTTCTGCGGCTGGGTCAGCAGGTAGGCGCTGATCACCGCCTTGCCGTGGCCGGGGCCGGCGGCGTGGAAGATCCCGTAGAGCAGGCTGACCAGGATGAGCGCCCCGGCGGTTTGTGCGGTAGGACCGTCGCGCAGGGCGTGCAGGCCCTCGGTCAGGCTGCGGTGCAACTGCCGCTGGGTCTGCAGCATCCAGCCGGTCAGGCGTTCCAGGTGGCCCGGGGGCTCAACCAGTGGGGTTGGCGCCTGATTGCCGCTGGCGGGCGCCCCGGTGGGGGCGCCCAGCGGGTGGCCGGTCTCGGCCTGCACGAGTCCGGAGCCGCCAAACAGCAGGGCCAGCAACAGAAGTAGCAGGTTGAGGGAAGGGCGGCGGAACAGGTCTTGGTCGGTGCGCATGGCGTTACTGTATAACACTCAGTCTGCGGTGTGGTGTGCGTGGCGTCCGATCGCGCGGCAGCACCGGGCTCAGTCGCATTCCAGCGTGGCGGTTTCCGCGAAGTGACGGCCCAGGTCGTTGACCGGGCTGCGGTCCGAACGTTCCAGGGTGGCGGCGTAGCGGATCAGCTGCGGGTCCGGTCGGGGCTCGGTGACGGCGACCTCGCAACCGGGCCGATTCTCCACGAAGACGATGTCGTCCGGGTCGTGCCGGATCTCGATCCAGTATTCCGGATCGAAGACGCGGTAGGTGAAGGCGTCACCGGCGGTGATGTCGTGTTCGTCCAGCGGCAGCTCGAAACGCAGGTGCAGGCGCCGGTCCTCCAGGGTCAGACGCGCGTTGCGAGCCTGCGGCACGTCCAGGCGCTCGTCGCCCAGGTTCAGTTCGGTGAAGTAGTCATAGGCAGCCAGGTTTCCGAGCATGCGTTCGGCGGCGTGTTCCAGCGCCGCATCGATGCCGGTGGCACCGTCGAGGTCCCGGGTCAGGTCTTCCAGCAGCATGTGGCTGTAGGTCGGGTCGATGCGCCAGGATTGCTCCATGCTCGCCAGGTTGCCGGCATCGTCGAAGACCAGCCCCATGCGCAGGTCGATCCACGCATGCGGGTGGGCGAGCGCGCCGGCCGGCAGGAGCAGGCCCAGAACCAGCGTCAATCGCATGAGCCAGGGGCGCAGATGCATCGGCTTCAGGTGGCTCGCTGCCAGCGCGTGCCATCCGGCGTGTCTTCCAGCTCGATGCCGCGCGCCACGAGTTCGTCGCGGATGGCATCCGCCTTGGCGAAGTCGCGGTCCTGGCGCGCGGCCTTGCGTGCGGCGATGCGCTCCTCCACCCAGGCGGCCAGGTCATCGTCCCCGGCGTCGCCCTGAAACCACGCGGCTGGGTCCTGTTGCAGCAGACCCAGCAGGGCGGCGCCCGCCAGCAGTTCACCCTTGCGGCGGGCCCGTTCGGCATCGTCGGATGCTGTTGCCAGGGCGTCGGTCATGCGGTGCAGCGCGGTGATCGCGGCGGGGGTGTTCAGGTCGTCCAGCAACGCCGTGAACACTGCCGTGTCGGAGGCAGCAATGTCGTCGGCCTTGATATCGGCCACGTCGCGCAGTACGCGGTACAGGCCATTCAGGCTGTTGCGCGACTGGGTCAGGGTCTCTTCCGAGAAGTTCAGCGGGGCGCGGTAGTGGCGTGACAGCAGCGCCAGGCGCAGGACCTCGCCGGGGTAGTGCTGCAGCAGGTCGTGCAGCAGCTGAAAATTGCCCAGCGACTTGGACATCTTCTCGCCGTCGATGGTCAGGTGCCCGTTGTGTACCCAGTAACGGGCGTAGTGGGTACCGTGCTCGTGGCAGCCTTCGGCCGCGCAGCCCTGGGCGATCTCGTTTTCGTGGTGCGGGAAGACCAGGTCGTGGCCGCCGCCGTGGATGTCGATCATCGGGCCCAGGTGGCTGCGGATCATCGCTGTGCACTCCAGGTGCCAGCCGGGGCGGCCCGTGCCCCAGGGGCTCTCCCAGCCGGGCTCGCCCGCCGCGGCCGGCTTCCACAGCACGAAGTCGCCGGGGTGGCGCTTGTAGTCGGCGACCTCGACCCGGGCGCCGGCCTGCATGTCCGCCAGCGAGCGCCCGGACAGGGCGCCGTAGTCCGGGTAGGAGGTCACGTCGAACAGCACGTGGTCGTCGGCCACGTAGGCATGGCCGCGTTCGATCAGGCGTTCGATCAGCTCGATCATCGGCTGGATGTGTTCGGTCGCGCGCGGCTCGAGGGTCGGCTTGAGCGTGCCGAGTTCGGCGATGTCCTCGTGGAAGGCCCGGGTGAAGCGTTCGGTCAGCGCGGCGATGGGCTCGCCGTTGTCGGCGGCGGCCTTGTTGATCTTGTCGTCGACGTCGGTGATGTTGCGGGCGTAGACCACGTGATCCGGGCCGTAGAGCTCGCGCAACACGCGGAACAGCACGTCGAACACGACCACCGGCCGGCCGTTGCCGATGTGCACGCGGTTGTACACGGTGGGGCCGCAGACGTAGAGCGTCACCCGCTCCGGGTCCTGGGGCACGAACGGCTCGTCGCGCCCGCCCAGGGTGTTGTGCAGTCTGAGGGTCCGGGCCGCGCTCATTGCCCGGTGTCCTTGCCGTACAGCGTCTCGGGGGCGATCTCGGGATCGCTGGTCACCACGACGGTGTCCTGTCCGACCTGCAGGTAGAAGCAGCTGCGCCGCCCCGTGTGGCAGGCGGGGCCGGTCTGGTCGACCTTCAGCAGCAGGGTGTCGCCGTCGCAGTCCAGGTGCAGCGAATGCAGCTGCTGCACCTGCCCGGACTGCTCGCCCTTGCGCCACAACGCCTGGCGCGAGCGCGAGTAGTAGCAGACGCGTCCCGTCGCCAGGGTCTCGTCCAGGGCCTCGCGGTTCATCCACGCCAGCATCAGGACCTCGCCGGTGTCGTGCTGCTGGGCAATGGCGGGGATCAGCCCGCCGGCATTGAGCTTCAGGCGATCCAGGACCGCTGGGGTCGGGTGGCGCTCGCCACGGGGCTCGCCTTCGAGTTGCTTGAACATCGCTGCGTCCGCTTGCGGGAGCGGCGAAGAATACCATTTTCGAACCGCGCTCCGAAGCCCGCAATCCGGCCCCGCCAGACCTGGGTTGCGCTTGGGCCACGGGTGGTCGATGCTCGAGACAGGACAGCTGGCGGGCAGGGAATGCCGGCCGCGTCTCCATGGCGGTCGGAGGAATGGCATGGCGGGAGACAACAAGGGAAGCTGGAGACCCAGCGCGGGGCGCACCGCGTTACTCGTCGCCGTGCTGTATCTGGTTGTCGGGCTGCTCTGGATCGCCCTGTCCGACCGGGCCCTGCTGCTGATGGTCGACGATCTGGAGCTGCTGGGGCAGTTGCAGACCCTCAAGGGCTGGGGCTACGTGGTGGTTACGGCCATCCTCCTGTTCCTGCTGGTGTATTTTCCCCTCAAGGCCCGTGACCGCGCCTCGCGCGAGGCGCGCCGGCTTACCGGGATTGTTGAACGTTCCCCGGTGGTTGCCATCGAGTGGGCTACCACCCCCGGCTGGCCGGTCACCTTTGTCTCCCCGAATATCGAGCGCTGGGGCATCGCCCGCGATGCCCTGCTGCGCGGCGAGGTGCACTATGCCGACCTGATCCACCCCGATGATATCGACCGCATCGTGACCGAGGTCGCCGCGCACATCGAGCGCGGCCCGGACCGTTACACCCAGTTGTATCGCCTGCGGGACGGACCGGGCGGCTGGGTCTGGCTGGAAGACCGGACCTGGCTGACCCGTGACGAGTCCGGACAGGTGATCCGTATCAATGGCCTGCTGGTGGACGTGACCGAACGCCGGCGCGCCGAGCAGGACCTGCGTGATTCCGAGACCCGCTTCCGTGCGATCTTCGACAACGTGCAGGAGGCGATCCTGCTGCAAGACCTGGATACCGAGGCCCTGATCGGGATCAACGCTGCGGCCGAGAAGATGTACGGCTACAGCCGTGCCGAGTTGCTGGCCTGCAACGTGGCCGATCTTAGCGCGGACGAGACCGGATTCGACGTTCAGCGCCAGAAGGCCCTGATGGAGCGCGCCCGGCGTGGCGAACAGCTGGTGTTCGAATGGCGCGCCCGGCACCGTGACGGCCACGGGTTCTGGGTGGAGGCCAACCTGCAGGTCACCGAGATCGCCGGAGAGAAGCTGCTGCTGGTGACGCTGCGCAATATCGAGGCGCGCAAGCAGGCGGAGGCCGCCCTGGCACGCCAGGTGGATCGCCTGAGCCAGGCCGAGCGCCACGCCGGCCTGGGCAGCTGGGAGTACCTGCTGGATAACCGCGAGTTGTGGTGGTCCGATCGGTTGTATGCGCTGCTGGGCTGTGATTCCCACTACGGCAAGCCGACGCTGGAGTCGTTTGCCCGCAATTTCTTCGACCTCGAGTCCGCGGACGGGGCGAGCTTCTCCGCGGCGATGGAGACCCTGATCGCCGGCGGCCGGCCCGGGCCCCAGCGGTTGCTCCTGAAGGCCCGGCCCGAGGCGCGCGAGGAGGCCTGGTTCAGTCTCACCATGGAGGCGCCGATCGAGCGCGCCGACGGCCTGCATTACGTACAGGGCACGGTGCTGGAGGTGACCGAGCTCAAGCGCAACGAACTGGAACTGCGCAATCTGAATGCCACGCTCGAACAGCGGGTGGCGGAACGCACGGCGGCCCTGCAGGCGCTTAACCAGGAACTGGAATCGTTTTCCTATGCCGTCTCCCACGACCTGAAGGCACCCCTGCGCGGAATCGAGGGCTACAGCCAGTTGCTGGAGGCGGACTACGGCGAGCAGCTGGAGGGTGAGGGTCGCGTCTTCCTCAGCAATATCCGCAATGGCGTGGCGCAGATGAACGAACTGATTTCGGATCTTCTGGCCTACTCGCGCATGGAGCGTCGGCCGCTGGAGGAGCGCACCGTCCGCGTGCGCGCGCTGGTGGAGGAGGTGCTGGAGTCGGTGGATCCGGGACTGCGTGAGCGCGCCGAGGTGAGTATCGAGATCGACCCCGATCTCTGCTTTGTCAGCGACCCGGATGGCGTCGCCCTGATCCTGCGCAACCTGCTGGAGAACGCGTTCAAGTTCAGTGCCGAGCGCGAGGCCCCGCAGGTAACGGTGCAGGCCGAATCCCGCAGCGCTACACTCGGGATCACGGTGCGGGATAACGGGATCGGTTTTGACATGGCGTTTCGGGATCGTATCTTCGATATCTTCCAGCGCCTGAACCGTGCCGAGGCCTATCCGGGGACCGGCGTCGGCCTGGCCCTGGTGCGCCGTGCAGTCCACCGGCTGCGCGGCGAGATCCGCGCCGACGGCACGCCGGGCGAGGGGGCCGCCTTCCACGTGGAGTTCCCGCGATGAGCCACGCCGGACGTCAGCCCTCCATCCTGGTGGTGGAGGACAACCCGGTGGATATCGATCTGATGCAGCGCGCCTTCAAGCGGAGAAACCTCTCCAACCCGCTGGAGACCGCGCGCGATGGGGTGGAGGCGCTGGAGTTTCTCGATCGCTGGGAGCGCGGCGAACTCGCGCCGCCGGCGGTGATCCTGCTGGATATCAAGCTGCCCAAGGTGGACGGACTGGAGGTGCTTCGGCGTATCCGTGCGCACGAACGCTTCCGGCGCATTCCGGTGGTGATGCTGACCTCCTCCAGCGAGGACCGTGACATCGCCACTGCCTATGACTGCGGCGCCAACTCCTACATTGTCAAACCGGTGGATTTCGCCCAGTTCGTGCAGGTCGCCGAGCAGGTCGAGCTCTACTGGTGCCTGCTTAACCACCCGCCGGTCTGAAGCCGCGGCCCCCTTGCAACCCGAGACCCCATGCGAATCCTGCTCGTAGAAGATCACTCGGCAGATGCCGATCTGCAGCGCCGCGTCCTGGAACGCCAGGTTCCGGGCGCGGCCGTGTCCCCGGCGGGGTCTCTGGCCGAGGCGCGCGCGGCGCTGACCGGGGCGGATGGCTTCGACTGTGTGGTAGTGGATCTGCGCCTGCCGGATGGCAGCGGTCTCGACTTGATCAGCGAGCTGCACGCCGCGGGACGCGGCGAGGCCGTGCTGGTGCTCACCGGGCACGGCGAACAGGAAACCGTGGTGGCGGCGTTTCGCGCGGGTGCCGATGACTATCTGACCAAGGCCGATGGCTACCTGGAGCGCCTTCCGGGGCGGGTGGTGGATGCTTGCGCCCGGCGCGAGCTGCGGGTGATCGAGGCGCGTGAGCCGCTGCGGGTGCTGTATGTCGAGCACAGCGAATTCGATGTCGGCCTGACCTGTCGCGAACTGGCGCGCACGGCCCCACATGTGCAGCTGGCGACGGTGCACACCGCCGAGGGGGCCCTGGCGGCGCTACCGGAAAGTGCCGCCGGGGAGCTGGACTTTGACTTGTTGTTGGTGGACTACCGGTTGCCCGGAATCGACGGCCTCGAACTGGCGCGCCTGGTGCGCGAGGACCGCGGACTGGACCTGCCGACCATCCTGGTGACCGGGCAAGGCACCGAGGACCTCGCCGCGCGTGCCCTGCGTATGGGCGTGGAGGATTACACGGTCAAGCACGAGGGCTATCTGAAGACCCTGCCGATGCTGCTGGACCAGGTGTATGCCCGCGTGCGGCTGCGCCGGGAACGTGCGGCGCTGGCGGCGTCCGAAAGGCGCTACCGCGAGGTGATCGAACGCGCCGGCGATATCGTCTTCGAGACCGATGCCGCCGGTTGCTGGCGTTTCCTCAATCCGGCCTGGACGGCCATCACCGGCCATTCGGTGGAATTGTCGATCGGCGAGGAGATGCTGTCGTTCATGCCGCTGGAGGATCGCGGTGTGGCGGCGCGACTGCTGACGCGCGCCGCGGAGGCCGACGACGGCCGGCTGGGGGCCGAGATTCGTCTGCGCGCGGCCGATGGCTCGCTGTGCTGGCTGGAGCTGCGCGGCCAGGTCAATCTGGATGCCGCGGGCCGGGCCACGGGCCTGTCCGGCAGTCTGGTGGACGTGACCCGGCGGGTGCTGGACCAGCGCGTTCAGGAGGTGCGCGGGAACGTACTGGCACGCCTGGCCACGGGGGAGCGCGATCCACGCCTGCTGGAGGATGTGGTCAAGGGCCTGGAATCGCTGGCGCCTGACCTGCACGGCTGCATCATGCTGCTGGATGCCGACAGTCAGGAACTCTACGGCGTGGCGGCTCCGCGGCTGCCGGACCCGCTGCGCAGTGCCACCCGCCGGATCCGCGCTGCCCAGGGGATGGCCTCCTGCGGCGAGGCCGCCTGGAGTGGCGAGCCGATGATCATCGAGGACTGCGGGACGCACCCGAACTGGGCCGGGTTCTGCGATCTCGTGCGTGGGGCGGGCTTTGGCGCCTGCTGGTCGTTCCCCTTCCGGGATGCCGACGGTGGCGTGCTGGGCACCCTGGGTATTTATCTCGGCGCGTCACGCGGACCCTACCCTGGCGAACGGGTGCTGATCGACGAGTTCACCCAGATCGCGGGGCTGGCGGCGCAGAAGCTGCGCGTCTCGCAGGCACTCGGCGAGCGCGAGCGCGCGCTGCGGACCGCCGCCGAGCTGACCGTGGAACTGTTGCGCGAGGACAACCCCGCCAGCGTGATCCACCGGCTGCTGGCCGAACTGGGGCAGGAGGCTGGCGCCGACCGTGCTTATGTGCTGGTGGCCGAGCTGGACCACGCGGTGCGCGAGGCCCTGGATATCCACCGCTACTACTGGGTGCGTTCGGATACCGAGGAGATGATTCGCCCGCCGCCGCTGCGCAACCTGAGCCTGGAATCGGTCCTGCCGCGCTGGCACGAGATCCTGCAGGGCGGCGGTGCGGTCGATGTGCTGACCCGCGAGCTGCCGGATGAGGAACGCGCGATCCTGGAGGCCTCGCAAAGCCAGGCTGTGCTGCTGGTACCCCTGTACGTGGAGGGCGAGTACCGCGGGTTCCTCGCGCTCGACCGGGTGCGGCGCGCGCAGCGCTGGACCGAGGCGGACCAGAGCCTGGCGCGCATCGTCGCCTCCAGTCTGGGGGCGGCGCTGGAACGGCGCCAGGCCTTGCTGGGCCTGCGGCGCATGGCGGCGGTATTCGAGAGTACCCGGGACGGCATCATCATCACCGACCTGACCCCGCGGATCGTCGCGGTGAATCCGGCCTTCGTCGACATCACCGGTTTTTCCGAGGCCGAGGCGATGGGTCGCAACCCGAGTTTCCTGCAGTCCGGGCGACACGATGCCGATTTCTTCAAGCGCATGTGGGGCGGGCTCCAGCGAGAGGGACACTGGCAGGGCGAGATCTGGAACCGGCGGCGCAATGGCGAGGTGGCCCCGCAGTGGCTCAGCCTCAATACCGTCTATGACGAGCAGGGCCAGGCCCTGCATTACGCCGGCGTACTGACCGACATGTCGGAGCTGCGCCGGTCGGAGGATGAACTGCAGTACCTGGCGCAACACGATGCCCTGACCGATCTGCCCAATCGCAGTCAGCTGCAGGTGATGCTGGGGCAGGCGCTGGAGCGTGCCCGCATGCATGGGTACCGGATTGCGGTGCTGAATCTCGATCTGGACCGGTTCAAGAACGTGAACGATTCCATGGGGCACCCGGCGGGCGATCAGGTGCTGGTGGAGGTCGCGCGGCGTCTGCGCGGGGTGCTGGGGCCAACCCATGTGCTGGGTCGGCTGGGCGGCGATGAATTCCTGATTGTGGCGGAGAACCCGGACAGCGACGACGAGATCGCGCGCTGCGCCCGCAGTTTGCTGGCAAGCTTCGAGCGCCCCTTTACGCTGGAGGACGGGCGTTCGGTCTATCTGAATGGCAGCATCGGCATCAGTCTCTACCCGGATCATGGCGACACCGTGACCGCGCTGATCCAGCACGCGGATGCGGCGATGTACCAGGCCAAGGCATCCGGGCGCCAGACCTGGAGTGTCTATACCCAGGCCCTGACACGCGCGGCCGACGAGCGCCTGGAGCTGGAGAACCGACTGCGCCAGGCCCTGCAGGACGACAACGGCGAGTTGCGGCTGCATTTCCAGCCACAGGTGCGGCTGGAGGACGGGCAACCCTTCGGCATGGAGGCGCTGCTGCGCTGGCAGCCGGCACAGGGGGAGATGATCCCGCCGGATCGCTTTATCCCGATCGCCGAGGACACCGGGTTGATCGTTGCGCTGGGCGAGTGGGTATTGCGCGAGGCCTGCGACGCCGGGCGCCGATTGCTGGACCGCGGCGCCGGAGATTTCGGTCTGGCGGTCAATCTGTCCCCGGTGCAGCTGCAGCGCAGCGACTTCGTCAATCGCGTGGCGGAGATCCTGGCGCTGACCGGCTTCCCGGCCGCCCAGCTGGAGCTGGAGATCACCGAGACCGCGATCATGCAGCAGGGCGATCAGGCGATTGCACGGTTGGTGGCGCTGAAGGCGCTGGGGGTGAAGCTGGCCATCGACGACTTCGGGACCGGGTATTCCTCGCTGGCGGCCTTGAGGACCTATCCGCTGGATGTCCTGAAGATCGACCGCAGTTTCGTGGATGGTGTTGCCAGCGAGAGCGCCGACCGCGAGATCGCCGCCACCATCATCGCGATGGGCCGCAACCTGAATATGCAGGTGATCGCCGAAGGCGTGGAGACGGCGGAGCAGGCGGCCTTCCTGCAGGAGCGCGGCTGTGCCCTGGGTCAGGGGTATCTCTACAGCCGGCCGCTGGAGATCGAGGCGCTGGATGCCTGGATGACGAAGCATGCCGGCCTGCCGACACCCTGAGGGGCCCCGCTGGGTCAGTGTCGTCAGGCATGCCCACATGGCATCCCCTGGGCCGCTCCGGTAGCCTTTAGGCCCGTCTCTTGCCCGGAGCTGCCCCGATGTCCGATCCGTCCCGTCCCACTGCCTTGCGTTCGATCACCTTTCACGGCCTGGAGCCGGGGCCGCGTCTGATCGTGCTGGGGGCGGTGCACGGCAACGAGACCTGTGGCACCCAGGCCACCGAACGCCTGCACGCGGAGCTGGAGTCGGGGCAGCGGCGTTTGCTGCGCGGACAACTGACGCTGGTGCCGCGCACCAACCCGCTGGCCTATCAGCTGGAAAGCCGCATGGGCGAGCGCAACCTGAACCGCAATCTGCGCGTGACCGACGAGCCGCAGGACTTCGAGGACCGCATCGCCAACGTGCTGTGCCCGCTGCTGGCGGCGCATGATGTGCTGCTGGATCTGCACTCGTTCCACACCGGTGGGCAGCCGTTCATCATGCTCGGCCCGCGCGACAACGACGGCGAGCTGGAAGGCTTCACGCACGCGGCCGAGGAACAGGCGCTGGCGGCCTGCCTGGGGCCGCAGCGCATGGTCGAGGGCTGGCTGGATACCTACGCCCGCGGGGTCGCGCGCCGGATGAAGAACCCGAACGCCAGCCAGCGCGCGCAGATGCTCAGTACCGACCCGAGCTACGGCATCGGCACCACCGAGTACATGCGCTCGCAGGGCGGCTACGGCGTGACCCTGGAATGCGGCCAGCATGACGACCCGCAGGCGCCGGAGGTGGCGTACAACGCGATCCGCAACACCCTCGCGCATCTGGACATGCTGGAGGCCCCGGCCACCGCGGGCCAGGCCAGTCCGGAGGTGCTGCGTCTGGTCGAGGTGATCGACCGCGACCACCCGGATGACCGCTTTGCGCGGGAGTGGAAGAGCTTCGATCCGCTGGCGGCCGGCGAGCTGATCGGTACGCGTGCCGACGGCACCGAGGTGCGTGCCCCGGAGCCGGGCTTCATCGTGTTTCCCAACCCCAATTCCTTGCCGGGCAACGAGTGGTTCTATCGCGCCGAGTTCAGTGACCGCAAGGTCGTCTGAGCCGGGATACCGCGCGGCATGGACTTTGCGCCCTCCGGCGTTGCGTTGCTGCTCCTCGCCGCCGGGTTCTTCGCCGGCCTGCTGAATGCGGTGGCCGGTGGCGGCAGTTTCCTGACCCTGCCGGCGCTGATGAGCGTTGGCGTGCCGCCGGTGGCCGCGAATGCCACGGGGACCGCGGCCCTGCTGCCCGGTTATCTGGCCAGCGTGCTGGCGGATCGGCGGCAGTTACGCGGGGCGTGGCAGGAGCTGGGCCGAGGGCTGGTCTGGGGCCTGCTGCTGGCGGGGGTGCTGGGCGGGGCCCTGGGGGCCTCCGTGCTGCTGCTGACCGGGGATGCCCGGTTCCGCGCGCTGATCCCCTGGCTGTTGCTGCTGGCCACGGTGCTGTTTGCCCTCGGCCCTTGGTTACAGCATCAGGCCGCGCGGACGCATTCGGGGCCGCTGCGGGTATTGGGGGCCGGGCTGGGCTGCGCTTACGGCGGCTATTTCAACGGTGGCGTCGGCATCCTGCTGCTGGCCATCCTGCGTGGCCAGGGGATCACGGATCTCGCGCGGGCCAATGCGGTGAAGAACCTGCTCTCCTCGGTGCTGACCCTGATGGCGGTGGGGGTCTACATCGCGGGCGGGCAGGTGGTGGCGACCGGGCTGCTGGCTGTCGGGGCCGGTGCGATCCTGGGCGCGCGGCTCGGTATCGCCCTGGTGCGCCGCGTGCCGGAGGCCGGCTATCGGCATGCCGTCACCCTGATCGGGGCGGTGATTACCCTCTTGTTTTTCCTCGATCCCGCCTGGCTCGCGTCGCCTGACATCTAGGCTGCGTCGAGCGAAGCGAAGCGAAACACATCGGTCGGCGTGGCGTCTTTCCCTGTAGCGTGCGTCCTGATGCGTTTCGCGGGGCTCAACGCATCCTACGAGGCGTCGATTGGCGCCGGGTGCTGGGTCAGGTGTTCGGGGTGTGTGCGGCTTCGAATGCCTTGGCGAGGGCGTCCAGGGCGGTGGTATCGGATTGCGACAGGATGGCCTCGATGCGGGGGCGCCGTGGCGTGTCAGGGGCGTCCATCGGCTCGAGCCCGTCGTGGCCGCCCACGGTTGATGCGGCGTCAGCCCTGGTCGGTCTTGTAGGATGTGTTGAGCGAAGCGAAACGCATCGTTCGGGGTGGCGTCTTTTGCTGTAGCGTGCGTTCTGATGCGTTTCGCTTCGCTCAACGCATCCTACGAGGCGTCGATTGGCACCGGGTGGTGGGTTAGGTGTTCGGGGTGTGTGCGGCTTCGAATGCCTTGGCGAGGGCGTCCAGGGCGGCGGTATCGGATTCCGGCAGGATGGCCTCGATGCGGGGGCGCAGCGGCGTGTTGGGGGCGGCCATTGGCTCCAGCCCACCGTGGCCGTCCACGCGGTTGATGCGGTGCCAGCCTTGGTCAGTTGCCACCAGTCCTTTCAAGCGGTCGCCGGTAAAGCCGTCGACCAGGCCTGCGAGCGTTGCGTGGTCGACGACCTGCCCCTCGGGCATCAGCCAGCTGCGACCGATGTAGCCGTCGCCGCGGGTGTCGATGGTGACCCATTCGTCCGTCGCGGGAGCAGGGTGATCGTGGTCATGTCCATGAGCGTGGGCGTGGGCATGATCATGCCCGGGGTCCGCGGATTCAGTCGCGGCGTCGAGGAAGGCGCGGGCCTCGGGGAACAGGGCACCGCCGCGCTCCAGCCGGGGCCGGTCCAGCCATTCGCGCTCGATGCGGGCCTGAGTCGTCTCGACAACCAGGGGGCGCGGCGAGGGCATCGCGGCGACGTAGGCATGCAGCGTCTCGCGGTCATCCTCGCTGTAGAGGTCGGCCTTGTTGGCCAGGAGTACATCGGCCAGGGCGATCTGGTCCTGCCAGGTCGGGTGCTCGCGATGGCGGGGCGAGGCCAGGTGGCGTGCGTCCATCAGCGTCACGGTGGCGCGCAGATCGAGGACGCCGGCATAGGGCGGTTCGGTCAGGGTGCGGATGATCTGCGCCGGGTGCCCGAGACCGGTCGGCTCGATCAGGATGCGGTCGGGTTTCTGGCTGCGGATCAGCCGGTTCAGGCCGACGGTGAACATCTGCGCCGAGACGCAGCACAGGCAGCCGCCGGGGATCTCCTCCAGGGCCACGCCGGTATCCGCCAGCAGCCCGCCATCCACGCCGATCTCGCCGAACTCGTTGACCAGCACAGCCCAGTGCTCGCCTTCCGGGCGCTGCGCGAGCAGGTGACGGATGGCGGTGGTCTTGCCGACGCCAAGAAAACCGGTGATCAGGTTCAGCGGGATGTCACGGTGCTGGGTCATTTCCGTTGGGCTCGTTCGGTTGTGTGGCGGGCGTGTCGGTGTCGTCGTCTGCCGGCCCCAGGCTGTCGGCCGGGACGCCCTCGCTTTCGAGGCTTTCGCGCATCGCTTCCTCAGCCTCCTTGTTAAGGACGATGATCGAGATGCGACGGTTGATCGCGTCCTCCGGATTTTCGCGGTTGAACGGTACGCTGGCGGCCAGCCCGACGACCCGTGCGATCTGGTCGGGATAGGTGCCGCCGGCGACCAGCGCCCGGCGGGCCGCGTTCGCGCGATCAGCCGAGAGTTCCCAGTTGGTGTAATCCGGGCGCAGCAGCGGGCGCGCGTCAGTGTGTCCGGTGATCGAGACGCGGTTGGGGACCTTGTTAATCAGGCTGGCCAGTTCACGCAGGATCGCGTCGGCGTGCTCGAGGGGCCGTGCGCTGGCGCTGTCGAACATCGGGCGGTTCTCGCGATCGATGATCTGGATACGCAGACCGTCGGGGGTGATGTCCAGCAGCAACTGGTCCTTGAAGGGCTCCAGCGCCTGGCTTTGTTCGACCGCTTCCTCCAGGGCCCTTTGCAGTGTCTCGAGGGCCTCACGGTCGCGCGCCTCGGCCAGGTCGTCCAGGGTTTCATCGTCGATGCCACTGGGGGGAGCGACGGATTCCGGGTCTTCCATCAGTTCTGGCAGGCCCTCGAAATCGATAATCGACGGGTCCACTCCTGTGCCGTCCCCGGGCGCCTGTCCGGGGACGGGTGCAAGGCCTTCGAAGGCTGACGGGTTCTGAAAGTACTCGGATAAACCGGCAAGATCTTCGGCCTCCATCGCGGCGAGCAGCCACAGGAGCAGGAAGAAGGCCATCATCGCGGTGGCGAAATCGGCAAAGGCCACCTTCCACGAACCGCCGTGGTGAGCGGCCTTGACCACCTTCTTCTTGACGATGATCGGCTGGGTCTTGTCCTCGACGCCCATGGATGCGGTCCGGACGGCCTCAGGCCGCCTTCACGTGCTCCTCGAGTTCGGAGAAGCCGGGCCGCAGCTCGCTTTCCATGGTCTTGCGGCCGAATTCAACCGCCACTTGCGGGCTGTACCCCTGAACATTGGCGAGGATGCAGGCCTTGATGCACTGCAGAAACTTCGCCTCTTCCTGGGATCGCGCCTCCAGTGCGGCCGCGGTCGGACCGACGAAGCCGTAGGCCAGCAGGATGCCGAGGAAGGACCCGACCAGGGCCGCCGCTACGTTCATGCCTATCTGTTCGATCGAGCCGCCGAGCGCACCCATGGTGTTCACGATCCCCAGCACCGCCGCCACAATGCCGAAGCCGGGCAGGGCATCCGCCACGCGGTTGACTGCGTGGCTGGGGCGCTCGGATTCCTCGTGATGGGTCTCCAGGTCCACGTCCATCAGGGCGTCCAGCTCGTGCGGGTTCATCGAGCCGGAGATGATCAGGCGCATGTAGTCGGTGATGAACTCGACCGCGTGATGGTCCTTGAGTACCCGGGGATGCGCCTGGAACAGGGCGCTTTCCTCGGGCTCCTCGACGTCGCCTTCGATGCCCATCAGGCCTTCCTTGCGGGCCTTGGTGAACAACTTGTACATCAGCGCGAGCAGGTCGAGGTAGTCTTCGCGCGAGTACTTGGCGCCGCCTTTCAGCAGCTGGGGAAGGGACTTGAGGACCGTGATCACGACCCGGAAGGGGTTGGCGATCAGGAAGGCCCCCAGGGCCGCGCCGCCGATGATCATGTATTCGTATGGCTGCCAGATCACCAGCATGTTGCCGCCGTGCAGCACGAAGCCGCCGAACACGCCGCCGAGCACGATGATGAAACCGAGAATGAGCTTCACTGATGGGATCCCGTGATGTGGGCTCGAATAGGGGTTCTGCGGACCGGTTCACAGTGCCGCAGTTGCTATAGTGACGGGCATAACCATAACGACTCCCCTGCGCGAGGTACAGCATGTCCCTGGACAAGGACGCGCCCTACATGGACGAAGCCGCCCGCCTGGCGGCCGTGGAATGGCCGATCCTCGAGGCGAGCGATGCGGTGTTTGCCGACCCCGACGCCCTGGTTGAGCGCTCGCTGCGCGAACTGGCGCGTTACGCCGAACGCGACCCCGGTCTGAGCCTGCGTTTGGTCCTGCGTGCAAACCGTTCGCGCCGCGGCCTGCGCCAGGAAGTGCACGCGGTGGGGGACGCCATCGCCATGCTGGGGTTGCAGAACGTCCATCAGGAGGCGGCTGCGGCGCCGCGCGTCGAGGACGTGGTTACCCAGCCGCAGGCTTATCGCGAGATGGCGGCGCAATCGCGGCTGGCGGCAATGATTGCGACCGAAATCGCAGGCGAGCGCCACGATACTGAGCCGGGCGAGCTGGCCCTGGCCGCCCTGCTGAATCAGCTCGGCCTGCTCGCCCTGCTGGTGGAGGGCGAGCCGCGCCTGGCCCGGCTGATGGAGATCCTCGAGCTGAATGCGCTTCCGGACGAGGCCAGTTACACCGCACTGGGGTACGCAACGGACGATCTCTCGCGTGCGATGGCGGAACAAATGGAGCTGCCGGAACTGGTGCAGGGGACGCTGCGGGCCGTAAATGCGGCACATCACCGGGCCTTTGAGGTGATGGTCGCGAGTGCCGTGGCCTGGCAGGTCTTTCGCGGTATGGATACCGCGCGTGGTGACCGCGACCTCGCGCTGCTGGCCGGGTTGATGGGTTTGACTGACAAGGAGGCCGCGGACCGGATCAGTGCGGTGATCGAGCGTTTCAACGCGGATGTCGCGGTCTACCATCGTGAACCGCTGGATCCGCAGATACCCGGGCGGGTCTGGCTGCGCGAGCCCCATCGGCCGCGCCTGGCCCTGATGCCGCGGGGCGACCTGCTGGAAGAGGGGATTGGCGCGCTCGAGAAAGAGCCGAACCGCGAGCTGCGCGTACGGCGGATGCTGCGGGTGATGCAGTTCGGTGTAGGCCTGAACCGGGTGGTTTTTGCCCGTCTGTCCCGGGATGGCGAGACGCTGCGTGCCGAGCACCTGGTCGGCACGCTGCACGAGCCGGAGTTTAGTCACTTTGTGATCAACCGTGCGGCGCTCGGCCCGTTGGCGCTGGTCCTGGATAAGGACACGCCGCAGTGGTGGGACCGCAAGCGCATCCATGAGCAGATGCCCTCGGCGGTGCGCAAGCTGACCGGCGGGGTCGACTGTCTCGTCGCGCGCCTGTGCGATGGCGAGCGCGTGCTGGGCCTGGTCTACGCCGACCGGCGTTCGCGTGACCTGGAGCTGACCCCGTTTGCCTTCGAGGGCTTTCGGCGTGTGCTGGCCGCGGCAGCGCGGCCCGTCGAGCCCCGGTAGGCCGCCGCCGGGCTGCGATTCAAGTTCGGGGCATCCGGGTCGATACATCCGTAAGAGCGAATATATTCGCCGGGGATCATCCTCGAGGGCGTGGGTCGCAGCGAACGGCCCGCGCGAATTTTGATTGCCGGACACGTCCTGTTCGGCACACAAGAATAAGGAAGTACGGCATGCGCAAGAATCTTCCCGTCACCCAGACGGACTATTCGCTCGATCGGCATGGGGATCTGATCTCGGCCACGGACGAAAAAGGCCGCATTCGCTATGCGAACGACGACTTCGTCGAGGTCAGCGGCTTCGACTGCGCGGAGTTGGAGGGGGTTGCACACAATATCGTGCGCCACCCGGACATGCCGGAGGCCGCCTACGCGAACATGTGGGCGACCCTGAAGGCCGATGGGGCCTGGATGGGCATCGTCAAGAATCGGCGCAAGAACGGCGATCATTACTGGGTGGACGCGTTTGTCACCCCCGCCTACGAGCACGGCCGCAAGACCGGCTACGAGTCGGTGCGGGCGATCCCGGAGCGCGAACATGTGGCACGCGCCGAGAAGGTGTATGCCGCGATCAACCGGGGGCGGAGCTTCGCACGGCGCTGGTATCACGGCCTGACCTGTCGTCTGGCGGGCACCTGGATCGTGGGCGTCCTGCTGGCACTCGCCGTCGTGTTCTCGGCGTCTTCGCCTGTGGTGCAGGCGGCCCTGCTGGTGCTGATCTTCGCCGTCGGCGGCGTGGCGTCGCTGGTGTTTACCTCCGGGGTGCGCCAGGCGGTCAAGCGCGCCCAGGCCCAGTTCGACAACCCGGTCATGGAGGCCATCTACACCGGACGGCGCGATGACAGCGCCTCGCTGGAACTGGTACAGCGCTTCGGCGAGGCCAAACTGCGCACCGTGCTGGGCCGCATCGAGGACAAGGCCGAGGCGGTGAGTGACGATGCCCACTCGATGGCCAGCAGCGTGGACCAGACGGCCGCCGGCGTGGAGCGCCAGCAAAACGAGATCGACCAGGTCGCCACGGCGATGAACGAGATGACCTCGACCATCCAGGAGATGGCGAGCAACTCCGCGCGCGCCGCCGAGGCCGCCAACAACGCCGAGAAGGAAACCGGGGCCGGTCAGGATGTCGTGAACGATACGGTTTCCGTGATCAACCGCATGGCAGCGGAGGTCGAGTCCACGGCCGAGAAGCTCGGCAAGCTGGAGGCGAGCACCGTGGAGATCGACAAGATCCTGAGCGTCATTCGCGAGATCGCCGAGCAGACCAACCTGCTGGCGCTGAATGCCGCGATCGAGGCCGCCCGCGCCGGGGAACACGGCCGCGGGTTCGCCGTGGTGGCCGACGAGGTGCGCAGCCTGTCGCAGCGCACCGACGAATCCACGGTGACCATTCGCAATATGATCGAGAGCCTGCAGTCCGGGGCGCGCGAGGCCATGTCCGCGATGCGTGCCAGTCAGGAGCGGGCCGCCGACGGGGTGGAGAAGGCCCAGGCGGCGGGCGATTCACTGACCAGCATCCGCGAGGCCGTTGGCCAGATCACCGAGATGAACACCCAGATCGCCACCGCGGTCGAAGAGCAAAGTGCGGTCTCCGAGGAGATCAACCGCAACGTGACGTCCATTCGCGATGTGGCCACCGAGACCGGCTCCGTCTCTGCCCATGCCCGCGATGCCAGTGCGCGGATGCAGGCCGAGGCCGCCGAACTGAAGGCGCTGATCCACCGCTTCGAACAGAAGTAAGCCGAGCCTCGATCGGGCCGTTATCGACTCGGTAGGGGTTGGAGCGGTGGTGTCGAGCCTGCGTGGCGATGGCGGGCGGAACCGCGTTGGCACGCAGTGGGCAGGATGCGTTGAGCGCAGCGAAACGCATCCTGCAAGTTCATGTGTCGCCAGAGGCCCTGATGTTCTCTGTGCCTCGTGGTTAACAGGAACGTCAGGCGGTCTGGCGGTAGCGGCGTTCGATGTAGGCCTCGACGCGCGCCTGGAATTCTTCGGCGATGTGGTCGCCCTTGAGGGTAACGGTCTTCTCGCCGTCCTCGTAGACCGGGGCGACCGGTTGTTCGCCGGTGCCGGGCAGGGAGATGCCGATGTTGGCGTGCTTGCTCTCGCCGGGGCCGTTGACCACGCAGCCCATCACCGCGACGGTCATCTCCTCCACGCCCGGATAGCGTTCCTTCCAGGTGGGCATCTGGTGGCGGATGTAGGTCTGGATGTCCTGCGCCAGGTGCTGGAAGTATTCGCTGGACGTGCGTCCGCAGCCGGGGCAGGCAACCACCGACGGCAGGAAGCTACGCAGCCCCATACTCTGCAGGATCTCCTGGGCGACCAGGACCTCGCGGGTGCGGTCGCCGCCGGGCTCCGGTGTCAGCGAGATACGGATGGTGTCGCCGATGCCCTGTTGCAGCAACACCGACAGCGCGGCGGTCGAGGCGACGATGCCCTTGGCCCCCATGCCGGCCTCGGTAAGCCCCAGATGCAGCGGGTAGTCGCAGCGTGCGGCCAGGTCCTGGTAGACCGAGATCAGCGGCTGCACGCCGCTGACCTTGGCCGACAGGATGATGCGGTCATGCGGCAGGCCGATACGTTCGGCCTCGGCCGCGCTCTCCAGCGCCGAGGTGATCAGGGCCTCCTGCATCACCGCTTCCGGTGACAGGGGTTCGGCGCGCTCGTTGTTCGCGTCCATCATCCGCGCGAGCAGGGCCTGGTCGAGGCTGCCCCAGTTCACGCCGATGCGCACCGGCTTGTCGTACTCGCAGGCGGTCTCGATCATGGCCGCGTACTGGCTGTCGCGCTTCGAGCCGCGCCCGACGTTGCCCGGGTTGATGCGCAGCTTGGCCAGCGCCTGCGCGCACTCCGGGTATTGAGTCAGCAGCTTGTGGCCGTTGAAGTGGAAGTCCCCGACCAGCGGCACGTCCAGTCCCATCGCATCCAGGCGTTCGCGGATCTCCGGTACGGCCTTCGCCGCAGCCTCGGAGTTCACCGTGATGCGCACGACCTCGGAGCCGGCGCGCGCGAGTTCCGCCACCTGCACGGCGGTGCGCAGGGCGTCCGCGGTGTCGGTATTGGTCATCGATTGCACCAACACTGGGTGGTCGCCGCCGACGGTGACGTTGCCGACGCGGACGGGGACGGTCTTGTGGCGCTTGGGAATCGTATTCATCAGTAGGCGCGGGCGCGAGGTAACGGTGTGCGGAGTGTAACGCAGCACTGCTCGACTGCCGAGAAACTGCAGGCCCCAAGTCGTAATGTCCCTGTCATGGCGAGGCCCCGCAGGGACCGTGGCCATCTCCTGACGCAGCCCCGACGCTTCGCCTCGGCCCGACGCCGGGGTCACCCCCGGAGATCGCCACGTCGCTGCGCTCCTCGCGATGACGGTGCTCGTTTTCCCGTCATGGCGAGGCCCCCGAGGGGCCGTGGCCATCTCCGGACGCAGCCCCCGACGTTGGTCCTGGTCGGCGCCAGGGCTGGAAGGTGTTCTCGACCGCGGCGCGACTGGCCGTGTGCCGGGCCTCGACGCGCGCGTCGATGGCCTGCTGCCAGGCCAGGCGGGTCTCGGCGTGCAGGGCGTCCAGGGCCTCGTGCAGGGCCTGCTCCAGGTCTTCGCGGTGGCGGGTCTCGTCGAGCCGCAGAAGCAGCCAATCCACGCCGATGATCGTGGCCCCGGCAGCGGTGATGCCACAGCCCAGCGAGAACGGACCGCTCCAGGCGCAGACCCCGGCACCAAGGGCGCCCGCGCGGCCGGCGCGACCGAGGCTGCGCGCCAGCCCCGCCTGCGTGGCGCGGGCGGCCAGCCGGGCCTGCACGGCGCGCGCGATCAACGGGGTCGCGAGCCCGGTGCCGGCGGCGGCCGTGGCCGCCAGGCCGGTGCGCTGGTCGAAGCGCTCCAGGTCGATATCCAGCGCCGCGTGCAGGGCGTGGCCGCGTTCGATCTCGGCCGCTGAGCCCCCGCCGGCGCGCGGCGGTGGGCTCGGGATGCGCGCGTCCGCGAGGCGGTCGGCCAGCTCCAGACGCCAGGCGTCGCGGACCTGGCGTTGTTGCTCGTCCAGACCCCATTCGACGCGGGTGGCCAGGTCCTGCAGGGCGCGCTCCCACAGCGCCTCGGGCAGCAGGCGTTCGCGCAGCATCCGCGCGGGGGCATTCGGTTCGGCGTCACCCAGCCACTGGGTCCCGCGCACCCACAGGCGCATGTATTCGGCGCCCAGCGAGTAGTACCAGTCCGCGACCTCGGGGACGCGGTCGTGCAGTTCCGCGAAACGGGCATCGAGTTTGGTATCCACGCGGCCTTGCCAGTGGTCCCGGGCCTCGGCGTCCCCCGCCTCCAGCCATTCGAGCGTGAAGCGTTCGAGGCGGGTGAGGCGTTCTTGATCGACCTGGTAGCGCTGCTCGCCGAGTTGCAGGGTCAGCGGCGCGGCCTCTTCCCAGCTGCGGGGTTCGTGCTGGCTGGCCAGCCACAAAAGGCTGGTGCTGGCCAGCAGGGTCAGGACCAGCCAGGTCCAGGCCGTATGCCACCCCGCCGTCATCGCCATGGCCGGGTGCCGGTTGGGGCTTGCGGGATGCACGACGGCATGGCGGGGTCCGCGCTACTCGATGACGGGGGCGTTGCGCGGGTCGCCCAGGGTGTCGTTCGTCGGGCGCAGCGGCAGCAGGCCGTTGGCCAGGAGCAGGAAGCCGAGGGCCAGGAAGGCCTGTTCCGCGAGCACCAGCAGCCAGCCGAGCAGGGCCGGCAGGGATTCCACACCCTGCGGGAACCATTGCTGGCCCAGCCACAGGCGCAGGGCGTCCTGGGCGGCGGCGAGTTGCAACCCGGCCTCCAGCAGATGGCTGCGCGCGGCCTCCTGGTGGACCAGGAACCAGACCGCCTGTTTCAGCGAGGCGCCGGTCAGGTCGGGGTACCGGGCCAGCAGGGCCAGCGCCAGCAGGGCGACGATCAGCAGCAGGCCCGTGAGCCGCAGGGCCCCGCGGCGGACCAGTTCCGGTGCGAACTGCGGATGGGCATGGCCGCGCAGCAGGCGGGCGAACAGGGCCTCGCTGATCACCAGCACGAAGCCGGCGACCAGCAGGGCGGCCCAGACCTCCTGGGTCGGGATGCGCGCGAGGGTGATCAGCAGCAGTCCGCCCAGCAGCGCGCCGATGATCAGGTGCCGCAGGGCCATCAGCGGCCCGCCCCGCAGGCGCCGAGGCCATTGGCTGGTCGGCTCCAGGTAGCCGCGCAGGAAGGCCGCGCGCCGTACCCGGTGGCGCCGGAAGCCGCCATGGGCGATCAGCAGGGTGACACCGATCCACAGCGCCATCACCCCGGCCTCGGGCAGGACCCGCAGGTTCATGTGCATCAGCCACAGCCCGATTACCAGCAATGTCACGGTAAAGGCATGGCGCAGGGCGATATGCCGGGTCGGGGGTGGGCTGGACGCGGTGGACGAGGATGAACGGGACACGGGGACTCCAGGAGGATATGCACGCCCTGATGGTAGCAGGCGCGGGGGTTGTCGCCTGGCGTTCCGGTTTCGTTCAGCCGGAGGGGCTATAACAGCGGCATGACTTGGACTCGTCTCGCTCGATACTGTTCGCCGGCCGTGTTCGGTCTGGCGGTGTGGCTAATGCTGTGGTGGCCGGCCTCTGTGGCCGCGGAGGAACTGCGCTTGCATGCGGTGTTCGGGGATCGCGCGGTGCTGTCCGTGGGGGACGAGCGCGCCGTGGTCTCCACCGGCGAGTCCGGCCCGGGCGGGGTGCGGGTCCTGCGCACGCGCCCGGGCGCGGCCCTGGTGGAGTACGGCGGCCGACAGCATGAGCTGCGGGTGCAGCAACGGGCGGCCCCGGCGCGGCCGGTCGGGCCGGCGGAGGGAGGTGTCGAGGTGCGGGTGCATCGGGATTCGCGCGGCGAGCATGCGCTGACCGCCGGGGTGAACGGTACGGCCGTTACCGTCGTCGTCGATGCGCAGGCTGACTCGGTGTTGCTGCGTGAGACCGATGCCGAGCAGGCCGGGATTGACGCCGATCAGGGGCGCTCGGTGCGCATCCGCGACGTCCGGGGCACGCAGCATGGGCAGCGCGTCCGGATCGAGCAGTTGCAGGTGGGCGCGCTACGCCGTTCGGGGGTCAGTGCGATCGTGTTGCCCGACGATGCACTGCCGCGCTCGCGTCTGGGCCGCAGTTTCCTCGAGCACTTCGCGGTCGAAACGGACGGCGATGCCGTCGTGATCCGCGAGCGCTGAGGAGGTGGGTTAGCATGTGGCCCGTCATGACCCCCGAGATTCCTGCATGCCGCTGATTCGGCGCCACCCCGAGAACGCGCCCGCCCCCCGGCGCGAGATCTTCGGCTGGGCGATGTTCGACTTCGCCAATCAGGCCTACACCTTGTTGATCATCACGGTGATCTTCGGCGACCTGTTTACGCGGGTGATTGTCGGCGATGCCCCGGATTATCGTCTCGGTAACCTGTTGTGGAGCGTGGCCCTGGCGGTCAGCTACGCGATGGTGATCGTGGCCGCACCGTTTGCCGGGGCGATCATGGATGCCACCGCCTCGCGCAAGCGTTTCCTCGCCGCCTCGTGGGTGCTGACGATCATCACCACCGCGTTGTTGTACTTCGTCGAACCGGGGCTGGTGTTCTTCGGCATGGCGCTGATCATCGCCTCGAACTTCGGCTATGCCATCGGCGAGTCCTTCATCGCCAGCTTCCTGCCCGACCTGGGGCCACCGGAGAAGCTCGGCTGGATCTCGGGGCTGGGCTGGGGTCTCGGGTATATCGGCGGGTTGGTGGCGACCGCCTTTGCCCTGGGGCTTCTGGGCGAGGTGAGCGCGGAGAACTTCGAGCGCATTCGCTGGGTCGGGCCGTTCGCGGCCGCGTTCTTCCTGGTCTCGGCGCTGCCGACCTTCCTGTTCCTGAAGGAGCGCGGTACCCGTCGGCGCATGGCGCGCAACGTCCAGCTGGGGCTCGGCTGGAAGCGGGTGAAGGCCTCGCTGGTCACGCTGGGCGAGCGCCGCGACCTGCGCGCGCTGTTCGTGTCCATCTTTTTCGTGATGGCCGGGATCTACATCATCATCGCCTTCACCTTCATCTATGGCGCGCAGGTGATCCAGTGGGACGAGCCGACGCGCGTGATGATGTTCGTGGTGACCCAGATCACCGCGGTGATCGGTGCCGTGGGCTTCGGGTTCCTGCAGGACCGCGCGGGGCCGGTGCGCATCTATCGCATCACGCTGGTGCTTTGGGCATTGGCGGTGCTGGCGATCTTCGCCACGCCGACCATCGCCCAGTGGCTGAGCGTGCTGCTGGGACGACCGGTGGAGGCGCAGATGGTGTTCCTCGGCGTCGGCATCCTGGCCGGGCTTTGCCTCGGTTCGGCGCAGTCCGCCGGGCGTGCGCTGGTGGCGCTGATGGTTCCGGCGCGCGAGGCCGGGCGCTGGTTCGGGTTCTGGGGGCTGGCGTCCAAGGCCGCGGCGATCTTCGGCCTGCTCGGCATCGGGCTGCTCCAGGTCTGGCTGGGCCTCGAGAACGCCATCCTGTTCTGCCTGTTCCTGTTCCTCGCCGGGCTGCTGGCGTCCATTCCCATCCGCCTCGCCGACCGCCGCCAGGCCGCGGCGGTTTGATTCGCCACGAAACACACGAAGGCCCTTCTTCGTATCTTCGTGCGCTTCGTGGTGGAAATTCGAGCTACTCGTCTGGATCGCTCAGGCGTGTGGCGAGATGACCCGGGGCCTGGCGGCAATCGAGGATGGCGTAGACGCGGATGATTTCGTCATCGACCCGATAGTAGATCGCGAAGGGGAAGCGGCGGGAAAGCAGACGATGGAAACCATGATGCTGCTCGTGCACGCCGGCGTACAGGAGCAGGGAGTCGATGTCGGAAAAGAGGGCATCGAGGAAATACTCGCCCAGCCCCGGTGACCGGGAGGTGTAGAACGCAGCACCTCGGGCCAGGTCCTCTTCCGCCGCGTCGAGGAGTTCGATCAAGCGCAAGGCAGGCCGTTACCCGTTGCGCAGGCGTCGCTTGGCGTCGTCCCAGGGGCGAAATCGGGCCTCACCGCTGGCGGCGGTCGCCTGGCGCTGTTCCAGCACGTCGCGATGCCAATTGGGGACCGGGACATCCGCCGGATTACGCGCCAAGTCTTCCCACAGCTCCTCCATGGCGCGGAGCTTTTCGGTCGTGGTCATTTGGTCGAGAGCGAGGGATGCAGTCACGTGTAACTCCCTTCAAACATACGAATCCAGTATAGCCCGTCGGCTGAGTACACGCCGTCGGGCCGGTCTCGTTTGATCAACCACGAAGCGCACGAAGCGCACGAAGGGCACGCGAAGGGCGATTGCACCACAGAGGACACGGCATACACAGAGGACACGGCATACACAGAGAAAAGCGAAGACAGTTTCGAACCGGGCAGGATGCCGATGCCGTGGAGCCAAAGGAAGCGCATCAATGCCCGCCACTGGTCTGACTGGACCACTCACCGTTCTTCTCGCCCCAGCTTTTCGGCCCCCTGGCCCGCCATCCGATTTCTCCGTGCCTTCCGTGCCCTCTGTGGTGCAACCCGCCCTTGACCTTGACCTTGACCTGGCCCTTCTTCGTGCGCTTCGTGGCGGGAGTACAAAGCCACGGGTGGGCGCGGAGGGCTATTCGGTGGCGTGGTGGGTGGTGGTGGCGCCGCGATCGAAGCGGCCTTCGTAGAGGCGCAGCAGCGCGGGGATCACGAACAGCACCAGCACGGTGGCGATGGCCAGGCCGAAGACGATGGAGATCGCCATCGGGATCAGGAACTGGGCCTGGACCGAGCGTTCGAACAGCAGCGGGGTGAGGCCGGCGATGGTGGTGACCGAGGTCAGGATCACCGCGCGCAGGCGCTGGCAGGCGGCCTCGACGATCGCCTCCTGCAGGGCCAGCCCGGCCTCGCGCAGGCCCTGGTAGAAGCTCACCAGGATGATCGAGTTGTTGACCACGATCCCGGTCAGGCCGAACAGGCCGAACAGCGACAGGATGGTCAGCTCCACGTTCAGGATCCAGTGTCCGAGCAGGGCGCCGAGGATGCCGAACGGGATGATCGCCATCACGATCAGTGGCCAGCCCCAGGAGCCGAACACCCAGGCCAGGGTGATGTACATCAGCCCCAGCGCCAGGATCAGGCCCGTGCGCATGTCGGCGAACGTCTCGGCCTGGTCGGCTGCACGCCCCTCGAAGGAATACTCGATGCCGTAGCGTGCCGCGAGGTCGTCCAGCGGGCCGTCCTCCAGCGCAGCACGGATGCGCGCGGCGTTGTTCACGCTGCGGTCGACCTCGGTGGAGACCTGGATGGCCAGGCGGGTATCGGCATGGCGCAGGGTCTCGAAGCCCTGGCGCGAGCGCAGATCGACCACGCTGCCCAGCGGGGCGAATTCGCCGCTCGGCAGGCGCAGGTTCAGCCGCTCCAGGCTCTCGCTGGAATGGCGTTCGTGATCCGGCAGGCGCACGCGCACCTCGACCTCCTCCAGTCCGTCCTGGTAGAGCTGGGCGAGGTGGCCGTCGAAGGCGTCGCGCAGCTGGGCACCGACCGATTCGGTGGTCAGGCCCAGGGCGCGGCCCTCCGGCTTGACCTGGAACACCAGCTGTTCGCGGCCGAACGGGGTGTCGTCGTTGGTGGCGAAGGTGCCGGCGAAGTCGTCGAAGATATCCGCCAGTTCCAGTGCCGCATTTTTCAGCACATGCGGGTCGTCGCCGGTCAGGCGGACCTCCAGATCGCGTCCTGGCGGGCCGGTCTGGCGCTCGTCGATGCTGAAATTCTCGATGCCCGGGGCCTGGCGCACGCGCTCCTCCCAGGCCTGGATGAATTGGCGGTTGCGCACCTCGCGCTGTTCCGGCGATGCCAGTTCGACCTGGATGTTGCCGAACTGGTCGCCGCGTGGGGCGTTGCCGTCGCCGGGGTCGATCCCGCGCCCAAGCCGAGTCACCGAGGCGCGCACCAGGTCGCCGCCGAGCTCCTGTTCGGTCTCCGCCAGGGCCTCCTCGACGTGGATCAGGAAGGCCTCCACCCGCTCCGGCGGGGTGCCGGCGACGAAGTTGACGCCAGCGTTGACGATGGTGCCCTCCGGCGACGGGAAGAAGGTGAAGCCGATGCGCCCGCTGGCGGCCAGGCCGATGGCCAGGATCAGAGCGCCGACGGCCAAGGCAAGAGTGGTGCCGGAATGATTGACCGAGACCGTGACCGCGCGGCGGAAGGCGCCGTTGCGGAAGCCCTCGAAGCCGTTGTCGAACCGCTCGCGCAGGCTGCCCGGGCGCGGCGGCTTGAGCCGGTGCATCACGCCCTTGAGGTGTGCAGGCAGGATCAGGAAGGCGATCAGCAAGGTGGCGACAATGACGCAGATCACCACCAGCGGGATGTCGAACAGGATGTTGCCGATGATCCCCCCGATCAGCATCAGCGGCAGGAAGGCGGCGACCGTGGTGAGCGAGGCGGCGATCACCGGGCCGACCATGCGCCGGGCCCCGTCGCGCGCGGCACGGCTGGCCGACATTCCGCGCTGGTGCAGGCTGTAGGCGTGCTCCGAGACCACGATGGCGTTGTCGACGATGATCCCCAGCGACATGATGAAGCCGAACAGCGAGATCATGTTGATCGAGCCGCCGACCACCCACAGCACCACGAAGGCGGCGGTGAACGCGATCGGGATGCCCAGTGCCACGCGCAGGGCGATGTGGCGGTTGAGGAACAGGAACAGGATTGCCAGGACGAGCAACAGGCCACCCAGACCGTTTTTCAGCAGCAGCGTGATGCGCTCGGACAGGAGCTCCCAGAAGGCATCGGTGACCTGTAGATCAACCTCGGGCGGCAGGGCGGGGCGGGTTTCGGCCAGCCAGTCCTCCAGCACCTGCGCGGCGGCGAGGGAGTCGCCGGTCTCCGAGCGCAGCAATTGCATCTCGATCGCCCGCTGGCCGTTGGCGCGGACGCGTACCTGCCCGTCGCGATGGCGCAGGTCCAGGGTCGCGATATCGCCCAGGGTCAGGCGCCCCAGCTCGCCATCGCCGCGCAGTACCAGGCGCTCGAAGCTGACGATGTCGCGCGCTTGCTCCAGGCTGCGGATCTGGCGTGCGGTGTCGTCGCGACCCACCGAGCCGGCCGGCAGGTCCTGCGCCATGGCGCGGATCTGCTCGCCGATATCCGCGAGCGTCATGTCCAGGCGGTAGAGCGTTGCGGATGGCACCTGGATGGCCATCTCGTCCTCGGTCAGGCCGGTGAACTCGATGCGCGCGATGCCGGCATCCAGCAGTTCGCGTTCGAACTGACGCGCGAGGATGCGCAGTTGCTGCGGGTCCTCGGGGCCGGTCAGCAGCAACCGCGCCACCGGCTCGTAGCGGATGATGCGGGTGACCACCGGGGTCTCGGCGGCCTCTGGCAGGTTGCGCTGCTGGTTCACACGGTCGTTGACCTGCTCCAGCGCCAGGGTCATGTCGGTCCCGGCCTCGAACTCCATGGTGACCACGCCGATGCCCAGTGCCGAGGTGGAGGTCATGTTGCGCAGGCCGTCGACGGTGCGCAGGTCCTGCTCCAGCGGGTCGACGATGGCGCGTTCGACATCCTCCGCGCTGGCCCCCGTCCAGGGCACTTCGACGGTCACGAAGTCGAGTTCGAAGTTGGGGAAGAACTGGGTGTTCAGTTTGGTCAGGGCGAAGGCCCCGGCCAGCAGCATCAGTGCAATCAGCAGGTTGGCGGCGAGGCGATGCTCCAGAAACAGCTGGATCGGGCCGCGTGGAGGCCCGTCGTGTTCCTGCGCGCCGCCACCAGGCATGGGCTGCCCGGATTCCGGCGCGCTGCCGGTCTCCGATTCGCTCATCGGCCGGAATCCTGTTCTTCAACCTCGACCCGCAGGCCATCCACGGCATTCGGCAGGCGGGTGGCGATCAGGGTGTCGCCAGCGGCGATCGCGTCGCTGCGGATCAGGGCGAGGGTGTTGCCGTCCGCGTCGATGAAGTCACCCAGACGGTCCACCTGCAGCGACTCCAGGCGGCCGTCGACCACGCGGAACACGCGGTCGCGCCCGAACAGGGACTCGAACGGAACGGCCAGGCTGTCGGGCTCCTCGGGCAGCTGCAGGCGCAGCTCGACGAATCGATTCAGCGGTAGGCGCTGGCCGCCCGAGCGAACCTCGAACACCCCGCGCATCCCGGAGTCGCCGCTGCGGGTCTCGCCCTCCAGGCGCGCGAGCTCGGTCTCGATCTCGTGGCCGCCGACCGTCGCGTGCGCGGGGAGGGATGTGCCCTCCTGCAGCAGGGCCTCGACCCGGGCGACCAGGTGCTCAGGGAGGCTGGCACGAATCTCCAGATCGTCCACGGCGTACAGCCTCAACAGCGGGTCCCCCGGCCGGGCGCGTTCGCCAGTGGCAACCTCGACGTCCACGATGCGGGCGTCGAAGGGGGCGCGGATGGTGGTGCGTTCCAGGTCGATCGCGGCCTGCGCCTCGGCGGCGCGGGCGCGCGCCAGGCGGGCCTCGGCCTGGGCCCGGCGCATCGGGGCATCGGCCACGGCCTGCTCGCGGCTGTCCACGGTGATGCTGGCCTGTTGCAGGCGTTCGCGCGCGGCATCGACGTCGGATTCGGAACCGAGATTGCGTCCGCGCAGGTCGCGGGCCCGTTCCAGGCCGCGCTCGGCGATCGCCAGCAGTTCGCGTTCGCGGCGCAGGGCCTCGCGGTCGAAGCGCGCGCGCAGTTCCTCGCTCTCGACCGCGCCTTCCAGTTCCTGGCGTTCGGCCTCGCGCTGGTCCAGCAGGAGCTGGGCCTCGCGCGGGTCGATGCGGACGAGGGCATCGCCCGACGCCACCCGCTGTCCTGCGCGCGCCGGCACGTCTTCGATCTCGCCCTCGACCGCGGCACGCAGCAGCGCATCGCGGGCGGACTGGCTGCGTCCGTTCAGCATGATGCCCGGGCGGTGGGTGCCGGGCTCGGCGGTCAGACCCTGCACCGGCCAGGTGCGTTCGCTGGCCTCCGGCGGCGGGGCCGAGGGCCCGGTCGCGCGCAGAATCATGAATCCCACCACCGCGACGGCGAGGATCAGGACAGGGAGGATGGCTCGGCGGAGGGCGCGCGGCATGGGTATCTCGGTTGTGTTCGCGGTACTGGCAAGCCGGGTGTGGCTCGTCGCTTGGAGAAGCCCGCGGGCCGGAGGTTCCCGCAGCGGGCCACATCATACCATCGCGGTTTGTGGGGGAACCCCCGCGGTTGCGGTCGGTCCCTATTGTGCCAATATTACGGTTTGCTTAAATGAGGATAAAGGCGATGAAGGGATCCAAGCTGTTTCTTGGCGGCCTTTTGGCGGCGGGTTTGCTGGCGGGCGGCGTTGTGGCTCCGGTCCTGGCCGAGGCGCCGCAGATCTGCGAGTGCCGCGATGGCCTGGAGATGGAGGGGACGCCGTGGATTCGTCTGATGCCGGGCGACATGACGGGGGGGTACTTCGTGCTCCGCAATAGCGGCGATCAGGATTATCGGATCGTTGCGGCGGAGGCGCCCATCGCGAAGGTGGTGGAGCTACACGAGCATGCCCATGTGGATGGCGTGATGCGCATGCGCCAGGTCGACGGCCTGGAACTCCCGGCTGGGGAGACCCTGGTGCTGGAGCCGGGCGGACTGCATCTGATGTTCATCGGCCTGCACGAGCCGCTGACGGCGGGGGACTGGATCCCGGTTCTCCTGGAGTTTGCCGACGGCGAAACCATGGCGATTCATGCCCGGGTGCAGCGGAGCGAGGGTGCCGGTGAGGGGCACCCCCGCGGGCACAATATGGACGGAGACGCTCGCGACATGGGCCACGGGGCCGGGCACGACGGGCACTGAAACGGACGCGGCGTACCCGTTGGGTACACAGCGTTCCGGCCTTACTGGTTGGCGGGCCGGGTCGGGATCTCGACGTCGGCATCCTCGCGCAGCGCCTCCAGATACTCCTGGATGGCACGGCTTTCGAGGATCTCGATCAGCTCCGCGCGCACGTCTTCCAGTTCCGGGACCGGGGTATCGCGGGTTTCCTCCAGGCGGATGATGTGCCAGCCGAAGCGGCTCTCGACCGGTTCCGCGGTGGTCTCGCCCGGTTCCAGCGCCATGGCCGCCTCGCTGAATGCGGGGACCATTTGTTCCGGGGCGAACCAGCCAAGTTCGCCACCACGGGCCGCCGAGCCCGGATCGGTGGAATGGGCCTCGGCCAGTTCGGCAAAGTCCGCGTCGGCCTCCAGCTCTTCGAGCAGTTCGCGGGCGCGTTCCACGTCTTCCACCAGGATGTGCCGCGCGCGATATTCGGTACCGCGGATTTGCTCGATCTGGCGGTTGTACTCCGCTTCGAGGTCCGCCTGGGTGATGTCGAGCTCTGCGGTGATGCGCTCCATCAGCAGCGAAGCCAGCAGGTTGGTCTCGACCATGCGCAGGATGCGCCGGGTCTCGGCATCGGTATCCAGCCCGCGGGCGACCGCCTCCTGACGCAGTAGCTCAAGGCTGATGACTTCCTCCAGCGTGCCGTCGCTCGCGGCCGGGCCGGGATCCTCGTCCATGCCGGCGTAGGCGAACAGGTCGGCGCGGGTGATCGCTTCACCGTTGACGATGGCGACGGTATCGGCGTCCCCGGTATCCGTGGTGACGTCGTCACCGGTGAACTCCGGCGTGGCTTGGTCCTGCGTGTCGCAGGCGGCGAGCAGCCCGGCGAGCGCCAGGGCGCTCAGGGCTATAGTCAGGATGCGCCGCTTCATCAAAACACCTGCTTGAACGGGCGTACGTCGACCGTGGTGTACACGCCGGCCGCCACGTAGGGGTCGGCGTCGGCCCATTCGCGCGCGGCCTCCAGCGAGGGGAACTCCGCGACGATCAGGCTGCCGGTGAAGCCGGCCGGGCCCGGGTCGTTGCTGTCGATGGCGGGGCAGGGGCCGGCCAGGATCAGCCGGCCGTCGTCGCGCAGGGCCTGCAGCCGGGCGACGTGTTCCGGGCGCGCGGCCAGGCGCGCATCCAGCGAATCGGGGGCATCCTCGCCCTGGATCATGTACAGCATCGGCATTCTCCTCGGTAAGGGCACCAGTCTAACGATGTCGGCGGGCGGATGCCGTTAAGGAGACGCTGATTGAATCGCGCGCTCGCGTTGGTGCCCCCTGTTTTCCGAGACAAGGCGCGTCGAGCAGCGGGTAGTGGTTCTACCCGCAAGCGGCGCAACGCAGGATCGGGGAACAGGGGGCACCAACCCCACAAACCATTCAAAGCAGGGGCTCGGCCGCTTTTGCGCGCGCACGGCGTTGCGGCTCCCTTGTGCAGAGTGACTGCACGGCAGTCACCGCGCCTTGTTCGCACGCAAAAGCGACTCGAGCGCGAGGGCGCGATTCAATCAGCGTCTCCTTAAGGGCTCGTTCTTATGGGCGCGCCGGTGGATGCGCTACACTGCGCGGCCGATCACCGCACCGACTTGTCCCATGATCTCGATCCACCCCGATAATCCCCAGCCCCGGCTGATACGGCAGGTCCTGGACCAGCTGCAGGAGGGGGCCGTCATCGCCCTGCCGACGGATGCCTGCTATGCGCTGGCCTGCCTGCCGGGCGACAAGACCGGGGCGGATCGCATTCGCCGCATCCGTCAGGTGGACGAGACCCATCACCTGACGCTGTTGTGCCGCGATCTCTCGGAACTGGGCGTCTACGCGAAGGTGGACAACACCGCCTTTCGCCTGATGAAGGCCCTGACCCCGGGGGCTTACACGTTCATTCTGCCCGCCACCCGCGAGGTCCCGCGGCGGCTGCAGCACCCGAAGCGCCGTACGATCGGCATGCGCGTGCCGGCGAGCCCGATTGTCTCGGCGCTGCTGGAAGAGCTGGGGTCGCCGCTGATGTCCGCGACCCTGCAACTCCCTGGGGATGAAGTCCCGTTGAGCGAGCCCTGGGAGATCGAGGAGCGCCTGGGCAAGGTGGTGGATCTGGTGATTGACGGCGGCGCCGGGACCCTGGAGGCCACCAGCGTGGTGGATCTAACCGGCGACGCGCCCGAGGTGATGCGGCATGGCCTGGGCGACGTGGGATTTCTGGATGAATAGCCCCGGCCGACGGCGGGGATCACGGCGCGGCACGGCCGCAGGGAGGCGCAATGCGTAAGTGGGTGGTTCTTGCGGTGGTGGTGCTGGCAGTGGCGGCCATCTGGCCGGTGGTGGTCGGCACACAGGTCGAGGGTACCGTCGCCGAGACACACGAGGCTCAGCTTGGCGAGGTGTATCTGCGTCACGAGATGCTCGAATACGAGCGCGGCTACCTGGCCGCCAGCGGTCGCAGTCGGCTGATCCTGGAGGATGCCGACGGGCGCTTCGAGATCCCCCTGGTACACGCTGTGCGCCATGGCCTGCTGGGGGCGCGCGGCGATTCCTTCGTGGATCTGGATACCCTGGCCGCCGCGGACGACTCGCTGCTCGCCCACCTGTTGCGCTCGCTGGATCTGCAGGTGCATTCGCGCTCGGGGATCGGCGGTGGCGTGACCACCCGCATTGCGTTCGACGATCTGCGCATGGACCTGATGAGCGTGCCCGAGGTGGCCGAACACGCCGCTACGGTGGGCGGTCCGCTGTGGCTGGATCTTGCGGCGGGCCAGGGGCGCTTCGCCTGGTCGTCCGAGCAGATCCTGGTGAGCCTGGACCTGCCGGAAACGAGATTGTCCGATGACAGCTTCTCGTGGGAGGCGCGCGAGGCGCGTTATGCCACGGTTTTCGAGGCCGATGCCGACGGGGTCTTCGGGCGGCTGCCGGACTACGAAGGCGGCCTGGCGGCGGCCGTGATCGAATTGCGTGAGGGCGAGGCGACCCGCCTTCACCTGGAGCGCCCCCGCCTCGACGCCTTCCAGCATACGAACAACGACCGCATGGATTCGCGCCTGCGGCTGCAGGTCGATCACGCCCGGGTGGATGACGGCGCGGGGGATGCCCTGACGCTGACGGCCCTGGACCTGCAGGCGGGGATCCTGCGCTGGGACCGTCCCAGCATGCTGCAGTTTCTGGCCGAGCTGGAAGCGGTCGACGCGCGTGGCATCGAGGGCGAGCAGCGCAATGCCCTGATCGGCTCGGCCATGATCGATGCCCTGGGCGGCATGATTGAGCACCAGCCGGCGATCCAGTTGCGGGCGTCGCTGAACGACGAGCCGCCCCGGCAGGTCGCGCTGGACGCCGAGCTCGGCCTGCATGGTACGCAGCAAAGTCTGACGACCCGCCCGCTGGAGACCCTGCGGCTGGACAGCGATCTGCGACTCGGGCTGGAATGGGTAGCCGAATTCGACGCCGCGTATCCCGATATCGATCTGGACGCGCAGTTGCATGCCCTGGCTGCGGATGGCTGGGTTCGTCGCGATGCCGAGGCCGGCTACTGGCACGGCACGCTGGCAATGGCGGACGGCCGCGTGCGCATCAACGATGTGGATCGCACGGCGATGCTGCTGGCCATGCTGTTCGCCTTGTCCGGCGGCATGTTCTGAGACGACTGACCGGGCGTGGACGCGCCCGTTTTATTCTGAGAGGAAGGGATAGATTCCGTGAGCAGTAACCAGGGTACCAACCAGCGCGTGATCTCCGGCATGCGCCCCACCGGGCGCCTGCATCTGGGCCACTACCACGGTGTGCTGAAGAACTGGATCGAGTTGCAGCACAACTACGAGTGCTTCTTCTTCGTCGCCGACTGGCATGCGCTGACCACCCATTACGAGGATCCGGGTGACCTGCAGCAGCACGTGACCGAGATGGTCATCGACTGGCTGGCGGCCGGAGTGAGCCCGGGTTCCGCTACGCTGTTCGTGCAGTCGCGCGTGCCGGAGCACGCCGAGTTGCATCTGTTGTTGTCGATGATTACCCCGCTCGGCTGGCTGGAGCGGGTGCCGACCTACAAGGATCAGCAGGAGCAGCTGCGCGAGAAGGACCTGGCGACCTACGGATTCCTCGGCTATCCGGTGCTGCAGAGCGCCGACGTGCTGGCCTACCGCGCCGGCATGGTCCCGGTGGGCGAGGACCAGGTATCGCACCTGGAGGTCACGCGCGAGATCGCACGGCGCTTCAATCACCTCTACGGCCGCGAGCCCGGCTTTGCCGAGAAGGCCGAGGCGGCCGCCGACAAGATGGGCAAGAAGGCCGCCAAGCGCTACCGCGACCTGCGCAAGCGGTTCCAGGAGCAGGGCGAAGAAGAGTCCCTGGAGGTTGCCCGGGCCATGCTCGATTCGCAGCAGAACATCTCGTTGGGGGATCGCGAGCGCCTGTTCGGCTACCTCGAGGGTGGCGGCAAGATCATCCTGCCGGAGCCGCAGCCGCGCCTGACCCCGGCCTCGAAGATGCCGGGCCTGGACGGACGCAAGATGTCCAAGAGCTACGGCAACACCATCAGCCTGCGCACCGAGCCGGCCGAGGTGGAGAGCCTGATCCGTACCATGCCGACGGACCCCGCGCGGGTGCGGCGCACCGATCCGGGGGATCCGGAAAAGTGCCCGGTATGGGATCTGCACAAGGTCTACACCGACGCGAGCCAGCGCGAGGAGCTGCACGCCGGCTGCACCACGGCGGGCATCGGCTGCCTCGACTGCAAGCGCCCGCTGATCGAGGCGGTGCAGGCCGAGCTGGAACCCATCCAGCAACGCGCGAAGGAATACGCCGAGGATCCGGCGCTGGTGCGCTCCATCATCGTCGAGGGCTCCGAGGCCGCCCGCGAAGAGGCCCGCGAGACCCTGGAAGAGGTGCGCCGGGCCATGGGCCTGGACTACCTGCGATGAGCCAGAGTCTGAGGCATGGACCCGTACGCTGACTCGAGCGACGACCTCGAGCGCCCCGCGACCGTCGAGACCGGCGCGCACGGGGAGGTGCTTTATCGTGTGCATGGCGAGCCGGTGGCGGAACTGCCGGCCGATCTCTATATCCCGCCCGACGCCCTGGAGGTCTTTCTCGACTCCTTCGAGGGGCCGCTGGATCTGTTGCTGTACCTGATCCGTCGCCAGAACCTCGACATCCTGTCGATCCCCATCGCCGAGATCACTCGGCAGTACATGGGCTATATCGAGGTAATGCAGGCCCTGCGCCTGGAGTTGGCGGGGGAGTATCTGGTGATGGCCGCCCTGCTGGCCGAGATCAAGTCGCGCATGCTCCTGCCGCGGCCGAAGGAGGCCGAGGCAGACGAGGATGCGGACCCGCGCATGGCGCTGATCCGGCAGCTGCAGGAATACGAACAATTCAAGATCGCCGCCGAACGAGTGGATGCCCTCCCGCGCATGGATCGCGATGTGTTCGCCGCCGGCGCCAGCGTCGAGGCGCTCGAGGGCCCGCCGCCGCCCGGGCCGACGCTGGACGAGCTCATGGAGGCGCTGGCGGCGGTGATGCACCGCGCCAGTCTGATGGCGCACCATCATGTCTCCACCGAGCAGCTGTCGGTGCGCGAACGCATGTCGAACATCCTCGACAGCCTGCATCCCGAACGCTTCACCGATTTCGTGGCTCTGCTTCTGGCTACCGAGGGGCGCCAGGGCGTCGTGGTGTCGTTCCTGGCGGTGCTGGAGCTGACCAAGGCGGGCCTGATCGAGTGGGGCCAGAGCGAACCCTACAGCCCTATCCGGTTGCGCCGGCGTGGGGCGCCCGTGGGAGACGAAGGGGGAGAGCCGGCGTGAGCGAAACCACTGTATCGGACGTGCAGGTGTCTGCCGCCGCCGTTGATGACGAGCAGTTGCGGGCCGTCGAGCTGGCGGTGGAGGCCGTGCTGTTTGCGGCCGCGGAACCGGTGGGGTCGCGCGACCTGAAGGCTGCCTGCGAGGACCTCGGCGAGATCGATCAGGCCTTGCTGGAACGGGCGCTTGGTCGTCTGCAGGAACGCTATAACGATCGCGCGATCGAGCTGGTGCGCTCCGCTGGCGGGTATCGCTTCCGCGTGCGTTCGCGCTTCTCCGCGACCGTGCAGGCCGCCCAGCCCGAGCGCCCGGCGCGGCTGTCACGGGCCCTGCTGGAGACGCTGGCGATCATCGCCTATCGCCAGCCGGTCACCCGCGCCGAGATCGAGGCTGTGCGCGGGGTAGCGGTCAGTACCGGGATCATGCGCACGCTGCAGGAACGCGAGTGGGTACGGGTGGTAGGGCACAAGGAGGTGCCGGGCCGCCCCGCGCTGTACGCGACCACCCGTAGCTTCCTCGACGACCTGGGTCTGCAGCGCCTCGAAGAGCTGCCGCCGCTCGATCAGATCCGCGACCTGGCGGATGTGGCCTCCGACGCGGGCCTTAGCCTGTCGCCACCGGACGCGAAAGAAGACGCTGGTCCGGGCACGAACCAGCGTCTCGATTTCGATGACGGGGATGCCGATCCGGATCCGGAGCCGGCACCCCCGACGCACTCACTCTGAGATCAGCACTGGGCCGTTTCGGCGGTCTTGGGGCAGTCGTGCTGTACCAGGCGATCGTCGTCCAGCCATTCCATGATCCCGTCGGTCACGTTGTAGACGTTCTCGTAGCCAAGGCCGTCGGCCAAAGCGCGGGCGAGGGCGCCGGTGCGGTTGCCCACGCGGCAGATCAGCACGACTTCCTCGTCCGGCTTGACCAGGTTGGTGAACTGCTCGCCAAAGGTCGGGTTGAGCTCGCCATTCTCGTCGAAGGCGGTAATGCGGTAGCTGCCCTCGATCACGCCGGTCTCCGCCCATTCGTCCGGGCGGCGGATGTCGACGATGGTTGCGCCCTCGCGGATCTTCTCGGCCAGGCCTTCGTTGTCCAGCCCGCTAAACGGTGCGCGTTCGACGTCGAGGATCTCGACCTCGAAGCGCAGGGTCGCGTTGGACGGGATGATGTTGCCGGCCCCGCGTTCGCCATAGCCGAGTTCCGGCGGGATGACGATCTCGCGCTTGCCGCCTTCGCGCATGCCCATCACGCCCTGTTCGAAGCCCGGGATCACCTGACCCGCGCCCAGCGTGAGCGCAAATGGCGCGCCGGACTCGCGGCTGGAATCGAACACGCTCCCGTCTTCTTCCAGCGTCCCGGTGTAATGCAGGATGGCCGTGTCATGCCGCACGATCCCGGGCCCTTCGCCGGCTTCGATTTCGTGGATCTCGATGGATGCCGCGGGCTCCGCACTGGCAATGCCGCCTGCGAGCAACGAGCCGATCAGCGCCACTGTAAATATAATAAAACCGGAATATGCGGAATGACAAAAAGTGATCTTCATTGTGTAGCTTCCGTTTATATTAAAAAAGGTTAATAAAAGCTTGTGATCAGCAAGTTGCGAGATCCAATGGGGCCCTATTCTACACCGCATATCGATGATCGAATACAGGCGTTATGTAGAAGTTTCTGGATCTTGTAAAAAATCCCCATTTTTTATTGCAGGCTTTGAAGGCGTTTGCTACAACTCCAAGTGGCTGTCCCAGGGAGAGAGGGGCAGTACATGAGATTTTGTTCCGAGAACAAGCCGGAGGCAGGCAAATGACTGACCACAAGAACGATGGTTCCGAGATGGACCGCAAGTCCGAAGAAGAAACCCGGGAGACCGAACAGCTGACCGAGACGGGCGCCGCCCGTCGCGGTTTCCTGGGTCGCCTGGGCAAGGGCGGTGCCGCCCTGGCCGTGATGGGTCTGGGCGCGGAAACCGCCATGCAGACCATGTTCAACCGCAGCACCCTGTCCAGCGCCGTGGCCGCCGGTATCGATGGATTCAGCGTCGAGGGCAAGGTGGATGGCTTCATCTACTTGAACGATCGCCCGATCAACGGCGAGCTGCCGCCGCACCTGCTGCACGACGAAGTCACCCCGTTCCCCAACATGTTTATTCGCAACAACGGCGTCCCGCCGGCGAAGGACGGCATTGATCCCTCGGAGTGGACCCTGACCGTGAGCGGCGAGGCGGCCAATCGCGAGGTGACCTACTCGATCGACGAGCTGAAGAACAAGTTCGAAAACGTCGAAATGCAGATCTGGATCGAGTGCGGTGGCAACGGCCGTGCCGCCTTCGAACCGTCCCCGCGCGGGAACCAGTGGGATCTGGGTGCCATCGGCTGCCCGACCTGGACGGGCGTGCGCCTGCGTGACGTGCTGGAAGATGTCGGCTACGACGAGGACAAGGCCGTCTACATCGGTTACCAGGCGGGTGATGCCCACCTGAGCGGCCGCGACGACCTCGATGCAATCTCCCGTGGCTGCCCCATGCGCAAGGCGGTGGAAGACGAGACCCTGATCGTCTGGGCGATGAACGGCGAGGACATCCCCGAGCAGCACGGCTATCCGCTGCGCCTGATCACGCCGGGATTCCCGGGCTCCGCGAGCGGCAAGTGGCTGCAGGGCATCCTGATTCGCGACCGCGAGCACGATGGGGCCAAGATGACGGGGCAGAGCTACCGCGTGCCTGCCTACCCGGTCGAGGCCGGAGCCGAGGTCCCGGAAGAAGACATGGTGATCCTCGAGGAGATGCCGGTGAAATCCCTCATCACCTCTCCGGAGACCGGCGTTCGTGTTTCTCAGGGCGACGGCCTGAAGGTCCAGGGCAAGGCCTGGGACGGCTGGGGTGATGTCGAGGAATTGCATGTGTCCATCGACCATGGGCAGACGTGGCAGGAGGCCGATCTCAAGCGGCCGGTCAACAAGTTTGCCTGGCAGCTGTGGGAGGCCGACATCGAGTTCCCGACCACCGGTTTCTACCAGGTCTGGGCCGTGGCGACCAACAGCAAGGGCGAGCGCCAGCCGATGGTGCTTCCTGGCTGGAACCCGCGGGGTTACGGCAACAACAAGGCCCACCACATCGATGTCCACGTAGAAGCCTGAGGAGCTGAAATGAAGTCGAAGAGGGTCCTGCTGCTGCCGGCCATCCTCGGCCTCCTCTGGGTGGTGCCCGCGACTGCGGGCGACCACGTCGAGGCCGCCGAGGAATACGAGACCGATTCGGAAACCGGACTGATCAAGGCGCCGGGGTTCGATACCGTCAAGAACAACTGCACGGTTTGTCACTCGGCCCGGTTGTTCACGAGTCGTGGATACACCCGCAAGATCTGGCTGGAACAGATCCGCTGGATGCAGGACACGCAGGGGCTCTGGGAGTTTTCCCCCGAAGTGGAGGAAGAGATCCTGGACTACCTGGAAACCTTCTACCCACCGAATTGATCGTGACACGGTGAAGACAAAACGCCCCGGGTTTTCCCGGGGCGTTTTTGTGTGTGTGCCCTGTGCAGGGCTGGGCGACGTTGCCCTCGGCGCCCCGCCTCTTTATTCGCGGCCTGCGTGCGTGATGGCCCAGCAGCGATGGGGCGGGGGCGGGCGGCGGTAGTCTTCGTCCAGCGTCTCGCGGGTGATGTCGCGGGCCTCGAGTCCGGTCAGGGCCTCGTGGTCCAGTTCGAAGCGGCGGCGGTTGGTGGAGAAGTAGAGCACCCCATCCGGGGTGAGCAGGCGCGCGGCCAGGAGGATCAGGTGGGCATGGTCGCGCTGCACCTCGAAGTCGTCCTCGGTGCGCTTGGAGTTGGAGAAGGTGGGCGGGTCCAGGAAGATCCGCTCGAACACCATGCCAGGCGTGTCGCTGGCCCCTTCCAGCCAGTGGATCACGTCCTCGCGCAGGAGGGCGTGGGTGCCGGGCTGGCGACGGCTGCGGCCATCGCGGATCTCGGCCTCCAGGCCGTTGGCGCGGAAGTTGTCCTCGGCCCACTCCAGGTAGGTGTTGGACAGATCGACTGATACGGTCTGGCGTGCGCCGCCCACCGCGGCATGCACGCTGACCGCGGCGGTGTAGCAGAACAGGTTCAGCAGGCGCAGGCCGCGGCATTCCTGTTGCAGGCGCAGTCGCATCGGCCGGTGGTCCAGGAACAGCCCGCTGTCGAGGTAGGCATCCAGGTCGACCCACAGGCGGCAGCCGTGCTCGTGCACCGGAAACGGAGCGGGCTGGGCGGTCTCCGCGCGCTGGTACTGCGAGCGTCCCTTCTGTGCCCGGCGCTGCTTGTAATGCAGGTGGGCGGGCTCGACGCCGGTAACCTCCAGCATCGCGGCCAGTGCGCCGCGCAGACGCGCCTCGGCGCGTGCGGGATCGACGCTGGCGGGCGCGGCAAACTCCTGCACATGCAGGTGAACCGTGCCGTCCTCGGCCTCGTAGCGGTCGATCTGCAGGGGGTATTCGGCCAGATCCGTGTCGTAGATGCGATAGCAGGTGATCTCCTGGCGCCGCGCCCAGCGAGCCAGGTGACGCAGGTTCTTCTGCAGGCGGTTGGCGAAATCCGGCGCCGGGGCCGCGGCCGGCTCGTCGCGCCGATGGATCTCGAACTGCAGCAGGTGGCAGGCAAGGGTGCCGTTATAGAAGCGGTGCTTGTGGCTGGCGCGCAGGCCCAGGCGTTGCGAGTCCGTTGTGTCCGCCACCAGCAGGGCGACATGCCAGCCGCCGAAGGCGCTGCGCAGGCGCTCGCCCAGCAGGCTGTAGAGCTTGATCAGTTCCGGGGTGTTGCCGATGCGCTCGCCGTAGGGCGGGTTGCTGACCAGCATGCCGTGGTCGGCCGGGGGCTCCAGGGCCAGGGCATCGGCCTGTTCGAAGCGCGTGCAGTCGCGCACGCCGGCGGCCTGGGCCGCCTTGCGGGCGGCGGCCACCGCCCCCCGGTCGCGGTCGCTGCCCAGTAGCGGCGGGCCCTGCCAGGGGCGCACCGCGTCACGCGCCTCGGCCACGCAGCTGGCCCAGAGCCCGGCGTCGTGGCCGGACCAGCCGTGGGGGCGGAAATCCTCGCGCAGCAGGCCGGGGGCGGTATGGGTGGCCATCAGGGCGGCCTCGATCACGAGGGTGCCGCTGCCGCAGAAGGGGTCGAGGAACTGCGCGTCGGGATGGGTCTCCAGGTGTTCCGGCCAGCCGGCACGCATCAGCAGCGCGGCGGCGAGGTTCTCGCGCAGCGGGGCGTCGCCGCCGCTGCCGCGATAGCCGCGACGGTGCAGGCCACCGTTGCCGAGGTCCAGGCTGATCTGGGCCTGTCGGCCCTGCAGTTGCAGCAGCACGCGCACGTCCGGATCGGCGGCGTCCACGTCGGGGCGTTCGCCGGTGGCGTCGCGGAAGGCGTCGGCGATGCCATCCTTCACGCGCACCCCGGCGAAATGGGTATGCCCGATGTGCGAACTCTTGCCGGTTACGTCCACCGCAAAGGTGGTGTCGAGTCCGAACAGGGCGGGCCAGTCCAGGGCCCGGCTGGCGACGTAGCAGGCATCGCCGTCGGGTTCGTCGAAGCGTACCAGCGGCAGCAGGATGCGGCTGGCCACGCGGCTGCCGAGCAGGCAGCGGTACAGCGTGGCGAGATCCGCGTGAAAGTGGATGCCGGCGCGGTCTTCGCGCAGGTCCAGGGCCCCGAAACCCTCCAGCTCGCGCGCGACCAGCGGGGCGAGTCCGCCGGCGGCCGTGGCCAGGTATTCGCGGTGGTCGGCCGTCGGGTCGAAGGGGGCAATCGGTTCGCCGGAGGGAGACTCGGTCATCGTGGGCTCGGGCTGGCTGGGAAGCCCGACATTCTGGCACAACCGGGTGCCGTGCCGGAGCGGGACTGGGGACTCGCGGCGTTCAGCGCAGCAGGCGCCGGCGGATCAGGTAGGTGGCCAGGATGATGGCGCTCCCGCCGTAGGCGGTGATCACGGCCAGGTGCGGCAGCCAGGCCGCGGGCCAGGTGCCGGTCATCAGCGGACGCACGATCTCCAGTACATGCGCCAGTGGTAGTGCCAGGGCCAGGCCCTGCACCCAGCCGGGCAGTTCGGTCAGCGGAAAGAACACCCCGGACAGCAGCAACATCGGCGTGACGGCCAGGGTGAAGTAGTAGAGGAAGAAGTCGTAGCTGCGCGCCAGGGCGGTAATCACCAGGGCCAGCGCGCCGAAGGTGAACGCGGCGAGGAAGATCACCGGCAGCGCGAGCAGGGCGCGGGCATCGGCGACCAGCCCCAGCACGCTGGCGACGATCAGGATGGTAATGGCGCTGATCAGGCCCTTGGTCGCGGCCCAGACGGCCTCGGCGAAGACGATGTCGTCCAGCGTGAGCGGGGTGGCAAGCATGCCCAGCCAGGTGTTCTGTTCCGCCATGCGGGTGTAGGCGGAATACATGCCCTCGAAGCTCGCGGTGAACATCGCGGACGAGCAGATGATGCCGGAGGCAATGAAGACCATGTAGCGCATGCCGTCGAGATCGCCCACCAGGCTGCCGAAGCCGTAGCCAAAGGCCAGCAGATACAGGATCGGCTCGCCGAAATTGCCCAGCATCGACGGCACGATCAGCTTGCGCCAGACCAGCAGGTTGCGCCGCCAGACGGCGACGAAGCGCAGGCTGGGGCGGGGCAGGATGGGGTGGCCGCCGGACATGGGCTCAGTCCCTCAGCTCGTGGCCGGTGAGCTTGAGGAAGACGTCTTCCAGGTCCGCCTCGCGCAGGGTGGGCTCGTGGCCGAGCGCGCGGAGGCGCTCGCGCAGCCGGTCCGGCTCCGCGGTATAGACCAGCCAGGTGTCGGCGACCTGGTGGGCCCGGTCCTTCGGGCCCAGCTCGCGCTGCAGGACCTCCCCGGCGTCCGTGCCGCCGACCGTCAGGACCCAGGGCTCGATATGCTCGGCGATCAGACGGCTCGGGGCCTCACAGGCGATGATGCGGCCGTGGTCGATGATCGCGATGCGGTCGCACAGTTCCTCGGCTTCTTCCATGTAGTGAGTGGTCAGCACGAGGGTGACGCCCGAGGCGCGCAGCGCCCGAAGCTGGCGCCACAGATGATGCCGGGCCTGCGGGTCGAGACCGGTGGTGGGCTCGTCCAGCACTACCACCTCGGGTTCGTTGATCAGCGCACGGGCCAGGGTCAGGCGCCGCTTCATTCCGCCGGACAGGGCATTGATGCGCGCGCCGCGCTTGTCGTTCAGGTTGACCTGCGCCAGCAGCCGGTCGATGCGCGCCTCCACCTCCGGCCCGGACAGGCCGAAGTAGGCGGCGTAGGTGCGCATGTTCTCGATCACCGTGAAGTCGGGGTCGAGGGTGTCGAACTGCGGCACGATGCCCAGGCGTTCGCGGACCGCGCGCTCGCCCTCGGGCATCGGCAGGCCGAGGACCTCGACCTGCCCGCCGTCGATCGGCGTCATGCCCAGCAGCATGCGCAGGGTAGTGGTCTTGCCGGCGCCGTTGGGCCCCAGCAGGCCGAAGAACTCGCCGGGGGCAATCTCCAGATCCACGCCGTCCACGACCGCAACGCCGTCGTACGCCTTGTACAGCTGCTGAATGGAGATGGCGGACACGGCGGGACTCGTGGCGGATGGAGAATGCATACCATACCGATTCGCGGCGGCACCCCCAATGTCCCCCTGTGATGCCATGAAAAAGGCCCGGATCTCGCGATCCGGGCCGATCTTTCGGCACATTTTCGGAATCTGTTAGGGCCGGCTGTAGGTAAAGCCCTGGTGCTGCAGCCAGGAGATGTGGGCCACGCCGCTCGGGATTACGTCATCCTCGGAGGCGTCGAAGAGTTCTTCGAGGGCGATATTGCGTCCGCGCAGGGTGTTCGCACAGACCTGGAACTCCACGTTCTGCATCTTCAGGTTCTCGATGCGGCCGCGCAGGTTTTCGTTGGTGTTGGCGGTTTGCAGCAGCCCGAGGCCGTCCCCGTGCATCACCACCTTGATCTCCATGTTGTCGGCGCCCACGGCGTTGATATGGTTCTGGATGTTGCCCATCGCGGCCATGTAGCGCCGCTCGTCATCGTAGTTCACGTGGTAGATCACTTTGTGCGTGCCATAGTCGAAGTCGCTCGCGGCCGCCAGGCCGGGGATGCCGAGCACCATGGCGAGCAGGGCGGGAAAGAGCAGTTTCATTGCGTTCATTGCACAGGTTCCTTCTGAAACAACAACGAACCCGGGCGGGTTGCGGTACGCCACGGGGCCTTGCGCCGGGGTTGGCGCGCTGTGACCGGGGGCTTCGCAGGGAAGGCGGTCAACAGGTATGAATAAGACGCCCTGCGCACGCGCCTATTCCCGTCTGCAGCGCCACAAAAAGGTCATGTGCCGTGTGGGGCGGGTTTACGAGTGGAGTCTACTTGCACAAAGAAAAGGGCCCGGGAGACCCGGGCCCGAAGCGACGACCGGGAGATGGCGGTCGCCGGGTGCTTGCTGCAGGGGTATTACGGACGCACGTAGGTGTAGCCCTGCTGCTGCAGGTGCGACAGGTGGGCCACGCCGCTCGGGATGATGTCGTCCTCGGAGGCGTCGTAGAGGTCGTTAGCAATGTCGATGTTCCGGCCAACGACGGTGTTGTTGCACACCTGGAAGTCCACGTCCTGCATCTTCAGCTGATCGACGAAGGCCTTCAGGTCCTCGTTCGATTTGGCGTGCTGCAGCAGGCTGAGCCCGTTGCCGTGCATCACGACCTTGATGCTCATGCGGTCGGCGCCCACGGCGTTGATGTGGTTCTGGATGTTGCGCATCGCGCCGATCTGCCGCTGTTCGTTGTCGTGGTTCACGTGATAGACGACTTTCTGCTCGGAATAGTAGCTATCCGCGAGGGCGGTACCCGGCAGGGCGAATACGGCGGCGGCCATGGCCAGCGGAAGGATGAAGCGTTTGTTCATGATCGGGCTCCTGCGTTTGTTCCCGTGTTTTGTTTTCGATACGCCCGGGGCGTATGCCGCGTTGCAATCAGAGACCGGATCCAGGCGGCGTCCATGCCTCTGGTGTCCGGTTATGGGTAAGACGGGAACCGTTGGCGATTATTCCGATCAAATACAAGATAAGCATTTGATATAAAGTCGAAAATTAGAATATTAGGGTGAGCTTTTTTGGTGCATGCCCCAGGTTGCATGCACGGCCAGGGTGAGCAGGACCAAGCCGCCGGCCAGTAGCGTGAGGGTGCCGGGGGCCTCGGCCAGGAACAGCCAGACCCAGAGGGTGCCGAACACCGCCTCCAGCACCAGGAACAGGGCCACCTCGCCGGCCGGCAGAAAGCGGGTCGACAGGGCGATCAGGGTCAGCGCCAGGGGGAGCTGGAGGAGGCCCATGATCGCCAGGACCGCGAGGCTGTCGAGCCCGACCGCGAGTGGCGTCGCCAGCGGCCATGCGATCAGCGCGGCCAGCATCCCGCCCGCCGCGATCACGGCCAGCCGGTCCACTCGGGGCGAGCGGCGCAGCAGGGTCAGGTTGATGCCGACCACCAAGGCCGCCAGCAGCGCCAGGGCGTCGCCCAGCCAGCCCCCGGCCTCCAGCGAGCCGGCCAACACCCCGACGATCCCGCCGATACAGATCAGCATGGCGATCCAGGTCCGCAGCGGCACCCATTCGCGCAGCAGCAGTCCGGAGAACACGGCCGCGAACAGCGGCGAGGCCGCCAGGATGACCACCACGTTGGCGACCGTGGTGTGCAGGATGCCGAGCACGAACAGGATGGTGGTCGCCGCGAACCCGGCCGCGACCCAGCCGGCATCGCGCCCGCCCAGTCGCAGGTGGGTCCAGGCCCAGCGCCCGTCGAGGATACGCAGCAGCAGGGTCAGGGCGAGGGCCATCAGCAACCCGCGCCAGAAGACGATATCCATGCCCTGGGTGTCGGCCAGGCGCACCAGCAGTCCGTCGAAGCTGAGTGCCATCACGCCGGTGAAGGCGAGCAGGGAGCCGTGCAGGTGTTCGCGTTGCATGATCCGGTTCACCCTCCATGTGCCGCTTTTCCAGCGGGGTTGTTACAGTGCGTGGGTACCGTTTTCGGAGTGCCGTATGTCCGCATCCCAGATCCCGCGCGAACTCCAGCCGATCGGGGCCATTGGCCTCGGCATCATGGGGGCGCCCATGAATCGCAACCTCCTCGCCGCCGGGGCTGACGTCCAGGTCTGGGCGCGCCGGCCGGAGACGGCGGAAGCACTCGCGCAGGATGGGGCGCAGCCATGCACGAGCCTCCCGGAGCTGGTTCGCGGCGTGCGGGTGCTGGTGCTGAATGTCTCCGATACGCCGGATGTCGAGGCGCTGATGCTGGGGCCGGACGGGGTCCTGGAGCATGCCCGTCCCGGACTGGTCGTGATCGATCACAGCACCATCGACCCGATGCGTACCCGCGCCATCGCCCGCGCGGCCGCCGAACGCGAGGTGACCTTCGTGGATGCCCCGGTTTCGGGCGGGGAGCCGGGCGCGCGGGCCGGGACGCTGAGCCTGATGGTGGGCGGGCCGGTCGATGTTGTCGAGAGGCTGCGGCCGATCTTCGAGGTGGTGGGCTCCACCCTGACCCACGTGGGCGACAGCGGCGCGGGACAGATCGCCAAGGCCTGCAACCAGCTGGTGGTGGGCGAGACCCTGGTCGCGGTGGGCGAGGCCTTTGCCCTGGCGGAGCAGTCCGGTGTCGACCCGGCGCGGGTGCGCGAGGCGCTGATGGGCGGGTTTGCCTCTTCGCGCATCCTCGAGGTGCACGGGCAGCGCCTGCTGGACGGCGACTTCGAGCCCGGGTTCCAAGTCGGCCTGTACCACAAGGATCTGGGGATTATCGCCGACCTTAGCCGCGATCTCGGGCTGGCGACGGAGGGGCTCACGCCGGTGCGCGAGGCCGTGGATGCGGCGCTCGAGGCCGGACAGGCGCGGCACGACGTGGCCATCCTGGCGCGATTCTGTGTGCGCGCCAGCGAAGCGGCTTCCTGACGGCTTGCGGCGCTTCAGAGCCCGAAGCGCCAGACCAGCCAGGCCAGCGAGAACCCGCCGAGGAAGACGAGGCCGGCCCAGGCCAGGCCACGCAGGCCGGGACCCGGTTTCGCGGCGGCCGGCACGTCCGGTGACATCACCGCGCGGAAGGTGAGCCAGGCGAGGATCGGAGCGGACAGGAACGACAGGGTGGTGGCGATGTCGACGAAGCGCGTGAACTGCTCGCCGGCCAGCCAGATCAGGGCCAGCGCGCCGGCCGCGACGATCAGCAGGGCGATGCGATAGCCCCACCAGTCCAGCCCGCGCTCGCCCCGGGGGGCGGGTTCCATGTCCTGCGCCTGGTGGCCGTTCTCTCGCAGGGTGCGGATGATCGCCATGATGACCCGCGGATAGGCGTCGGTGACCGCCAGGGTGGTGGAGAACATGGTGGTGAGTGCCGCGATGGCGATCAGCGAGCGGCTCCACTCGCCCAGGCTCTGGGCATAGAGATCCACCAGCTGCGCCGAGAACGCGGCCGCCCCCGGGGCGAAGCCGATGCCGGTGCCGTACATCAGCAATGCCCCCAGCAACATGAATGCAAGCGCCAGCAGGGTGGCGCCGATGAAGCCGAGGCGGAAGTCGAACACGGCCTCGCGCACGCTGGGATGGTGCCCGGTCATGCGGGCGCGTTCCTGGGTCCAGACCGAGTGCCAGGCGGCGACATCCAGCGGGATCGGCATCCAGCCGAGCAGGGCCAGCACGAAGGCGAAGCCGGCGAGGGTCCACAGGCTCGACCATTCCGGTGCGCCGGAGAGGGTCTGCCAGTCCGGGGCCTCCTGGAAGGCCAGGGCGACCGCGACCACCGTCGAAACGCTCAGCGCCGCCATGATGATCTTCATGCCCAGGTCCAGGCCCTTGTAGGCCTCGACCATCAGGAACCCGATGCAGGCCGCCAGGATCAGCGCGGACAGCGCGACCATCGACAGGTCCAGCCCGAACACCAGTGCGAACAGCCCCGCAGTGGTCAGGGTGACCACGGCCTGGATGATGAACAGCGTCCCCAGGGTGACGGCGATGTAGAGTCCTAGGGCCCAGTTGCCAAGGCGGTGGTAGCCGGTGAGCAGGTTATGTCCGGTGGCCGCGGCGTAGCGCGGGCCGAATTCCAGGAAGGGGTACTTGAACAGGCAGGCCAGCAGCACGATCGGGATCAGCAGTAGACCGTATTCGGCCCCGCCCCGGGTGGCCTGGACCAGATGCGAGACGCCCACCGCCGCTCCGGCCATCAGCAGGCCCGGTCCGATGGCGGCGCGCAGGGAGGCGCGGGTGGTAGCGGTCATGGGCCTGGGTCCGGGGGTAAGGGTGTGGGGGTACGGATTCTAGGGAAACACTGATCAATGTACACGTGCGTTTGGGTGTCCCATGTTCCCGATCCTGCCTTGGGTCTGATGGATGGGCAGCGGATCGCAGGACGCCAAGGCCCGCACAGCGCGCCTTGTCTCGAAAAACTTGGGGGATCAACGCGACTCATCAGCGTCGCCCAGGGAAGACGAGGGCGTGCGCTGACCGCGCCCGCCACGCTTCAGAGCGATAGCGGGACGCGACGGTAGACTTTCGGTGCGTTGGGGATATGGTCGCTGCTTGCGGGGAAGCGCTGGATCAACTTGTCGTAATAGCTGCGAATGTTCTGCACGTAGAGCACGGGCTCCCAGCCGCGGGCGTAGCCATAGCGGGTTTGCTCGTGCCATTCGCGTTCCGCCAGGCGTGGCAGCCACTGCATTACGTCCAGCCAGCGATTCGGATCGTCGCCGTTGGTATCGGCCAGGCGCCGGGCGTCATGCAGGTGTCCCAGCCCGACGTTGTAGGCCGCCAGCGTCATCCAGGTGCGATCCGGTTCCGGGATGCGTTCCGGTAGACGCTCACGCAGGTCCAGCAGATAGCGGGTGCCGCCGTCGACGCTGGATGCCGGGTCGGTGCGGTCCTCGACGCCGAGGCCGGACGCGGTGTTCTGGGTCAGCATCATCAGCCCGCGCACCCCGGTGGGGGAGATGGCCTCCGCGTTCCAGTGTGACTCCTGGTAGGCCACGGCGGCGATGAAGCGCCAGTCCAGGCCGTATTCGGCGCCGGCGCGTTCGAACAGGTCGCGAAAGCGATCCAGCTGGTTATCCACGCGCCGGGCGAAGGTCAGGGCGTCCACCAGGTCGTGGGTCTCCAGATGGCCCAGGTAGCGGTCGATCATCAGTTCCAGGTCACGGTTCCCTCGCAGGCGGTCAATGTAGGCCTCCGCCGCGTCGATCAGGCTGCGGTCGAAGCCGGCCGGGAACAGCCAGGTGACGGCCACCCCGCGCTCGAATTCATAGGCGGTACGCAGGTCGGGATGCAAGCGTTGCAGCCGGCCGAACTCCAGGGAGCTCATCAGGGCATAGTCGATTTGGCCCGCGGCCAATGCCTGGCGTTGCGCTTCGGCGGTCCCGATGGGTACCAGCTCGACCGGCGGGTCTCGCGGCTCGTACCCGAGGGTCTCGAACAGGCCCGGATTCGGGGTCTCGGACTCCGGATCCCCTGCCCGGACCGATACCTGTTGCCTCGCCGCGTCGGCGTGGGCCAGATGGGCCCGCAGGCGTTCCGGCAGCGGCGACTGTGCGGTGAGTCCCAGTCGGGTTCCGGCGGGCAGGCTGGCGAGGGCGGGCAGTGCAGCGGTGGATTCGTTGCCGCGCCAGAAGGCGAGAACCTGCTGGATGGCGAGGATCTCCGGACCGCGTTCGATCGTCGGTTCATCGGGGTCCACCAGCAGCCCGGCGGCCAGGTCCGCCCGGTGTTCGCGCAGGCGGCGGTGGGCCTCGGCGGCGGTCTCCACGCGGGTTACGCGAATGCGCGTGCCCAGTTCCTTCGCGAAGCCATGCAGCAGGGCCAGTTCCAGTTGGTCGTGGCCCTCAGTGGCCGCCAGCTCCGAACGCCCCAAAGGCGCTTCGACCAGCACTACCTGCAGTTCCTCGCGGAAGGTCAATTGCTGCAGGGCCGAGGGCGGCTGGAACCAGACCCGCAGGCCGATCATCACCAGCAATACGATGAACACGCCGAGCTCGATCTGGCGCCAGGTCGAGCTCGGGGGGCGAAGGTGGAGGTGCGGGAACATGAACCGATGATACCCAATCGGCCGTGCAGGCAGTGCTAGCCGACGACCGGCGAAGGGCGAGATGGTGACCCTATCGCCAGTTCAGGACCAGGCCCTGGGCGCGGAGGATCTGCAGTGCGGGGTCGACACAGGTATCGATGAAGGCGGCCCGGCGTGGGTTGTCGCGCGCCAGACGGCGGTAGTGTGGGCCCGCGGGCAGGCCCGCGAGCTGGTAGATATCCGCCGTGGGGTAGTAGAAGGCGTGCACGAACTGGCGGAACACCCGCCGCATCAGCGGGCGATAGGCCGCCTTCTGCCAGGTCGGCAGGGTATCCAGGTAGCTTTCCAGCGTGTCGCGGGCATGTGCCATGTGGCGCGCTTCGTCGATCATGTGGGTGGAGACGACGTCATGCACCGTGGGGCTGATCTGGTCACGGCGCTGGTGGATCAGACGGTTCATCCGATCCGGGACCTCCTCGCCGATCATCACTGCGATCCAGAAGATCGAGGACTCGAAGGGGGCAAAGCGGCCGACCAGGGTGGCGAGCCTTGGTTTCGGGAAGCGCCGTTCCGGCAGCTCCAGCCCGCTGCGACGCATGAACTCGATGAACATCAGGCTGTGACCGGCCTCTTCACGCAGCTCGTGCAGGCGGTAGTTCAGCCGGTCCAGGCGGCCGGTCGAGTGCATGGAGATGCGCGAGATGCGTTCCATGAACAGGCCTTCCAGCCACAGCGCGCCACTGATGAAATAGAGAAATTCGTACTGCGAGAGGCGCCGCTTCTGCTCGCCCGACAGCGCGGAATATTCGGGCGTGCCGAACAGCGAGATGGCCTCTTCCGGGATCCAGTAGTCCTCCGAAGACAGCGCATCCCAGCGAACCCGCATGAGCGGATCCTGGTACGGCGAGCTGTTGCGGCTCAAATGATCGAGCAGCTCCTGGGAGGAATTCATCGTTGGCGTGCCGGGACCCATGCGGATAACGCCCGGAATCATACCGACTCTGGCGCTCCGGACCAACGCCAACCCGTTGCAATCTGCGGTTGCTCCCCCATGATGGAGCCCATGGACAAGAATCTGCGGTACCGAATCAATTTTCTGAACAACGGAAAAACGTACGAGCTGTACGCCCGTGACGTTTACCAGGACGAGCTTTACGGTTTCGTCACCATCGAGGGCCTGCTGTTCGGCGAGCGCACACAGGTGGTGGTGGATCCCTCGGAGGAGCGCTTGCGTACCGAGTTCGAGGGTGTGGAGCGCTTCCATGTGCCGATGCATGCGTTGATTCGGATCGACGAGGTCACGGCAGTGGGTACCCCGCGCATTCACGATGCGGGAACTGCCGGGGGCAATGTGCACGCTTTTCCCGGTCTGCCGGGCAAGGGCGGTTCCTGATCCCGCAAGCTGCTGTTTTTCGTCCCCTCCATTGCGCCGCTGCCGCGCCTGGTTTAGGATTCCGCGCTTCGTGACCGTCCAGCGGTTGCGGAAAACGGAGAGGTGGCCGAGCGGTCGAAGGCGCACGCCTGGAAAGTGTGTATACGGTAACCCCGTATCGAGGGTTCGAATCCCTCCCTCTCCGCCAGATTCAAGCAAAGGGGCCAGGTTGGCCCCTTTTGCATTTCCAGCCCCTGGCGTATCGGGATTCGAACCCTCGATCGATCAAGATGATGGTTCGACCGGTGGCGCGAAGCGACACCGGAACGCCGAAGCAGAGCGGAGGCGGCCCGGAGGGCGGCGACCACGTCGCCGTAATCCCTCCCTCTCCGCCAGATTCAAGCAAAGGGGCCAGGTTGGCCCCTTTTGCATGTTTGGCTTTGACGTCTTGTCGTTGCCTTGTCCCGGTTCGTACTCCAGTGTTTACGTGCCTTCGGTCCGCCGCCTGCCAGGCGCTGAACTCGCTGCGCCTTCGGCTCCGCTCAGACATCCAGCGTCTTCTCCCGGCCCGAGGACCCTTCCGCAAGGGGCTCCATACGGGAGGAGAAGGTCAAAACAGACGGTATCTCGTAGGGTGCGGTTGAGCGCAGCGAAACGCACCATCTCCAACGCCTAGCGAACCCCTGATGCGATTCGCTGCGCTCATCCGCATCCTACGTCCCCGGCACCCGCTTCGCGGGTGCGGCACGCAACGGCCACAGGCCGAGCGTGCCGAAGATGTCCGAAGACCTAGCCATCATCCACTGGCAAGAACGCTGGGATAGCCGTTGTTTGGACCTTCACCCCCGTTGTCGTCGCGCCGAGTGGAGAGGCTTTTCGCGGGATTCAAGGCGCTGGATGTTTGAGCGGAGCCGAAGGCGTAGCGAGTTCAGCGCCACCCGCGAAAAGCCTCGGAGCGAGGGAAACCCCGGCCCGCACAGCGGGCCGGGGTCGCGGCAGTCGGGCGTGTTTCTTGGGTACTTGTCAGGTCTCAGGTGGTTACCTACCGTCGGAGAAGGAGCCGCTGTTTCGAGCTCGGGAGTGGCTAGCTACCCTGTTGGCAGAGCCCCACCGGAGGTGATTCGATGTCCAGTGCGATTCACGTGAACGCCCGTACCACCCCGCGGACCCGGCGCGAGATCCAGCAAGCACCGCCGTCGGTCCGTCACCGGGACCTGGCACGCCGCCTGGGCATCAGTCGCCATACGGTGATGAAGTGGCGCCACCGGGAAGACACCCAGGACCGGTCTCACCGCCCGCACCAGATGAAGACGGCCCTGACGCCCGGAGAGGAAGCCATCCTCATCGCGGTACGCGAGTGGCTGTGGCTGTCGCTGGATGATCTGCTGGTCGTGGCCCGCGAGTTCGTGCAGCCGGACCTGAGCCGCGCCGCCCTGGACCGCTGCCTGCGCCGCCACGGCGTGGCCAGCCTGAAGGCGCTGCGGCAGCAGGCCGAGGGGGAGCCGGCGCCACCCCGCAAGGCCTTCAGGGCGTACGTCCCGGGCTTTGTGCATGTGGATGTGAAGTACCTGCCGAAGCTGGCTGAAGAGTCCTCGCGTCGCTATCTGTTCGTGGCGATCGATCGGGCGACTCGCTGGGTCTATCTCGAAGTTCGTTCATCCAAGTCCGGGGCGGCAGCGCGAGACTTTCTGAAACGGCTGCTCGAACGGGCACCGTTCTACGTCACGCATGTACTGACCGACAACGGCAAGGAGTTCACCGACCGTTTTGTGGTCACCGGAGAGCGCCAGCCGACCGGCCGTCACCCATTCGACCGGCTGTGCGCCGAACACGGCATCCAACACCGCCTGACCCAGCCCAGAAAGCCCCAGACGAACGGGATGGTCGAGCGCTTCAACGGGCGCATTGCCGATCTCCTGCGCACGTACCACATCGACTCCAGCGAGCAGATGCAGGATGCCCTGTACCATTACCTGTACTTGTACAACCACGCCATCCAGCAAAAGGCCCTGGGTCACCGAACGCCCGTAGCGGCCCTCAAGGCGTGGCAGCAAACCCACCCCGACTGCTTTCGAAAACGCGTTTATAACCAGCCGAGACCTGACAGGTACTTCTTTGCACGAGCAAAGAAGTACCTCGCGGCGCGCTGGCGAGTCAGCGCATGGCAGGTGGCGGACCGAAAGTACGGAAACACAGAGGACGAACCGGGGCCAGCCTGACCCGGCAGGCGGCCGGACGGAGGCACGTAAAGACTGGCGACGGACCAGGGCCAGCCACCGCAGGCGCAGGCGAAAGAGATCGGGGCTCGAAAAATGATGTCCAGTGTCCGCGGGGCCTAGC
>NZ_AQYF01000005.1:0-250030 GCF_000380525.1 Thioalkalivibrio sp. AKL8 | reverse complement strand
CGCCTTCCGCAGCGGTGATGCGTTCGTTGCCTTCCTGGGGTTGGATGTCCGCATACGCGACTCCGGCACGAAACGGGGGCAGCGCAAACTCACCAAACAGGGCGATCCAGAGTTGCGACGGCTGCTCTATCTGGCCGCGATGCAGGCCAAGTCGAAAGCCGCCTGGAGCGACTACTACCAGCGCTGCCTGGACCGTGGCCTGGCGACGACCCAGGCACTGAACGCCTTGGCTCGAAAGCTGGCCCGCGTCGCCTTCGCCCTGATGAAAAATCAGACCGATTACCAACCTAAGATCCCTTGTGGAGAGACATAGAATCTCCTACCGGTCGGGGAGCTTCAGCTCTTCCTCGGTCTCGTCGGCGGAGGCCACCCCGCCCCCGAAGTTCAGGCGCCACTCGAGATCGGCGCGCGAATCCGCCTTGTTCAGGGCCTCGTCCAGCATGACGTCGCCGGTCTTGAACAGCTTGACGATCGCCTGATCGAAGGTCTGCATGCCCACGGAGCTCCCCTTGGCCATGATCTCCTTGATCTCGCTGATCTTCTCGTCGCGGATCAGCTCGGAGATGTAAGGCGTGTTGACCAGAATTTCCAGCGCGGCAACGCGTCGCCCGTCCTTGGTCTGCAGCAGGCGCTGGGCGACGATCGCACGCAGGTTCAGTGACAGGTCCGACAGGATCTGCGGGCGGTTGTCCTCGGGGAACAGGTTGATCACTCGATCCAGGGCCTGGGTGGCATTGGTCGCGTGCAGGGTGGTCAGGACCAGGTGCCCGGTATCGGCATAGGTCAGCGCCGCGCGCATGGTCTCGCGCGAGCGGACCTCGCCGACCATGATCACGTCCGGGGCCTCGCGCATGCCCTCCTGCAGGGCGTGATCGAAGCTGGGGGTATCGATGCCCACCTCGCGCTGGCCGACGATGGAGCGCTTGTGGCTGAACAGAAACTCGATCGGATCCTCGACCGTCAGGATATGCCCACTCTGGTTCGTGTTGCGGTGATCGATCATCGACGCCAGGGTGGTCGACTTCCCGGTGCCGGTGGCCCCGACAATCAGGATCAGCCCGTCGTTGTAGGCCACAAACTGCTTGAGCACCTCGGGCAGCCCGAGCTGCTCGATGGTCGGGATGGCGACCCGGATGAAGCGGATGACCATCGCGACCTCGCCGCGCTGGCGATAGACATTCACACGAAAGCGCCCCAGGCCCTCGCGCGACAGGCCGAAGTTGACGGCCGTCTCGCGGTCGAAGGTCTCCGCCTGATGTTCGCTCATCAGCTCCCGCGCAATGCTCTCGGCCTGACCGGGCGCCAGCGCCTTGCGCGAGATCGGCTGCAGCGCGCCGTCGACCTTGATACTGGCCGGCGCGCCGGTCAGAAAAAACAGGTCCGAGGCGGCCTTCTGGGCCATCAACTTCAGGTAGGGCTCGATCTGCAACTGGCTCATGTTTTCTGTTTCCCCAACGACTAGCGCAGGTTGAAGTCCTCGGCGCGCTCGTCCACGGACAGGCCTTCGCCCTCATCCGTTACGGCGGGGGCCCCGTCGTCCTGGGCTCGCTGGCTGTCGAGCTTGATGCGCAGGCGCAGGTCGTTCACCGAGTCGGCGTTGCGCAGGGCCTCGTCATAACTGATGTGGCGATGCTCGTAGAGGTCGAACAGGGCCTGGTCGAAGGTCTGCATGCCCTGCTCGCGGGACCGGGACATCAGCTCCTTGATCTCGTGCACCTGGCCCTTCAGGATCAGGTCGGCCATCAGCGGGGTGTTGATCAGGATCTCCACCGCCGGCACCCGGCCCTCGCCGCCTTCCTTGCGTACCAGGCGTTGCGAAATCACGGCCTTCAGGTTCAGCGACAGGTCCATCAGGAGCTGTTCGCGCCGGTCCTCGGGGAAGAAGTTAATGATGCGGTCCAGTGCCTGGTTGGTGCTGTTCGCGTGCAGCGTCGACAGGCACAGATGCCCAGTCTCCGCGAAGGCAACGCCGTAGTCCATGGTCTCGCGGTCGCGGATCTCGCCGATCAGGATCACGTCCGGCGCCTGGCGCAAGGTGTTCTTCAGCGCGATCTCGTAGCTCTCGGTGTCCACCCCGACTTCACGCTGAGTGATGATGCTCATCGCATGCTCGTGAACGAACTCGATGGGGTCCTCGATGGTGACGATGTGGTCGGCTGTCGTGCGGTTGCGATAGCCGATCATGGCCGCCAGCGAGGTCGACTTGCCCGAGCCGGTGCCGCCGACAAAGATCACCAGGCCACGACGCTCCTGGGTAATCTTCTCCAGCTGCGGCGGCATCTGGATGTCCTCGAACTTCGGGATCACGGAATTGATGGTTCGCAGCACCATGCCCGGGCTGCCACGCTGGGTGAAGACGTTTACGCGAAAACGCGACACGCCCTGCAAGCCAATCGCGAAGTTGCACTCCTGGTGGCGCTCGAACTCGGCCGACTGCTTGTCGTTCATCATCGAGCGAACCAGCGCCTGGGTATGCGAGGCCGTCAGGTTCTGTTCGGTCATCCGCACCACGCGGCCGTCGATCTTCGCCGCCGGCGGCATGCCCACCGTGATGAACAGATCCGACCCGTCCCGGTCCACCAGGGCCCGTAGCAGGTCGTGCATGTACTTGATCGCCTTGTCACGATCCATGGCATTCTCCCTTGGTACCCGGTCCGACGGTCAAGCGCATCGGCGGCGTGGTGGTCAGATGGAATCCGGGTTGCTGGCCTTGCGGCGGGCGTCCTCGCGGCTGATCACGCCCTGCGCGAGCATGTCCTTCAGGCACTGATCCAGCGTCTGCATGCCGGAGCCGGAACTGGTCTGGATGGTCGAGTACATCTGCGCGATCTTGTTTTCGCGGATGAGGTTCCGGATCGCCGGCGTGCCGAGCATGATCTCGTGCGCCGCGACGCGCCCGCCGCCAATCTTCTTCATCAGGGTCTGCGCGATGACCGCACGCAGCGACTCCGACAGCATGGCCCGCACCATATCCTTCTCGGCCGCCGGGAACACGTCGACGATGCGGTCGATCGTCTTGGCCGCCGAACTGGTGTGCAGGGTGCCGAACACCAGGTGGCCGGTTTCGGCCGCGGTCAGGGCCAGGCGAATGGTCTCGAGATCACGCAGTTCGCCGACCAGGATGGTGTCCGGGTCCTCGCGCAGGGCCGAGCGCAGGGCCTCGCTGAAGCCGTGGGTGTCGCGGTGTACCTCGCGCTGGTTGATCAGGGACTTCTTCGATTCGTGCACGAACTCGATCGGGTCCTCGATGGTGAGAATATGCCCGTAGTCGTTTTCGTTGCGGTGGTTGACCATGCCCGCCAGCGTGGTGGACTTGCCCGAACCGGTCGGGCCGGTCACCAGCACGATACCGCGCGGGTAGTCCGAGATCTCCTCGAAGATGCGCGGGGCACCCAACTCTTCCAGCGTCAGGACCTTGGAGGGGATGGTACGGAAGACCGCCGCTGCGCCTCGATCCTGGTTAAAGGCGTTGACACGAAAACGCGCCAGCCCCGAGATTTCGAACGAAAAGTCTGTCTCCAGGAACTCTTCGTAGTCCTTGCGCTGGCGGTCGTTCATGATGTCGTAGATCAGGCCCTGGACCTCCTTGTGGTCCATGACCGGCACGTTCACCCGGCGCATGTCGCCGTCGATACGTACCATCGGCGGCATGCCCGCGGAGATGTGCAGGTCCGAGGCCCCGTTCTTGACCGAAAAGGCCAGCAACTGCGTGATATCCATGCATCCCCCTGTTGTCGGGCGTAACGCCGACCCGCGCCAACGCCCTGGTGGCAGCCACGACCACCACCCCCTGTCGCTTATGACGGCCCGCGCGAAAATCCGCGGTGACCTTGTGTTCTTCCGGACTATATCATAGGGAAATGACCACACCAGACCATGCCCTGAGCACCGTTCGAGCCCGTATCGAGGCCGCCTGCCGCGAGGCCGGACGCGACCCGGATTCGGTCCGTCTATTGGCCGTCAGCAAGACCCGCGGTGCGGACGAGATCCGTGCCCTGCATGCTCTGGGACAGTCCGCCTTCGGCGAGAATTACGCCCCGGAGCTGGTGGACAAGTACGACACCCTGGAGGCCGCACCCGCGCCGCTCGGCCTCGAGTGGCACTTCATCGGCGCGCTGCAAGGCAACAAGACCCGCGCGGTGGCCGAACGCGCCGCCTGGGTGCATACCGTCGACCGCGAGCGTATCGCCCGGCGCCTGTCGGATCAGCGTCCGGAGGGCATGCCGCCGCTGCAGGTATGCCTGCAGGTCAACATCAGCGAGGAACCGCAAAAGGCCGGCGTCGCACCCGGGGAGGTCGCCGCCCTGGCCGCCGCAGTGCAGGACCTGCCCGGCCTCGCGTTGCGCGGACTGATGGCCATTCCGGCCACCGCCGCCGACATCCCGCTACAGCGGGAACCCTTCGCGCGCCTGCGCGCCCTGCTCGATACCCTGAACGCAGGGGGCCATTCGCTGGATACACTGTCCATGGGGATGTCGGGCGATCTCGAGGCCGCCATTCTCGAGGGGGCAACCATCGTGCGCATCGGCACCGCCCTGTTCGGCCCGCGCCAACCCAAATGCAAGGAATCCACATGACGGAACACCGCTTCGAGGTCGGCTTCGTCGGGGCCGGCAACATGGGCGAGGCCCTGCTTCAGGGGCTGGTCCAGTCCGGCCATGCCGCCGAACGCATCGCCATCGCCGACAAGGGCGCCGAGCGCGTACGCGATCTGCAGGCGCGTTACCCGGGGCTCGCCAGTGGTAGCGCCACCGAACTGGCGGCCCAGAGCGCCACCCTGGTGCTTGCGGTGAAGCCACAGACCCTGCCGGAGCTCGCCCCGACGCTGCGCGATGCGGTGCAGCAGGGTCAACCGCTGGTGATCTCGGTAGCCGCGGGCACCACCACCACCCAGTTGGCCGGGTGGCTGGGCGACGCCACGCGCCTGGTCCGCGCGATGCCGAACACCCCGGCCCTGGTCGGCGCCGGGGTCACCGGACTCTACGCCGCCCCCACCGCAAGCCCCGAGGATCGCGCCACGGCCACCCGGCTGCTGGAGGCGGTGGGCCGCGCGATCTGGGTGGAGGACGAGGAGCAGATGCACGCCGTGACCGCCACCTCCGGCAGCGGACCGGCCTACGTGTTCCTGATGATCGAGGCGATGCAGGAGGCCGCGAAGTCACTGGGGCTGCCGGCGGATACCGCACTGGAACTGACCCTGGGCACCCTGGCCGGGGCCACCCGTCTGGCCGCAGAGGGCGACGAGAGCGCCGCGGAGCTGCGCCATCGCGTCACCTCCCCGGGCGGCACCACCGAACGCGCCCTGCAGGTCCTGGAGGACGGCGACCTGCGCGACCTGATGCGCCGCGCCATGACCGCAGCCGCCGAACGCTCGCGCGAACTCGGCCGCTGAAACCCTGAGTCACCACGAAACGCACGAAGGAGGGCCCGGTCAAGAGCGGTTGGTGGTGGGGCAATCAGCGCAGTTCTGCCAACAACTGGCGGATCATGCGCTCGGCCTGGGGGCCATAGCCGCCGCCGAACAGGTGGTCGTGGTTGAGGATGTGGTAGAGGTTGTAGAGTGTGCGCCGCACGCCATAGCCGGGGTCGATGGGCAGAATCTCCTCGTAGGCGGCGACGAAGTCCTGGCCCGGGTGACCGAACAGCTCCATCATCGCCAGGTCGGCCTCGCGGTCGCCGTAGTACACCGCCGGATCGAAGATCGTCACGCTGCCATCCGCCAGGAACCCCCAGTTGCCGCTCCACAGGTCGCCGTGCAGCAGGGAGGGTTCCGGCTGATAGTCGCTAAAGAAGCCGCCCAGCGAGGACTCCAGTTCCTCCAGCGCCCCCAGTAGCGATCCCGCCGCCCCACGCTCCCGCGCCAGCCGACGCTGGAAGCCCAGACGTTCATCACGATAGAACGCCGCCCAGTCGTCGTGCTCGGTATTCGGTTGCGGCGTACTGCCAATGAAATTGTCGTGATCCAGCCCGAAGCGCGGACGGGTCTTCTGGTGCATGTCGGCAATCCCGTGCCCCAGAGCCACCCCGTCGCGGGGGCCGCCCAGCGCCAGGTTCTCCAGCACCAGAAAGTGCGTGCCACCCGCCGATCCGGTGCCGACGACAGCGGGGATTTTCAGGCGTTCGCAGCGCGCGAGTTCTTCCAGGCCGCGCGCCTCGGCCGCGAACATCGCAGCGCCCTCGCCCCCACTCAGCTTGACGAAGAACGCCCGCCCGTCGCTTCCGGTGAAACGCTGCGCCTGATTGATGGAGCCCCCGGAACAGGCCTGGCTTCCTGTTGGCTCGAAGGGCATTCCGGTATGGTCGGCAATACACTGGGCCACCGCCGCCGTCACGGCATCGGGGCCCGTTGAATCGAATTGGTTCATCCTTGGCATCCGGGTTCCATGTCAGTGTGCAGGTTACCGGCTGTCGCAGGATCCGTCAGGAGACCCCCATGGCCTTTCGCAAGCTCGAACCTCTGTGCGACAAGATCGGCGCCGAGCGCATCCGCGCGGTGATCGACGACTTTTACCGCCGCCTGTCGGCCGACCCCCAGATCGGCCATCACTTCGCGCGCATCCAGGATTTTCCGGATCACGTGAAACGCATCGCCGATTTCTGGTACATGAACCTGGGCGGGCGCCTGGAAGAGCCGCCGACCATCGACATGGTCGGCAAGCACGCACCGCTGAACCTGACCGAGGCCGACCTGGCCGTCTGGATGCGCCACTTCAAGGCCACGACCGAGGAGCACCTGGAGCCACCTCTGGCGGCCGAATGGCAGCAATTGGCCGACGGCATCGCCAGTCGCATGCGCGAGGACATCATCCGCGGCTGACCCGCCTTTGTTTGCACCACGAAACACACCAAGGCACGAAGAAGGGCCACGTCCAGGTCAAGCACCGTTCAGAGGAAGCCGGGAGCATTGTGGCGTGGCGACGGGCGAGCCCCGTGCCTGGAGCCTTTGCGGTCGCCGTTGGCGATGCCCTGCGGCGAGGGCCCGTGGCGGATGTCCGTCACCAAATCGGCTCCTGACAGGCCGTCGCGCCAGGGGTCGGCAGAGGCCTCAGGCCTCCGGGCGATCGAGCGCCTGCTGCTCTTCAAGCCTTCCGGTTGCAAACCGCCCTTGGCCTTCTTCGTGGCTTTGTGCGCTTCGCGGCGGGCAGACTAGCAGGCGTTGTCGGTATAACCCGGGGCGTCGCAGAAGGCACGGCTGAGGGTGATGCCCGCCTCGCCAGGCAGTGTGGCCAGGTGGCGTTCGCGGCTCGCGGCGAGGCCATCCTGCGGCGTGACCGGATACAGCAGGGTGGCCAGCGACGGCGGCTCCTGCCCCAGGCGGACCGCGTACAGGATGCGGTAGGCAAACACACGGCGGATGTAGTCGCGGGTCTCGGAGAACGGGATCAGTTCGGCCCAGATATCCGGATCCATCGCGCGGTCCTCCGGCAGCCAGGAACTCACGCGGTGGGCGCCGGCATTGTAGGCCGCGGAGGACAGCATGCTGTGGCCTCCGAAACGGTCGAGATTGCGCCGCAGGTAGTAGGTGCCAAGCCGGGCATTGGTCGCCGGGTCGAGGATGTCCCAGTCGGAGTTCACGCGCACACCCGCCGCCGAGGCGATCGACCGACCCGTCGCGGGCATGACCTGCATGATACCCAGCGCCCCGGCACCGGAACGGACGTCGTAGAGGAAGGCACTCTCCTGGCGTGCGATCGCCATGGCCCAGGCCGGGTCGATACCCTGTTCACGGGCGCCGGCCACGATCAGGTCATCAAAGGCGAGCGGGAAGCGCAGCTCGATGTCGTCCCAGTTGCGGGCGCGCGCCGCGGTGAAGATCGCGCGGTCGTGCCAGCCCCAGTCGGCGAAGGTGCGCGCCGCCGCCTCCAGCTCTGCAGTATCCATGTCGGCCACGGCGTGCGTCCATTCGCGGCGGGCCTCGGCGTTACGGTCCAGGCGGACCAGTTCGCGCATGCGCTGCATGCCGGCGTGCGTGCGCATGGCGGCACGCTGCCCGTCTTCCAGCACCAGGGGCTGATGCCCGATGCGATAGGGCTGCCCCAGGCGGTCGGCCGCCAGGAAGCCGTAGAAGTTGCGTTCGCGGGCCGCGCGCTCGTAGAAGCCGCGTGCGGCCTCCAGCGACTCGATCTGTTCCAGGGCACGGGCATACCAGTACTGCCACGCCGCCTCGTCGCGCACGTCGCGATCCATGGCGCGGATCGCGTCCATCACCACCTCCCAGTCGCGCTCGTACAATGCCGCGCGCACCTGCCACTGGCGCAACTGGGTGTCGAACACCTCGGGCTCCAGGGCCGCCATGAAGTCCAGCGCCTCGGGGCGATAGCGCAGCGCGAGGCGCAGGGCCAGGGCATGCTGCACGCGCCCGGCCGATTCGGAAGACAGTCCGAGATCACGCCCGTCCTTCTCCCAGCCTTCCAGGGCGGCATCCAGGTCCTGGCGGATCCAGCGGGTGAAGGCCCGCTCCATCAGCGCCTCGGCCGAGCGGTGAGCACCGGCGTCGAAGTCGGCCTCCACAACCCGTGCGGGCTGGCTGGCCAGATCCAGCCAGCGCTCCGCCCACGGGCGGTCATCGCGGTCAAGGTAGCGGCGCAAGTAACGAGCCAGACCCGTCTGTCCCGCCTCGACGGCCAGCACGAATCGATCCCAGGCGAGTTCACCGGTCAGCCCACCGGCATCGCGCCAGGCCTTCAGGGCCGGGTCGCAGGCCGAAGGGCGCGACTGCCCGTGCAGCCAGATGGACTCCACGTCCTCCAGGGCCGCATCGCGTTCTCCCGTCTCCAACAGCGCCTGGCGGCGATTGCAGTCCTGCTCGACGGACAGCGAACGGTCCGAATCGAGGAATTCGAGATACGCCCCCCACTGCTCTTCGCGCGCGAGATGCGTCAGATAGCTCCCGTGCAGCCGGGCTGCCAGCGGGGTGTCGTCATGCTCGCGTACAAAGCGGCGCACGGCATCCGGGTCGGCGCGATTGAGATTGCGCGCCAGATCGCGGTAATCCAGGTAAGGGGTCAGTGGGTAGCCGGTCAGGGTGCTGCGCGCGGCGCGGTAGGCCGTCATGTCGCCGCGGTTCAGGGCGCGCTCGGCGAGCAGGTACAGGCTGCGCTCGAAGACATAAAGGTCTTCTTCGCCAGCGGCCGCCGGCAGCGCCGCCGCCAGGACCAGCAACAGGCCGGCCAGCCCGGCGATTACGTTCCTGGATTGGAGCATGCCCCGCCCTCGTATCAATGGTTTCCTATCATCGGCCTGCACCGGGACGCTTGCAATGAGAATCCTCCGGTTTCGCGCGACGCGGGCGGCAGTTCCGGCATTCCGGGGTTTCAAGAGCCCCTTAACCCGTCTCCAGGGTGCGAAACTCGCCCCGCGCGAGACCATCGAGGGTCCAGGAGTCGACCCGGTAACGCACCAGGCGCAGGGTCGGGTGACCCACCGCCGCGGTCATTCGGCGAACCTGGCGGTTGCGCCCCTCGCGCAGGGTGAGCGCCAGCCAGCGGGTCGGGATATGGCGCCGAAAACGCACGGGTGGGTCGCGCTCCGGGATGTCCGGCGGGTCCATGCGTTCCACCTGCGCCGGGCGGGTCAGGCCATCCTTCAACTCGACACCCTCGCGCAGGGCATGCAACGCGGCATCGTCGGGTTCGCCCTCGACTTGAACCCAGTAGGTCTTGCTGGTCTTGTGCTGTGGCTGGGTCAGACGCGCGTTCAGACGCCCATCGTCGGTCAGGACCAGCAGGCCCTCGCTGTCACGGTCCAGACGACCGGCCGGATAGACCCCGGGGATCGCGATGTAGTCGGCCAGTGTCGGACGACCCTCGGGGTCGGTGAACTGGGGCAGGACACCCCAGGGCTTGTGGAACAATACGACCCGGGCCATAACCAGTGCCTCAGTCGCAGCGCAGGGTGACGCGTTCGGCAAAGTGCCGGCCGAGGTCGTAATCCACGCTGGCGCCATAGTCCAGCGCCAGCGCGCGCGCCACCAGCGCCGGATCCGGGCGCGGCCGTTCGAGCCGGGCCTGACAGGTCGCATCCACCAGTCCGGACGCATCAAGAATCTCCGTACCATGCGGGTCCTGATGCAGGATCTCGATGAAATACGTCGGGTCGTAGACCCGGTAGGCCAGCGGCTCGTCGGTCGGATCGACCGGTTGCTCCAGCTCCAGCCGGAAGCGGAAGTGCAGCAGCCCCGCGTCCATGGCCATCCGGGGATCGGCGGCGGCCGCGATCCCGAGCGCCTCTCCAGCCACCTCCAGGTGGCTGTACCAGCGGTACTCGTCCAGATTGTCGAGGATCTCGGTGGCAAGCCCCTGCAGGCGCGCCTCCGGCGTATCGCCGGACTGATGCTCCTGGGCATCGTCGTACAGGTACTGCCCGTAGGTCGGGTCGAAGCGCCAGTGATGGAGCATATGGGTGATCTGCCCCTCGCCGTCGCGCTCGAAGCTGATCCGCAGGTCGATCCAGGCATGCGGGTGCGCCTGTACGCCGGCCGGCAGAAGCACGAGCGCGGCCAGCACCACGCCGCCCAGGATGTGCAGGCGGCGCATCATGCCGTCTGCCTCGTATCCGTCAGGCCCCAGGCGCCGGCGGCGGCCAGGAGCCGGGCGTGGTAGGCGGGGGCAACACCCAGGTCGTGCAGCCAGGCGGACGCGTCCGGATCGGGGCCCGTCGGATGCAATTCTCCGGGCGCTGGCAGATCCGGGATACGGTCGGCGAGGCCGGTCAGCCGGCGCGAGCGGCGCAGCCGGTCGGCCTGCCCGGCGATGGCCGCGGCTACGGCGGGCGCGCGACGGATGTTGCAGCGGGTGACGGCCGGCGGGTCGGCCAGGACCGTGTCGAGGTCGCGCAACCGGCGCAGGATACGCGCGGCCGTCTTCGGTCCGACCCCGTCGATTCCGGGAATGTTGTCGCTGGCATCCCCGGCCAGGGCCAGCATGTCCGCGACTTGCTCGGGGCGGATGCGAAAGCGCTTTTCGATGGCGCGACGATCCATGTCGACCCCGCGCTCCGGGTCGTGCAGGCGATCCTGCCCGCCCAGGATGACCTGGGTCAGATCCTTGTCGGCACTCTTCACATCGATGCGATAGCCGGCCACGCGCCCGGCGCGGGCCAGGCTGGCGATCAGGTCGTCGGCCTCGTACTCCGCGTCGGCCAGAGTCGCAAACCCCAGCCGGCCCAGCAGTTCGCGGATGCGCGCGAACTGCTCGCGCAGCTCCGGCGGGGCCGGCGGGCGATGGGCCTTGTAGGCAGGGTCAATGCGGTGACGAAAACCCCGGCGCAGGCCGGTGTCGAAACAAAAGGCCACCGGGCCCGGCGCGCAGGCCGGCAACCACTGGCAGAGCGAGTGCACCAGGCCGTGCAGCGCACCGCCCGGCCGGCCCTGCGGATCCGGATCCAGGCCACGCGCGAACCAGGCGCGAAAGACAAAGATGCTGCTGTCGACCAGGGTCAGGGTCGGCAACCGCGCATCCGGCACTGGGCCGGCGTCAGGCGAGGCGTTCAAGGTCCTTCCGCACGCCAGCGATGGACTGGTCGAAGCCCGCGCGCTCCTCGGCATTCAGTTCCAGCTCGATGGCACGCTCCATCCCGCCCTGACCGAGGATGCAGGGCACGCCCATGGCCACGTCGCGCTCGCCGTATTCGCCGTCCAGCAGGGCCACCGTGGGCAGCACCCGCCGCCGATCCAAGGCGATCGCCTCGACCATCTCGGCGATGGCCGCCGCCGGGGCGCCGTAGGCGCTGGAGGTCTGCTTCAGGGCCAGGATCTCGGCACCGCCGTGCCGGGTTCGCTCGACGATGTTGTCCAGCGTGGCCTGATCCATGAAGTGATCCAGCGGCACACCGTTGATGGACGAATAGCGCAGCATCGGAACCATGGCATCGCCGTGGCCGCCCAGCACCAGCGCCTGAATGTCATGGGTGGAAAGGCCGGTCTCCAGCGCGATGAAGGCGGCCATGCGCGAGGTATCCAGCACCCCGGCCTGGCCGAAGATACGGTCGCGGCTCCAGCCGGTCTTCTGCCAGGCGCGGTAGGTCAGCACATCCACCGGGTTGGAGACCACCAGGATCCGGCTCTGCGGGGCATGAACCAGGATGTCCTGCAGGATCACATCGAGGATTTCGACGTTCTTGTCCAGCACGTCGGAGCGCGACATGCCGGGCTTGCGCGGCAACCCGGCGGTGATGATCACCAGCTCCGCACCGGCGATCACCGACGCCTCGTGGCTGCCGGTCAGCCGGGTATCGAAACGCAGCAGTGGCGCAGTCTCCTGGATATCCAGGGCGGCGCCGGCCGCCGCGCCCTCGCGCACATCCAGCAGCGCGATCTCGCGGGCGATGTCGCGGCGGGCCAGAAACTGGGCGGTGGATTCGCCGACGCGTCCGGCGCCGATAATGGCGATCTTCTGCATGCGCTGCTCCTCCTACAGGACTGCGTTACAGGCGGGCGACCCCGCTGTCGCGGGCGGCCTGACTGATCGCCTGCGGCACCGTGTCGATCAGACGCGGATCGAACGGGGTCGGCAGGATGTAGTTCGGGCCGAATTCGAGCGTCTCCAGCCCGTAGGCATCCAGCACCACCTGCGGGACGGGCTCGCGAGCCAGTCCGGCCAGGGCGTGTACCGCGGCCACCAGCATCTCGTCATTGATCGTCCGGGCGCGCACATCCAGCGCGCCGCGGAAGATGAACGGGAAGCCGAGCACGTTGTTCACCTGGTTCGGGTAGTCCGAGCGCCCGGTGGCCATGATCAGGTCGTCGCGGGTTGCGTGCGCCAGCTCCGGACGGATCTCCGGGTCCGGGTTGGACAGGGCGAAGACAATCGGCTTCGGCGCCATGGACTGCAGCATCTCCGCAGTCAGCAGGTCCGGGCCGGACAGCCCAATGAACACGTCGGCACCGGCACAGGCATCGGCCAGGCTGCGCGCGTCGGTGTCCACCGCGAAGATCTGCTTGTATTCGTTCAGGTCATCGCGCTGGCTGTGGATCACACCCTTGCGATCCACCATGAACAGGTTCTTCTTCGCCGCGCCCAGGCGGACCAGCAGCTGCATGGACGCGATCCCGGCAGCCCCGGCGCCGACACAGACGATCTTTGCCTCGCTCAGTTTCTTGCCCTGGATCTCCAGCGCGTTGACCAGGCCGGCCGCGGTGATGATCGCGGTGCCGTGCTGATCGTCATGAAAGACCGGGATATCCAGGCGTTCGGACAGGCGGCGCTCGATCTCGAAGCAGTGCGGCGCGGCAATATCTTCCAGATTGATGCCACCAAAGCCGCCGGCAATGCGCGCGACCGTGTTGATGAAGTCCTCCGGCTGCGCGGCGTCCACCTCGATATCGAACACGTCGATATTGGCGAAGGCCTTGAACAGTACGCCCTTGCCCTCCATCACCGGTTTGGACGCGAGCGCACCCACGTTGCCCAGCCCCAGCACCGCGGTGCCATCGGTAATCACTGCGACCAGGTTGCCCTTGCCGGTATAGCGATAGGCCAGCTCCGGGTCCTTGGCGATTGCCCGCACCGGTGCAGCGACGCCCGGCGAGTAGGCCAGCGACAGATCATCCTGGGTGGCGGTGGGCTTGGTGATGTGGATCGCCAGCTTCCCGGCCGGCTGCTGCTCGTGGTACTCCAGCGCGCGCTGGTTGAAATCCTTGGACATGGTGTAGCGAGGCCTTTTGTCGGACGGTTGCTTCAGAAACAGGTACAGGCCCGGTGCGGTAGGCCCGCACCGGAAACGAAATCAGTTGACCGGGTGGGTGGGGACGGACCCGCGCCGGGCCTCGTCATACACCGGGCGGTACTGATCGGCCAGACGGGTGAGTTCGCGCTGGCGCGAAGCCGGTGCCGGGTGAGTGCTCAGGAATTCCGGCTGACCGCCATTGGCCTGGGCAGCCATCTTGCGCCAGAGAGTGGCCGCGGCATCCGGGTTGTAACCGGCCCGCGCCGCCAGCTCGATACCGATGCGGTCGGCCTCGGATTCCATACCCCGGCTATGCGGGAGCTGCACGGCGAGCACAGCCCCCAGCGCCGCTCCGGTCAGGGCCAGATCCGAACGGTCGCCGGAGAGGGCGTACCCCGTCAGGGCCAGATTGCTGGCCAGCGCGACCGACATCTTTTCCGCCGTATGCGCCGACAGCGCGTGGGCAATCTCATGCCCGATGATCTGCGCGAGCTCGTCATCGGTCAGCTCCAGCTGTTCGATGATGCCCGAGTAGATCGCCATCTTGCCGCCCGCCATGGCGAAGGCGTTGACGGTATCCGGGGCCTCGATCACCGCGATCTCCCAGTCCCAGTCCGCGGTCTCGGGACGGTACTTGACCGCCTGCGCAACCACCTTTTCGGTGATGCCCTGCACCCGCGCGGTCATCGCAGGATCGGCATTGATGCGACCCTCCTCGCGCGCCGGAGCCAGCATCTCGACGTAGGCGCTGCGCGAGGCGTCGATCGCCTGATTCTCGGAAACCAGCATCAGCTGCGAGCGTCCGGTCACCGGATTGGTGGTACAACCGGGGATCGCCACGGCCAGGCCGGCGGCGACCAGAACCGTCAGGAACAGAGAGGCCAGACGACCGCGAGCGGTCCGCCAGGACTTGGAAAGAGCACGCATTATTCCGGTACCTCTAGATCGAGCGGATGGCGTATGCGCATCCGGAGTCGGTCTCTCCAAGGATACACCTGACCGCGCACAATCACCGCCTCGCCGTTCAAGGTATCGGGCTGGAGATCGGGCCAGTGATCGCGGTCACGCCCGCGAATCAGGACGTCCAGCGGCCCGTCCAGCTCCAGCACCCAGTGCCGCGACGTCTCGCGCACCGCCACCACCTCGCCTCGCACCCGCAGCCGGCCCTGGCGCAGGGCACCGGAACGCGGGTCCAGCATCCGGACCGGCAGGGCCGCCGGGCGCTCCAACCACAGACCCCGCTGCCCTGCCCGTGCTTCGGCCTCGGCCACGTAGAAGCAGGTATCCAGGGCGGTCGGCTGCGGCCCGGGGCGCGGCATCGCTTCGCCGGCGGCAATCAATTCGGCCGCCAGCAACGGCCCGCCGGGCAGCCAGGCATGCATGCGCAGGCGCCCTTCGGCGTCCCGGGCGGGACGGCCCGGGCGCAGGATCAGCCGCTGATCGACCGCGTCCAGCCGGGCGGCCAGTGCCTCGCGCAGCCCCTCGTGAAGATGCAGGGGTCGCATCGGGCCGGCCCTCTCCGGCAGCGGCGCGGCCGGGGCCAGACCAATCACCTGAACGGTCCGCCCATCGGTCAACCGCAGACTATCGAAGCCCTGGACGCGCTCCACCTCGACCTCCTGAAGCCCGCGCGGATCCTGATCCGCCAGCCGGCACTCGGCCCGGGCCGCAGTGGCCAGCAGCACCAGGGCCAAGCCCACAACGCAGACGAGGGCGCCCCGCAGGACGCCCTCGTCGGGTCGGACAACGCCCGCCGCAGCAGTCACGTGTCCGTTCGCGTTGCGCGCCATCCGGCGCGCCGCAGCCTCAGAATGCGAAGCGGCGGTTGAACTTGTCGACCTGGCCGGCGGTATCAACGATCTTCTGCTTGCCGGTGTAGAACGGATGGCATTGCGAGCACACGTCCAGGTGCATCTCCTCGCCGGAGAGCGTGGAGCGGGTCTCGAACTGCGTACCGCAGCTGCAGATAACCTTGACGTTGTGGTAGTTCGGATGGATGTCGGCTTTCATGGTCGGCTCACGCAGGTTCTGGCGAAAAGTCCGATAGCATAGCGGTGCTACCCGCCCGAGCGCAAGACCGGGTTGCGACGGCATTTGCAGAGCGCGTTTCAACTCTGGGTGACAACTGCCTGAATGGCCGGGTGGTTTTACCCGCGCGGACAACCTGTGGATAACTTTGTGGACGAATTGTCGCACCCGGAACGGAATCCACCAAAAACGTCAAGTGGGAAATGCCCGGCCTCGGCAAAACAGAACCGCAATACACTGATTATTCCGCATTAATTCCACCCCCCAGTCGACGGCCATTCAGCCAGACCCGGGGCCATCGCTTCCCGCGGGGTATCGGCGTGCTCTGTGCATAAGGGCCGCCGTATGTCCATCGTTAGCCCCTGACTTTCGGGGCAATCGCGGTGTAGATGGCCGAATAATCCGCATCGGCCAGGCCCTGTTCACGCGCCTGATCCAGCAGATCCGCCAGCAGCGGCAGCCACGGCCCCACCAAATGGGCATCCTCCACCGCGCGCTCGGTCAGGCGCACATCCTTCAGCAGGTGCTTGACCGGAAAGTTGGCGGTACCGAAGTCGCCGGACAGCATTTTGTCCAGCTTCTTGTCGAAGGTCGGGGCATACAGGGCACTGTCGCGCAGGATCTCCATGAAGGTATCCACCTCCACCCCCTCGCGCCGCACCAGTCCCAGGCTGAGGGAAAACGCCGCCGTGAGACTCGCGATCAGCTGGTTGAAGGCCAGCTTCAGCGCCGCCCCCTGCCCGACCGAACCGACATGCCGGGGTGTCTCGCCCAGAGCCGCCAGTACCGGCTGGGCCCGGGCAAAGTCGGCCTCGCGGTCGGCGCCCGCCATGATCAGCAGACGGCCATCCCGGGCCTCGGGGATGGAACCCAGCACCGGCGCCTCCAGGTAGCAGGCGCCGGCGCCCCGCACCCGTTCCGCCAGGGCCCGGCTCTCGGCCGGCAGGATGGTCGCCATCTGGATCACGCAGCGACCATCCAGCGCGCCGGCCGGCAAGGCATCCAGCACGGCATGGATGGCCGCGGCATCACTCAGCATCAGCACCAGCACGTCCGCCTCCGCGACGGCCGCGGCGGGCGAACTGTGAACGGAGACCCCCTCGGCCGCCAGATCGCTTGCGCGCGCGACCGTGCGGTTGTAGGCCACCACGGGAAATCCGGCCTGCAAAAGACGCAGGCCCATGGGTTGCCCCATGAGCCCGCATCCCAGCAGCGCCACTCGGGACGCAGCCATCGTTACCCCCTACTTGATCTTGTCGTCCAGATCTTCCGTATACCCCAGCAGGGTATGCGGCGGCGGGGCCTCCTTCTGGTACTTGCTCGGGGTAACCGCTTCGGTCTGATGCAGGCTCTTCCACAGGCCGAACACCATGATCAGCATGATGACCGAGAACGGCAGCCCGACACTGATCGCGGCCGCCTGCAACGCGGCCAGACCGCCCGCCAACAGCAGGATGGACGCGACCACCCCCTCGAGGATGGCCCAGTACACGCGCTGGGTGACGGTCGGGTTGCGCACGTCACCGGAGGCCAGGGTGTCGATCACCAGCGAGCCGGAGTCCGAGGAGGTCACGAAGAAGGTGACGATCAGCACCGTCGCCGCCGCCATCACGGCCACGGACAGCCAATCCCACAGCGGCATGGCCTGGAGGGTCACGAACAGCGCGGTGGACATGTTCTCCGACACGGCGCCAGTCAGGTCGACCACACCCTCGAGCTCGTAGCTCATCGCAGTGCCGCCGAACACGGCCAGCCAGACGAAGGCCGCGGCGGTCGGGGCCAGCAGCACGCCGGCGACGAACTCGCGAATGGTGCGGCCACGCGAGACCCGCGCAATGAACATACCGACATACGGGGCCCAGGAGATCCACCAGCCCCAGTAGAAGATGGTCCAGGAGGTCGCCCAGCCGGAATCCTCGATCGTGTCGGACCACAGGCTCATCTCGGGCAGGAACTGAACGTAGACGCCGGTGCTCTCCACCAGGAGGCGCAGGATGAACAGGGTCGGGCCCATGACCAGCAGCAGCGCGATCAGGATCACCGCCAGACCGATATTGAAGTTCGACAGGCGCTTGATGCCCTTGTCGACGCCCAGCGCGACCGACCCGACGGCGATCAGGGTAATGATCGCGACCAGCACGATCTGCATGGAGGTGGATTCCTCGATCCCGAACACGAAGTTCAGGCCCGAGTTGATCTGCATGACGCCCAGGCCCAGCGAGGTCGCCACGCCAAACATGGTGCCGAACAGCGCCACCACGTCCACCAGATGCCCCCAGGGGCCATAGATCCGGTCACCGATGAAGGGGTACAGCGAGGAACGGATCAGCAGCGGGAGATTGTGGCGGTAGGCGTAATACGCCAGCGACAGGCCGACGACAATATAGATCGCCCAGGCATGCAGCCCCCAGTGGAAGAAGGTATAGCGCATCGCCTCGACAGCCGCCGCGCCGGTCTCGCCCTCGACGTGCGGTGGACTGAGGTAGTGGTACATCGGCTCGGCGATGCTCCAGAACAGCAGCCCGATCCCCATACCCGCGGAGAACAGCATCGCGAACCACGCGGTGTAGCTAAAGCGCGGGGCCTCGAACTGATCACCCAGGCGCACCCCACCGTAACGGCTGAACATCAGGTACAGGGAGAAGACCAGGAACACGGTGACGACCAGCATGTAGTACCAGCCGAGATACTCCCCGATGCCGCTTTGCAGCTGGGCAAAGACCGCTTCGGCGGTGTCCGGGAAGATCGCCCCGAACAGCACGAACAGTGCGATCACGATGCTGGCGGTGTAGAAGACCGGGCTGCAGATCACGCCAAAGCCGCCGAGGCGGGTTTGCGTCAGACCGGGGGTGGACTGCTCATCCATTCGGTTTCCCCTTGTATTCTTGTGGCGAACGCGGGCCGGCGCGGGCTTGCTCCGAACGTGCTCCGGGAGCCGCACAGGATCACGCCCGTTGGGCGTTGCCGCAGTAGGTGGGACAAAGCCACCGTAGCGAAAGACTACTCCGACTGCAAAAACGTGAAGGGCTTCGCACCCGGCGTCATATCCTGCGCCATATCCGGGGCCATATTACGCCGCCTCGGCGACTGGAGCACGGGCCAGCAACAGGGCGCGGGCCTGCCCGCCCTGACGCTCGCGCTCGATCTCCCAGCCACCCGCAGCGAGGAACTCGAGGTCCGCCTCGGACTCGATTTCCACGTAGATCCGGCTGTCCGCGTGCAGCCAGTCGTGCGCGCGAAGGGCCTCCAGCACCGGCGCCACCCGGCCCTGGCCGAATGGCGGATCCACCAGCACCAGATCGAAGGGCAACCCGTCGGGCGGTTCCCCGGCCAGCAGGCGCAGGGCGTCATCCCGGCGCACGCTCACCTGCTCGGCCCCCAGGGTCTCGCAGTTGGCCTGAAGCTGGGCCGCGGCACGGGCATCGCGCTCGACCAGCAGTACCGAGTCCGCCCCGCGCGAGGCCGCCTCCAGCCCCAACGCCCCGGTGCCGGCGAACAGGTCGAGCACGCGCGCGCCCGGGAGTCGCGGCTGCAGCCAGTTGAACAGGGTCTCGCGCAGGGCGTCCGCGGTCGGGCGCAACCCGCCGACCCCGAGCACCGGCAACCAGCGGCGCCGCCAGGCCCCGCCGATGATGCGGATGCGCGCGGGGCGTCCGGCGGGGGCGCGCCTACTCCTGGCCACCCACGATCACCGTGACCATCGCTTCCGGGTTGATGCGCTCGCGCAACCGCGCGTTCAGGTGATCCAGCTCGACCGCCTCCATGCGTTCGATGTAGCGCTCCAGATAATCCAGCGGCAGATCATAGAAGGCGATCATACCGAGCAGACCGACGATGTCGCTGTTCGAGGCCAACGACAGCGGGAAGCTGTTGACCACGTTCTCGCGCGAGGCCTCCAGCTCGTCGGCATCGATACCCTCGGCATGCCAGCGCTCGAGTTCCTCGCGCAGCGCGGTCACCGCCTCGTCCGCCTGATCGACCCCGGTCTGCATCCCGATACGGAAGGGACCCTCGACCGCCATGGGCTGAAAGCGGCTGCTGATCGAATAGGCCAGTCCGCGCGCGCTGCGAATCTCCAGGAACAGGCGCGAGATAAAGCCGCCCCCGCCGAAGGCATGGTTGGCCAGGGTCAGGGCATAGTGGTCATCCTCGCCGCGGCGCAGGGTCGGGGCCCCCATGTGGATATGGGCCTGCTCGGAAGGGAAGTCGATACGTTCCTCGACCGGGTCCTCGCGCGGCTCCACCGCGGGCAGCGGTTCCACCGCAGGCCCCTGCGGCAGGGCGGCGGAGATGCGTGCCGCCGCAGCCTCGGCCTCACTGCGGCTCAGCCCGCCCGTGATCGCCAGGGCGCCGTTGGCCGTGGTGTAGTGGCGCTCGTAGAACGCGCGGGCATCCGCGGGCTGCAACGCCTCCAGGGTCTCGCGCTCGCCGCCCGGCCAGTTGGCGTAGGGGTGATCGCCATACATCAGCTCGTAGAAACGCCGGGTGGCAACGCTCCCGGGATCCTGGCGCTCGCGCTGCAGCCCCTGCAGGGCCTGGCGCCGGGCTCGATCGAAATCGGCCTCCGGGAAGGCGGGCTCGGCCAGGACTGCGGACATAGTCTCCAGCGCCGCGTCCATCCAGTCCGGCTCGGTCAGGCTACGCAGGCTGACGATGGCCATGTCGCGCAGTGCCGTGGTGCTGAACTGCGCGCCCACCGACTCGAAACCCTCGGCCAGCGCGTCCGCATCCATCTCCGCCGTGCCATGCTGCAGGGCGCTGCTGGTCAACGAGGCCAGGCCATTCTGGTCGCCGTCGCGCGAGGCCCCGCCGTCGAAGGTAAGGCGCAGGTCGACCATCGGCAAATCCGGCGCCGCCACATACAGCACGCGCAGCCCCTCGTCGGTCTCCCACTCCTCGATCTCCACTGCCTGGACCGGCAGCGCCAGCGCCAGCAGCCCGACCAGGGCTACCAGGAATCCCGTTCGCATCATGTTGCCTCCCGTCATTACATGCCCCCCGCGGTATCGCCATAGGGCTCTACCGCACCCGGATCGGGCGGGTCGTCACCATCCAGGGGCTGCGGATCGAGAATGCCGACCGTGCGTCGTTCCGGCACCAGGTACTCGCGCACCACGCGCTGCACATCCTCGGCAGTCACCGCACGCACGCGCTCGACGAAGCGATCGCCTTCCTGCCAGCCGACGCCGATGATCTGCAGCATGCCCAGCTGGAAGGCCTGGGAGCGCACCGAGTCACGCTGATACACCTCGGAGGCGATCACCCGCGCCTGCACCCGTTCCAGTTCGCTGTCGCTGACCGGCTCGTCCTTCAGCCGCTCCACCTGCTCCAGCAGGGCCGCCTCCAGCGTCTCCACATCCGTGGCAGCCGTGGGCACCGCCGCAATCATGAACAGGTCATCCAGCCGGCTGAACGGGCTGTAGCGGGCCGAGGTCGCGCCGGCCAGTTCTTCGCCCCGTACGATCTCGCGGGCAAAGCGCGAGGCCTCACCGGAATCCAGGATCCCGGCCGCCACCATCAGTGCGTAGACATCCACCGGGTCGTCCACGGTATTCAGAACCGGCGCCTTCCAGCCCATCAGCAGGTAGGGTAGCTCTGCGGGGGCCTCGACGATGATGCGGCGTTCGCCCTTTTGCGGCGTCTCGGCGCGCGGCTTCGTCTCCGGGAGATCACCCGCCGGGATGTCCCCAAAATGCTCCCGGGCCGCCTCGATGACCCGCTCGGCATCGACATCGCCGACCACCACGACCACCGCGTTGTTCGGGTGGTAATAGCGGTCATACCACGCCTGATTGTCTTCCAGGGTGTAGGCCTCGATATCGCTCATCCAGCCGATCACCGGATTGCCATACGGATGATTGAGGAAAGCGGTGGCCATCAACTGCTCGCGCACCAGAGAGTTGGGCTGGTCCTCCACGCGCAGACGGCGCTCTTCCTTTACAACGTTCAATTCCGGACGGAACTCGTCTTCCTGCAGCTTCAGGTGCTGCATGCGCTCCGCCTCCATCGCCATCATGGTCTCCCAGTGATCACGCCCGATGATCTGGAAATAACCCGTGTAGTCACGGCCGGTAAAGGCATTCTCGCGCCCGCCCAGACGCGAAACGATGCGCGAAAACTCGCCGGGCTCATACTGCTCGGTCCCGCGAAACATCATGTGCTCCAGCATGTGCGAGATGCCGGTCACGCCGCTGTGCTCGTCGGCCGACCCGACCCGGTACCAGACCATGTTGGCCACCACCGGGGCACGCCGGTCCTCCAGCACCAGGACCGTCAGGCCGTTGTCCAGCGTAGTTTCGACCACCTTCGATTCGATCTCGGGCGTCGCGGCCAGGACCCCGACGGGCCAGGCAAAGACAAACGCCGTAACGAGCACTGTGACCAGGTTTTTACCGCGCATGATTCATGAATCCTCGTGCTAGCATTGGCGAACTCTCTACTTGACCACATCGAGCATGTTCGGTTTCCGCAAAAAGAAGTCCGAAGACCCGGCCACCCCCGACGCGGAGGCACCTGGCAGCGAGCCGGAGAAGCCCGCCCGCGGCGGCTGGTTCCAGCGCCTGCGCAAGGGCCTGGCCAAGACCGGGCAGGTCCTGGGCGGCGACCTGGGGTCGCTGCTCCGGCGCAAGATCGACGACGAACTGTTCGAGGAGCTGGAAGAACGCCTGCTCCTCGCGGACGTGGGCCTGGATGCGACCCAGCGGATCATGGATCGTATCACCCGCGAGGTGAAACGCGGACAACTGGATGATGCCGAGGCCCTGATGGACGCCCTGGAGGCGGCCATGATCGAGATCCTCGAGCCGGTCTCGCGCCCCCTGGAGATCCCGGAGGCCGAACGCCCCTTCTCCATCCTCGTCGTCGGCATCAACGGCGCCGGCAAGACCACCACCATCGGCAAGCTGGCCCACCACCTGCAGGCGGACGATCGCTCCGTGCTGCTGGCGGCCGGCGACACCTTCCGCGCCGCGGCGGTGGAACAACTGCAGACCTGGGGCGAGCGCAATGGCGCTCCGGTGATCGCCCAGGGCACCGGGGCGGATTCCGCCTCGGTGGTCTACGACGGCCTGCAGGCCGCGCAGGCGCGCGGCATCGACGTGATGATTGCCGACACCGCCGGGCGCCTGCACACCCAGACCAACCTGATGGACGAGGTCCGCAAGGTGAAGCGCGTAATGGGCCGGCTGGACGAACACGCCCCGGACGAGGTCCTGCTGGTGGTCGACGGCGGCACCGGCCAGAACGCCCTGAACCAGGCCCGTCAGTTTCACGAGGCCCTGGGCCTGACCGGAATCGTCGTGACCAAGCTGGACGGCACGGCCAAGGGCGGCGTGCTGTTCGCGCTGGCCGAACAGCTGGGCATTCCGGTGCGCTTCATCGGGGTCGGGGAAAAGGCCGAGGATCTACAGGTCTTCGATGCCCGCGCCTTTGTGCGCGCCCTGCTCGGCCGCGATAGCGACTGACGAGCACACCGGATGATTCGTCTGCAACGCGTCACCAAGCGATTCGGCAGCGCGTCCGAGGCGCTCAGTAACGTCAGCCTGCGCGTGGACCCGGGTGCGATGGCCTTCATCACCGGGCCCTCCGGCGCCGGCAAGAGCACCCTGCTGCGCCTGATCGCCGGGCTCGAGCGCCCGACCCGCGGGCGCATCCGGGTCAACGGCCACGACCTCGACCGCCTCTCCAACCGCGCGATTCCCGGGTTTCGCCGCAGTATCGGACTGGTGTTCCAGGATCATCGCCTGCTGTTCGACCGCCCGGTGTTCGACAACGTCGCCCTGCCGCTGGAGATCCTCGCCTACCGCCGCCCGGAGATGCGCAAACGCGTGCGCGCAGCACTCGACAAGGTCGGGCTGCTGCACAAGGAGGGGGTCAACCCGCGCACCCTGTCGGCGGGCGAACAACAACGTGTCGGCATTGCCCGGGCCATCGTCCACCGGCCGGTCCTGCTGCTGGCAGACGAGCCCACCGGCAACCTCGATCCGGCGTTGTCGCGCGAGATCCTGCAACTGTTCGACGACTTCAACCGGGTCGGCATGACCGCCCTGATCGCCAGCCATGACCTCGGCCTGGTCGAACGCATGGGCAAGCCGGTCCTGCACCTGGAAGACGGACGCATCGAGGCGCGCGCGGCTGCGGGGGCCCCGGCATGAAGCCGGGCCGTCGCCTGCAGGACACCGTGCCGGCCTGGCTGGAGGCCCATCGGGATGCCGCCCGGCGCAGCCTGCAGCGCCGCCTGCAGGCCCCGGTTCTGAGCCTGATCAGCATTGCCGTGCTGGGCTTCATCCTCGCCCTGCCGGCCTACCTCTGGGTCCTGCTGGACAACGCCCGCGCCCTGTCCGCCCACGTGGACCACGACCCACGCATCGCCCTCTACCTCGACGGCGTGGAGGCGGCCACGGTCGCGGATCTGGAACGCCACCTGGAGACCGATGCCCGGGTAGAACGCTGGATCTGGATCGATGCCGACGAGGCCCTGGCCCGCTATCGCGAGGGCCTGGCCGACCCGGGCCTGCTGGACTGGCTGGACGAAAACCCGCTGCCGGACGTGGTGGATGTGGTCCCCGCGACCGCGGATCCCGAGACGGTTGCGGCGCTGCGCGAGGCGCTTGCGGCCACCGTGCCGGGTGCGACGGTGGTCAGCGACGACGACTGGGTGCGGCAGTTGAACAGCCTGCACCAGCTGGGGCTGCGCATCCTGTCGGTGGTGGGCGCCCTGCTGGGGCTGGGGGCGTTGCTGATCCTGGCCCTGGCGACTGCCTCGGAGCTGCGCGAACGCCGGGAAGAGATCGCCATCTCGCGGATCAGCGGGGCTACCCACCGGTTCCTGCGTCGACCCTCCCTCTACGGCGGCGTGATGACCGGCCTGGGCGGCGGCATTTTCGCCGGCATCCTGCTGCTCATCGGGATCGGCCTGAGCCGGGCGCCACTGGAACAGGCCGCGGCCGCGTTCGATCTCGAGTTGGGGCTGTCCCTGCCCGGGGCCACCCATCTCCTGGCCCTGCTCCTGGCCGGACTCCTCCTCGGCTGGCTGGGCGCCCGGCTGGGCAGCGGCCATGCCCTGCGGGATGCCCCCTAGGGGCACGCGCCCCGGACGAAACGTCCGGAACCTTTGCAGGGTTTAGCACTCCAATTCACAGACTGCTAATGTAGAGTCATGACTCGGGAGGAAACACCACGCATGAACCAGGCCCTGACCACTCCACGCATCGACATGCCCGTACCGGTGGGCAACCTTGATCACTACATGCAGGCCGTTGGCCGCATCGAGGTGCTGGACGCCGAGCACGAGCGTGAACTGGCCGTGGCGCTGCACGAGCGCCAGGACCTGGATGCGGCACGCCAGCTGATCCTGCACAACCTGCGTTTCGTGATCCACGTTGCGCGCGGCTACAAGGGGTATGGCCTGCCCCTGGGGGATCTGATCCAGGAAGGCAACGTGGGCCTGATGAAGGCCGTCCGCCGTTTCGACCCGAATCAGGGCGTGCGCCTGGTGTCCTTTGCCGTGCACTGGATTCGCGCCGAGATCCACGAGTTCATCCTGCGCAACTGGCGCATCGTGAAGGTCGCGACCACCAAGGCCCAGCGCAAGCTGTTCTTCAACCTGCGCAGTGCCAAGCAGCGTCTCGGCTGGCTGTCCAATGCCGAGGTCTCCGCCGTGGCGCAGGATCTGGGCGTCTCCGAAAAGGACGTCTGGGAGATGGAACGCCGCCTCTCGAGCCAGGATGCGAGTTTCGACCCGGGCCCCGAAGCCGACGATGAATACGGCTACCAGGCCCCGTCGGAACGCCTGAGCCTGGAGGACCTGAGCGACGACCCCGCCAATGTGACCGAGGACGAGGACTGGGACCGTCACTATCAGGAACGCCTTAGCGAGACCCTGGGCGAACTGGACGAGCGTTCGCGCACCATCCTGATGCGCCGCTACATGGCCGATCAGAAGGCGACACTGCACGAGCTGGCCGCGGAGTACGGCGTTTCGGCCGAGCGCATCCGCCAGATCGAGAACAGCGCGATCAAGCGCATCCGGGCCGCCTTCGACGACTGACGCTTTCGCACCCTCGCGAACCAAGGGCCCCGAACGAAAAAGGCCCCGGCATCAAGCCGGGGCCTTTTTGTTGCCGGGTGCAGCGGGACCAAGCCCGGCACCCGGCACGGTTCCATGCCCGATCAGCCGAACAGGATCACCGAGAAGAAGCTAATCCAGGACCAGATAATCAGGCCGACCGTGAACGTCAGCGGAAAGTTGGGGAAAGTAAACCACTCGCGCATCTCGAAGCCCTCGGGAAATTTCAACCAGAATAAGCAAAGGGTAAGCGGGTCCGGAGCGCGGCGCAAGTTCGACCGAGGTCAGCGCTGGGACTTTTGCCGACCCCCACCGGTCGCGTCGGGAGGGGCCTCCTCGCCGGATCCGGTCGGGATACGCGGGTCATCATCGTCCATCAGGATGCGATGCGCCGGGCCCTGAAGATCGTCGTACTGCCCCGAGCGGATGGCCCAGAACAGCACCACGCCCACCACCAGGGCGAACAGCATGGCCAGCGGGATCAGCAGGTAGAGGATTGACATGTTTCCAGTGTACCCAGGCGCGCGAACGGCTTAAACCGGGGGTGGCCGTGACGCCGGATCGCGCACGGACCCCTCTCCGGAAGGCACCGACGACTCGGCGCCTGTGTCCATCACGTCGCGCCCCGGACGCAGGCGCAGCGCATTGCCAACCACCAGCAACGAGCTGAGCGACATGCCCAGCGCCGCCAGCCAGGGAGTCAGCAGCCCCGCCGCGGCTACCGGGAGGGCCACCAGGTTGTAGCCGATTGCCCAGGCGATGTTCTGCCGGATCACCCGCCGCGTGTGGCGCGCCTGGTCCAGCGCCTGCGGCAGGTGTTCCAGGCGATCCGAGAGCAGGACCAGGTCGGCCTGATTCTGCGCCAGCTGGGTGCCGCCGCCCATCGCCAGCGATACATCGGCCCCGGCCAGCACCGGGGCATCGTTGATGCCCTCGCCGGCCATCAGGACCACCCGGCCCTCTGCCTGGCGAGCGTCCACATAGGCGAGCTTCCCCTCCGGGGTCAGGCCACCCTCGGCTTCGGCGATGCCCATTTCCGCCGCGAAGGCCTGCGCGGCCTGCGGGCGGTCCCCGGTCAGCAAGACCACCCGCAAGCCGCGCCCCTGCAGATCGGCGATCACGTTCCGCGCCCCGGGACGCGGAGTGTCGGCCAGCCAGAACAGCGCGACCGGTTGGTCGTCGACCACCAGCCAGACCGGGGTGGCCAGGGGATAGCCCAGGGGTGCCTCCGGGCTGGGCGTATCGCGCTGCGGCAACATCGACGATCCACCAATGGCCACACGGTGGCCCTCTATGTGGCCAACGAGGCCGCGCCCGGGGAGGTTGCGAACCTCGCTGGCGACCACCGATGAGGACGTGGCCGGAGCGACCAGGGCGCGTGCCAGGGGGTGCTCGGAATGGGCCTCGAGCGCGGCGGCCCAGTCCAGCCAGTCAGCCCCCTCGGGCGTGGGCTGCAGCTCGGATTGTGCTACCAGACGCGGCATGCCGACGGTCAGGGTTCCGGTCTTGTCGAGACAGACCATATCGACGCGCGGCAAGGTCTCCAGGGCACTGCCGCGCGTAACCAGCAGACCGAGGCGCGACAACGCGCCGGTGGTGGCTGTCAGCGCGACCGGCGTCGCGAGCGCCAGGGCACAGGGGCAGGTGGCGACCAGCATGGCGACCATGACCCAGAGGGCCCGCGTCGGATCGATCCACGCATACCAGACCAGACCCGCCAGCGCCGTCAGGACCAGGACGGCACCCACAAACCAGCCGGTACCGGCCTCGGCGATCCGGGCCATCCGCGGCTTCTCGGTCTGGGCGCGATCGAGCAGGCGCTGGATCGCCGCCAGGGTCGTCTCGGCGCCGACGCGCTGGACCTCGATGGCGAGTGGGCCATCGACGTTCACGGTCCCGCCGGTCACGGGATCCCCGACGCGCACCGCGTGCGGCTCGGGCTCGCCGGTCAACAGGGCACGATTGACTGTCGACTCACCCTCGCACACCACGCCGTCCGTGGGGATGGTCTCGCCCGGGCGCACACGTACCCGATCCCCCGGCACCAGCTCGCCGACCGGGACCGCCTCGACGCGCCCCGCTGCATCCAGACGGTTGGCGATGGCGGGAACCAGGCGATCCAGGCGGTCAATGGCATGGCTGGCGTGCTGGCGCGCGATCAGCTCCAGATAGCGGCTGGTGAGCAGGAAGAAGACGAACATCACGACCGACTCGAAATAGACGTGCTCGCCGGTCCCGAGAATGACCGCGTACAGGCTGGCCAGGTAGGTCACGATGATCGCCAGACTCACGGGCACGTCCATCCCCAGCTGGCGATGACGCAGGTCGCGCCAGGCGCTTTGATAGAACGGGATCGCGGAATACAGGACGACCGGTGTGGTCAGCGCCGCCGCCACCCAGCGCATGAACTGGAGCAGGTCTTCGTGCTCGGTGTCCTCGGCGCCCAGCCAGAGCGCCACGGCCAGCATCATCACCTGCATCATCCCCAGGGCGGCAACGGCGATCCGGCGCAAGGCGAGGCCCCGTTCGCGGGCGATCGCCTGCTCGCGGGTTCCGGGGTCGTAGGGATGGGCGTGGTACCCGATGTCGCGGATCGCCTTGAGGATATCCGACAGGGCAATGCGCGCGGGGTCCCAGACGACCTGCGCGCGATGGGTGGAGTAATTCACGCGAAAGCTCTCCACGCCCGGAAGGGCCTGGACATGACGCTCGTTCAGCCATACGCAGGCCGCACAGGTGATGCCCTCGAGCATCAGGGCGGCCTCACGGCGGTCGCCCTCTGCGCCGGCGGGCGCGACGAACTGTTGCTGGACGCCGGGGTGATCGAACAGTTCGAGCTCGCGGAGCTCGTCGGGGATCAGGGGGCTGCCGGTGTCCGCCGGGGGGGCATCACGGTGATGGTAATAGGCCCCCAGGCCACGCTCGATGATCGCGCCGGCCACGGCCTGGCAGCCGGGGCAGCAGGTAGGTTCCACGCGGCCCTCGAACGTCACCGGGTAGCAGGCGCCTACCGGCACCTCCAGGCCGCAGTGGAAACAACGGGCCTCGGCCTCGGGCGTTGCCGGGCCCTGCGAGTCGGACGCGAGCGCCACGGCGGGAGCGCGGTGGGCTAACCGGGCTGGGCGCTACGCACGCGGGTGCGTGCCTGTTGCTCCAGAAGCTGCCCATCGTGCTGGACCTGGAAGCGCAGATCCCAGCGCCCCGGTGCCGGCAGCGCCACTTCGACCTGATACATGCCCTCGCCCATCGCCTGCATCTCGAAGCCCTGGTCGCGACGTTCGTCGGCCAGCCACATGAAAAGGCCGCGGATGCTGGCATCGTCGATCGGCTCGCCGTCCGCATCCCGCACCTCGACCTGCAGGGTGGCGGTCTCGCCCTCGGTGGGTCGGTCAACCCAGCCCTGTCGCACCTGCCAGCCCTTCTGTCGCTGTTCCTGCAGCTCCGAGACGCGGTGCACGGCGAGCGCCTGCTTGCGGCTCTCCATGCCGGCCACCGTGCCTGGGAAGGCGGAGGTCACCCGCTCGGCCCGGTTCTCCGGCTCCGGCAGGATCGAGCCGATGAACTGCTGCGGCATCCCGTTATGGGCGAGTGTGATCAGGACTGCCTGCACCGAGGCGACCATGGTGAAGAACCCCACCAATACCAACGGGGCCCAGTGCAGACGCCCAATCTTGGCCTTGCCACCACTTTCGACCTCGGCCTCCTTCTGGGTGAACACGATCCCCAGGCCGTAAGGCACGATGATGTAGAGCGCCAGATGAATGGCGAAGACGTCGGCCCCCTGCCAGGTCAGGATCGAATAGGGGATAAACACGAACAGCATGAGCGCGACGACCACGGCCGAGGTGCTGTAGGCCTTGAACCGCGTGAAGCGGTAGATCAGGGCGAACAGGATGGCCAGTGCCGCACTGCCGATGCCGAGGGTAATGACGAGATTGCTCATATGCTTTTCTTCGTTTCCTGCGTGAACGCAAGCTAGGCGCTTGCGGTGTGCCGCGCGAGTTCCGGCAGCTCGGTTACTGTTTCTTCGCCGGTGGCTGGCGGCAACGCTTGCTAGCGGTGACTGAACTGCGAAGTCACCTCGAGCGGTTCGATATGGCCGTCGCGGTCGGTGATCACGAAGCGGAAAGGCTGCGGCGAGGGAGTACCGGCGGGCACGTCGTGGCGCACACGCGCCACGACGGTCAGCCGCTCACCGGGCTCCAGACGGATGCGTTCCACCTGGCCCAGATCCAGTTCGGCGCCCTCCAGCCCCGCCAGGCCGATCTCGAAGTCCAGCTCCCGATCGGCGGTGTTGTTCAGGCGGATCTCGTAGCCGTTCTGGGTGCGACCATCGGACATCTGGACGTAGAGCGGCTGGCGCACCTGGTTGACGTTGGCGTCCACCGGCGGGCGCCCGAGAATACTGCCGACCAGCGCCACGATCACGATCAGCACGGCGGCCCCGTAGCCAAGGGTCTTGCCGCGCAGGACATGGGTCTTCCCGCCCTCCTGCTCGCGCTCGGAGGTATAGGCGATCAGGCCGCGGGGCCAGCCCTGCTTGTCCATAATGGTGTCGCAGGCATCAATACAAAGTGCGCAGTGGATGCACTGGAACTGCAGCCCGTCGCGGATATCGATGCCCGTCGGGCACACCTGAACGCAATAGCCGCAGTCGATGCAGTCACCCACCCCGGCGGCCTGGCGTTCCTCGCGGGTCTTCAGACCGGCCTTGACCTTGGAGCGCCCGGCGGTACCTTCCCCGCGCGCCTCTTCATACGACACGATCATGGTGTCGCGGTCGAACATCACGCTCTGGAATCGGGCGTAGGGGCACATGAAGGTGCAGACCTGTTCGCGCGCCAATCCGGCAAAGGTGTAGGTCGTCGCCGTCAGGATGCCCGCAGTCAGGTAGGCCGCGTAGACCGCCTGACCCGTAAAGAAGTCGCTCACGATCGAGGGGGCATTCCCCCAGTACAGGATGAAACCGAGGCCGGTGGCAAAGGCCACGAGCAGCCAGGACAGGTGGGTCAACCCGTACTTGAACAGCTTTTCGCCAGTCCAGGGCTGCTTGGCCAGGCGCAGGCGGGCGGGCCGTTCACCCTGGATCTTGCGCTCCAGCCACATGAAGACGTCGGTCCACAGGGTCTGGAAGCAGAAATAGCCACAGAACACCCGTCCGGCGACGCCCGTGACGAAAAACAGCAGCAAGGCGGCCACGAGCAGGAAGCCGGCCAACCAGAAGATGTCCTGCGGGTAGACGACCAGATCGAAGATGTGAAACTGCCGGCCCGGGATGTCGAACAAGACCGCCTGATTGGGGCCGTATTCGCGCTCCCAGCGGACCCAGGGCAGGCCGAAGAACACACCGTAGGCGAGCAACAGGATGCCGGTCTTCAGATTGCGGAAACGCCCCTTGACCGACCGCGGATGGATCGGGATGCGTGCCTCGTACAACGGCTGGGCCTGGGACATCAAAACCTCCCGGAGTTCAATCCGGCAGAGTGGGGCGGCCGCAAGGCGCGCCCCGGGATCGGGTTCCTTCCAAAAAAGCAGGGGCGCCCTCGGGCGTCAAACAACCCGGCGGGCACCCCTGTAGTTATCGCGGCGAGCGCCCGGCCCCGGGGCTCACCATACGGTCAACAGTTTCGCGCTTACTGCCCGCCACCCAACGAATGCACGTAGGCCGTCAGCATCTTGATCTCCGCATCGGACAGACGATCCCCGAACGCAGGCATCTCGCGCTGGGCGCCGTTGCGAATGAAGTTCGCCACCAGACGCTGACGCTCGCTGTCGCTTTCCGCACCGCGCACGTCCACCAGACCCCAGAGATCATTGGTCAGGTTGGGCGCGCCCTGGGAGGCCAGGCCCTGGGCATCCATGGCGTGGCACTGGAAGCAGCCGCCGTCCGTACCGGTGAAAATGCGTTCGCCGGCGTCCGCTTCTTCTTGGTCGACGCTGTAGTCGTTGAGCGACAGCACGTACGCTGCGACCTGATTCAGCTGGTCGCCGTCGAGGGTGTCGCGGTAGCCCGGCATGTAGCCCAGGCGACCCTGGTGCAGGGTTTCCTCGATCTGCTCCACGGTGCCACCCCACTTCCAGTGGTCGTTGCGCAGGTTCGGGTACTGCCCGACCACGCCGGCACCGCCAACCTGATGGCAGGCGGCACACCAGGTGCCGAAGGAACCCTGGGCGTAGGCGTTGACGAAGCTCATGCTCTCGGCGTCCTGCAGGATGGTTTCGTAATCCTGGGCCGCGACTTGGTCAAGCATCTCGCGCTGACGCACCGCGTAGGTGCCGGTCTGCATGTCCTTGGCCAGCAGCGCACGGGTGTTCCAGTGCATCGTCCGCTCTTCGCCACCCTGCTCGAAGGTGATGGTGTTGAAGCCCTTGGTAAAGCTGTCACCGATCGGCCAGGCCGGGTAGATCAGCCAGTACACCACGGCAAACACGATCGTGGCGTAGAAACCCCACAGCCACCAGCGCGGGAGCGGGTTGTTGTATTCCTGGAGGTTCCCGTCCCAGACGTGCCCAGTGGTCTCGACCTGGTTCGGGTCCTTTTCGCGGTTGTCCTGTGTGCTCATTGCTCGTCACTCTTGGTTTTGTCACGCCGGGCCACGGGCTCCCGATGTGAATCATCGTCATCCAGAGGAATATAGCGATACGTCTCGAACTTCCGGGCCCGCTGACGGTTGGCAAACAGGAAGATCACGACCCCGATAAAGGTACCCATGAAGAGCAACAGGGCGACCATCTTGCTGTTGCCCATGTCCGTGATCCATTCCCACAGTCCCATCATGTTCGCGCCCGCTCCTCCTTACCGGAACTCGGCAAAGTGTCCGTCGTCGTATTCGCTGAAGTCGACCATGGTCCCGAGCACCTGGAGATAGGCGACCATTGCGTCCATCTCGGTGACCGTCCCGGGGTTGCCGTCGAAGTTCCCCGCCTGGGCCTGGCGAACCAGGTTGTCCTCGGCGTCACGGATGTCGAACATCCGGGCGTGCTCTTCGCCGAACCGCTCGACGTTGGCCTCGTATTCCTCTTCGGTGAGCGAGTACGGCACACCGACCCGCTTCAGCGCGACCATCCGGCGGTCGATATCGGAGTAGTCAAGCGGGGTTTCTGCCAGCCAGGGGTAGCCCGGCATGATCGACTCCGGCACCAGCGACTGCGGATCGATCAGGTGCTGAACCTGCCATTCGTTGGAGTACTTGCCGCCAACTCGGGCGAGGTCCGGACCGGTGCGCTTGGAGCCCCACTGGAACGGATGGTCGTACTGCGACTCGGCCGCCAGCGAGTAGTGGCCGTAGCGCAGCATCTCGTCACGGAACGGACGCACCATCTGCGAGTGGCAGGTGTAGCAGCCCTCGCGAACGAAGATGTCGCGACCACGCTGTTCCAGCGGGGTGTAGGGACGCACGCCGTCCACTTCCTCGATCGTGTCGTCGATGTAGAACAACGGCACGATCTCGACCAGGCCGCCGACGCTGATCACCGCAAGGGTGAGGATGATCAGCAGGCCGGCATTGGTTTCAACGCTTTCATGCTTCATGGATCTATTCTCTCCCTAATCAGGCCGTGCGGGCTTCGGTGGACGCAGCCTGGGCCTCGCGGGCCTCGGCCTTGATGCCCGAGCGAACGGTCATCGCGATGTTGAACGCCATGATCAGCATGCCGGCGAGGAAGAACCCGCCACCAATGGCGCGCACCACGTACGGCTTGTGCAGGAACACCACCGACTCGGTGAAGGTGTAGGCAAGGTTCCCGTACTGATCGAAGGCACGCAGCATCAGACCCTGACCGATACCGGCCACCCACATCGCGGTGATGTACAAGACGATCCCGATGGTCGCCAGGAAGAAGTGCACGTACACCAGCTTCAGGCTGTACAGGTTCACGTTCCACAGGCGCGGCATCAGGTGGTACAGGGAGCCGAAGGTGATCATCGCCACCCAGCCCAGCGCACCGGAATGCACGTGGCCCACGGTCCAGTCGGTGTAGTGCGACAACGCGTTCACGCTCTTCAGCGACATCATCGGACCTTCGAAGGTCGACATGCCATAGAACGCCAGCGCGGTGATCAGGAACAGCATGATCGGGTCGGTGCGCAGCTTATCCCAGGCGCCCGACAGGGTCATGATGCCGTTGATCATGCCACCCCAGGAAGGCAGCAGCAGCAGGATGGAGAAGGTCGCCGCCAGGGTGGAGACCCAGTCCGGCAGGGCGGTCCAGTGCAGGTGGTGCGCGCCCACCCACATGTACAGAAAGACCAGCGCCCAGAAATGGATGATGGACAGCTTGTACGAGTAGATCGGACGCCCGGCCTGCTTCGGCACGAAGTAGTACATCATCCCGAGGAAGGCCGCGGTCAGGAAGAAGCCCACCGCATTATGGCCGTACCACCACTGAGTCATCGCATCCTGCACCCCAGAGAAGATGGAGTAGGAATGCGGGTGGAACAGACCCACCGGCACCTGGATGTTGTTGAAGACGTGCAGCAGCGCGGTCGCCAGGATGAAGGCCATGAAGAACCAGTTCGCCACATAGATGTGCGGCTGGTTCCGGCGCAGCAGGGTCATCAGGAAGACCATGAAGTAAGCCACCCAGACAACCAGGATGATGATGTCGATCTGCCAGTTGAATTCGGCGTACTCGCGGCCCTGGGTGATCCCCATCATGTAGGTGATCACGCCAAGGATCAGTGCCAGGTTCCACCCGTAGAAGGTGAAGCTCGCCATGGAATCACTCCACAGGCGGGTCTGACAGGTCCGCTGAACCACGTAATACGAGGTGGCGAACAGCGCGTTACCCCCGAACCCGAAGATCACGGCCGTGGTATGGACCGGACGGAAACGCCCGAAGGTGATCTGCGCGATATCGAAATTCAGGAACGGGAACGCCAGTTGCGAGGCGATCCAGACGCCGGCGGCCATCCCGAACACGCCCCAGAGGACGGCGGCAATGGCAAACCGCTTGATAATCGCGTAGTTGTACTGCTCGGAAGTCGCGACTGACGCTGCGGGTGCGGCACCCGCCGTAGTGGCTGCTTGTGACATGACTTTTCCACCTTGCTGCGGGGAACACGGATGTCCCGATGGTTCGGGGGCGTGAACTCTACCCCATTCCGGGCCCACAAAAAACCAATACCGCCTGTGTCACTCGGATATTGAGTGCGATTGGCGGAACTTTTGACCGCTTCGATAATACATCGGTCATACACCTCCAGGCGAGAGGGCGCCGGGCCGATTCGTTGATCTGGATCAACGAATCGGCTGGACCGGGATCACCCGCCCCGCCGGGCGCGATGGCGGCGGGGCATCCGGCACCCAGGCATGGCCATAGACCACCTCCCAGGTTGCCGGAAGGCGACCCTCCACGCCGAAGTCGCGCGCGTAGGCCTCGGCCACCGCAACCAGGCGGCGCGGACCGAACAGTCCGGGCGACCGGCCCGACAGGGCATTGCGCACCCCAACCCCGCGCAGGTCACGAATCAACCCGGTCAGATCCGGGTAGGTCAGGGTCAGGGCCTCCTGGTCCATCACCGGATCGGCAAACCCGGCGCGCACCAGGGCATCGCCAATGTCGTGCATATCCATGAAGGCGTTCACATGCGTCCCCGCCCCACCGTCCACCGTCGCGAAGGCGGCCCGCAGCTCACGCAGGGTGTCAGGACCGAAGGTGGTGAACATCCACAGCCCGCCCGGGCGCAGGATACGCCGCACCTCCATGAAGGCCTGATCCAGGCTGGCGCACCACTGCAGGGCGGAACTGGAAACCGCCAGGTCGAAGGATTGCTCCGCCAGCGGCAGCGCCTCGAGATCGCCGCAGACCACCTGCGGCCGGCGCAGCCAGCGCCCGCGGCGGCGCGCCCGCGCGACCATCTCCGGGGCGAAATCGACCCCGGCCAGGCGGGCTTTGCGGTAGCGGCGGCTCAAGTGGTCCAGGGCCTCGCCGATGCCGCAGCCGAGATCCACAACCTGTTCCGGCTGCATGCGAACCCAGTCCAGCCGCCCCAGCATTCGCTCCTGCACCTCGCGCTGCAGGACTGCGTGCTCCTCGTAGGTGGAGGCCGCCCGCGCGAAGGCCTCGCGGACCCGCGCCTTGTCGAGATCGAAACTGTCGGGTCGGCTCATGCGGATTTCCCTGCGCTGCACTGATTCAAGAACTCGACGACCAAACCGGCCAAGGATTGCGGGCGCGCGAACCACTCCGCGTGGCCGCCCACGCCGCGGACGACCCGACTGGCGGGTCGCAGCCTGTGCAGGTCGTCCGCCACGGCGGCCGGCACCAGCGCATCGCCGGCCTCCAGCCAGGCCGCCGCCGGCACCTCCAGGCCCGCCCAGACGGACCGAAGATCCGCCGCCTCCAGTAGCGCGAGGCCGGCCTCCAGGCCCTCGGGCGAGGCTGGAGCGGCCTGTAACTGCAACACCAGCCGGCGGGCGAGCGAAGCGGCATCCTGGCTGCCACGTGCACAGAGCATCGCCAGGCGGCGCTCCAGCCGCCGGCGACCACCCCCGAGGGCTGCACGAAAATCTTCCAGCTCGGCCGGGGGCAGGGCCGCCGGCCAGTCGTCGGCCTTCGCAAAGCGCGGCGAGGCCCCGATCAGCAGCAGCCCCTGGGGCCCCGACCACTGGCGCGCGGCGGCCAGCGCGACCAGGCCGCCCAGGGACCAGCCCGCCCACACCGGACACTCGACATCCGCTGGCAGCGAAGCGATCAACGCCGCCGCGGTGCGCTCGGCATCCGCCAGCGTCTCGCCATCGCCGGCGGCCCCGTGCCCGGGCAGGTCCGGCGCCAGCACCCGTGTCACACCCGGGAGCGCGGCCCGCAGCGGCGCCCACACCGCGCCAGAGAAGCCCCAGCCATGCAGGAGCACCAGCGTCGGAGCACCGCCCTGCGATTGCGCGGCAGGCACGTCAGCGCCCTGAACGGCGGCCACCGGCTTGCGTATCATGTGCGGTCGAATCCTCTCGCCAATCCGCGCAGGCAGGCTGACCGCTCATGGGCATCACAATCGGCATCATCATCGCGTATCTACTGGGATCGCTTTCCACGGCCATTCTGGTCAGCAAGCTGCTGCGCCTGCCGGACCCGCGCACCACCGGCTCGAAGAACCCCGGCGCCACCAATGTACTGCGCTCGGGCGGCAAGACGGCGGCCATCATCACGCTCATCGGGGATGTCGGCAAGGGCTGGCTGCCGGTGTTCGTCGCCCTGCAACTGGACCTGTTCCCCGGCTGGGCGATCGGCCTGATCGGCCTGGCCGCCTTCCTCGGGCACGTGTTCCCGGTGTTCTACCGCTTTCAGGGCGGCAAGGGCGTGGCCACCGCACTGGGCGTGATGCTCGCCATCAGCCCGCTGGTCGGCGGCCTGGTCCTGCTCACCTGGCTGGTCGTTGCCGCCATCTGGCGCTATTCGTCGCTGGCTGCCCTGGTCGCCGCCGGCATGGCCCCGGTGTACATGGTCCTGCTGGGCATGGACCACTGGATCAGTGCCGCCGTGGCCCTGATGAGCGTGATCCTGTTCATCCGTCACGACAGCAACATCCGCCGCCTGATGCGCGGGGAGGAATCGCGGATCGGCCAGAAGGACAAGGCCCCGGCGGCGCCGAAGGAGTAACCCTTCGGCCTGCGGACGGGTTTACAGCCCCATCCGCAGCCCCCTTCATGCCGCCGCGGGCGGCGCCAGCTCCGCCAGCGGCCAGCGCGCCCGCGCCGCCACCACCGGCGCCCCGGTTTCCGCCACCTGGCCAGCCTGCAGTCGCCGCAGGCCGGCCAGCGCGATCATTGCCCCATTGTCGGTGCAGAATTCGGGCCGCGGGAAATACACTGGCACCCCCTGACGCTGCGCCATGGCCTTGAGCCCGGCGCGCAATGTCGTGTTGGCCGCCACGCCACCGGCGACCACCAGCGCCGGGGCCCCGGTTTGCTCCAGGCCGCGCCGGGTCTTCTCCACCAGGGTGTCGGTCACCGCTTCCTCGAAGGCGCGGGCGACATCCTCCGGCCGGTAGACCTGTTTCTTCAATGCGGTCAGCACCGCGGTCTTCAGACCGGAGAAGCTCATGTCCAGCCCCGGGCGGTCGAGCATCGGGCGCGGCAGGCGCAGGGCGTCCGAGCGCCCCTGCTCGGCCAGACGCGCGAGCGCCGGCCCACCCGGATAGCCCAGCCCCAGCAGCTTGGCGGTCTTGTCGAAGGCCTCGCCCGCGGCATCGTCGATGCTCTCGCCGATCAGGTCGTAGTCGCCCAGGGCACGCGCGTGAATCAGCTGGGTATGCCCGCCGGAGACCTGCAGCACCAGGAACGGGAAATCGAGCCCGGTATCCTCCAGAAACGGCGCCAGCAGGTGGCCCTCCAGGTGATGCACGGCCAGCGCCGGGATGCCCCAGCCCCAGGCCAGGGAGCGCGCCACCGAGGCCCCGGTCAGGAGCGCCCCCAGCAACCCCGGCCCACCGGTGTAGACCACCGCATCCAGGTCGTGGCCGTCCACGCCCGCCTCGTCCAGCACCGCGCGCACCAACGGCAGCAACCGCTGGATATGATCGCGCGAGGCCAGCTCCGGCACCACGCCGCCGTAGACGGCGTGCAGGTCAGTCTGGCTGTACAGCCGGTGCGCAAGCAGGCCCCGGTCCGCGTCGATCAGCGCCACACCCGTCTCGTCGCAGGAAGTCTCGATGCCCAGTACGATCATTGCGCAAGCATGCCGGGTTTCACGGGCCGCACCAAGCAGCCCCTGTGCGTCCGCGCCATTGCGTGGGGGCAAGCGCTCACAGTCGCCCCCGGCGATCCGGGATCCCGTCCAGCGGCAGATGTGCACAATCGCGGCCCAGGGCCATCACCTGAAAACGCTCGCCCATCTCCCCGGGCAGCGTCAGCATGCGCACGGCCTGGGCGGCCTGCATGGTCACACGGGCATCCTCGCCGCTGCCGACGCGGGCCTCGAAACGCCCTGGCAGCCCCGCCCCCAGCAGGAATTCGCCCTGCGCGGCATAGGCCAGCACGTCGAGACCCGCGGCGTCCGCCGCCTCTGCAACCCCGGTGAAATCCACGCTCGCGGTCAGATCCATCAGGCCCGGATAAGCCAGCGGGTCCTGGATCATCTGCTGGCGGTAATACCCCACCAGCGTACCCTGGTGACGCTCCGGGGCGTAGTAGGCGCTGCGCGGAAAGCCATAGTCCACGATCACGGCGACCCCCTGCTCCAGGAAGTCGGCCAGCGCGGTCACCCACGCGGCCTGGGCCGGGCGCCATTCGGAGAGGTAGCCCTCGGGCCACGGGCCATGCTCGGCCTGGAGCCGCGCCACCGGCTCGGCGAGGCCGGGCGGGGCCGGGCGCTCGGCCAGGCTCAGGGTGCCGGCGGCATCGGTCGTGATCCCGACCTGCCAGACCCGGCCTTCACGCCAGCGGAAGAGCTCCACCGGCAGGGCATCCAGGACCTCGTTGGCCAGCACCACACCGCGCAACGGGGTCTCGGGCAGGGCATCCAGCCACGCCACCCGGGCGTACTCCGCGGGTTCAAGCGCAGCCTCCAGGTGGACCTGCTGCCGCGCCCGCAGGTCCGGACTGACCTCGACGATCCAGTAGCGCTCCCACGCCACCCCGAGTTCGCGCAGCGTGGTGATCACATCCCCCGCGAGCCGCCCGCTGCCGGCGCCGAATTCGAGCAGTGTGCCGGTGCCGTTCAGATCGTCCCGCAACACCGGGGCCAGCCAGGTCGCCAGGGTCTCGCCGAACAGGGGCGACAGCTCCGGCGCGGTGACGAAATCGCCCCCCTCGCCCAGCTTGTGGGCCCCGTTCACGTAATAGCCAAGCCCCGGCGCATACAGCGCGGCCTGCATGTAATCGACGAACGGAAGGAACCCCTCGCCGGCGACGACACTCTGTTGCAGGGAGGCCTGCAGACGCAGGGCGATATCGGCGGCCACCGGATCGGCCGGGGCGTTTGTGCTAGGTTTCGGCGGCATCATGACGACGAATGGTACCAACCCGGGGGCAGGCGTGACGCAGGTACAATCCGACAGCATGGACACGACTGCCGGGGAGGCACGGGTGGTGCTGGTCACCGGGGCCGCCCGGCGGGTCGGCGCAACCATCGTGCGCGGGTTGCACGCAGCCGGGTTGCGGGTACTGATCCACTACCGCGGCTCGCGCACGGATGCCGAAGACCTCGTCGCGGAACTGAACGCGAAGCGCCCGGACAGCGCCCGCGCCCTGCAGGCCGACCTCCTCGACCTGGAGGCTATCGAACGCCTGGCGCGCGAGGCCGAGGCGGCCTGGGGCCGCCTGGACTTCCTGGTCAACAACGCCTCGACCTTCTACGCCACCGCCGTGGGCGAGATCACCCAACAGAGCTGGGACGACCTGATCGGCTCCAACCTGAAGGCCCCGACTTTCCTCACCCAGGCCTGCAATCCGGCGTTGCAGCGTGAGCAGGGCGCGGTCGTCAATATCGTCGACATCCATGCGCTGCGCCCGCTAAAGGGCTTCCCGGTGTACTCGGCGGCCAAGGCCGGTCTGTGGGCGCTGACCCAGGCCTACGCCCGCGAGCTGGGGCCGGACGTGCGGGTCAACGGCGTTGCCCCCGGCGCGATCCTCGCCCCCGAGGAGGCCGAAAACACTGGCACCCACGAGGCAATGATTGAACGCACCGCACTCAAGCGCGAGGGAAGCCCGGAGGACATCGCGCGCACCGTGCGCTTCCTGCTGCTGGACGCGCCCTACATCACCGGCCAGGTGATCCCGGTGGACGGCGGCCGGTCGGCATCGCAGTAGCCGCGCCCCCGTCCCGCCGCGCTACACTGGTCCCAACCGAGCATTTGCGCCAGGAGACTGCAGCATGATCGATTCCAAACGCTTCGACGACCTTGCCCGCCGCATCACCGAAAGCCTGCCGGAGTCGGTACGCCACATGCAGGAGGACGTGCAGCGCCAGGTCCGCTCGTCGCTGCAAAGCGGCTTCGAACGCATGGACCTGGTGACCCGCGAAGACTTCGACATCCAGGTGGCCCTGCTGGAACGTACCCGCGAACGCCTGGCGGAGCTGGAGGCGCGCGTCGCCGCGCTGGAAGCCCGCCCGAGCGACGAATCCGGGCAGTAACCACCACCTGAATCCACCCGCCGGGCACGGATGCCGGGCGGCAGAACGGAGGGGCACGGATGCCCGTCACTATCGCCTACGCCCGCGCCATCGACGGCATTCACGCCCCGCTGGTCACCATCGAGACCCACCTGGCCAACGGGCTGCCCGCCTTCCAGATCGTGGGCCTGCCCGAGGCCGCGGTGCGCGAAAGCCGTGATCGCGTGCGCGCGGCGATCCAGACCAGCGGCTTCGAGTTTCCACGGCGCCGCATCACCGTCAACCTGGCCCCCGCCGACCTGCCCAAGGACGGCGGCCGCTTCGATCTCGGCATTGCGCTGGGCATCCTGGCCGCCAGCCAGCAGATCCCGGGCGCAGCGCTGGCCCGGCACGAGTTTCTCGGCGAGCTGGGGCTGGACGGCACCTTGCGCCCGGTGGGCGGCACCCTGGCTGCCGGACTTGCGGCAGCCAACGCCGAGCGGGCGCTGGTGGTGAACCCGGAGGATGGGGCGGAGGCGGCCCTCGCCAGCCGCGCCCGGGTTCTCACCGGCTCGCACCTGAGCGCCGTCTGCGCCGCGCTGGCGGGGCGCGAGGCCCTGGTGCCGGCACAACCGCCCGAGCCTTCCGCACCCGCGCACCCCGACCTCGCCGACGTGCGCGGCCAGCACCAGGCGCGCCGGGCCCTGGAGATAGCGGCCGCCGGCGGGCATCACCTGCTGATGGTCGGCCCACCCGGGAGCGGCAAATCCATGCTGGCCGCGCGCATCCCCGGCATCCTGCCGTCAATGGACGAGGACGAGGCCCTGGAGACCGCGGCCATCCACAGCCTGCGCGGCAGTTCGCACCTGCGCCGGGACTGGCGCGCGCGTCCGTTCCGGTCCCCGCACCACACCGCCTCGGGCGTCGCGCTGGTCGGTGGCGGCAGTACGCCACGCCCCGGCGAGATCTCGCTCGCGCACCAGGGCGTATTGTTCCTCGACGAACTCACCGAATTCAGCCGCTCGGTGCTCGACGTACTGCGCGAGCCGCTGGAGAGTGGCGTCATCCACATCTCGCGCGCGGCCCGCCAGGCCGAGTTTCCGGCCCGCTTCCAGCTGGTCGGTGCGATGAACCCCTGCCCACAGGGCTTCGATTGCGACCTCGCCGAACGCTGCGAATGCACCCCGGAGCAGCGGGCCCGTCACCGCAAGCGCCTGTCGGCACCGCTACTCGACCGGATTGACCTGGCCATCGAGGTCCCGCGTATCCCGCCCGGGGACCTGGCGGGATCGGCCGACGCATCCGAAGACTCGGCCTCCGTGGCGAAACGCGTGGCGCGGGCCCGCAAGGTGCAGCGCGAGCGCCAGAATGGACTGAACAGCGCACTCGATGGCTCAGCCCTGGACCGGTACGCCGCCCTCGGCACGGCTGACCGGGAGCTGCTGGACAAGGCTGCGGAACGCTTCCGGCTCTCCGCGCGGGCCTACCACCGCATCCTGCGGGTAGCGCGCTCCATTGCCGATCTCAACGGCGCCGAGGCGATCGCGACCCAGCACCTGACCGAGGCTCTGAGCTACCGCGCCCTGGACCACTGGCGCACGCAATAGGCGCCGCCAAAGAAAAACCCCGCCCAGGCGATACCTGGGCGGGGTTTTGTAGTGCCATTGCTACGGGGTCGATCAGTCTTCGAACGTCGCCACGTAGACGGCCAGGTCGGCGATGTCCTCGTCCGACAGGTTGGCGGCATTCGGCGCCATCAGGGCGGTCTGGTCGCCAACGGTCTCGCCGGCGCGGTAACGCACCAGCTTGTCGGCAATGTACTCGGCATCACGACCGGCCAGCTTCGGGAACACCGGGGTACCCTGGCCCTGCGCACCATGGCAGGCAATACAGGTGTTGTAACTCGACTGGCCGCGCTCCGCATCGCCATCTTCAACCGCGATGGTGGCAACCGCTTCGGCCTCTTCTTCGGCCGCCGCTTCGCCAGTCTCGGTAGTAGCGACCGGCTCTTCGCCCTCGGCAGCATCTTCAGCGGCGGTGTCGCCATTGCCGTTATCGCTGCCTTCATAGTCGTGATCGACCCCGGCCTGGTCCAGCATGTAGGCGACCACGTCGCGCATCTGCTCGTCGCTCAGGCTGGAATCGCCACCGCGCGCCGGCATGGCGCCGATGCCGTTGATCGAGTTGGCGAACAGGGTATCCAGGCCCTTGTCGTTCAGGCGGTTGCTCCACTCGTCGGTGTCGTCTTTGAGCGGGGCGCCGGAAACACCAGCGTCATGGCAGGCCGCGCAGACGTTCGAGTAGAGGTCGCCCGGGCTCAGGTCCGCGGCTTCCTCGGCGCTATCCACCTGGCCGGACACCACCTGACCGATCGGCGCGATGCGCTGGGCGACGCGCTCGTCACTCACGGTGTCGGGCTGGGACACCTGCATGCCGGCAAGCCAGCCGGCCAGGTGCGACACCAGGAAAAGGACCGTACCCAGCAAGGCCAGGGACGCAATAAACAGCAACACCTTGTTCCCGGTGTCCATCTTGATCGGTTGATTTCCCACTTCTCTCCCTCCGAGATCCCGGCCTTGAGCGGCCATGTGGTGTGCTATTCGAAAGCCCTCGCGCATCAAGCGCAAATCGGGCGCAGAGTATAGGGCATCATGCAAACCACGACCACAAACCGAGTGTGGCGGTCAAATATGGCTGGACGCGTCAAAGCTCGCGCCCGTATCATTGCAGGTCTTGCGCCCGTAGCTCAGCTGGATAGAGTACTGCCCTCCGAAGGCAGGGGTCGCAGGTTCGAATCCTGCCGGGCGCGCCATCATGACGACGAAGAAGGGCCCATTGTATGGGCTCTTCTTCGTTATGCGGATGGATCCCGGAGCCGGACGCCCCCTTCTCCAGCCGAGGCCCGCTGAACGGGACAACCGATCCGCCCCACCATGACAATCCCCAGTCTCTGCACATCGCAGACGACCGCCTTGCCCTCGCACTGCCCGATCAGACAACAGGCCCTACGGCCGCAGCCGGCAGCTCGACCTGCTGACACTGGCTCATGATCTGCATGAGAACGATCACGCGCTCTTCTCCGGTACGGGCGAGAAACAAGGCCTCGCGCCCCTGGAACGGCCCATCCGTGATGGTGACCGGCTGCTGCGGGGCAAAGTCACTGTCACGGGTAAGGTCGAGACAGCCGCTCTCGGGGTCCAAGCGCAGGCGGATCCCCTCGATAACCGGCTCGGGAACCGGCACCGGGCTGGAGCCAAAGCGCACCAACCCAAGCACGCCGCGCGTGGAGCGAATTGGGGCCCAGTTTTCTGCGACGTCGCAAAGCTGTGCGAAAAGGTAGCGCGGAAACAGGGACTCGGTGACGGCGGTGCGACGCCCCCTGCGGCGAATGGGCCGGCGGATCAGCGGCCGGAACGTGCGATAGCCCTGGCGGTCGAGATTCGCCTCGGCGCGGGCTTCTTCCCGGGGTTTGCATTGGATGGTGTACCAGTGTTTCAAGGGGACCTCTTCGCAGCAGTGCGCCGGCAATTGCGCACCAGCCATAGCATCAGCTCACTCTAATGATAGGCCGACTGGCAGCGAACGTGCGTAGTTGCATCACGAAACTGGATGCACAGGGTTGCCGGGGCGATCGGCTACTGCCTTGATCTGGATCAAATTCGGCAGCCCGGGGCAGCGCTAGCTTCAGAGGTGCAACAACACCTCAGGAGAACCCTCATGCTGACCGAAATCATGTTCCAGTCGCCCATCGGCATTCTGACCATCATCACCCTGCTGGGGATCGTGGCCTTCTTTGGCTACGTGGGCTATTACATCATCCACGGCATGCGCCAGGACGAGCAGCGCGAGTAAGACATCCGCGCCCGACGGCCAGCGGCCACGACGGGCGCCCATGAAAACGCCCGCGCAAGGCGGGCGTTCGATGTGCCACTTCAGCCAGCGGGGCTCAGGTGTGCTGGTCCCCGTGGTACAAGCGCACGACGTGCCGGGCCTCGGCGAAGAACAGCCAGCGCTCCATGATCACACCCGCCAGGGCCGCGACCAGGCCGAGCCAGGCCACGATGGCCGGCACGCCGGACAGGATCGCGGCGAACACCAGGATCGGGGTACCGAACGCGAGCAGGAACACGCCCATCTTCAGGGTGTCGGTGGTGTTCTTGCCTGCATCGTAGCCAAACTCGTCGGTCAGGAAGGTACCGGCGGTATGCCCGGTATCCAGCAACCGCACGGTCGCGCGGTTGAAGGTGGTGGCGGTGTTGATGGTCGGGCCGGTCACGCGGGAGATCCAGAAGTAGTAGATCCCCTTGAGGACGCCAGCGATCAGCAGCAGCACGATGGCCACGCCCGCATGCATCGCGGTGGCGTTGCCGAACACACTGGCAATGGCGGCGAAGGCGACGGCACCGGTGGCCACACCCAGAAGGATGTAGTTGGCCGGGGTCAGCGCGGTGTTCCACTGGCGGATGGTCTTCAGGCAGCCGTAGATCATCCCGGTGGAGAACAGCGTGACCACCGCCAGCACGGCGGCGATGGCGCCAGCCACTGCGGCCAACGGACCGACTTCGTGGCCCTGCAGCAGCACGCCGAGGCCATAGATCGCGGCGAACGGGTAGAACAGCACGGCAAATACCGCCTCGCGCGAGAGCCAGGAGGTCTTGAAGCGCATGAAGGAACGCCAGGCGTTCTTCTTGTTCGCCAGGTGGCCGGTGGACAGCATGAGCCCGACGGTGATCATGCCCAGGGCCGCAACCCCGTGCGCGATCAGCTCGCCATGGCTCATGACCGGACCGATGCCCGCGAGATGGAAGGCCACCAGCAACAGGAACAGGCCGTAGCCCGCACCGGAGATGACAGTAAACAGAATGACGGAAAACGCCGGATGCATGGTTTTCTCTCCCCGATCGGGCGCGCTTAGCGCGCCACCATCTTGTTGACCCAGTCCTTCACCGAGGTGATCAGCGTGTTGGCACGCACGTCGTCGGTGGGGATGGAACGGGTGATCCGCGGCGGCAGATAGGTGTTGACCGGCTTGTAGCCAAGCTCGGGCATCTGCTTCACACCGCCACGTTCGCGGACCAGGCGGCTCACCTCGGAGGCGTCGTCATCAAAGTCGCCGAAGAAGCGCGCGTGCGCCGGGCAGGTGATGACGCAGGCGGGCTGACGCTCTTCCGGCGGCAGCTGCTCGTCGTAGATGCGGTCCACGCACAGCGTGCACTTCTTCATCACGCCGTCTTCGCGGTCCAGCTCGCGGGCGCCGTACGGGCAGGCCCAGGCGCAGTAGTTGCAGCCCATGCACTTGTCCTGGTCGACCAGCACGATGCCGTCTTCCGGGCGCTTGTAGGAGGCACCGGTGGGGCAGACGTTCACGCAGTCGGCATGCTCGCAGTGCATGCAGGACATCGGGATGTTGACGGTCTTGTTGTTGGGGTAGTCCCCGACCTCGTAGTGGCGGATGCGGTTGAACCACACGCCGCTCGGGTCCTCGCCGTAGGGGCGATAGTCGGTCAGCGGACCCGTGGTGCCGCTGGTGTTCCACTGCTTGCAGGCCACCGCGCAGGCATGGCAGCCCACGCAGGTGTCCATGTCGATTACGAGTCCAAGTCGCATGGTTGGTACTCCCTCAAATCGTTCGTGCGGGCAAGCCCCGCGATGGCCTTGAGGCCGTCGCGGAACCGGGCCGGATCAGTTTTTCTCGTCGTCCAGCGAACCGCGCGTGAGCACGTCGCGGATGTCGCGGTTCAGGTGCACGGGCTTGTGCGCGTGGTAGCGCAGCTGGTCCGGCGATTCGGACATGCCCGGCGTGGCCTTCACCTCGTCGAACTGCGGCCAGGCGCTCTGCTCGTCGGGACCGGCCGGGGTGATCTTGACCTTGAGGTCGTACCACGCGGCCTGCCCGGTGACCGGGTCGGAGTTGGTGATGTTGTCGATCGGGTCGCCCTTCTTCGGGAGCAGCTCGCTGATCAGGTGATTCATCAGGAAGCCCTTCTGCGACTCGTTCGCCTCCGGCTTCAGGCCCCAGGCGCCCTTCTGCTTGCCGATGGCGTTCCAGGTCCAGACGGTGCTGGGCTCGCAGCCCTCGATCAGCTTGACCTGCACGCGAATCTTGCCGTTGTGCGACTCCAGCCACACCCAGGACAGATCCTCGATGCCCATGGACTCCGCCTTCTGACGGTTCATGTACAGGTAGTTCTGGGCGCAGATCTGGCGCAGCCAGGCGTTCTGCGAATCCCAGGAGTGGTACATGAACATCGGACGCTGGTTGACCGCGTAGAACGGGTACTCGTCCTCGTCGATCCGGGTCTGCTCCAGCGGCTTGTGCCAGATGGGCAGCGGATCGAAGTACTGGGTCAGCCGGTCCTTGTGCTCCTGCTTGGTCGGTTGCGGGCCGTCGTACAGGCCCTGGCCGGCCAGCTTGAAGCGCTGCTGGGTCTCGGAGTAGATCTCGATCGTGATCGGATCGGTCTTGCCTACCCAGCCGGCGTGCTTGGCCAGCTCCAGGTAGTCCTTGTTGGCGTAGCGGTAGAACTGCTGATTCGGCGCCAGGTGGTACAGGAAGAACCCCTGGTTCTCGATGTACGCCTCCCACTGCTTCGGGTTCGGCTCGCCGCGCAAGTGGCTCTGGCCGTCCTTGCCGCGATAGCCGGACAGGAAGCCGATGCCCGGCTCCTTCTCGAAGTTGACGATGAAGTCCTTGTAATCCGAGAACTTGCGGCTGCCATCGTCCTTGGTGAACGCCGGGAACTTCAGGCGCCCGGCCAGCTCGACCATGACCTCCTGCCACGGCCGCACGTTGCGATCGGGCTCGAGGATCGGGTGGCGGATGGAGTCCGCCGCCGCGGCCGGCTCGGAGATCGGGCGGTCGAGCATGGAGATGGTGTCGTAGCGCTCCAGATAGGTGGTATCCGGCAGCACCAGGTCGGCGAAGCTGACCATCTCGGAATTGAACGCATCCGAGACCACCAGGAACGGGATCTTGTACTCGCCGTTCTCGTCCTTGGACCGCAGCATGTCCATCACTTCGGCGGTGTTCATCGTGGAGTTCCACGACATGTTCGCCATGAAGAAGATCAGGGTGTCGATCGGGTACGGGTCGGCGTTGACCGCGTTGGTCACCACCATGTGCATCATGCCGTGGTTGGACACCGGCGCATCCCAGGAGAAGGCCTTGTCGATGCGCAGCGGGTTGCCGTCGTCATCGATGACCAGATCCTCCGGCGCGGTCGGGAAACCGAGCGGCGGGCTCTTCAGCGGGGTGTTCGGGGCGCATTCCTTGGCCGGCTTGATGCCCGGCGGGATGTGCTTCGGATACGGCGGCTTGGCCAGGTGACCGCCGGGGCAGTCCACCGAGCCGAGCATGATCTGCAGCAGGTGAATCGCGCGGCAGGTCTGGAATCCATTGGAGTGCGCGGAGATGCCGCGCATCGCGTGCATGGACACCGGACGCCCGAACACCTTGTCGTGCTTGCGGCCCCAGGAGTCGGTCCACTCGATGTCGAGCTCGATGGTCTCCTTGAACGCGACGTGGGCCATCTCCAGCGCCAGGCGCTCGGTCTGCTCGGCCGGGATGCCGGTCACCGCGGCGGTATTCTCCGGGGAATACTCGTCCGCCAGGTAACGTTCGGCCAGCAGGGTCATCACGGTCTTGACCGGGCGGCCGTCCGGGGCGGTGTACTCGCCGAACAGGGCCGGCTTGATGTCGACCTGGCTGCCGTCGACGAAGGCCTCCTTCTCCAGTTCCCAGACCTGCGGGTTGCCGGCCTCGTCACGCAGGATCAGGCCGTCGCCCTTCTGGCCCGGGGTCTGTACGACCAGCTGGGTGGCGTTGGTGTAGCGCACCAGGAAGTCCCAGTCGAACTGGTCGTTCTTCAGCAGCACGTGCAGCATCGACAGCGCGAACAGGCCGTCGGTGCCGGGCTTGATGCCCACCCACTCGTCGGCGATCGCCTGGTAGCCGGTGCGCACCGGGTTGATCGCGACGAACTTGCCGCCGCTGCGCTTGAGCTTTTCCAGCCCGATCTTGATCGGGTTGGAGGCATGGTCTTCCGCCACACCCCAGAGCATGTGGTACTTGGTGCGATCCCAGTCGGGGTCGCCGAATTCCCAGAAGGCGAAGCCAGTGGTGTACAGGCCGCCGGCGGCCATGTTCACCGAGCAGAAGCCACCGTGGGCCGCCCAGTTGTAGGTACCGAACTGGGTTGCCCACAGGCCGGTCAGGGCCTGCATCTGGTCACGGCCGGTGAAGAACGCCAGCTTGCGCGGGTCGGTCTCGCGGATCTTCTGCAGGCGCGCGGACAGGGTGTCCAGCGCCTCGTCCCAGGAGATCGGCTCAAACTCGCCAGCACCGCGCTCGGTGCCCGGCTTGCGGCGCATCGGCTGGTGCAGGCGCGCCGGGGACTGCTGCTTCATGATCCCCGCGTTGCCCTTGGCGCAGAGCACACCCTTGTTGATCGGGTGGTGCCGATTCCCCTGGATGTAGCGGACCTTGTTGTCCTGGACGGTAACCTTGATACCGCAACGACAGGCGCACATGTAGCAGGTGGTGTACTTGATCTCCTGCTCGCCGTGCTTTTCGAATTCGGGCAACGCGCTCATGGGGGCGACCTCGTGATCTCGGTTCAGTTATGCATCGCGCATTGTGGACGGAGCGGACACATTCTGCCAACGAGTCTTTTCTATTTGCGGATAAACCAGAATTATCGGGTGAAGATTTTTTTTATTGTGACCCGAATCCACAGATGATTTGCACGTTCATGTGGCAAAGACCGCAAAATGATCTACGATGTGTACCACGGAACATATCGCCCCACTCGACGTCACAGGCCCGCCAATGGAACACGCCGACACCCCCACGGAAGGAAACGCCCTGATCGACGCCTTCGGTCGCCGCATCGAATACGTGCGCCTCTCGGTCACCGATCGCTGCGATCTGCGCTGTTTCTACTGCATGCCCAAGGGCTTTCGCGACTTCGAGGAGCCGGAACACTGGCTCAGCTTCGAGGAGATCGAGCGCGTGATGGGCGCCTTCGGTCGCCTCGGCACCCGCCGTGTGCGCCTGACCGGCGGCGAGCCCCTGGTGCGCAAGAACCTCCCGGATCTGGCCGCGCGCCTGAATGCCCTGCCCGGCATCGACGATATCTCGCTGTCCACCAACGCCACGCGCATGGCGCGCCATGCGCAGGAGCTGAAGGATGCTGGCGTCGACCGGATCAACGTCAGCCTCGATTCGCTCAAGCCCGAGGTCTTCAAGGAGATCACCGGCGGCAAGCTGGAGAAGGTGCTGGACGGGCTGATGGCCTCCAAGGCCGCGGGCCTCGCCCCAATCAAGATCAACATGGTCGTGATGGGCGGGATCAACGAGCCGGAGGTCGAGGACATGGTCGACTTCTGCATCGAGCACGGCTTCACCCTGCGCTTCATCGAGACCATGCCGATGGGCGACACGGGCCGCCAGGCGAAAGAGGGCCATTACGTGAACCTGCAGGATGTGCGTGCCCGCCTGGAGCCGCGCTACAACCTGGTGCCCGGCGTGATGCCCGGGGGCGGCCCGGCGCGCTACATGCAGATCCCGGATACCGATGTGCGCATCGGCTTCATCACCCCGATCTCGCAGCACTTCTGCGATACCTGCAACCGCGTGCGCCTGTCGGTGGACGGCACCATCTACACCTGCCTCGGCAACGACCACAGCCTGAACCTGCGCCCCTACCTGCGCGAGGGCTGTACCGATTCGGAACTGGAGGACCTGGTGGTTCAGGCCATCAACCTGAAGCCGGAACGCCACGAATTCTCCGAGCGCCCGGAGAAAGTCCTGCGCTTCATGTCCATGACCGGGGGCTGAGGCCCGGCCAGCCGGCACCGCGATGAGCATGCCGCAGGAACGAGAAAGGCCCGCTGAAAGCGGGCCTTCTGCATGCCGGGAGGGCTGCGAGCCGCTTCAGTCGACGGCGCCTTCCGGCGGCAGCTTTTCCTTCATCGAGTCGGACAGCGGCACGTCGTGCACCACCAGGACCGGCAGGCGCGCATTGCGCACCAGCCACTCGGTGGCAGAGCCGGAGAGCATGTTGGAGATCTGGCTGCGCCCACGGGTCCCCATCACGATCATGTCCGCACCCCACTCTTCGGCGTGGCGGGAAATTTCCTCGGGGGCGCTGCCCACGGCGATGGCGACGTCGTCGTCTGCCTCGGCCCACTCCTGCATCTGGGCACGCACCTTCTCCTCCGCAGCATTGCGCATGTCCTTCGCGTTCAGCGGCGACGAGCCCGCACCACTGAACGCACCGGCAGAGCTGGGACCGGCCACGTCCGACGGCTTCATCACATACAACAACCGCTTCTTCGCCCCCGGGCAGTGCTGGCGGGCAATCGCCAGGGCCGAGGCCGACGCGGGCGAGAAGTCGATGGCGATGATGACGCGCTGCAGCATGGGGATCCCCTTTGTGATCGCATGAAACCGACCCGGCGTACGCGCCCGGGGTCATGAAAACTTCAGAACCGACTACATAGAGTGGTACAATTTCGCGCCTTTCCTGAGCGGTTCTCAGTCTGTACTGGCACCGAACCGCTTGCAACCGCGCCATCCACTGGTGGCAACCGGGCCCGGCTACTTCCCGGGGAGGCACCGATCCAACCCTTCGCGTGGATCCGCGCCTCCCAAAGTCTCTGGTACCTGTTCGTTCACCCGTTGATCCCGACCCGGGTCGGCTTCGGCGCGCACCGGTATTGGGGAACGCAACGTGCAGCAGACCATACAAGACTTCCTGTCCCGCCAGCGCAAGGTCTGGTTCTTCAATGTCCGCGGCGACCTGATCGCCGGGATCGTGGTCGCACTGGCCCTGATCCCCGAGGCGATCGCCTTCTCCATCATCGCCGGCGTGGACCCGAGCGTGGGCCTGTACGCCTCGTTCACCATGGCGGTGGTGATCGCCTTCGCCGGCGGGCGGCCCGGAATGATCTCGGCGGCAACCGGGGCGATGGCCCTGCTCACGGTCACGCTGGTGGCCGAGCACGGGCTGCAGTACCTGCTGGCGGCCACCATCCTGACCGGGCTCATCCAGCTCCTGTTCTCGTGGGCCAAGCTCGCGCGCTACATGATGTTCATCCCGCGCACCGTGCTGGTCGGCTTCGTCAACGCGCTGGCGATCCTGATCTTTCTCTCCCAGGTGCCCTACCTGGTCGATGGCGACACCACCATGTGGGCGCTGGTCGCGGCCGGTCTGATCATCCTCTACGGCCTGCCGATGATCCCCGGCTACCCGAAGCTCCTGCCGCCACCGCTGGTCGCGATCATCGCGCTAACCGCCGTCGTCTACTACATGGGCATGCCCACGCTGGAAGTCGGCGACATGGGCGACCTGCCCTCCGGCCTGCCGGTGTTCCTGTTCCCGGACATCCCGTGGAACCTGGAGACCCTGCAGATCATCTTCCCGACCGCGTTCGCGCTGGCGATCGTTGGTCTGCTGGAGTCGCTGCTGACGGCCTCGATCCTCGATGACCTGACCGACACCCCCTCCGGCAAGAACCGTGAGGCCCAGGGCCAGGGCATCGCCAACATCGTCACCGGCTTCTTCGGCGGCATGGCCGGCTGCGCGATGATTGGCCAGTCGGTCATCAACATCAAGTCCGGCGGTCTCGGTCGGCTGTCGACCCTGTCGGCCGGCCTGTTCCTGCTGTTCTTCATCCTGGTGCTGGGCGATCTGGTCTCGATCATCCCGATGGCCGCACTGGTCGCGGTGATGATCATGGTCTCCATCGCCACCTTCGACTGGGGCTCGCTGACCACGCTGCACAAGTTGCCGCGCACCGATGCCGTGGTGCTGATCGTGACCGTCGCGGTCACCGTGATCACCCACGACCTGTCGATGGGCGTGTTCGCCGGCGTGCTGCTCTCCGCGATCTTCTTCGCACGCAAGATGGTCAAGGCGGTGGAAGTGAAGAGTGACCTGTCGGAGGACGGCAAGACCCGTATCTACACCGTTCGCGGCCAGCTCTTCTTCGTCGCCGTGGACAAGTTCATCGACAGCTTCGACTACCGCGAAGGCATCCATAACGTCGAGATCGACCTGACCCGCGCCTCGCTGTGGGACAGCTCGGCCGTGGCCGCGATCGACAAGGTGGTCGGCAAGTTCCGCCGTAACGGCATGGAGGTCGAAGTGAAGGCCCCGCGCGGCGAAAGCGGCGAACTCCACGACAAGCTTGCCCTGCACGACAAGGGCGCCGACCTGGGGCCGGGCGGGCACTAATCCCGCCGTTCGCCTTCGGCACCGTCATTGCGAGGAGCCGAAGGCGACGCGGCACAAAAAGCAGCGGAGCTGGGTTGAACGGCCGCACGCCGGCCCGAAGGGCGTGCGGAGCGAGTAACCGCCATCCGGAACCACCGGCTCCCGACTCGGTGCCAGCTTTGGGAGGTTGCCACGGCCCCTGCGGGGCCTCGCAATGACGGTGCCAGGGGCGGCGCCCGGGAGCCAGAGAGATTGGACCTCGTGCCCGAGCGTGGCAGGCTAGGCGCATGATGAATCTGCGCCGGCCGGCACCCCCGACCGATCCCAGGGCCGAACGCGAGCGCATTCGGCGCGCCCTGATGTGGCCCATGCTCGGGGCCGGCATCCTGATCGCGATCCATGCGCTGCAGGAGCTGACCGGCGGCGACTGGTCACGCCTGGGCATCCTCCCGCGCGACGCGGTCGGGGTGCTGGGCATCATCACCTCGCCGCTGATCCACGGCTCCTGGGGCCACCTGCTGGCCAATGTCCCGACCCTCTGGGTGCTAGGCATGCTGACCCTCTACGGCTTTCCCCAGGCCACGCGCACGGCGGTGCCGCTGATCTGGCTGATGGGTGGACTGGGCGTGTGGCTGTTTGCCCGCGAGGGGCTGCACATCGGGGCGTCCGGCCTTACCCACGGTCTGATGTTCTTCGCGGTCGTGATCGGGATTCGCCGCCGCGATGCGCTGTCCATCGCGCTCGCCATCATCATCCTGTTTCTTTACGGCAGCATGCTGTGGGGCGTGTTCCCCAGCGGGCCCAAGGTGTCGTTCGAGGCACACCTGTTCGGCGCGGTGGTGGGCGCGGCCTGCGGCGGGTTGCTGTACCGGCGTGACCCGTTACCCCCGGCGCGCCGATCCTCCTGGGAGGACGACGACGAGACCGACCCGGAGACCCTGCGCAAGATCGAGCAGGGGCGCCTGGACGAGATCGAGCCCGGGAAGTCGTCGGACGAGCCGTGGCGTCGTGATTAGTCGGACCCGTGTGTGGATGCGGTTCGCTGCGCTCAGCGCATCCTGCGATGATGCTTCCGGCCCCGCAGATCACAGGGTGCCGTGAGCGCAGCGAACCACACCGACCCCACCCCTCTCACTGTCCGAAATACATCCGCACCCCCGCCATCAAGGTCAGACCCGGCGCTGGCTCGTAGTAGCGGCCGCCCGCCGCATTGATCCGGATGTTGTCGACATTGTCAGCATCCAGCAGGTTGTTGGCGGCGACGAAGGCCTCGGCACGGGTATCGCCCTGCTGCCAGAACCGGCCGGCGCGCAGGTTCAGCGTCGTCTGCGGCCCCACCTTCTCCGTGTTCGCGTTGTCCACATAACGCGACCCCACATGCAGCGCGTCCACGGTCACGAACCAGGGGCCGTCGCGCCAGTCGGCCTCGACGAACAACTGCTCGCGCGGCAGCCCCGGCATCCGGTTGCCGTCATGGCGAACACCCTCGGCATCCTCGAACTCGCGAAAACGGAAACGATTGAGGCTTGCAGCGGCGCTCAGGGTCCACTGTGGGTTCAACCGCCAGTCTGCGCTTAGCTCAACGCCATCGCGGGCCGTGCGCCCGGCGTTGGTATAGAACGTCCGGTCGCCCTGACCTTCAAGCTGGTACGGCGACAGCTCGTCGCGCACCCGGGTAGCGTAGACCGAGGCCTCCCAGGAGAGCTGCGGATTCTCGCGCCGGATACCGACCTCGATACTGCGCGCCCGTTGTGGGTCCACCTCGGGGTTGAAGCCGCCTCCGCCCTCCGGATTGGCAAACTCGGTGAAGGTCGGGGTCTCGAAGTTGGTCGCCACATTCACGTAGGCGCGATACTCGGGCCGGAAGTGCCAGATCAGCCCGGCCATGCCGCTGGTCTCGTCAAAGGTCCGTCGGCCCGATCGGTCCGTGACGTCATCACCGTCGTCAAACCGCTCGACGAAGTGATCGTCGATGGACATGCGAATACGGTCGTGACGGGCGCCGGCCACCAGGTTCCAGTCCGACCCGAGTGCGGTATCGGTCTGCACGAACACCCCGCGCGAGCGGGCACGCTCCCGCTGGTCGAGCGCCAGGTCGCTCATGGGATCAACCGGGTCCGCGGAACACTCGCCGCCGTCGCGATCGAAAAGCCGGCCAGCAGAACAGCGCCGTGTGCGGTCATCGCGCTGTTCTTCCAGGTCGATGCCGGTGAGCACACGGGTCGCCCCAACGTCGCGCTCGTACTGGGCATTGACTCCAAAGAAATCGCGCTCGTAGGCGACGCGGGAATCACCGGGGAACGGCAACTGCTGCGCATAGTCGCGCTGGGTCCAGAATCCGCCCAGGCGCAGCTCGCCCCCGGCCAGCGGCTGCTCCCATTGCAGGCCGGTGGTCAGCTGTTCGGCGGACTGGGTACTGTCCAGCGCCGTGGCCAGCGGGGCCGCGGCACGCCGGTCCTCGCGCATCTCCTCGCGGGTCAGGCCGCCGGGATCGTCGGTGCGTGGCGCATCCAGGTAGCGCAGGTGAACGTTGAGCGTGCCGGCATCCAGTTCCGAGGCGGTATGCAGGCGCAGATAGCGCTTCTCGGCGGTGGACTGTTCGCGGTAGCCGTCGATGGCGAAATCATGTGCGGTCAGGGAATAGCGGTGGGTGCCGTGGTCCTGCTCCGCCACCGCCTCGGCGCGACGATAGCCGTAGCTGCCCAGCAGCACCCCGCCGCCGAAGCCGCGCGGATCCCGCCCATCGCGGGTGCGCGCAGCGATCACACCGCCGGAGGCATTGCCGTACAACGCCGCGCTGGGCCCGCGCAGCACCTCGATGTCGCGCAGGTTCAGCAGATCGATGGCATCCACCTGCGACTGGCCGTCCGGCGTGGTCTCGGGGACCCCGTCCTGGAGGATGCGCAGTCCACGCACCCCGAACGGGGCGCGCGAACCGAAACCGCGGATCGAGATTCGCGCATCCTGGGCAAAGTTGTAGCGGTTCTGGCCGAACAGCCCCGGCACACGGTTGAGCGCCTCGTCCAGCTGCAGACCCTGCCGCCCCTCGGTGGCCTGGCGGTCGTCGACCCGGCTGACCGCCGCCGGCAGATCCGCCAACGGGGTCGCCAGGCGCGGCGCCGTCACCGTGATCTCGACCGGATCGAGCACCGGCGGCGCCTCATCCTCCGCGCCGCTTGCCGGGGATACAACCAGAAGGGGCCACAGCATCCAGCCACTCAGGCGGGGGATCGTCGACTCCGATGCTTCCAATGCCGCACCTCCTCTCGCTCGCCCCGAGACCTCCAGTAGACCGGAAACCGGCTCCTCATCGGAAGGACCCATCGCCTTGCGGCGGGTTCCGTTCGAAGCCGTGTCATTTCCGCAACGGTGTGGCCTTTTAACGGGATCTTCATGAGCGCTTAACCAGGGCGTCACCCGGCCTCCCCATGCTTGCGCCCTGTCGAGAGGCACTCGCGTCTCGCCAACGTTCAAACGCAAATAGGGGAGAAATCCATGAACCGCAAGCACCTGCTGACCAGCCTGATCGCCGCCGGCCTGGTCGTCCCGGCCCTGGCCACCGCCGACTGGACGCTGTACGGGCGGGCCCACCTGTCCGCCGACATCCTGGATGACGGCGCCGAATACAACGAATTCAACGTCTCGAGCAATTCCAGCCGCCTGGGCTTCAAGGGCGAGCGCGAATTCCGCGAACAGCTGGTCGGCATGTTCCAGATCGAGCAGCAGATCGATTTCGACACCAACGGCACAAACTTCGCGACCCGCGACACCTTTGTGGGCCTGAAGGGTTCCGAGTGGGGCATGCTGCGCATCGGCAAGTTCGACACCCCGTTCAAGCGCGCCCGTGGCCCGGCCAACTTCTTCGGCGATCAGGTCGGCGATATGCGCAACCTGACTCGCTCACGCGCCCAGACCGGACGTTTCGACGAGCGCTTCAACAACAGCATCCACTACCAGACCCCCAGCTTCGGCGGCCTGACCTGGAACATCCAGTACGCCAACGAGACCGGCGATGCCTCCACCGTGGACGGTGCGACCAACAAGGCCTACTCCACCTCGCTGAATCTCAACATGGGCGACCTGACCGGTGCCCTGGCCTACGAAAAACAGGAAGACGGCGCGATGGATCCGGATGCCTGGCGCCTGGCCGTTGGCTACCGCATCACGCCGGCCTTCCGCATGGGTGCCTTCTACCAGAACTCGGAAACTACCAATGGCGACGAAGCAGATGTGTACGGCCTGGGCGGGCAGTTCCGCCTGACATCGAACATGTACCTGAACGGCCACGCCTTCCAGCTGGATTCCGATCTGGACGATGCCGACGCCACCATGTATGCGCTTGGCCTCGAATACCGTGTCGACAGTGACCTGCGTTTCTACGGCAACGTCGCAATGGTCGACAACGACGCGAACTCCGCCTTGAGCCCCTGGAGTGCGGCCCGCAGTGCCAACCCCGACGATGCCAACCCCCTCGCCCAGACGGCCACGGCACTGTCGATCGGCATGCGCTACGACTTCTAAGGCCGTAGCACGGACACCCCGACGGCCAGGACCGCCGGGGCGTCTACCATCCCAGGCCCTGCCGGATTACGCCCCGGCGGGGCCTTTTTCGTTGGTGCCCAGCTCGCGGACGGCAGCGAGGTCAGTCGCGCAGGTGCTGGTTGACGAAGCGGGTGACGCGGATCATGGCGTCGCGCGATGCGAGGTCGTCGGCGAAGGTGCGGTTGTTGCCGTTGCGGAAGTCGAAGCCGCGGCCCACGCCCGGGTATTCGATCCAGTGCACTTCGCCCCCGCGGCTTGCGAGACCATCGGCGGCCATGCGCGCGGTGCGGTGGCGCTGGTACTGCTCCTCGTCCCCGATCAGGATCATCATCGGGATCTCGAGCTCGTTGACCTCGTTGGCGTAGCGATACACCTGGTGCGGCTCGCCCAGGTTCGGGTCCTGCAGGTGCGGGTAGTAGCCGGCCCAGCAGGCGACATCCTCGACCTGGCGCTCGAAGGTGACGGCGACCTTGAGCGCCTTGTAGCCGCCACGGGTGATGGACACCAGACAGGCGCGGTCACCCACGATGTCGTCGCGTTCCAGCAGCACGTCCAGACCCTGGTTCAGGTCACCTTCCAGCTCGTAGTCATGGTCCAGAGGATGACTCTCCATAAAGCGGCCGGTGTACAGATCCGGCGCCAGCACGACGAAGCCGCGCGCGGCCAGGCGCTTCACGTGCAGCTCGGCCAGATCGTCCAGGCCGCGCCGGCCATGGGTCCAGAGGATTGCGGGATAGTCCTCACCGTCCGCCGGACGGGCGACCATCGCCGGAATGCCGATGCCATCGCGCTCGTATTCGATGCGTTCGATCGCCACCTCGTGGTTTTCGAGATCGGCGTACATGACCCCGTCCTCCCACCAGTCGTCGTCCCACCACCAGTTGTCGGAACCGGTGGGTTCATCGGCCGCCAGCGGGGCCGAGATCAGGGCCGTGGCGGCCAGCAGACAGAAAGAACGCAGCACTGGAAACATCGGAAACCTCTCGTGGTGGACGTACGGGCGCGATCGCCCTCGAAAGACGGACGGCGCGGGTGCTTTCTTCCGAGGGTAGTGCAATCCCGCACGCCGTACCTGCTGACTCGGCGTCATGCGCCGTCGGGAAACCCCAGCTGGCGCCAGGCCTCGTAGACCACCACCGCCACGGCATTGGAAAGGTTGAGGCTGCGGCTGCCCTCGCGCATCGGGAGGCGCAGGCGATGCTCCGACGGCAGGGTATCCAGGACGGACTCCGGCAGGCCTCGCGTCTCGGGACCGAACAACAAGGCATCGCCATCGCGGAAGGTCGGGGCGTCGTAGCGAACCTGCCCGCGCGTGGTCATGGCGAAGACCCGGCCAGGCTGCACCGATTCCCGCCAATGGTCGAGGCTGTCATACTCTTGCACCCGGGCCAGCTCGTGATAGTCGAGCCCGGCGCGGCGCGCCCGCGCACTGTCCAGCTCGAAGCCTAGCGGATGGATCAGGTGCAGCGCCGCCCCGGTATTGGCCGCCAGACGAATGATATTGCCCGTGTTCGGCGGGATCTCCGGTTCATAGAGGACGATGTGAAGCATGAGTGATTCGCGCACCGATCCGCGGCTGGCCCTGGAATTCTGCGGCCTGCATTTGAACACGCCGCTGGTGCTGCTGTCCGGCTGTGTCGGCTTCGGCGAGGAGTACACCCGCGTGGCCGGCTTTTCCAACCGCGATGCGGGCGCGATCTGCCTGAAGGGCACGACCGGCCAGGCGCGGCTGGGCAACGCCCCGCACCGCGTCTACGAGACCCCGGACGGCATGCTGAACGCAATCGGCCTGCAGAACCCCGGGGTCGATCACGTGGTGGACCACACCCTGCCACAGCTCGATTTCGACGAGACGCGCTTCTTCGCCAACGTCTCGGGCTCCACCCTCGAGGAGTACATCGAGGTCACCCGACGCTTCGACGACTCGCCGATCGACGCCATCGAGATCAACATCTCCTGCCCCAACGTGAAGGAAGGCGGCGTCGCCTTCGGCAACGATCCCGACATGTCCGCGCGGGTGGTCGAGGCCTGCCGCAAGGTCACCTCCAAGCCGCTGATCACCAAGCTCTCGCCCAACCAGACCGACATCGCCGAGAACGCCCGGCGCTGCATCGAGGCCGGCACCGACGCGTTTGCGGTGATCAACACCCTGATGGGCATGGCGGTGGACGTGGAGAACCGCCGCGCGGTCATCGGCAACAACCAGGGCGGGCTGTCCGGCCCGGCGATCAAGCCGATCGCGCTGCTGAAGGTGCAGCAGGTCTACCAGGTGGCCGCGCCGCACAACGTGCCGATCATCGGCCAGGGCGGCGTGATGAACGCCACCGACGCGCTGGAGTTCCTGATCGCCGGCGCCAGCACCGTGGGCGTGGGCACGGGCCTGTTCTACGACGCGCTGTGCCTGCCGAAGATCCTGCATGGCATCAGCGACTACATGGACCGCCACGGCTACACCCACGTGCGCGACCTGACCGGCACCCTGCAGCTGAACGGTGCCGTCTCCGCCTGCGCCCCACCCGCTCCGCAGGATCCCACCACCTGAAAGGCCGGTTCACTAAAGAGCCTGTTGACCACGAAGCACACGAAGGCGCGAAGAAGGGCGAGATCAAGGGCGCTTCACAGGAAGAAGGAAAGTCCTGAGGGTTCGAGGGTGGGGCACTTGGTCTCCGACCCGGGACCCTGACAGAGGGGTAGGATGCGTTGAGCCATGCGAAACGCATCGGGGCCGGGCCACCCCGTGTGGCCGATGCGATTCGCTACGCTCATCGGCATCCTACCCGTAACAAAACGATCCCTGGTTTTCTCCGTGTCCTCCGTGATCTCTGTGGTTAAATCGCCCTTGCCCTTCTTCGTGCCTTCGTGGGCTTCGTGGTGAAAAAACCTACTCGTCGTCGAGGCCGAGTTCCTGGATCTTGCGAGTGAGGGTGTTGCGGCCCCATCCAAGCAGGGCGGCCGCCTGCTGGCGGTGACCACCGGTCGCGTTCAGGGCCTCGCGGATCACCGTGCGTTCCATCTGCGGCAGGACCGAGCCCAGCAGGTCGTGATCGCCGCGCTGCCAGTGCTGACGGGCGACCTGGGCGAGTTCGGCGGTCCAGTCCCGCGGACCGGCAGCGACACGGACCGGGGCACTCCCGGGCTCGGCACGGCTCTCGGTCGGCTGGTGCAACTCGGCCGGCAGGTCATCCAGGTGCACCTCCCGGCCCGATGCCATGACGGTGAGCCAACGGCAGGTGTTTTCCAGCTGGCGGACGTTCCCCGGCCACGGCAAACGCTGCAGCTCCGCGACCACCTCGGGGCGCATGGTCTTGGCCTCCACCCCCAGTTCCTGAGCGACCTCGGCCATGAAGTGCTGTACCAGCAACGGGATATCCTCCGGCCGCTCGCGCAGGGATGGCACGTGGATGCGGATCACGTTCAGGCGGTGGAACAGATCCTCGCGGAACAAGCCCGCGCGGACGCGTTCTTCCAGGTCCTGGTGGGTCGCGGCGATGATGCGCACGTCCACCCGGATCGGGGTATGCCCGCCCACACGGTAGAACGTGCCATCGGACAGCACCCGCAACAGGCGCGTCTGCAGGTCGAACGGCATATCGCCGATCTCGTCGAGGAACAGGGTGCCGCCGTCGGCCTGCTCGAAGCGGCCCTTGCGACTCTGGTTGGCCCCGGTGAACGCGCCGCGTTCGTGACCGAACAGTTCGCTTTCCAGCAGATCCTTGGGGATGGCCGCGGTGTTCAGCGCGATCAACGGCTGGTCGGCGCGCGGGCTGTGCTGGTGCAGGGCCCGCGCGACCAGCTCCTTGCCGGTACCGGATTCGCCGTTGATCAGCACGGTGATATTGCTGCGCGAGAGCCGCCCGATGGCACGGAACATCTCCTGCATGGCCGGGGCCTCGCCGATGATCGGGGTCTCCTCGATCTCGGGACCGGCGGGACCGTTCTCCTGCCCGGCACGGCGCGCCTCCAGCGCGCGCTGCACCAGGGCCACGGCCTCGTCCACGTCGAACGGCTTGGGCAGGTACTCGAAGGCCCCGGTCTGGTAGGCGCCCACCGCGCTCTCCAGATCGGAGAAGGCGGTCATGATGATGACCGGCGGCGGATCCGGGCGGGTCTGCATGCGGGCGAGGAAATCCAGCCCGTTCAGGCCCGGCATGCGGATGTCGGCGACGATGGTGTCCGGGACCGGATCCCGCTCGAGCGCCGCCCAGGCAGCGTCCGCGGTCTCGAAGCCGCGCACGGCGATCGCGTGACGCTGGAGGGCGCGTTCCAGCACCCAGCGGATCGAGTCGTCGTCGTCAATGATCCAGACGATGGGTTCCATCAGTGCGTCTCCTCCCGGCCCTGGGGGGAATCAATAGGAAGCAGGATGTCGAATGAGGTCGCCCCCGGGCGCGAATGGCATTCGATCAAGCCGTCATGCAGCTGGATCAGGCTCTGGGCAATCGGCAGCCCCAGCCCGGTGCCCTCGGCGCGCCCGGTGACCATCGGGAAAAAGATGCGTTCGCGGATCTCCTCCGGGATGCCGGGGCCGTTGTCGCGCACACTCAGTTTGGCCACCAGCCGGTGGCGCTTTCCGGAGATCGTGTACTGGCGCAGGATCCGCGAGCTCAGGGTGATCTGCCCCCCGTCTTCCAGTGCATGCACCGCGTTCTGCACCAGGTTGAGGATGGCCTGCACCAGCATGTCGCGATCCGCCTGCACGTCGGGAATACTGGGGTCGTAGTCGCCGCGGATCTTCAGCCCCAGCGGCAGTTGCACGCTGACCAGGCCCCGCACGTGCTCCAGGACCTCGTGCAGATTGACGGCCTCGCGCCGCGGCATGTTGTTCGGCCCCAGCATGCGGTCGACCAGGCTGCGCAGGCGGTCCGCCTCGCGGATGATGATCTGGGTGTATTCCTTGAGGCCCGAGTCGTCCAGCTCGCTGGCGAGCAACTGCGCCGCGCCGCGCAGCCCGCCCAGCGGGTTCTTGATCTCGTGGGCCAGCCCGCGCGTCACTGCACGGGTGATCGCCTGCTGCTTCTGCAACTGTTCCTCGCGGCTGATGCGCTCGTGGCGGTCGATGGCGTTCAGTTCGAACAGCAACTGGCCTGGCCGCTCGCCGGCCGGGTGCAGTGGCGTGATGATCACGTCGGCCAGGAAGCTGTCGGCTCGCAGGGGCTCCATCTGACGGGCACGCAGCGTGATCGGCTGATCCAGGGTCAGCGCCGAACGCAAGCGGTTGGCCAGATTCCGGTCCAGCTTGAGCCATTGCCCCAGTCCGTAACCGACGATGCGTTCGCGGCTCAGCCCGAGCAGGACCTCAGCCGCACTGTTCAGGCTCAGCAGGCGCAGGTCCGCATCGGTCACCAGCACCGCCGTGGAGAGGTCGTCCCACCAGGGCGGGGTGGTCATACCGGGATTGGCAAGGGGCGTAGTCATCGAAAGGCCTCAAGCAGGAATCGCGCCAAGCGAAAATCGCCGGGCGGGACGCTGAAGCCGAGGGCTGCGTCACACCAGAAGCCTGGCCGCCGACACCCTTGAAACCGAAACGCCCCAGATTGGTGCAAGTGTAGCACCAATCTGGGGCGCAAGCCGCACCACTTCGGTGCGCTATACGAGGGCCGCCGTCAATTCGGGCCAGGCGTCACCGGCTGCGGCGCCCGGGGAGCCTGCGGTGCCTGCGGTGCACCGCCCGACGGAAACTGCTGGGGCCGTTGCTGCTGTTGCTGGCTGCGCGGGATGGCCATGCGCAGCACGTTGAACTCGATGGTATCGCTGGCGCCCAGTTCCTGACCCGACTCGTCCACGACCCGCGCCTGCAGGGTATAGGCACCGCGGTTCAGGCCCTGGAAGGTCGCGCTCGTCGAAGCCCCCTCGCCGGCGGCCTCCCCGTCCAGCAGCCAGACCACGCGGTGGCCGGCGTCGGCATCAAGCGCCGGTTCAAGCTCGAGCTCGGCGGTCACGTTGCCGTCGTTCGCCCGCACGCCCTCGCCATCCTCCGGCCGCGCGATGGCGACCCGCTGGTAGGCACCCTCCACCTCCGGCTGGCCGCGGGGGCGCACCGGACGTTCGAGGATCTCGCGCGCGCCCTCCAGCGGCACGCCCCGCATCGGCTCACGCACATCGACCGACTCGCTACGGCTCCCCTCGGGGGGCCGGTCGCCGAAGTGGACATTGCCCTGATCGTCGGTCCAGCGATAGACGTCGGCACTCAGGAGCGCAGGGGCGAGAAGGGCGGCCAGGGGCAGCGCCAGCCAGACAGCGATTCGGAACATGGGCTTTCCTCCTTGGAAGGCACGGATCCACGACCCCGCCTCGTTGTGTTTGCGAACGACTGGCCCAGGCGCCCCACACGTCCGTGCGGGCCGGCTGGGCCATCAAGCCGCGGCGCGAACCCAGATACCCTGCAAGCGAGCCGCTTCTGCCTGAAGGGCTGCCAGCCGTTCGCGCTCGGTGCGCCCATCGGCCCCGGCCTCCAGTGCGGCGAGCCAGTCGTCCAGCGCAGCCAGGCGCAGCAGGGTCGGCGCCGCCCCTCGCTCGATGGCGGTCAACGGTCGCCGTCCGTTATATCCGGACAGCAACGCCCGGTAGCCCTCGGCATCCGGCCGCCCCGCGTCATCCACGGCGACCGCCAGGGCGAGCCGTGCGACCTGCCAGAAGGCCGGCACCGGCGCGGGCGGGAGGACCAGATCGGCCAGGCCGGCGCCCTCCGGATAGATGCGGACCGTCTGCCAGACACTTCCCGCCAGCGGCAGGTCCTCGAAACGGTAAAGCCCCTGATGGTGCAGCTCGGCATCCAGGATCGCCCGCGATTCGGCATCCAGCGAAGACGTGATTGTGTCCGCACGCTCGCGCATCCTCTGCTGCAGCACGCCGCGTCGGTAGCCGTCTCCAGCAGGCAGGGCACCGGCCGTGTGGCGGCCCTGCCAGTCGGCCGCGCGCTCGCCCAGGGCCTCCAGGCTGCCAGGCCCTTCGGCCGCGACCGTGCCCTGAATGGCCTGGCCACGCTCGAGCACCAGGACCACCTGCCCGGCCGCATCATCCGCACCCCGGCCGATCACGCGGCCACAGCCAGCAGGGACCTCGGCGAGGGCCTGCTCCAGGGCCGGCGCCGCGGCGGCCGGCAGGCGCAGGCACTGCACCGGCCGGCCGTCGAGTTCCGGCCCCTCGGGACCGGCCGTCAGTGCCAGGCCGGCAAGCTCGCCGCAGCCCTGAATTTCGGATTCATTCATTACCATCGGAAAATCACCCAGGACGGGGGTACAAAGTCGGGATCCAGCTCATTGCGGCGACCATCCAGCGTGCCATCGCCGGTGGTATCGATGAGGTAGTAGGTCGGGCCGACCGCAGGCGTAACCTCGACCATCACCAGCTGGCCGCCCATGCGGTATTCGCGCCGCGTCTCGCCATCGCGCTCGATAATGATGATGTCGGCCTCTTCCAGGGAGCGCTGCTCGCGGGCGCGCTCGTCCAGCACCGGGGGCGGCGGATCGGCAGCCTCGTCCAGTTCCGGCGGCGGCGGGGCATCCCCCCACTCGCGGTCTTCCTGCGCCAGCGCCGAACCGGGCACCAGCAGCAGGGCCGCCAGCAGCGACAGGGGCAGGCTCAGGCGGGTCGGGGTCATCATCACAGCTCCATCAGTCGTTTCTTTTCTTCCGCGGACGGCTCGAAGCTGCGCGTCTCGTAGTGCTCGAAGATCGCGCTCACCACATCCTCCGGCGAATCTACCAACGAGTATAGCTGCAGGTCCTCCTCGTCGATGGTGCCCTGTTCCACCAGGGTGTCCTGGAACCAGTCGAGCAGCCCCTTCCAGAACTCGCTGCCCACGAGGACCACGGGAATACGCCGAGTCTTGCCGGTCTGCACCAGCGTCAGGATCTCCGCCAGCTCGTCCAGCGTGCCAAAGCCGCCCGGCAGGACCACGTAGGCGGATGCATACTTCACGAACATCACCTTGCGCGAAAAGAAGTGGCGAAAGCCCAGCCCCACGTCTTGGTAATCATTCGCACTCTGCTCGTGGGGTAGCTGGATATTCAGGCCGATGCTGGGCGAGCGCCCGCCGAAGGCCCCCTTGTTGGCCGCCTCCATGATGCCCGGACCGCCGCCGCTGACCACCGCAAAGCCGGCATCCGACAGCTGGCGCGCGGTCGTCTCGCCCAGCTGGTAATAGCGATGCTCCGGGGGGAAGCGGGCAGAACCAAAGATGCTGACCGAGGGCTTGATGTGCGCCAGGCGCTCGAAGCCCTCCACGAACTCCGCCATGATCTGGAAGATCTTCCAGCTTTCGCGGGTCAGGGCAGAGTCATCAATCGGACGCAGGCCCGGGTGTTCGGCACGTTCACGGTTGTTCATGCGGCGGGTTCCTCGGATGGAGACTCAAGCGTAACGGGCGCCCCGCGTCCATACAAACGTATCCATACAAATGGCCCGCACGAATGGGCGCCTCACGGCCAGCCCTGTAGAATGGCGCGCGTTCCCTGTCCGGATTCCGCCTGCATGTCGCAACCGCCTCTCGTCCTGGTCGACGGCTCGTCCTACCTGTTCCGCGCGTTCCACGCCCTGCCGCCACTGACCGCGCCGGATGGCGCCCCGACCGGCGCGATGATCGGTGTGGCCAACATGCTGCGCAAGCTGCGCGCGGACTACGGGCCGGAGCACATGGCGGTGGTGTTCGACGCCAAGGGCAAGACCTTCCGCGATGACATCTACCCCGAATACAAGGCCACCCGCCCCCCGATGCCGGATGAGCTGGCGGCCCAGATCGAGCCTCTGCACGAGCTGGTCCGGGCGATGGGCCTACCGCTGCTGTGCGTCGGGGGTGTCGAGGCCGACGACGTGATCGCGACCCTGGCCGACCAGGCGGCGCGCGCCGGCCACGCGGTGGTGATCTCCACCGGCGACAAGGACCTCGCCCAACTGGTGGATGACCGCATCACGCTGGTGAACACCATGAGCGGCGTCACCCTGGACCCGGACGGCGTGCAGGAGAAGTTCGGCGTCGCCCCGGAGCAGATCGTCGACTATCTCGCGCTCATGGGCGACAGCGTCGACAACATCCCGGGCGTCGACAAGGTCGGCCCGAAGACCGCGGCCAAGTGGATCGCGAAGTACGGTGACCTCGATACCATCCTCGAGCAGGCCGACGACATCGGCGGCAAGATTGGCGAGAACCTGCGCGCGGCCGCCGACCGGCTGCCGACCTCGCGCGAGCTGATTACGGTCAAGCGCGATGTCGAGCTGGACATCGGCCCCGATGACCTCGCCATCCAGGAACCGGACCATGAACGCCTGCTGGAGATGGTGCGCCGCTACGGCTTCACCCGCTGGCGTGCGGAACTGGAGGGCGGCAACGGCGAGGCCGCAGGCGACAACCCCGGGCCAGCGAAGGCACAGGGGACCTACCAGACCGTTCGCGAAGAGGCCGATTTCGCTGGGCTACTGGAGCGTCTGGACAAGGCCGAGCGCGTGGCCTTCGACACCGAGACCACCAGCCTGGATGCGATGCGGGCCGAACTGGTAGGCATGTCGTTCGCGTTCGAGCCGGGTACCGCGTACTACCTGCCGCTCGCCCATACCGGGCCGGATGCGGACCCGCAGTTACCGTTCGACGCGACGCTGGAGCGCCTGAAGCCGTGGCTGGAGTCCACGGACCACGGCAAGCTCGGACATCACCTGAAGTACGACCGCAACGTACTGGGGAATCACGGCATCACCCTGCGCGGGATCCAGGACGACACCCTGCTCGAATCCTTCTGCCTGGACGCCGGCGCCAACCGCCACGACCTGGACTCCCTGGCCGAGCGACACCTGGACTACAAGACCACGCACTACGAGGACGTGGCGGGCAAGGGCGCGAAGCAGATTCCGTTCGCCGAAGTGGATATCGGCATCGCCACCGATTACGCCGGCGAGGATGCCGACATCTGCCTGCAACTGGATGCGGTGTTCCAGCCGCGCCTGAAGGAAGCGGAAGGGCCGGCGTTCGTCTATCGCGAGATCGAGATGCCGCTGGTCCCGGTGCTGGCGGATATCGAGCGCGCAGGCGTGAAGGTCGACCCGGACCAGCTCGGCGCGCAGAGCCAGGCGCTGCTGACCGAGATGGAGCGTATCGAGCGCGAGGCCTTCGAGGAGGCCGGCGGCGAGTTCAACCTCGGCTCGCCCAAGCAGATCCAGGAGATCCTGTTCGAACGCCTGGGGCTGCCGGTGCTGCGGCGCACGCCCAAGGGCCAGCCCTCGACCGCCGAGGACGTGCTGGAACAGATGGCGGGTGACTACGCCCTGCCACGCCTGATCCTGGAGCACCGCGGGCTGTCCAAGCTGCGCAGCACCTACACCGAGACCCTGCCCCGGCGCATCCACCCCAAGACCGGGCGGGTGCATACGTCCTATCACCAGTCGGGCGCGGCCACCGGACGCCTGTCGTCGTCGGAACCGAACCTGCAGAACATCCCCGTGCGCACCGAGGCCGGGCGGCGCATCCGCCAGGCCTTCATCGCCGAGCCAGGCCACCAGCTGCTGGCGGCCGACTACTCGCAGATCGAGCTGCGCATCATGGCCCATCTGTCGCAGGATGCGGGCCTGCTGCGCGCCTTCGCCGAGGGGCAGGACATCCACCGCGCGACCGCCGCCGAGGTCTTTGGCACAGAGCCGGACCAGGTCTCGAACGACCAGCGCCGGGCGGCCAAGGCGATCAACTTCGGGTTGATCTACGGCATGTCCGCCTGGGGGCTGGCGCGCAACCTCGGCATCGAGCAGGGCGAGGCGCGCGAATACATCGACCGCTACTTCAATCGCTATCCCGGCGTGCACGACTATATGGAGAAGGCCCGCGCCAGCGGGCGCGAGAACGGCTTTGTCGAGACGCTCTTCGGCCGCCGCCTGTACCTGCCGGAGATCAACAGCCGCAACGGTGCCCGGCGCCAGCAGTCCGAGCGCGTCGCAATCAACGCCCCGATGCAGGGCACGGCCGCCGACATCATCAAGCGCGCGATGGTACGGGTCGCGAACGACCTGGCCGAGTCAGCAATCGAGGCCCGCATGATCATGCAGGTACACGATGAACTCGTATTCGAAGTCGCCGACGACGCACTGGATGCATTGACCGACCTCGTGCGCCAGGCCATGAGCGGCGCCGCCGATCTCGACGTCGAGCTGGTGGTGGATATCGGCGTCGGCGCCAACTGGGACGATGCGCACTAAATGACGGACGCGCCCGCCATGCGCTTCAATCGGGTCGCCCCCTGGCTGGTCGCGATCCTGTTGCTGGCCACGGCATGGGTGCTGGCTGATCGCTATCTGGACACCGGCGGTTCGGGCGACGTCACGATTCTCCAGCCAGGCGAGTGCGATCTGAACGTCGCCCCCTGCACCGCCACCCATCCGGCAGGCGGCACGCTCACCCTGGAGATCGCGCCGCGCCCGGTGCCGATGCTGCAACCCCTGGCCCTGACCCTGGATCTGGATGCGACCGCGCGGACCCACTTGGGCGACCCGGAGGCCCTGGAACTGGACTTGGCCGGGGTGGAGATGTACATGGGCTTCCAGCGCCCGCGACTGGAACATACCGGTGACGGGCGCTACACCGGCGAGACCACCCTGCCCATCTGCACCACCGAGGCCATGACCTGGGCCGCCACCGTAATGCCCGCGGGCGACCCCGATGCGGCCCGGGTCCAGTTCCGCTTCGTCACCCGCCGCAGCCACAGCGACACACCCTGAGGGAGATCGACATGCAGCGCATTCCGCTGAGCAGCCTGTTATGGGCGCTGGCCGTGCTGGCGGCCGGTGCCCTGCTCGTCTTCGTGATGCTCCGCCCGGCACCGCCGCCCGTGCCCCAGGGGGCCGACCACGAACGCCTGCCGGTGGCGGATGCGGTATCCGGCGGGCCGATCGAACTGCCGGTATCCACCGAGGGCAACCGGTTCCGGCTCGCGGACCTGGAAGGGCAATACGTCTGGGTGTACTTCGGCTACACCGCCTGCCCGGATGCCTGCCCCACCAGCCTGGGCTGGATCAGCGCCGCGCTGGATCGCCTGCCCCCGGAACTGGAGGACAAGGTGGCCGCGGTACTGGTGAGCGTCGACCCGGAACGCGACGACGCCCAGCGCCTGGAAACCTACGTCGGCCACTTCCACCCGGCCATCCAGGCCGCCACGGGTCCCCACGAGGAGCTACGACCGATCACCGAACGCTACGGGGTGTTCTACGAGCGCACCGAGATCGACTCGGCCATGGGGTATGTGGTGGATCACAGCTCGTCCACCTACCTGATCGGGCCCGAAGGCGAACTACTGGAGATCCACCCGCACGGCACATCGGCAAGCGAGCTGATGGCCACCCTGCAGGCGCGAATCGAGGGCCGTGAGGGCCGCGAATAAGTTCGCCTCTTCCGCGCCGGACGCTTGTGTGAGCCTGGGGCAATCGATTCTGTGAACAAATTCGCAATCGAGACGGATCCGGCCGGAACTTTGCCCGGACGACGCTTTCTCACCTCATAAGCGCTCTAGCCCAGCGCGGCCCGCTTCTCTCCCTGAGCGGGCAATAGGCCTCTCCACCCCCTGTAGAGGCCGAAATTAGCCCCGGTCCCACCCCAAGGCCGGGGCTTCTTTTTGTCCAAGCCTCCTGACCCAACGCCTGACACCCGTCCCTATGCCCGTGGGTCAATCGGACTCGTGGTCAACCAGCCAGTCGCCGAGCAGGCCGCGCAAATCGTCCACGCCCTGGTTTTTCAGGGAAGAAAAGGTCTGCAGCGTCGCCTCCACGCCCATGACCTCGAGCTCGCCATGGGCCTTGCGCAGCTGCCGATCGGCCTCCTGGCGCGAGAGCTTGTCCGCCTTGGTCAACACACAGTGCAGGCGGCAGCGCTCCAGCGGGACCCACTCCAGCAGCTGGCGATCCAGGTCCGTCAGCGGGCGGCGGATATCCATGATCAGCACCAGCCCGATCAGGTTTTGGCGCGTCCGCAGATATGCCCCCAGCAACTGGTCCCACTCGGCCCGCTTGCCGGCCGAGACCTTGGCAAAGCCGTAACCCGGCAGGTCCACCAGCCGCCAGTGCTCTGCCGGCGGCAGACTGAACAGGTTGATCTCCTGGGTGCGTCCCGGTGTGCGCCCGACCCGCGCCAGCGCCTTGCGCCCGCACAGGGCATTCAGGGCACTCGACTTACCGGCATTGGAACGCCCGGCGAAGGCGATCTCGACGCCGGCATCCTCGGGGAGCTGGGATAGCTGAGCCACCCCGCGCATGAAGGCGGTCTCGCGGAATCGGGGTTGCATGGGGGGATACTGTCCTTGGCCGAGTGCGGGGCTCGGTTTATTTTTGAGTACAAATTAGCATTGTGCTATAAACTGCGCCCCTTATGTTGATCGCCCTGCCATGGGGCACAAGGAACGGGTCGAGACCCGGCACGCATTTACAAGCAGGAGATTCTCCATCATGAACCACAAGCTTTCCGCTCTCTTTGCTGCCCTGTCCGTATCCCTGCTGCTCCCGCTGTCGGCGGCCCAGGCGGGCGATCCTCAGCGCGGCCAGGAACTCTCCCAGTCCTGCGCGGCTTGCCACCAGGCTGACGGCAACAGCGTCAATCCGGAATGGCCCAAGCTCGCCGGCCAGCACCCGAAGTACACCACCAAGCAGCTGGAAGACTACAAGTCCGGCCGCCGTGAAAACTCGCTGATGGCCGGCCAGGTTGCCAACCTGGACGAGCAGGACATGCGTGACCTGTCCGCCTACTTCGCCGAGCAGAGCACCAGCAGCGGCACCGCCGACGAAGAAGTCGTCGAGCGCGGCGAACAGATCTACCGCGGCGGCATCCCGTCGCAGAATGTCGCCGCCTGCATCGCCTGCCACGGCCCCAACGGCAACGGCAACCCGGAAGCCATGTTCCCGGCCGTCGCCGGCCAGCACGCGCAGTACAGCGCCGACCAGCTGCGCTACTTCCGCAGCGGCGAGCGCGCCAACGATAACGGTCGCATGATGCGCAATGTCGCGCGCAACATGTCGGATTCCGACATCGAGGCCGTGTCCCAGTACATGGCCGGCCTGCAGACCGGTAACTGATCCGGTCCGCAGTTGTGCCGCGCAGGATGGGCGGCGAAGCGACCCAGGAAAGGGGCGGCCTCGGCCGCCCCTTTTTGTTGGGCGCAAGAAATACACGTTTTGCGGGAATGCCCTCGTAGCCATTTGCGTCATGGTGGGGCACGACCGAACTCCTCGGCACGCCATCGGTCCACCCAGTGCTCGCGGAACGCCCGTGCAGTTTGTCTTGGAAATTGAACCCCCTCGGGTTGCTTCGCATAGTCGCCAGGGTTAAAGCAGGTTTCAGAATGTCGAATATCGATCAGGCCGCAGACGCCGGCCCGTCCTCCGCATCTCGCCAGAAAGCCGCCCGCAAGCCGCGGCGTAGCCGCATCCTTGTGGATTTCATGGGCTCGATGACCCTGGCGATCACCCTGCTGGTGGCGCTGTCCATCGCCTCCGTGATCGGCACCGTACTGGTGCAGAACGAGCCCTATACGGAGTACCTGATGGATTTCGGGCCGTTCTGGCATGAGATCTTCGCCGGGATGGGCCTGTATCAGGTGTACTCCGCCACATGGTTCCTGCTGGTGGTGGCCTTCCTGGTCATCTCCACCTCCTTCTGCGTCTATCGCCAGTCGCCCGGACTGCTGAAGGACCTTCGCCGCTATAACCTGCAGGTCAAGGAAAAGTCCCTGCGCTCGTTTCACTCGAGCGCCACCGGCGACCTCGACCAGCCGCAGGACGAATTCGTCCAGCACGCCCATCGGGTGCTGAAGGCCCAGGGCTTCAAGGCCCGCGAGAAGAACAGCGATGGCCAGACCGTCATTGCCGCGATGCGCGGGCGCTGGAACCGCCTGGGCTACCTGCTGACCCATGTCGGCATTGTCGTCATCTGTGTCGGCGCCCTGGCCGATGGCACGACCCTGCTCAAGATCAACGAATGGCTGGGGAACCTGGAGATCGAGACCCGCAGCGTGCCGATCTCCGAGGTCCCGCGCTCGGCCTGGATCCCGGACTGGAACCCGTCCTTCCGCGGTTCGGTGGAGATCCCCGAGGGCGCCTCGGCCAACGTGGTCTTCCTGCCGATGCGGGAGGGCTATTTCGTCCAGGAACTGCCGTTCCGCATCGAATTGGAGGAGTTCCGCATTGAGCGCTTTTCCACCGGCGCCGAGAGCTCCTACGAATCGGACCTGATCATCCACGATCCGAACCGCGACGAGCCGCTGCGGCATACGATCTCGGTCAACTATCCGCTGATCTACAACGGCTACGCCATCTTCCAGGCCAGTTTTGCCGACGGCGGCACCCGCCTGGACATCGACGCCATCCCGCTGGGTGCCGAGGCGCTGCAAGCGCTCGAAGTCCCCGGCCGCGTGTTCCAGGAGATGGACATCCCGACCCCGGATGGCGATACCCGTACCATCGAATTCATCAATTTCCAGCTGGAGAACGTAGTCCCGCTCCTGAATGAAGAAGGCGTGCGCGAAAACCGGCACATGGGCCCGAGCTTCGACTTCCGCCTGATGGATCGCACCGGCCATGGCCTGTACTACCGCAACTACCAGCGCCCGGCCCTGCAGGAAGGGGCGATGTATTTCCTGAGCGGCGTGCGCGAGAGCCCGGCCGACGAGTTCCATTACCTGTTCCTGCCGGCCGATGCCGACAACTCGCTGGAACGTTTCCGCACCTATCTGGCCATGCTGCACAACCCGGAGGTGCGCAACGAGATCGCCCGCCAGGTCGCCCGTGACGACGACACCGTCGAGGGGTCGCAGAACCAGGCGATTGCGCAAACCGCGGCCGAACTGATGGGCCTGTTCGCCCAGGGCGGCTACATGGCCGTGCACAACGAGATCGAACGCCGCGTCCCGGCAGAACGCATCGAGGAAGTACGTGACCTGATGGTCCGCATCCTTCACGCCGGTCTTCAGGGGCTTTACATGGAGGTCCTGCAGGACGAGGGTGTGGTCTCGATCCAGGAAGAAGAACAGCGCTTCCTGGAGGACACGATCTCGGCGATCAACGCGATCAGCCTGTATCAGTCGCCGTTCTTCTTCCACCTGAAGGACTTCGAGCACCGCGAGGCCTCGGGCCTGCAGATCGCCCGCGCCCCGGGCCAGAGCACGGTGTACGTCGGCAGCACCATGCTGATTGTCGGGATCTTCCTGCTGTTCTACGTGTCCTATCAGCGCCTGTGGATCATGGCGCGGCGGCGCGAGGACGGCGAAGGCACCCACGTGGTGATGGCCGGCACCAGTAACCGCCATCAAGTGGAATTCGAGGAACGTTTCGCGCATCTTAAGCGCTGGATCATCGAGCAAAAGCCGGTCCGTTCGGACTCGGCTGGCGACGACAGTCACAACAAGAACGCCTGACCCGCGCGTAGCCGGAGGAGCACACCATGTCTGTACCCCACGAGGCCCTGGATTTCGAACGGCCCGGTTTCTTCCGCCAACTGCAGTTGCGCGACTGGGCCTACTTTGCACTGATGGCCGCCGTAGCGGTGATCTCGCTGACGTTCTACGGCGAGAACATGGACCGCTACGACATCGGCGGCCTGATCCTTGCGGTCGGCACCAGCGCCTGGATGGGCTGGTTCTGGCGCCCATGGCAGGCCTTCTCGATCATCGTCGGGGTGCTGGCGCTGTTCGGCATCTGGCTTTACGGCGACAGCCTGGCCGCCAACGAGACCAATTTCTGGCTGAACTACATCGGTTCCGGTCAGGCCGGCGTCATGTGGATGAGCGTGTTCCTCTATCTCTCCACCGTCGCCTATCTGATGGGCCTGTTCTCCAATTCCGATTTCCCCGCCCGCGTGGGTGCCGCCTTCGCCTGGGTCGGTGCTGGTGCGGGGGCCATGGCGCTGCTGGTGCGCTGGCGCGAGATCTACCTGACCGACCCGACCTGGGGCTACATCCCGGTGGCGAACCTCTACGAGGTGTTCATCCTGTTTGCGGCCCTGACCGCGCTGATGTACCTCTACTACGAGCAGCGCACCGGCTCGCGCAACATGGGTGCCTTCGTGATGCTCATCATCGCGGCCTCGGTCACCTTCCTGCTGTGGTACATGTTCACCCGCGACGCGCACATCGTCGAGCCGCTGGTGCCGGCGCTGAACAGCTGGTGGATGAAGATCCACGTACCCACCAATTTCGTGGGCTACGGCGGCTTTGCCATCGCCGCCATGCTCGGCGTCGCCTTCCTGATCCGCGATCGCCTGGAACGCACGCGGCCGGACGCCGCGATCACCCAGCGCATGCCGACCAAGGAGACGCTGGACAGCGTGATGTATAAGTCCATCGCGATCGGCTTCGCCTTCTTCACCCTCGCGACCGTGCTCGGCGCGATGTGGGCGGCCGAGGCCTGGGGCGGCTACTGGTCCTGGGACCCGAAGGAGACCTGGGCGCTGATCGTCTGGCTGAACTACGCGGCCTGGCTGCACATGCGCTTTACCAAGGGCTGGCGTGGCCCGACCATGGCCTGGTGGGCGATTGTGGGCCTGTTCATCACCACCTTCGCGTTCCTGGGCGTGAACATGTTCCTGTCCGGCCTGCATTCCTACGGAGAACTGTAAATGAAGCGTCGTGAATTCATGGGCGCCCTGGGCGGCGCCGGCCTGCTGCTCGCCACCGGTACCAGCCTCGCGGCCGAATACCGCGAAGGCCAGCACTACCGGGCCATCCAGCCGCCGCTCGACACCGGCCTGGAGGACGGCAAGATCCAGGTCGTCGAGATCTTCTGGTATGGCTGCCCGCACTGCTACGAATTCGAGCCCAAGGTCCAGGCGTGGAAGCCCGGCCTGGCCGACGACGTACAGTTCGAATACCTGCCAGCACCGATGAACGATGTCTGGGCGCTGCATGCCCGGGTGTACTACACCGCAGAAAAGCTGGGCGTGCTCGACGAGGTGCATCAGGCGTTCTACGACGCGATCCACGATCAGGGCCGCCAGCTGCGCTCGGAAAGCGCCATCCTGCGCTTCATCAACCAGCGCGGACTCGACGCCGACGAATTCCGCGAAACCATGCGCTCCGACGCGATTCGCCAGCGGATCGTCGAGGCCACCGAGGCGGTGCAGGACTACGCCGTGAGCGGCGTGCCCACCCTGGTCATCAATGGCGAGGCCAGCGTCTCCGCCAGCATGGCCGGCGGGCACGACGAAATGCTGGAGGTTGCCGACTACCTGATCGAACGTGCCCGCGGCTAACGCGGGCCCGCTCCGACGGGTTCGGCCATGAGCGATCCGACCACCGCCCAGCGTCTGGTCGAGTGCCTCGAACAGGAGGGCGTTGAACGCATCTTCGGCCTCCCCGGCGAAGAGAACATGGCCGTTCTCGACGCCCTGGCCGATTCCCCCATCGAGTTCGTCACCACCCGTCACGAGCAGGGCGCTGCCTTCATGGCCGACGTCCACGGGCGGCTGTCCGGCAAGGCGGGCGTCTGTCTGGCGACCCTGGGACCCGGCGCCACCAACCTGATCACCGGCGTCGCCGACGCCAACATGGATCACGCCCCCCTGGTCGCAATTGCCGGCCAGGCCAGCACCCATCGGCTGCACAAGGAATCGCACCAGGTCCTCGACCTGAAGGGCCTGTTCCAGCCGATCACCAAGTACAGCTCACAGGTGCTGGAACCCGAGATCCTGCCCGAGGTGATCCGCAAGGCCTTCAAGTGGGCCGAAGGCGGCAAACCCGGTGCCAGCTTCATCGAGCTGCCAGAGAACATCGCCTCACTGCCGTGCCCGAATCCACCCTTGCCGGTACATGCCGGCCCGGCCGCCGTACCGGCCGAAGCCTCCCTGGAGGCGGCCGCACGCCTGCTGAACGAGGCCCGGCACCCGCTGATCCTGGCCGGGAACGGCGTGATCCGTTCCGGCGCCAGCGGCGCCCTGGCCATGCTCGCCAGCGCCCTGAACATTCCGGTCGCCAACACCTTCATGGCCAAGGGCGTACTGCCGTTCCGCCACCCGCTGGCGCTGGGCTCGGTCGGCCTGCAAAGCCAGGACTTCGTGAATTTTGGCTTCCACAAGGCCGATGTGATCGTCTGCATCGGCTACGACCTGGTCGAATACCCGCCCAGCTTCTGGCATCCGGACGCCGACCGGACCCTGATCCATATCGACTCCGCGCCGGCCGAGATCGACGGTCACTACAATGTGACCGCCGAGGTACTGGGCGATCTGACGACCTGCCTGCACCGCCTGGCGGAACAGGTGAGCCCCCGCGAAGAGACCATCCTGCGCCCGCTACGCCAGAGCCTGATCGACGACATGAACGAGCACCGCAACGACACCCAGGTGCCGCTCAAGCCGCAAAAGCTGATCTGGGATCTGCGCACCGCCGCCGACCTCGACGCGATCATGATCACCGATGTGGGCGCGCACAAGCTCTGGATGGCGCGCATGTTCCGCTGCGAGCTGCCCAATACCTGCCTGATCTCCAATGGCTTTGCCAGCATGGGGATCGCGCTCCCGGGCGCCATTGCCGCCGCCAAGCTCCACCCCGAACGCCAGGTGGTCGCGGTCACCGGCGATGCCGGCTTCCTGATGAACGTGCAGGAACTGGAAACGGCGGTTCGCCTGGGCCTCAACTTCGTTGTGCTGATCTGGAACGACAACGCCTACGGCCTGATCGAGTGGAAGCAGGTGCGCGAATATGGCCGCAAGGCTTTCGTCGAGTTCGGCAATCCGGACTTCGTGCAGCTGGCGCAGTCGTTTGGGGCGCAAGGCGTGCGCATCGAACCCGGCGACAGCCTGGAGATGGCGCTGCGCGAGGCCCTGGTAACACCCGGGGTCACGATCATCGACTGCCCAGTGGACTACAGCGAGAACATGAAGCTGACGGAACGTTTGGGCGAACTGGTTTGTCCATTCTGACAACGCGGACTTCCCCGCCAGCAGGAGACGACCCGCGATGACCTCGATCGCGTCCGGCCATGATCGCACCGCGCCCACCGGGCCCGAGGGCGCGACACAACCGGAAGCCTCCACCCCGGAACGCCTGGGATATCACCACGAGCAGGGCAGCCAGCGCCTGCGGCTCTTGAGCTTCAACGCCCAGGTCGGCATCCACTCCTCCCGGTTGCATCACTACCTGACCAACAGCTGGAAGCACGTGCTCCCCTACGGTGGGCGCATGGACAACCTCGACCGGGTGGCACGCTTTATCTCGGAGTTCGACATCGTCGGTGTGCAGGAACTGGACGGGGGTAGCCTGCGCAGCAACTTCGTCGATCTGGCCTCCTATCTCTCCGAACGTGCGCAGTTCCCGTATACCTACAACCGGATCAACCGCGATCTGGGGCAGTTCGCCAAGCACTCCCTCGCCCTGTTCTCGCGCTTGGAGCCGGACCGGGTGGAGATGCACCGTCTGCCCGGAGCGCTGCCCGGCCGTGGCGCGATTGAGGCCCGCTACGCCATGGGCGACGGCGAGGAGCTGGTGCTGTTCCTGCTGCACCTGGCCCTGGGCAAGCGCACGCGGAAATCCCAGCTGGCCTACGTCGCGGAGCATATCCAGGATTTTCCACATGCGATCGTGATGGGCGACCTCAACTGCCAGCAGGACAGCGAGGAACTGCGGCAACTGGTCGCGCGTACCGGGTTGATGGAGCCGATGGCCTGCCCGGCCACCTATCCCGCCTGGGACCCGCGCCTGGTGTTCGACCACATCCTGCTGACCCCCGACCTGCACGTCAGCGACGTGCGTGTCTACAACGTGGCGCTCTCCGACCACCTGCCGGTCGGTATCGAGATCGAACTGCCGCAGCGCCAAGCCCTTCATGATCCAGCGCACTAAACCGATGCCGAAAGACGGGTACGGTTCGAGCGCTAGTGGGTACATTAGTCCGTGTTTCCCTGGCATCCACCCCATTTCCGCGTTTAAATAGGCGCGCCTACTATCCGGGATTTCCCGATGTCCGATAGCGATCTGCGCAAGACCATTATCGAGCTCGAGCGCTCGCTGGATCGGGAGCGAGCCCTGCAGGACGCGATCCGCCGCGTCGCCCTGCGATCGCTCGCGGTGGTCTCCGCGAAGGTGCCGGCACTGGAAGGCGCCGTGCGCGACCTGACCCGCGCCATCGAATCCGACCCCGGCGACACCGCCTGGCTGGATCGCTTGAGCGGCCAGCTGGCCGACGCCGTGCGCTCCAGCGATCAGCGAGAGGACCTGGCCGACGGCATCCTCGCGGTCGTCCAGCGTGGCCTGCTCGGCTTCGAATTCCTCGACCCCGAGCTGGAGGCCCTCACCCGGGCCGCCGATCGGCGCGACAAGGCAGAGATCGAACGCACCCTCACACGCCTGTTCTCGGTGATGCACGACAAGTGCGAGCAGGCAATGACGGAGCGCGAAGAACTCACCGAGGTCGTCGGCGAGATCTGGCACCGCCTGGAAGACGTGGATACCGCCCTGTCCGAAGACGAGGCGCGCGGCCAGCGCGCCCGGGAATCGGTCTCCGAGCTGCACGCGGGGATCTCCGGGGATGTCGAGCACATCAAAGGCCGGGTGGTCGACGTCGAGGACCTCGCGACGCTGCGCACCGAGGTGACCCGCGGTCTCGACCGCATGGTGGAGCGCGTCACCACGTTTCGGAACGAGCAGGAAGACGAACTGCAGGTGGTGCAGGAACGGAACCGCCTCCTGCGCTCCAAGGGCCGCAGCCTGGAGGGTCAGGTGCAAGCACTGCGCAACCGGCTGGAGCAGGCGCGCGCCGAAGCCAGTCGCGACAGCCTCACCGGCCTGCCCAATCGAATGGCCTTCGAACAGCGGCTGGAGCAACTCCCCGCAGAACTCGAGAAATCGGGCGCGGCCTCGCTGCTGGTCTGGGACATCGACCACTTCAAGACCATCAATGACGAGTACGGCCACACTGCCGGCGACAAGGTCCTGCGGGCGGTCGCCGAGATCCTGGCCGAGGGCGTGCGCGAGCCGGATTTCGTCGCGCGCTACGGCGGGGAGGAATTCGTGATGATCATCCATCGCGAGCCTGACGCTGCATACAGCCAGGCCAATACCATCCGCGACGCTGTGGACCGTCTGATCGTGCGCTCCGGCAAGACGCGTCTGAAGGTCACCATCTCCGCCGGGCTGGCCGGAATCGATCCCGCCGCCGCCCCGGAGGCGATATTCGATGCCGCCGACCACGCGCTGCTACAAGCGAAAAAGCGAGGCCGTGACCGCATCGAGCGGGCCGGCGACTGATCCACTGCCGAGGGAACCCATGAACGGCACGCCTCAACCCCACCTGATCTTCGGCGAAGTCCTGTTCGATTGCTTCCCCGACGGTACGCGCGTCCTCGGCGGCGCGCCCTTCAACGTCGCCTGGAACCTGCACCAGCTGGGCGAGGCCGCCTGTTTCGTGGGCGGAGTCGGGGACGACGCGGACGGCCGCAGCATCCGCGAGCGCATGAACCGCATCGGGATGGACACCCGCGGCCTGTACAGGCACCCCGCGGCCCCCACCGGCCAGGTCCGCATCGCCCTGGAAGACGGCGAACCGACCTACACCATCGTCCCTGACCAGGCCTATGACACCGTTCCGGCGGAATGGGCGGACCAGCTGCCGGACACCGCGGGCCTCCTCTATCACGGCACGCTCGCCCTGCGCGCGGACAACCGCGAGCTACTGGAACGGTTACAGGCCCGCGCACAACATCGTTTCGTCGACGTGAACCTGCGCGCACCGTGGTACCAGCCTGACGACGTCCTCGCGCTGATGCGCGGGGCCGACGTGGTCAAGCTGAACACCGACGAGGCGGCCACGCTGGCCCCCGACGTCGCCGCACCGGAGCGCTCGGCGGCGCTCCTGGAACGCGCCGCGATCCGCTCCGCCCTGATCATCACCCACGGCGCCGACGGCGCAGCCATCCACACCACCGATGGCCAGCACTGGCAGGCCCCAGCCCCCGCGGTCGACGGCTTCCGCGACGCCGTAGGCGCCGGCGACGCCTTCGCCAGTGTCGCCATCATCGGCCAGCAACACGGTTGGCCCTGGGCGACCACGCTGGAGCGCGCGCTCGGGTTCGCAGCCGCCGTCTGCTCCCTGCAGGGCGCCACCAGCGAAGACTCCGACTTCTACCACCGCGCCCGCACCGCCTGGAGCTAATCGCTCCCTTCGCACAAACAATGCCCCGCGCACAAAAACCGGCGGCAATCTGACTCCAGAGAAGGGACTCAGCCCATCCTCACGACACTGGGCAGCGATGAGAGCCAAGCCGAGCATGTATCGCTTGTGGGCATTACAACCCCGCAACTAACCCAATGGGACGCTGATCGCTTTGCAGCTCGCCCATACAGCGCGGTGACAGATCATTAACCGTGCCCTGTCAGTACACAGACCGACTCCAACACGAACGTTTCCATCATGCGATGCCGCCCTATCGCCTAGGGAGACGCTGATTGAATCGCGCGCTCGCGTTGGTGCCCCCTGTTTTCCGAGACAAGGCGCGTCGTGCAGCGCGTAGTGGTTCTACCCGCAAGCGGCGCAACGAAGGATCGGGGAACAGGGGGCACCAACCCGACAAGTGATTGAAAGAGCGGGCTCGGCCGCTTTTGCGCGCGCACGGCGTTGCTGCTCCCTTGTGCAGAATGACTGCACGGCAGTCACCGCGCCTTGTGCGCACGCAAAAGCGACTCGAGCGCGAGCGCGCGATTCAATCAGCGTCTCCCTAGCGCTCCCCCAGGCTCTCGTTGGCGGCGCGCAGCAACGGCGCGAGGAAGTACTCGATGATCCGGCGGTAACCGATCTTGATCTCGACCGTCGCCATCATGCCCGGTGCGATGCGCACCGCCTCGCCATGGACATCCACGGTGTCCTGCTCCAGGCGGACACGTACCACAAAGACCAGTCCCTGTTGCTCGTCCTGCACCGCATCCTGCGAGACGTCCGTCACCACACCGTCGATGGTGCCGTACTTGGTATAGGGGAACGTCTGCAGCTTGACCTCGGCCTCCTGGCCGGCCCGGACAAAGCCGATGTCCTTGTTGGGCAGGGTGGCCTCGACTTCGACGGCCCCGTCCTCGGGAACCACGACCATCAACGGACGGGCTGGCTCCACGACCCCACCCACCGTGTGCACCGCCAGTTGCTCGACCGTGCCATCCACGGGGGCCCGCAGGCGGGTCAGTTCGTCCAGGCGGCGCGCCTTGATCAGGTCCTGGCGCAGCGACTCGGCGTCCGAACGCGCCCGGTGCAGAATATCCAGCGCCTCACGACGACTCTCCGCGCGCAAGGCCTCGCGTTGTTCCCGGACTTCGTGCAGCGCCGCTTCCGCCTCGGCCAGGCGCGCGCGCTGGGCGATCAGTTGATGCGTCGTCTCGATGTAGTTCTGTTCCAGCTCCAGTTGTTCGTGCGCCGCGGCCAACCCCTGGTCGGATAACTGGCGAAAATCCTCGCTGCGACGGCGGATGATGGGCAGGGTGTTTTCCAGGCTGATCACCATCGCCCGGGTCGCCTCCACCTCCTGCTGACGCCGGGCCGTTTCCGCCTGGAGTTGCTGGATCCGTGCACGGTAGTGGTGGACATGCCCGACCAGCACGCGCTCCTCGAGCCGCCTTGCGTTTTCCGGGACGGGGTAGCCGGTGTTGAGAAGCGGGATTCCTTCCTCCGCCTCCAGGGCTTCGAGAAAGGCCTCCGACCGCGCGGCGGTGAGTCGCGTGGAACGATACTCAACGCCCAGGCGCTCCAGATCGGCCCCGGGCAGGGTCGGATCCAGCTCGATCAGGATCTCTCCCGCCTTCACGCGCTGGCCGTCGCGCACGTGGATAGCATGCACGCTGGCCGTCTCGGTAGCCTGGATCGTCTGGGTACGTCCATCCGGTACCACTCGGCCCTCGGCAACCGCCACGATGTCCATGCGCCCCAGGGTCGCCCAGATCAGCGCGAGTACCGCCAGCAAAAGGATGGCGCCGACAATCACCCGGGGCAGTGGATGCACGGGCGTCTCCTGCAGGGAGAGGGCCGCGGGCATGAACTCATGCTCGTGTGTCTGGCGGCGCGGCGGATCCATTTCCCGCCGCCGCGCCCAGGCACGGGCGAATACCCATCGATAGCGTCCTCCCAGGTCACCCCAGGCCTTGCGCAGAATGCCCATGCCGTCCCTCACTCTCGCTGCATGCGCAGCAGACCCGCATAAAAGCCGCCCTCGCGCCCCGCCAGTTCGTCATGGCTACCGGACTCGATGATCTGGCCGTGCTCCATGGCAATGATGCGATCGCTACGGCGTACCGCGCTCAACCGGTGCGCAATAATGATGACCGTGCGCCCGCGCGCAATGTGCTGCATGTTCTGCTGAATGAGCCGCTCCGACTCGTAGTCCAGCGCGCTCGTGGCCTCGTCGAAGATCAGGATGCGGGGATCGTTCATCAGCGCCCGGGCGATCGCAATGCGCTGGCGCTGCCCGCCGGAGAGGCTGGAGCCGTGCTCACCCACGGTTGTGTCATATCCCTCGGGCGTTTCCAGGATGAAGTCATGCGCGCCCGCCTGGCGGGCGGCGGTCATCACCTGCTCCAGCGATGCGCCCGGACTGGCCAGGGCGATGTTCTCGCGAATCGACCGGTTGAAGAGCATGTTCTCCTGTTGCACGACCCCGATCTGGCGGCGCAGCGAGCTGATCTCGGCCACCGCCAGGTCGGTCCCGTCCACCAGCACGCGCCCGCGTTCGGGGACGTACATCCGCGCCATCAGTTTGGCGAGCGTGCTCTTGCCCGAGCCCGAGCGACCCACCACGCCCAGCACTTGGCCGGGCGGGATCTCCAGGCTGAGCCCGCGCAGCACCTCGGGGCCGTCGGGCCGGTAACGGAAATGCACCTGATCGAACTCGATGCGCCCCTCCAGACGCGGCAGGTTGCTGCGGTTGGCGAACGAGGACTCGGTCGGCGCGTTGAGGATGTCGCCAAGACGCTGCATGGAGATCCCCACCTGCTGGAAGTCGGTCCACATATTGGCTAGCCGCATGATGGGTTGTGCCACGCGGGCCGCCAGCATGTTGAAGGCGATCAGCTGGCCGACGGTCAGGTCCCCCTCGATGACCAGGCGGGCCCCGAGCCACAACGTACCCACCGTGACCAGCTTGCCCACCAGCGAGATCAACTCGCGGGCGATGGTCGACAGACGTGTGGTGTGCAGCCCGGCCGAGACATAGCCCGCCAGCTGCTCGTCCCATTTCTTGGTGGTCTGCGGCTCCACCGCCATGGTCTTGAGGGTGTCGATGCCGTTGATGCTCTCGACCAGGAAGGCCTGGTTCTCGGCCCCGCGGTTGAACTTCTCGTGCAGGCGCGCCCGCAGCGGTGGCGTGATCAGCACCGAGATCAGTACGTACAGCGGGAGCGAGGCGATCACGATCAGCGTCAGCCACCCGCTGTAGAGCAGCATCACGGCGATGAAGACGACCGAAAACAACAGGTCCAGCACCAGCGTCAGCGCATTGCCGGTCAGGAATTCGCGGATGTTTTCAAGCTCCCGCACGCGGGCCACCGAGTCCCCGACTCGACGTGACTCGAAATAGCCCATGGGCAGGTGGATCAGGTGGCGAAACAGGCTCGCCCCGAGCTCGACATCGATGCGGCTGGCGGTGTGCGCCAGGATATAACTGCGCAACCCGGACAGCACCACCTCGAAGACCATCACCGCCAGCAGGCCGATCGCCAACACATCCAGCGTGGTCAGGCTGCGATGGACCAGCACCTTGTCCATCACCACCTGGAAGAACAGCGGCGTGACCAGGGCAAAGATCTGGAGGAAAAACGAGGCGAGCATCACCTCGCCCAGCAGCTTGCGGTGCTTGACCAGCGCCGGGACGAACCAGGTGAAGTCGAACTTGCCCAGTTCCGCCCTGAGCAAGGCCCGGGAGGTGAGCAGGACCAGCTCGCCGGACCACAGCTCTTCTAGCGCCTCCCAGGACATTCGCTCCGCCTGTCCCCGGCCAGGGTGCTGCACCAATACGCCCTGCTCGCCGACGCGCGCCAACACGAAAAAGCGCCCGTCGGTAGCCTGAGCGATCGCGGGCAGGGGCGTGTGCTCGAGCCGCGCTAGTTTCGTCCGGACCCGCTTGGCCTTGAGCCCCAGATGCCGTGCACCGTGCAGGATGCGATCGAAATCGAATGGCTGACCATCCGGGGCAAACTCATGGCGCAGCTGCGCCGGGTTGGCCGGCACCCCGTGATACTGCGCCAGCATCGCCAGCGCGGTCAGTCCTGTGTCGAGGGCCCCGTTCTCGTCGTGCGGGTCCGGGGCGGCCTTCCCTGGCGAATCCATGCTGCCTCGCTTGATCCGTCACCGGCATCCGTGCCGGGGACATGCAAAAGCCGGCGGCCCGCTTAATCGGGCCGCCGGAGTTGAACTGGAAAAGCGGGGCGGCCGCGAAGAACCGGCCCCGCGGGTGGCTACCGCTTCATTGCCACGCGGAAGCGACCACGGGCTGGAGCTGCTCCCGGTACGCCTCGGGGATGCGGGTCTCGTCCGCACTCGGCGGGTCGAACGCGGCCATAGCCTGCACCAGCTTGTTGACCTCGGACGCCGCCAATACCTCACCGCTTGAGAGTTCCACCTGATCCAGGGTCTCGCCCTGCGGACCAAACCACGCATCCACCGTGACGCGGTCATCCGTGCCGATCACCTCCACGGCCAGGTCGCGACCGTCCTGGCGGAACCAGAGCTGGTCCGCCGCGATATCCTCGCCCAGGAGCAGGGTGTCCTCTCCCGGGTCGCGGGCGCGCTCGACGATCCGGTCGTGCCCGTCTCCGCGCTCGAAGAAATAGGTATCGCTGCCCGCGCCACCGTACAGGACATTGCTACCGCGACCGCCGTGGATGAAGTTGTCACCACCCTCGCCGCGCAGGACATTGTCGCCGTCGTTGCCGATCAGGGTGTTGTCGAGCTCGTTGCCCCGGCCCCAATAGTCACCGTCCCCGGTCAGGGTAAGGTTCTCCACGTGATCGGGCAGCCGGAAGTGGGTCTCCGCCTTCACGGTATCCGTGCCACCACCTTCCTGCGCGATCACCTTCGTGCCCGGGTTGCTGACCACGTACGTGTTGTCCCCGTCACCCCCGTACAGGAAGTTGGCGGAGCGGCTGCCGCCCACCAGCACGTTGTTGCCGCTGACGCCGTAGAGGTGATTGGGGCGTTCCGTGCCGATGATGATGTTGTCCTCGTCGTTGCCGCGCCCGACCCGGGCATCGCCCACTAGCGTCAGGTTCTCCACGTTGTCCGGCAGGGTGTAGTCGAAGGGGCTGATCACCGTGTCGTTGCCCTGGTTCGGCTTTTCGATGACCACGTCCTCCTCGCTGTTGAGGATGTAGGTGTTGTCGCCCCGGCCACCGGCCATCACGTTCGCGCCGGCCACGCCGTTGAGAACGTTGTCGCCATTGTTGCCCTGGATGTAGTTGTCCAGCTCGTTGCCGGTCCCGTCGATATCGGCCCAACCGGTGAGGATCAGATCCTCCACATTGTCGGGAAGGGCGTAGGTCACCGAGGACCGGATGGTGTCGTGGCCCTCGCCGGACTGTTCGATCACCACGTCGTCCTCGCTGTTGACCACGTAGATGTCGTCGCCCGCGCCGCCGATCATGATATTGGCACCGGCGCGGCCGTCGATGTAGTTGTCGCCCTCCACGCCATTCAGCACGTTGTCGCCGGTGTTGCCGGTGATCACGTTGTCCAGCGTGTTGCCCGTGCCATCCAGATCCGCGCCGCCCATCAGTGTCAGGTTGTTCACGCTGTCCGGCAGGACATAATCGATGTACGAGTGCACGGTGTCGTTGCCCTCGCCGGGCTGTTCGATCACCAGGTCGTCGTCGCTGCGCACCACATAGGTGTCGTCGCCGGCACCGCCAATCATGACGTTGGCGCCGCCACGACCATCGATGTAGTTGTTGCCCGCCACGCCGTGCAGCACGTTGTCGCCGGTGTTGCCGATGAGCTCGTTGTTCAGCTCGTTGCCCGTGCCATTAAGATCCTCGCTGCCCAGCAGGTGCAGGTTCTCCACGTTGTCGGGCAGGACGTAGTCGATGTGGGACTGGACGGTGTCGTTCCCCTCGCCCGGCTGCTCGATCACCACGTCGTCGGTGCTGTGCACCACGTAGGTGTTGTTGCCGCGGCCACCGATCATGGTGTTGGCACCCGCGACCCCGTCGAGCCGGTTGCTGCCGGAGTTCCCGATCAGGACGTTGTCCAGTTCGTTGCCGGTGGCGTTGACCCCGCTACGGCCCAGCAGCGTCAGGTTGTGGAGGTTGTCGGACAGGGTGAACGACACGTGCGACTGCACGGTGTTGATGCCATCCGCCGATTCCGCGATCACCTGATCATCCCGGTGCCGGACCACGAACAGGTTGTCGCCTTCGCCACCCACCAGCACGTCAGCATCCCGACCGCCGTGCAACCAGTTGTCGCCGGAGCCACCGGTCAGGGTGTTTTCGCCTTCATTGCCCACCAGGATGGCGTTCTCCGTCCCGCCGGTCAGCTCGTCGCCCTGGGTCGAGCCGAGCTGTAGCAGGGACAGGTCGAAGCTGTGGCCATCCGCGAAGCGCAGGGTGTTGATACGGTGGCGCTCGGCATCGGCACTGCCGAACCAGTTTTCGATGGTGATGCTGTCACGACCGTTGCTGTGCGCCAGCACCAGCGAACTGCCCTCGGCGCGGATGTCCAGATCGCCGGCGCGAATCTCCGGGCCGAACTCCAGCACGCTGTGGCCGCTGTCGCCGTGCATCTCGATAATCGTGTTGTGGCCCTGGCCGACATCGAAACGGTAGGTGTTGTTGCCGGCACCGCCATACAGGATGTCGTTGCCCGAGCCGGCCTGCAGCACGTCATCGCCATCACCGCCCAGCAGCCAGTCGCCGCCGGAACCGGCGGTAAGCTCCGCACCGTCGTTGCCCCCAAACACGATCTCGGAGGCGGCCGTACCTTCACCGTCGGCGCGCACCCCGTCCCAGCCGAAGTCGGCCAGGGCATCCTGCACCGCCGGATCATCACCTGCCTGCGCGAGCCAGTCGCGCAGCACGCCATGGCTGTCGAAGCCCATGGGCGAGAGCTGTTCGCCGGTCGCGCGCTGCAGTTCCAGAAGGTCCGCCACGCCACGGGCCGGGTCCGCATCGAACTGCTGCTGCAGGGCCTCCGTGGTGCCCGCGAAGTCGATGCGGATACCGTCTTCATCGAAGACCAGGTCCATCCCTTCCAGATAGGGCGCCAGATGGGTCTGGCGCATCATCTGCCCGTACATGGTCGTCTGCAGAATGTCGAAGCCGGCGCGCAGCTCACCCGAAGCCATGACCCTCGGGTCGGGGCTGCCATGCTGGCGGAACTCCCGCCCCAGAAACGCCTCCAGGGTGGCGACCTTGCGCCCGTCGATATGGGAGCCCCGGCCCTCCGGGTCCACGTCACTGACGCCCGCCCACTCGTACAGCAGGTTCTCCATGCGGGCTTCACGAGCCTTCACGTCCGTCTCGGCCATAAAGGCCTCGACCTGCTCGCGGAGCTGGCCGCTGTCGTCCCGCACCAGCGCCTGATGCAGATCATGCACCTCGCCGTAGCCCATTAGGTCGGGCAGGGTGGCGATGTCTTCCGGCACGTCCAGGCGCTCGCGCGCCTCGGTCTGCGCGGTGTCCTGGATGAACCACACGTCCGTGGCCTCGCCTTCGCGGCCGTCCGCCCACTCGAACCGGCCGATCTGGCGATGTTCGTTGCCATGCTCATCCACGTAGGTGGAGTTGGTGTAGCCCAGATCGATGGAACCGATGCCGACTTCGTCCAGGGTCAACAGTTCACCGTCGTCGACCTCGCCGTTGCCGTTGGTGTCCTGCCACAGGCGCAGGTCGCCCCAGGCCTCGTCGCCCGGGTCGATGCGGCCATTGCCGTTGGTGTCGTGGATCGCCAGCGCCTCGAAGCCGTTCATGGCGGTCACGCCTTCCTCAATCTCGCTGGCATTGCCGAACAACTCGCTGCCGGTCTCGATCTCTTCGTTCCCGGTCAGGTCCATCGCCAGCAGCGCATCCGCAGGCCCCACCCAGCCGGTCGCCTGCGCAAACCCGTCGCCGTTGTGATCGAACTGCACCCCGGCCTCCAGACCGAGCGTGGAGATACCGTTGCCGTCCAGGTCCAGGATGATGGGGGAGGCGTGGGATTCGCCGCGGTTGAAGAAGTCTCGCACGTCATTGATGAAGTTATTGGTCCAGAAGCCCCAAGCAGACCGCACCATATCCCGAACCGCATCGGCCGCTGCCTGGGCCCAATCCACCGAATCGTCCCACGTATCCGCCACCGCCTCTTTGGTCCTCTCAAAGACGTCTGCAACGCCTTCCGTCACGCGATCCCATTGATCCCCGAACCATTCGGTCGCAGCATCAATCTTATCATTGATCGAATTCAGATTATCTCGCAGCCAATCGGTAACCCGCTCATCTTTCAACCATTCCGCTGCAAAATGCCCAGCAACGGCACCTACCGTAGCCGCGATGGCAGCTGTAGCAGCCACAGGGAATACCCCGGCTAACACAACACCCGTCCCGGCGGAGACAGCCACCCCAACCGCAATGCTCGTCGCAACCTTAGCGACTTTTGACGAGTCGCCTTCCGCTGCAGCTATGCCAAGATGTATAATGTTCAAAACACCGGCCCGCGTGTACGAAAACGCTCTGAATGATTTCAGATCGTCGTTTGACATCCCCCCAAATTTCTTCCCAACGTCCTGAAGGGAACTAAGAAATATATCGCTTGCCGAGGATATAACACTAACGACGTCGGTTCCGCTTGGCGAAGAATCATCAGACTCATCAGGTGGATTCGGGGTAACAACAATGTTCAACACCCCCTCATCGTCATAATACCAAAGCCTATCATCATGATCGGACATGCTCTTTACCTCCCTGTAAAGTATGTAGCCTAGCCACGCAGCGTGCGGACCAGGACGTCACGAAAAAACACCAGATGCTGACCCAGTATTGCACCAATTAAACCGTACATTGGGACCCAATAAATCATCACCGCAAAAGACCACTCCTGCATACTCGATAGGCCAATCTTTTCAGCGGAATGAGTCACGTCAGAAGAAAACGCATATAGCCCGAAATAGACGATCAATACCATCGGAACCCATCCAAAAAGCAAACCAAATGCTATCTTAGGAGAGACACCCTCACCAATAATCCTTACTACTCCTAAAACCACCATGCGGCGGCGGTTGAAGAATAAAAAAGACGCCGCAACCAAGATCGAATAAAAAAATGCGATCGCGAATATGTAAGGCATCTGATCTCTGAGATTATAAGCGAAATTGGTACGTCCCTGAGCGGCCGGCACGTTGGCGAGTAACCACTCGGTCGGGACACTCAGCCAAGTGGGTGGGTTATTCACGTCCATGTAATACAGGACGTACCACAACAAAACCTTCGCCAACACAGCGACACCCACCAACCCCCATCGCACCCGACGCCAGCGTCGATCTTGGTCTTCAGTAGGGCCGGGCACGCCCTCAAACCAGTCGATTACGCCTTGCTTCATGCCCATCTCACACTCAGTGTGGCCGAAGACGCCGCGACGAAACCTTGCCAAAGGTTCAGGGGGATGCCGGACGTGTAGCGCGGGCCATCGCGGCACGGTCTTACCTTTCGCGCTACGGGCAGCATTTGTGAAGAATGCAGAACCTCGCCCCTTGCGCTTGGCCGAACAGTCCGGCGATAGCTTCCGGCGCCCCCAAGTGTTGGGGGATCTGCGAGCAAATCAGGCAGCATCGGTCTGATAGAAACTGTGCGGCTGGTATGTTGCGACACGCTATTCACGGTTACGGTCTTACGGCGGAAAATGCCTCGGGGAGATCGATGATCTCTCCGTCGGCGAGGCGAACGGCGTACAGACGGTGGCGTTCCGGGTTGATGGAGCCGAACCAGTTCTGGATGCGGACGCTGTCCTTGGCATTTCGGTGGGCGATCACCAGCTCGTGGTCCTCGACGTGAACATCGACATCTTCGGGGCGGATGTCCGGGCCCAGCTCGAGTACGCTACGGCCGCGGTCTCCGTGCATCTCCACCAGGATGTTATGGCCGGTACCGACGTCAAAGCGGTAGGTATTGTCGCCAGCGCCGCCATACAACAGATCGTCACTGGGCCCGGGCTGCAGGACATTGTCGCCATCGCCCCCGAGCAGCCAGTCACCGCCGGATCCGGCCTTCAGCGTTGCGGCATCATTGCGGGCCACGACAATCTCGCGCTCCACCGTGCCTTGGCCACCCATGCGCACGCCGTCCCAGCCCAGGGCCGATAGCGCCGCCTGCACACTCGGGTCGCCCCCAGCCTCGACCAGCCAGTCGCGCATCAGGCGGTAGGGATCGAAGCCCATTGCGCGCAGGCGCTCGCCACCCGCCCGCTCGAATTCGAACAAATCGGTCAGCCCTCGGGCCGGGTCGCGCTCGAAGCTCTCCTTCAGGGCGCTCGTGGTATCGGAGAAATCGAAGCCGGGACCGGATTCGTTCAGGGCAAAGCTGATCGCATCGAAGTAGGGCGCCAGGTGCGTCTGCCGCATGAGCTCGCCGTACATCGCCGTTTTCAAGATCGCGAAGGCCTTGTGCAACTCCGATGCTCCTCCCGGGCGAGGGTCGGGGCTGCCCTGCTGGCGGAAATCCCTGTCCAGGAAGGCCTCCAGGGTGACAAGCTTGCGGCCATCGATGTTCGGCCCCCGGTCTTCCGGATCGACGTCGGCGGCTCCGGCCCATTCAAACAGCAACGCTTTCATGCGGGCGGCACGCGCCTGCACGTCGGTCTCGTTTCGAAAGGCCTCGACATGCTCGCGCAAACGGCCGCTGTCGTCGCGCTCCAGGGCCACGCGCAGGTTCGGCACGTTGCCGTAGCCCTTCAGGTCAACGTCAGCGCCAGAACCAGCCGGAATACTCGGGTCCCGGATATCGCCCAGGGAACGCGGCTCCGAACCACCCCGCCCGGTCGAAACCTCGGATGAAAGCTCTGACGAGTGATCCGGAGACCACCCCGGAAGAGGGACGCCACCTGCGGTCGAGGAAAACCCTTGCTTGAACCCCCGAGCGAACTCGGCCGCGAAGAGGTTCACGCCATGCCGGACCTCGGGTAGCAACGTATACACCGCACCCAGGCAGGCCAGCACGAATACAACGGTGACCAGGGCAGACCTCATGAGGCCACCCTCCCGAACGGCCGGAAAGAAGCGGCCTCGGCGATGCGAGCAGGAGACCCTGGGGCTGAACACCAGGCAAAACGGCGGTCCTGCGACTCTGCGCGGCGATCGTCCGCAAGGCGCGGGAGAGCACGACGGCCTATCCAGGCACCTGGCGCAAGGAATTCGTCGTCCGACTCTTGTCGAGATGGGGGCACGCCAATCCGTGGCGAAGTCATGGACATTCCCTTTCCATGAATAAGGCTGCGGACTCTGACGCGCCACCCAAAGGGTGTCAAGATCCGCAGACCTGCGGTGCGCGGGGAGATGCCACGCTGGCCCGCAGGGCTGGTATCCTCGCAGTCCATTGATGGCCGCCGTTTGGCGGTCCGCTGATTCGGTTCGGGCGGCGCCCGGACTGTGGATTCTGGAGGCCGCATGAGCAGTACCCACCGACCCACCGATATCCAGCTGCATCAGAAGTCGCGCATCCTGGAGCTGACATATTCGGACGGCTCGCATTTCGAGTTGCCCTGCGAGTTCCTGCGCGTGTATTCGCCCTCGGCCGAGGTGCGCGGGCACGGCAAGGGCCAGGAGGTGCTGCAGGTCGGCAAGGAAGACGTGAACATCACCGGGATCGAGCCGGTCGGAAACTATGCGGTGAAGCTCGTGTTCTCCGACGGGCACGACACCGGCATCTATGACTGGGACTACCTGCACGAACTCGGCACGAACCAGGAGCGACTGTGGCAGGATTACCTGGATCGGCTGAAAGAGGCCGGACACGAGCGCAAGACGCACTGACAACGGCACTTTGATGAAAGAAGAATCCGGCAAGACCCACTTCGGCTACCAGAGCGTCCCCGAGTCCGAGAAGGCCTCGCGGGTCGGCGAGGTGTTCCATTCGGTCGCCTCGCGCTACGACGTCATGAACGACCTGATGTCCATGGGCGTCCATCGCATCTGGAAGCGCTACACCCTGGAGCGCACGGGCGTGCGCCCAGGCATGAAGATCCTGGACCTGGCCGGCGGCACCGGGGACCTCGCCGGGGCCTTTGCCCCACGGGTCGGACCGAAGGGTCAGATCGTGGTCTGCGACATCAATGCCTCGATGCTGGAGGCCGGGCGCGACCGCATGCTGGACGAGGGCCATGTGGGTAACCTCGACTTCGTGCAGGCGGACGCCGAACAGCTCCCCTATCCGGACGACTACTTCGACCGCGTGACCATCGCCTTCGGCCTGCGCAACGTGACCCGCAAGGAGCGCGCGCTGGCCGAGATGCGCCGGGTGATCAAGCCGGGCGGGCGCGTGCTGGTGCTGGAGTTCTCGCAACCGATGGCGCCGCTGCGCCCGATCTACGATGTCTATTCGTTCAAGATGCTCCCCCTGATGGGCAAGCTGGTCGCGAACGACGCTGACAGCTACCGCTATCTGGCCGAATCCATCCGCATGCACCCGGACCAGGAAACCCTGGCCGGCATGATGCGCGACGCCGGACTGGAACGGGTCGAATACGACAACCTGACCGGCGGCATCGTCGCCCTGCACCGCGGCACCAAGCTCTAGCATTTTCATGGCCGAACCCTTCGCCCTGCCCAGTCCGTTCGCGGCCCTGATCGAGGCCACACTGAACGAACACCTGGCCAGCGCTCCGGAGAAGGACCGGGCGCGGCTGGCCGGGCGTGCGATCGCCATCGTGATCGAGCCACCGGGGCTCGCGCTGTCGCTGGTCGGGGCCGCCGACCGGCTGCAGGTTACAGGCGGCGTCGAGGAGCCAGTGGACGTGCAGCTGAAGGGCTCGCCGCTGTCGCTGGCCGCGGCGATGGCACGTGACGACCGCTCCGGGTTGAGCATTACCGGGGATGCGACCGTGCTCTCCGACCTGCAACATGCACTGCGCGATGCCGGTATCGACTGGGAAGATCTGTTCGAACGCTTTGCCGGCGCCGGAGCGGCCGGGCCGCTGCGGCATCTGCTGGACCAGGCGCGCGACAGCCTGCGGCACCTGGGCCGGCGCTCCGCCGAGGACACGGCCGACTACCTGCGCGACGAGCTCGAGTGGCTACCGGCCGGCGGCGCGTTCGAGGCCTTCGCCGAAGACGTAGCCACGCTGCGCGACGACGTCGCCCGGCTGGATGCGCGGCTGCGTCGTCTGGAGGCATCGGCCTCCGCACCTGACGACCGGCAGGCCTGATGCGCCGCGCGCTGTACCGGGGCCTGCGGCTGTGGACCATTGCGCGGGTCCTGGTGCGCTATCGCCTGGACGTCATCCTGTTCACGCTGAAGCCGCTGCGCCCGCTCAGCTTCCTGCTCTATCTCGCCCCCTGGAACTGGTTCCGCCGCACCGAGGGCACGCGCGGCGAGCGCATCCGCCGCGCACTGGAGGACCTGGGCCCGATCTTCATCAAGTTCGGGCAGATGCTCTCCACCCGGCGCGACCTGCTGCCGGACGACATCGCGATCGAGCTTGCGCGCCTGCAGGACCGGGTGCCGCCGTTCCCCAGTGACCAGGCGCGCGCCGTGATCGAGGCCGAGCTGGAACGCCCGATCGAGATCGCCTTCGCCGCCTTCGAGGACACGCCGATCGCCTCGGCCTCCATCGCCCAGGTGCACGCGGCCACGCTGCAGGACGGGCGCGAGGTGGTCGTGAAGGTGGTGCGCCCCGGCATCCTCAAGACCATCCGTGCGGATCTCGAGGTCATGCACCTGATCGCGGACCTGGCGGACCGCTACTGGTCCGAGGCCAAGCGCCTGCGCCCGCGCGAGGTGGTGGACGAATACGAAAAGACCATCACCGACGAACTGGACCTGATCCGCGAGGGCGCGAACGCCGCCGCGATCCACCGCAACTTCGAGGACAGCCACCTCCTCTACATCCCGGAGATCATCTGGGATTACACCCGCCGCAGCGTACTGGTGATGGAGCGCATCGGCGGCCTCCCGGTGGCCGATGTGGCCGCCCTGCGCGAACGCAACGTGGACCTGAAGCTGCTGGCCGAACGCGGGGTGGAGATCTTCTTCACCCAGGTGTTCCAGCACAACTTCTTCCACGCCGACATGCACCCGGGCAACATCTTCGTCGATGCCACCCACCCGGACGACCCGACCTACCTGGCCGTGGACTTCGGCATCGTCGGCTCGCTGCTGGACTCCGACCAGCGCTATCTGGCCGAGAACTTCCACGCCTTCTTCAACCGCGATTACCGCCGCGTGGCCGAACTGCACGTGGAATCCGGCTGGGTCCCGAAGGACACCCGCGTCGACGAGTTCGAGGCGGCGATCCGCACCGTGTGCGAACCGATCTTCCAGCGTCCGCTGGACGAGATCTCCTTCGGTCAGGTCCTGTTGCGCCTGTTCCAGACCGCTCGGCGGTTCAACATGGAGGTCCAGCCGCAGCTGGTGCTGCTGCAGAAGACCCTGCTGAACATCGAGGGCCTGGGCCGCCAGCTCTACCCCCAGTTGGACCTGTGGACCACCGCCAAGCCGTTCATCGAAAAATGGATGCACGAACGCATGGGCGTGCGCGCATTCATCCGCAACGCGCAGCAACACCTGCCGCGCCTGCTGGCGCACCTGCCGGAACTGCCGATGCACCTGGAGAAGGCCCTGACCGTGGAGGAACAGCGGGCCGAGCGCGACGCCGCGCTACGCCGCCAGATCCTCGAGCTGGAAAACGGGCTGAGGCGCCAGTCCCGCCGCCGCAACGAGGGCTGGGCGGGTGTGGCCCTGCTGGCCCTCGCGGGGCTGGCCACGCAGCTGGAGGTCACCGCCTGGCAGGGGCTTGCCTGGCCGGCCTGGCCGCTCGCGCTGATCGGCGCCGGCGTGCTGCTGTTCAGCCTGCGCCCCGGCCCCCGGCGCCGTCCCGTCACGGACGACTGAGCCAGCCGTCACGTGGGATGCGGCTTGAGTCGCAGCCCTGACGCCACCACTCCACCTCACAGGGTCAAACGTCGAGCAGCAACCGTGCCGGGTCCTCGATGGCTTCCTTGATGGCGACCAGGAACTGCACCGCCTCGGCACCGTCGACCAGGCGGTGGTCGTAGGACAGGGCGACGTACATCATCGGCCGGACGACGACCTCGCCGTCCACCGCGACCGGGCGTTCCTTGATCGCGTGCATGCCGAGGATCGCGCTCTGCGGCGGATTCAGGATCGGCGTGGAGAACAACGAACCGAACACGCCCCCGTTGGTGATGGTGAAGGTGCCACCGCGCAGCTCGTCGATATCCAGCTTGCCGTCGCGGGCACGCTCGGCGTAGTCGCGGATACGCCGCTCGATCTCGGCGATGGAGGCGTTTCCGGTATCGCGCAGGACCGGCACCACCAGTCCGCGCGAGGAGGAGACTGCAATGCCGATGTCGCTGTAGTGGTGATAAACGATCTCTTCGCCATCCAGTGCGGCATTGACGACCGGGAAGCGCTCGAGCGCGCGGCTGGCCGCGGCCACGAACAGGCCCATGAAGCCGAGCTTGATGGAATGGCGCTTCTCGAAGGGCTCCTTGTAGCGGCTACGCAGGGCCATCGCCGCGGACATGTCGACCTCGTTGAAGGTGGTCAGCATCGCGGTGGTCTGCTTCGCCTCCAGCAGCCGTTCCGCGATGCGCGCCCGCAGGCGGGTCATCGGCACACGCTCGATGCGCTCGGCGCGGTCTCCGGGGTCGGCCGCATGCCCCTGGGGTCGCGCCGCCCCGACGGAACCCGATGGCTTCGAAGAAGCCGCGGGCGCGCTGCGATCGCTGCACGCACGCTCCACATCGGCACGCTGGATGCGCCCGTCGTCGCCGGTGCCCTCGACATCCTCCGGACGCAGGCCGGCTTCCTGCAGCAGGCGCCGCACGGCCGGCGTGGGCGGCGGCGGGCTACCGGCCGCTCCGTTCTCGGCCCCGGACGGCGCGGGCTCGGGTGAGGAGGCAGCGACCGGTTTCCCTTCCCGATCCCCCGTTGCAACAGACGCTGGCTTGCCGCCCTCCGTGGCTGTCGATGCCCTGGAAGGCGCTGCCTCATCCTCGGTCTCTTCGTCCGGGTCCTCCGGGACGGCTTCGGCGGGACCCAGATAACCCAGGATCGCGTCGGCCTTGACCACATCACCCTCGTTGGCGGAGAGCTCGACCAGGGTGCCCGCACTGGGGGCCGACACCTCGAGGACCACCTTGTCGGTCTCCAGCTCGGCGATCAGCTCGTCGCGCTTGACGGCGTCACCAGCCTTTTTGTGCAGGGCGATCACAGTCGCATCGGCGACCGACTCGGGGAGTTCCGGGACCTGGATCGGGGTGCGATCGGATGCCATCTCGCTTCCTTGTTCTGTGCGTCTTTATCGAATGTTCAGGGCGTGGGGTGCGGCGTGTCACGCGAGCTGATCGGCCCGAACGCGCGCTCGAGCAGATCTTTCAGCTGCGCCTTGTGCACCTCGGGGTAACCGACGGCGGGCGCGGCGGCCGGGGGTCTCGCGACGGCGTGCAGGGTCTGGCCACGCACCGCCAGCAGCGGGTTGATACGCGGGGCGACAAACTCCAGGTAACCCTGGTTCTCCGGTTCATCCTGGACCCAGACGAATTCATCCGCCTCCGGATAACGCCCCAGCAATTCGGTCAGGCGCGCCTCGGGGAAGGGGTAACACTGCTCCAGGCGCAGGATCGCCGTATCCGCGTGCTCGCCCTCGGCCTGGCGCGCGGCCAGATCGTAGAAGATGCGCCCACTGGTCATCAGCACGCGCTTCACCTTGCCGGGATCCTCGATACGGGCGTCGTCGATGACCGTCTGGTACTGGCCCGTCGCCAGCGCATCGAGGTCGGAGACCGCGTCCTTGTGGCGCAAAAGGCTCTTCGGGGTCATCACGATCAGTGGCTTGCGATAGGGCCGCAGCATCTGCCGGCGCAGCAGGTGAAACATCTGCGCCGGCGTAGTGGGCACGCAGACCTGCATGTTCTCCTGCGCCGCCAGTTGCAGGAAGCGCTCCGGGCGGGCCGAGGAGTGCTCCGGCCCCTGCCCCTCGTAGCCGTGGGGCAGCAACAGGGTCAGGCCGGACAGGCGCCCCCACTTCTGCTCGCCGGAGGAGATGAACTGGTCGATCACCACCTGAGCGCCGTTCACGAAGTCGCCGAACTGCGCCTCCCAGACCACCAGAGCCTCGGGCGCGGCAGTGGCATAGCCGTATTCGAAGGCGAGCACGCCCTCCTCGGACAACAGCGAATCGATCACCAGGAAACGCGGGTGGTCCGGATCCAGGCGCCGCAGCGGGACGATGGCCTTGCCGGTCTCCTGGTCGTGCAGGACCGCATGGCGGTGGAAGAAGGTGCCCCGGCTGGAGTCCTGCCCGGACAGGCGAATGCGGTAGCCGTCCTGGATCAGCGCGCCGTAGGCCAGGGTCTCGGCCGCACCCCAGTCCAGCGGCTGCTCGCCGCGCGCCATGGCCACGCGGGCATCCAGGATCTTCTGCACGCGGTCGTTCAGTCGGAAACCCTCCGGCGGGGTGGAAAGCTGCTCGAGGGTGCGCGCCAGACGGTCGGCGGGGGCGCCGGTGTCCACATCCTGGTCCCAGGTCTGGTTCAGATAGGGGCCCCAGTTGGTCGAGGATCCGGCATGGCTGTTGCGCTCGCGCAGCAACGACAGCGCCACCGGCTGGCCGGCATCCAGTCGGCCGCGATAGTCCTCCAGCGCTTGCTCCTGTGCGTCTTCGGTCGTCAGGCCCTCGCGGATCAGGCGTCTGGCGTAACGCTCGCGGGTCGTCGGCAGGTCGCGGATACGACGATACATATGCGGCTGCGTCGCGGCCGGCTCGTCGGCCTCGTTGTGGCCCTGGCGGCGGTAGCAGACGAGATCGATGACCACGTCCTTGCCGAAGCGCATGCGGTAGTCCAGCGCGATCTGGGTGATGAACACCACGGCCTCGGGATCATCGCCATTCACATGCAGGATGGGCGCGTTCACCATCTTGGCGACATCCGTGGCGTAATGCGTCGAACGAGCGTCCTTCAGGGTCGAAGTCGTGAAACCGATCTGGTTGTTCACCACCACATGCACGGTGCCCTTGGTGGAGAAGCCCCGGGTCTGGGACATGTTCAGGGTCTCCATGACCACGCCCTGCCCGGCAAAGGCGGCATCGCCATGGATCACCACCGGCATCACCCGGTTGCCCTTGCGATCGCCGATACGCACCTGGCGCGCCCGCACCGAACCCTCCACCACCGGGGTGACGATCTCCAGGTGCGAGGGATTGAAGGCCAGCGCCAGATGCACCCGACCGCCCGGGGTATCCAGGTCCGAGGAGAAACCCATGTGGTATTTCACGTCGCCGGTGCCACGGTCGTCGCGCGGACGCCCCTCGAACTCGTTGGCCAGCTCCTCCGGGGACTTGCCGAACAGGTTGACCAGCACGTTGAGGCGTCCGCGGTGTGCCATGCCGACCACGAACTCCTGCAGCCCGCGCGCGCCGCCCCGCTGGATCAGGGCATTCAGCAGCGGGATCAGGCTCTCCGCGCCTTCCAGCGAGAAGCGCTTCTGCCCGACATAGCGCCGATGCAGATAGCGCTCCAGACCCTCGGCCGCGGTCAGACGCTCGAGGATCGCCAGGCGGGTGTCGTCATCGAAACCGAAGTGGCCATGGGCCGATTCCAGACGCTCCTGCAGCCAGCGCTTCTCGTCGGTGGCCATCAGGTGCATGTATTCCGCGCCGATGCCGGCGCAGTAGGTCTCCTTCAGCACCCGTTCGATCGTATCCAGCGAAACCCGCCCGTCGATGAACAGCGAGCCCGGATCAAAGGTGACATCGGGGCCGACCTGGTCGAGGCCGTGATGCTCGCGGCTCAGCTCGCGCGGTGGCTCCGGCGGTTCGCGCTCCAGAGGATCCAGACGGGCGCCAAAGTGACCGAGGTAGCGGTAGGCATTGATGAACTGCAGCACGCGGATCTGCAGCTGTTCATGGGCCAGATCCGGACGATCGGTGGAGCGCCGGCGGCGTTCCGGGCGCGGCGCCCCTTCCAGCGAGCGGAAGTAATCGGCCCAGGCCGGCGGGACGGAATCGGGCTCGTCCTGGTAGCGCTCCAGCAGATCCTCGGCGAAAGCGAGGTTATCCGGGTGCAGCTCCTGCCCGGATACGGGGCTGTCCAGCCGGTGCCGGGATGGCATCTCGTTCATTCGCGGTCTCTTCCCATTCCTGATGCGTCGGCCTTTGGGACCTGATCGGCGCGCGAGGTTCCCGCGCGGAGTCGATGAATCAGCGTCTTCTTGAAGGCTGCCTCCGAGGGTAGCGCGTTTGCGCGGGCGAAGGCACACGGCCCGCATGCGGAACGTGCGATTCCGGCCGGGTTTCCCTACCATTCGCGCATGGATGTCTCCCCCCTGCTCGATTCCCTCAACCCGGCCCAGCGCGAGGCCGTGGCCGCCCCGCCGCATCCGGTGCTGGTCCTGGCCGGCGCCGGCTCCGGCAAGACCCGCGTGCTGGTGCACCGCATCGCCTGGCTGATTGGCGTCGAGGGCGTGGCCCCGCACAGCCTGCTGGCGGTCACTTTCACCAACAAGGCGGCGGCCGAGATGCGCGGGCGCATCGAGTCGCTGCTGGGGCACCCGGCCACCGGGCTGTGGGTCGGGACCTTCCATGGCCTCGCCCACCGCCTGCTGCGCCAGCACTGGCAGGAGGCGAAGCTGCCGCAGGCCTTCCAGATCCTCGACTCCGATGACCAGCTGCGCATGGTCAAGCGCGTGCTGCGCGCCCTGGAGCTGGACGAGTCGCGCTGGCCGCCCAAGCAGGCGCAGTGGTACATCAACGCGCGCAAGGACGAGGGCTCGCGCCCGGAACACCTGCCGGATACCGGCGACCCGGTCGCCCGCCAGTGGGTACGCGTCTACACCACCTACCAGCAGGCCTGCGAGCGCGCCGGTGTGGTGGACTTCGCCGAGCTGATGCTGCGCTCGCTGGAATTGCTGCGCGACAACAAGGCCCTGCTGGAGCACTACCGCACGCGCTTTCGCCACGTGCTGGTCGACGAATTCCAGGACACCAACGACATCCAGTACGGCTGGCTGCGCCTGCTCGCCGGGGACAGCCCGGTATTCGCCGTGGGCGACGACGACCAGTCGATCTACGGCTGGCGCGGCGCGAAGATCGAGAACATCCAGCACTTCCAGAAGGACTACCCGGGCACCCAGGTCGTGCGCCTGGAGCAGAACTACCGCTCCAGCGCCAACATCCTGAACGCGGCCAACGCCCTGATCCGGCACAACTCGGGCCGTCTGGGCAAGGAGCTGTGGACCGAGGGCCACGAAGGCGCACCGGTCCGCCTGTACACCGCGCTGAACGAGCAGGAAGAGGCGCGCTTCATCGCCGAGACCATCGCCCGCCACGTGGACCAGGGCGGGCTGTACCGCGAGTGCGCGGTGCTGTATCGCTCCAATGCCCAGTCACGCGTGCTGGAAGAGACCTTCATCGGCCGGCGCATGCCCTACCGGGTCTACGGCGGCCTGCGCTTCTTCGAGCGCCAGGAGATCCGCGATGCCCTGGCCTACCTGCGCCTGGCCGGCAACGGCGATGACGATGCCGCCTTCCTGCGCGTGGTCAACCAGCCCCCGCGCGGGATCGGCGAGAAGACCCTGGAGGGCCTGCGCCAGGCCGCCCAGGCAGCCGACACCAGCCTGCTGCAGGCCGCCACTCACGCGGTGGACGCCGACGCCCTGCCCGGACGCGCGCGCACCGCGGTCGCCGGGTTCGTGCAGCTGGTCCGCACCCTGCAGCAGGAGCTCCCGCGCCAGCCGCTGGCCGATCAGGTGGAACAGGCAATCGAGCGCGCGCAATTGCGCGAGCACTACAAAAAGGAAAAGGGCGAGCGTGGCGAGGCACGGCTGGAAAACCTGGACGAGCTGGTAGGGGCCGCGCGCGCCTTCGACATGAGCAGCACCGCCGAGAGCGAGGAAGGCGAGGGCAATCGCCTGACCGAATTCCTCGCCCACGCGGCACTGGAGGCCGGCGAGGGTGCGGCCGACCCGCACGAGGACGCGGTGCAGATGATGACCCTGCACTCGGCCAAGGGCCTGGAGTTTCCGCTGGTCTTCCTGACCGGCATGGAAGAGGGGCTGTTCCCCAACGCCCGCTCGCTGGAGGAGCCGGGGCGACTGGAGGAGGAGCGCCGCCTGGCCTATGTCGGCATGACCCGCGCCGAACAGGAGCTGTACCTGATCCATGCCGAGACGCGGCGGCTGTATGGACGCGAGTCCTACAACGTCGCCTCGCGCTTCATCAACGAGATCCCCGAGGGCGCGCTGGAAGTGCTGCGCCCGCAGGCCTCGCCGTATGGCGCGGGCCGCTTTGCCGCGGCCCGGAACAAGACGGCGGGCTTCGGGGCCATGGATGCGCAGGCCGCCGAGGCCTCCGCGGCGGGCCTGGCGATCGGCGCACGGGTGCACCACGCGAAGTTCGGCGAGGGGCTGATCACCCAGTTCGAGGGTTCCGGCAACTCGGCCCGGGTCCAGGTGAACTTCGCCCACGCCGGCTCCAAGTGGCTGGTGCTGAGCTTCGCCAAGCTCGAAGTCCTGTAATCCACGACTGAACGGGCACGCCCGACACGGCCTGCTTGCACCACGAAGGGCACGGAGAAAAAGGACTCGAGGGGGTATTGCGCAAGGCCGGCGCACCCTGTCCGCGATGCCCCAGTATCGCACCCACCCCTGGCCGTCTCCGGACCTTCGTGGAGACACGAAAAAGCCCCGCCGAGGCGGGGCTTCGGGTCAAGCATGCGGAAGACCCTTACTCGATCTTGATGTAGGCGAAGCCTTCCTCGTTCTGCAGCTCGGCCACGCGCACCACACCCGAGGGCACGAAGGTGACGTGGTCATAGATCAGGTCCTCGTCCAGTCCGATCTGCGAACGGGTGATCTCGCACAGCTCGAGCTTCACGCCGTGGGTGCTGGCGAGGCTCATCAGGCGCCCACGCAGGGTGTCGCGCTCTTCCTTGAGCTCCTCGTCGGCCTCGAACGGGGTATCAGCCAGGTCGTCATCGGTCAGGAAGCGGATGCCGTGCGCCACGAACACGATGCGCACGTCGGCATCGATAAACTCGTTCTGGTAATGCGTCATCATATTGTTGATGCTGGTCAGCATCGCGGAGAAGCGGCGCGGGTCGGCAAAGTCGGCGTGATAGACGACCTTGGCCTCCGGCTCGAAGGCCTTGGCCTGCGGCATGAAGGCAATGCTGGCCAGCAGGAGCGCCACGAACAGCAGGGCCATGCCCGATGCTGTCGCCGGTGCGGCCCGAAGGGTCTGGTTGAATCGATTCATCCTGTTCTCCTTTGAATGGCTTTCTTTCTTCTACAGTAGACGCATGGACGGCCCCAGGCCATCCCCATCACGCGCACGACCCGGTTGACGCTGGAGTGCTCCGGGGGTATGCTCTGCCGCCTTTCCAGAACCTAGCGATTTAACGCGAGGGAAGTACTTTGGCAAATATTGCTTCTGCCCGTAAGCGGGCCCGTCAGGCGGTCAAGAACCGCGCCCACAACATGGGGCTGCGCTCCCGTTTCCGCACGGCCATGAAGGCCGTGCTGAAGCCGCTGCACAAGGGCGATGCCCAGGCGGCCGCCGAGGCCTACAAAGAGGCCGTTCCGGTGATCGACAAGACCGTGAGCAAGGGCCTGATTCACCGCAACAAGGCGGCTCGCCACAAGAGCCGCCTGAACGCCCGCATCCGCGATCTGGCCCAGGGCTAAGCCCCCGGGTTCCGGGCCGGTACTGCCGGCCCGGCGGTTGCAGTGAATCGAAAAAGCCGCTCCCCGATCTCGGGGTGCGGCTTTTTGTGTGGGCGCAATTCGTGAAGGCCAGGGATACGCTGATTCATTCGCGCGCCCCCTGTGCGCGCGTCCACCAGCGCGTCTTCAGGGCTGGAACACCCGCGCCTCGCCCTCGCCGCGCGGATCGGAAGCCGCCTCCAGGCGACCCGCCCCGCGCTCCCACAGGATGGCGTTCATGTCACCGAACGGACGCACCTGCGGCACCAGCTGATGCCCTCGCGAGACCAGCTGGCCACGCAGTTCGGCATCGAACGCCCCGGTTTCGTGTTCCACCCGATCGGGCAAATACTGGTGGTGATAGCGAGGCGCCGCGACGACCTCCTCGATGGATTGCCCCTCGAGCACGCCGAACACGCCGTGCAGGACCATGGTAATGATGCGGCTGCCACCCGGCGTGCCCAGGATCGCCACGCGATCCTGGGTCTCGACGAAGGTCGGGCTCATGCTCGACAACGGGCGGCGCTGCGGCGCGATGGCATTGGCCTCGAAACCGACCAGGCCATAGGCGTTGGGCTCGCCCGGCTTGGCCGAGAAGTCGTCCATCTCGTTGTTCAGCAGCACGCCCGTCCCGGGCACCACGTAGCCGGACCCAAACGGGTAGTTCAGCGTCAGCGTGGCCGCGACCCGGTTGCCCTCGGCGTCGATCACGGAAAAGTGCGTCGTCTCGCGACTCTCGGCCGCGGCCGAGCCCGGAACCTCGGGCTGCGGCTCCACTGACAGCGGCAGGTAGCGGCTGGGGGTGGCCGTGTCGGGATGGATGGTAGCGCGCAGACCGGCCGCGTATTCGCGCGACAGCAGCCGCTTCAGCGGCATATCCACATGGTCCGGATCGCCCAGGTACTCGGCGCGATCACGATAGGCGCGGCGCATCGCCTCGATGGTCAGGTGGACGCGCATGTCCGGCGCCAGTGCCTCGAGGTCGTAGAACGCCAGGATGTTCAGGATCTGGCCGAGCGCGACCCCGCCGGAAGATGGCGGCGAGGCGGTGGTGATCGTGGCGCCAAGATAGTCCAGACGCACGGGGTCGCGCTCGACGACCGCGTACCCCGCCAGGTCGTCCAGAGTCCAGATACCGCCGGCCTCGCGCACGCCGGCGACCAGGCGCTCGGCCAGATCACCGGTATAGAAACCATCACGGCCTTCGTCCGCCAGGCGCCGAAGGGTCACGGCCAAGTCCGGCTGGCGCAGAATCGCGCCTTCGTCCGGCAGGCGACCCGCCTCAAGGTAAATGTCTCGTGCGTCAGCCCCGTCGCGCAGGGCCTGATGACGAAAGCCCGCCATCTGCAGGTAGCGGCCGCTGACCGGAACACCGTCCTCGGCCAGACGGATCGCCGGGGCCAGGCTGTCGGCCAGCGAAAGGCGTCCGTATTCCCGCGCCAGGTGATCCATGCCAGCGGGCATGCCGGGGATGCCGGCGCCAAGCACGCCATCCAGCGACAAGCCGTCGATCACCTCGCCGTCGGCATCCAGATACATGTCGCGGTCGGCCGCGGCCGGGGCGGTCTCGCGGGCATCGAGCATCACGCTGCGGTCGGAGGATGCCTCGTACAGCAGGAAGAACCCGCCGCCCCCGAGCCCGGAGCCGTAGGGCTCGGCTACACCCAGGGCGGCGGTAATCGCGACGGCGGCATCGAAGGCGTTGCCGCCGTCGCGCAGCACGGCCTCGCCCGCCTCGGTGGCGGCCGGATGCGCGCTCGCCACTGCGTGCTGCCCCGGCCCGGCCAGCGCCAGCGGCGCCGCCAGCGACAGGGTGACGAGGACCGTGCAGTGCAGGAGCGGGCGACGCCAATCCATGTCGCGGCCTACTTCGCGGCCATCAGGGCGTCGTACTTGGCCGTCAGCTGCTCGCGGGTCTCCTTGTGATCGGGATCCAGCGGGATGCAGTCCACCGGGCAGACCTGCTGGCACTGCGGCTCGTCGAAATGGCCGACACATTCGGTGCACAGGGCGGGGTCGATCTCGTAGATCTCGTCCCCCGGGTAGATGGCCTCATTCGGGCACTCGGGCTCGCAGACATCGCAGTTGATGCATTCGTCGGTGATCATCAGGGCCATGGGCCGTTCCTCGTATCCAGTGGCGGGGCCCGGCTAGCGTGCTGCGCCGTTTTGTTCGGCCAGCATGCGCGCCACACCGGGGCTAACGAATTTTGAGACGTCGCCGCCCAATCGGGCGATTTCCCGTACCAGACTGGAGGAGACGAAGCTGTACTCCTCCGCTGGCGTCAGAAACAGCGTTTCGACCTCCGGCGCAAGCTGTCGGTTCATCGCTGCGAGCTGGAATTCATGTTCAAAGTCGGACACCGCCCGCAATCCGCGCAGGATCACGTTGGCCTGCTGCGCATGAACAAAGTGCGCGAGCAGGACATCGAAGCCCTGCACCTCCACGCCGGGGATGTCACCTACCGCCTGCTCGGCCAGGGCCACGCGGGTCTCCAGCGGGAAGGCCGGGCCCTTGTTGGGACTGGCGGCCACCGCGACTACCACGCGATCGAACAACCGTGCCGCACGCCGCACGATGTCCGTGTGACCGTGGGTGATCGGGTCGAAGGTGCCAGGATAGATGGCAGTAACGGACATGGGCGAAAGGCCGGTCAGGAAAGCCCCCATTAGACCGCAAGCACCGCGAACAGACAAAATGCCTTTCGCGCACGCCGCGCCCGCACCAAACTAAGGACAGCCCGATGAGTGACGACTACCGCCCCCCGCTTGCCGACTACTGGGACCAGCTCGAGTCCCGCTACGGCGGCGGCTTCAACTTCCATCAGATCTCGCGCGACGAACTGGCGCAATTGGTGGAACACCTGCGTCAAGCGGTAAAGAATGACCCGCAGGTCACGGACGTGGAGAAGCAGAACCTGGGCCTGGTGCTCAAGCACGCCGAACAGGCCCTGGAAAAACGCTCGACCTAACGCAACAGGGACTGTCCCTGCGAGCGGTGCGCGGTCATCCACACCCTGCCGATCGCCGCGGGCTTCGCGACTCGCGATGACGGAAGCCGTGCGGTCTTACCGCGCGCGTGCCTCGGTCGCCACGGCACAGGGCGGCAGGGCTCGACACTCGGCGCCGCCGTCCGGAGCCTCCGCCGCAGCGCCCAGGGTGCGCGCATACGCTCCCGGTCCCGCCAGATCGGCCGCACAGCTCGCGGCCTCGCGTGCCTGCTCGCCGCACTCGCGAGCGATCAGCACGTGCGCGAGGTTGTTCCAGCCCTCGTGGCGGGCCGGATCGCGCTCGACCAGCGCCCGCAGGGCATTCTCCGCCGCCGGCAGATCGCCCTGGGCAAAGGCCACGTTGGCGCGACCCACGTAGGGGATCGGTTCATCGGGCCAGCGGTCCATGGCGGTTTCGTAGCCCGTGGCCGCCGCCGCAAAGCGCCCGGTCTGTTCCAGTTCGTTGACCGCACGCAGCCAGCGCAGCGGCTGGGCGGTGGCCGGCAGGGTATCGGGGGACATCACAAGGAAGGCCCAGCGCTCACCCCGCGCCCAGGTGCGCTCGAAGCGGGCGAAGGAATTCACGTGGCGCTGGATCGGGCCGCTGCGCAGGAAGATCTCCCGATCCTCCAGGTCGTATCCGATAACCACCGCAAAGTGCCATTCCGGGATCAGGGCCACCCCGAGGTTCTGAAACACCACTACCGGGTTGCCCGCCGCCACCTCGCGCAGGATCGCCTCCAGTTGGGGCTCGATACGGTAGGCCACCTGGTCGCGCGCGCGCACCGCCGCGCGCATCTCGGTCTGCAGGCTGCCCGCGCGGGCGGGGATGTAAACCTCCTCGATCAGATCATCCAGCGCGGCGTCGATCCCCCGGGCATTCAACGCCGTGGCCAGCGCGGCGGGGCCGCACTGGTATTGCTCCTGGGGAAAGAACGGCGTGTCAGCCAGTTCGACGCGCGCCGGCAGGTCCGTCGGACGCTCGCTCGCCAGACCCGCGCTCTGCGGCGCGGTGGCACAACCGGTCAGCCAGAGAAGCGCGGCGAGCGCGAGAAACCCCGTAACTCGCCGCGTCGAGATGGACCCCATGCAGGGCGTGGCTTAGCGGGACGGTCCGACAAACGAGAAGATGTCGGTCACACCCACCGCATCCAGGATCACGAACACCACGAACACGATGGCGACCACACCCAGGACGCTGGCCGCGCCGGCCGGGTCGGTCTCCATGTGCGCCTCCAGCTGCGCCAGTTCGTCGTCGGTCAGGCGGGCCACACGCTGCTCGGCGCGCTCGGGATCAACCCCCATCTCGATCAGCTGCGCGCGAACCTCGGCGTCATTGAGCTGTTCCAGCAACTGGGCGCGGGTGTCGTCCGCGCTGGCCTGCTGGATCATGCTGCCGGTATCCAGCATGCCGACATCGGCGAATGCCGGGGTGGCGGGCAGCAGGGTCAGGGCCAGCGCGACCAGCAGTGCCGCGGGTGCGGACAGAACTCGACGGAACGAATGAACGCTCATGGGCAGACTCCTTGAAATCGGTGAACGGTTGTTAGAAGTGTAGCCCGCCAGAACCGCGAATTGACCGGCCGCAAACGAAAATCGCGGCCGGTTTCACACGTCTGTCAGCTTTCGTCGGGGGCGTCGACCACCTTGATCTCGTACTCCAGGACCTCGACACCACGCGCCCAGGCCCCGCCGCACACGGAGTTGTCGCGCGTGCGCTCCTGGGTCTCGCCCGGACCCAGCGTGCGCCACAGGCGGGTCGTCGTGCGCACGTCGTCTTCCAGCTCTCCGGGGCAGTTGTAGGCGGTCTTGGTGACCCGGACTTCCAGCCAGTCATCCGTGTTGTTGGTCGCGCGCCACTGTCCGCGCACATTGGCGCAGCCGTATTCGTGCATGCGGTATTCGAAGGCGACCTCGTCCGGCGAACCGTCCGCCGGGGCAAAGTAGGCGCCCTGGGCCGCGACCTGGCCGGGCGCGACAAACGCGGCGGCCAGCACACTGGCAGCGGTCAGGGCGAGGGTGCGATTGAGAATGCGCGAGTACATGATTTCCTCCATCCGGGATCCGGTTGTGGGCCCGTCTTGCGCGGGCTTGGCAGAGAATAGACGCTGGCCAGACGGCGTTTGTGCCGATTCCGGTTGTCTGGCGGGGTTTTTCCCGCCAGCCCCGGTCGTTGGCTCCCATCCTCGCAAACCGAGCTGAAACGCATATGAACGAGATCGTGCCCGATTCGACCCTGACCTGCCCGGAATGCGGGCACCAGAAGACGGAAACGATGCCCACCGACGCCTGCCAGTGGTTCTACGAATGCACCGGCTGCGGGGCCCTGCTCCGGCCGATTCCAGGAGACTGCTGCGTGTTCTGCTCCTACGGCACCGTGCCCTGTCCGCCCATTCAGCAGGAGGGCCCGGGCGGCTGCTGCGCCTCGTCATGAGGCCGGCGCACGTGACCGCCGCCCTGGGACGCCTGCGCGGCGACTTCCCGCTGGAACAGCGCCTGCGGGATGCCCCCGAAGCCGTGCGCGCCGCCTATCTCGAAGTCCTGGAACACTGGCGCCAGCGCGGACGGCCACCAGAGGCCCGGGAGCTGGATATCCGCGCGCTGGAGCGACTGGCCGCGCTGGATGCCGTGGCCCATCAGGCCCAGGGTCTGGGCTGCTACCCGTACAGCGCCGCACCGGGGCGGATCACGGTCAGCGTCGCCGGGCGCGGTCCAGTCGCCGCGATGTGCGCCGTCGACGCGCTGGCCATCCCGATGCTGAGCGGCGCGCATAGCCGGCTCGAGGCGGCTTGCAGCCACTGCGGTGCGGCGCTCAGCCTGGAATCCGGGCCCACCGCGGTTGCGGATACGGCCTCCGTGTGGGTGCATTACCGGCCGCGCCGCACGGACAACACCCCGTGCTGCACCAGCCTTTGTGAGGGCATCACCTTCGTCTGTGCGCGTTGTGCATCGGCCGAACACGCGGACTATCTGCGCGTCGACGAGGCGGACAGAGTCGCCCGGCAGTTTTTCGCCTTCCAGCGGGCCTGGCTGGACGCCGACGCCCACTCGCCCGGAAACGACTAGTCGGTCTTGACCTCGAACGGAGGGCAACGCTTGGGCAGCAATTCGCCCCGGATGCGCGGGTAGCAGGGCAGGCCCTGGTCGAACGGCGGGGCGTCCTCGCCCTGGATCAGCGGGCGCAGGTAATCGCGCGCGGCCTGGGTGATGCCGTAGCCGTCCGGGGTGATGTACTCGCGCGGCATGCCCTGCTCGACGTCGGCCACGGTCTCCAGCGGGGTAAAACCGATACTCCAGCGGTAGGGATCGTTGGAATCGCGGCGGATGATCGGCATGAAGGCATCCTCGCCGGCCACCACGCCCTCCACCGCCGCACGGCCACAGGCATAGGCCTGCTCCACGTCCACCTTCGACGCGATATGCCGCGCGGAGCGCTGGATATAGTCGACCACCGCCCAGTGCAGCTTGTGTCCGGTCTGTTCGCGGATCAGCTCGGCCAGGCGCGGGGCGGCGCCGCCCAGCTGGGTGTAGGCATACACATCATGGCTTTGTGCCACCGAGAACAGGGTGCCATCCGGATTCTTCAGACCCTCGGAGACCACCACCACACAGTAGCCGTGACGCTCGATGGTCCGGTTCAGGTGCTCGAGAAAGTCGTCCTGGTCAAACGGGGTCTCGGCGAACAGGATCAGCATCGGCGGCTGGCCGTCGAACTCCTGTGCCAGCGCGGCGGCGGCCGCCAGCCAGCCCGCATGCCGACCCATTACCTCGAGCACGAACACCTTGGTGGAACTGGTGTGCATGGACTCGACATCCAGACTGGCCTCGCGCACGACCGTGGCGATGAACTTGGCGGCGGAGCCGAACCCGGGGCTGGAGTCGGTCACGGCGAGATCGTTGTCGATCGTCTTGGGCACGCCGATCGCCTTGATCGGGAAGCCCATGCGATCCCCCATCCTGGCGATCTTCAGCGCGGTATCCATGGAACCGCCGCCGCCGTTGTAGAAGAAGGTGCCGATGTCATGGGCGCGGAAGACCTCGACCAGGCGTTCGTACTGTTCCGGATCCTTGTCGGGATCGCCCAGGTCGAAACGGCAGGAGCCGAACGCCCCGCCGGGGGTATGACGCAGGGCCGCGAGGGTCAGCGGGTCCTCCTGATCCAGATCGATGATCTCCTCGCGCAGGACACCGAGGATGCCGTCGCGCGCCGCATAGATCTTGCCGAAATGGGCCGGATGGGCGCGCACCGCCTCGATCACCCCCCAGGCGCTGGCGTTGATGACGGCGGTAACCCCGCCGGACTGGGCGTACAGCGCGTTTTGCGGCATGCGAATCTCCCTTGTGGATACAGCCCCGGATGCCATGCACGACAAGTGCCAGCCCGCTCAAGCCATGAACTACCCGTCGGATCGGCCCATCCGGGTGCTTTTGCTACACTATGCCGGTTAAGACACTCGGCGCACCGGGGCCGTTCGCCCCGTCATGGTGCTCACGCACCTCGATTGCGCGGTGTCACCCGATTCACAACACCATCAGGATTGCATCATGCATATCGGCACGACTTTGACCAACTACATTATCGAGACCCAGCGCGGTATCCAGGGCGCGACCGGCGAATTCACCGGCCTGCTGAACGATATCTCGGTGGCCTGCAAGAAGATCTCCGACCTCGTCGACAAGGGTGACCTGGTCGGCGTTCTCGGCTCCGCCGGCTCCGAGAACGTGCAGGGCGAGACGCAGAAGAAGCTCGACATCATCACCAACGAGGTGTTCATCGAGGCCCTGGGCCACAACGGCCACGCCGCCGGCCTCGCCTCCGAGGAGATGGACGAGATCTGCGAGATGCCGGCCGGCGCCCCGCGCGGTCATTACCTGGTCCTGTTCGACCCGCTGGACGGCTCCTCCAACATCGACGTGAACGTCTCCGTCGGCACGATCTTCTCCATCCTGAAGGCGCCGGAAGGCGTCTCCGATCCGAAGACCGAGGACTTCCTGCAGCCGGGCACCAAGCAGATCGCCGCCGGCTACTGCCTGTACGGCCCGTCCACCATGATGGTGCTGACCACCGGCAAGGGCGTGCAGATGTTCACCCTGGACAAGGACTTCGGCGAGTTCCTGCTGACCAAGGACAGCGTGCAGATCCCGGAAGACACCGAGGAATTCGCGATCAACATGTCCAACAGCCGCTTCTGGGAGGCCCCGGTCAAGCGCTACATCGACGAATGCCTGGCCGGCAAGGAAGGCGCCCGCGACAAGGACTTCAACATGCGCTGGGTGGCCTCCATGGTCGCCGAGGTGCACCGCATCCTGTCGCGCGGCGGCGTGTTCATGTACCCGATGGACTCCAAGATGCAGGCCAAGGGCACCGCCGGCAAGCTGCGCCTGATGTACGAGGCCAACCCGATGAGCTTCATCATCGAGCAGGCCGGCGGCGCCTCCACCACCGGTCGCGAGCGCATCATGGATATCAGCCCCACGGGCATTCACCAGCGCGTGCCGGTGGTCCTGGGCGCGAAAAGCGAAGTGGAGCGGATCACCCGCTACCACAACGAGGGCTAAGAACCCCTCGCGCCTCGGGCACCCCGATGCGCTCCCCAAGGCCCGGCCCCGCAAGGCGCCGGGCCTTTTTGTTGCAATCAAGGACAACGCGGATGGGCTCGGACAAGCGCTGCCCAATCCGAACGGACGTGACGGATGACAGAGCCCTCGGATAAACGACCAGACGCCCCGACCCGGGGCGAAGCCTTTCGCTACTGGCTCAAGCTCGGCTTCATCTCGTTCGGGGGTGCCGCCGGGCAAATCGGGATGATGCACGAGGAGCTGGTGGAACGGCGTCGCTGGGTCTCCGAGAACCGCTTCCTGCATGCGCTGAACTACGCGATGGTCCTGCCCGGCCCGGAGGCGCAACAGCTGGCGACCTATCTCGGCTGGCTCCTGCACGGCACCTTCGGCGGCCTGATGGCGGGGCTGCTGTTCATCCTGCCCTCGCTGGTCCTGATCACCGGGCTGTCCTGGGTGTACCTGGCCTTTGGCGACGTGCCCACGGTGGAGGCCGTGTTCTACGGCATCAAGCCGGCGGTGATCGCAATCATCGTCTATGCCGGCTGGCGCATCGGCGGACGCGTGTTGAACAACGGCCTGCTATGGCTGATGGCCGTTGCGGCGTTCCTGGCGATCTTTGTGCTCAACATCCCGTTCCCGTACATCATCATCGCCGCGGGGCTGCTCGGCTGGCTGGGCAGCCGGGTCTGGCCGGAACGCTTCCGGAGCGGCGAATCGCACAGCGCCGGCAGCCACAAGGCCACGGGGCCGGCCGTGGTGGACGACGACACCCCACCCGCGCCCTGGATGCAGTTTCGCTGGTCGCGGGTGTTCCGCTTCCTCTTGGTCGGCCTGGGCCTGTGGGCCGCCGTCTTCGGCATGCTGCTCGCGGTATTTGGGTGGGACGCCACGCTGACCCGCATGGGCCAGTTCTTCACCCAGACCGCGTTGGTGACCTTCGGCGGGGCCTACGCGGTGCTGCCGTATGTCTATCAAGGCGGAGTGGAGACGTACGGCTGGCTGAGCCCGACCCAGATGATCGACGGGCTGGCGCTGGGCGAGGCCACGCCGGGGCCGCTGATCATGGTGGTCACCTTCGTCGGCTTCATCGGCGGCTGGACCCAGGCGTTTCTCGGCCCGGATCAGGTACTGCTGGCCGCCTTGCTCGGGGCGCTGGTCGCGACCTTCTTCACCTTCCTGCCGTCGTTCCTGTTCATCCTGGTGGGCGCGCCCCTGGTCGAACGCACCCGGGGCGATCTGCACTTCACCGGCCCGCTGACCGGCATTACCGCCGCCGTGGTCGGGGTGATCGTGAACCTGGCCGTGTTCTTCACCTGGCACGTCCTGTGGCCCGCCGGCTTCGAGGGCACCTTCGAGTGGTTCTCGGCCCTGCTCGGGATCGCCGCCTTTATGGCCCTGGCCCGTTTCCGGGTGGGCATCATCCCGCTAATCCTCATCTGCGCCGCGCTCGGTGCGGGGTATCGGCTCCTGCTGTAGGCACCCTGGCCTGCTGGGCCAGGCGAAAGGCACCGATCAAACCACTCGGCCCTCCAGGGTAGCCGCAGCCTCGGTATTGGCCGCCAGCACCTGCAGGTTGGTCACCGTGTGGTCCGCGATGTTGGTCAGCGCCTCGCGAGTCAGGAAGGCCTGGTGGCCGGTGACCAGCACGTCGTCGCGCTGCATCAGCCGCGCCAGGCGGCGATCGGGCAGCCCGGCCAGCGACCAGTCGCGGAAGAACAGCGAGGCCTCGTTCTCGTACACATCCATCGCCAGCCCGCCGAGCTGACCGGACTCCAACGCGGCCTCGGCCGCATCCGTGTCGACCAGCGCCCCGCGGGCGGTGTTGATCAGGAAGGCCCCGCGCGGCAGCCGCGCCAGGGTCTCGGCATTGATCATGTGGCGGTTCTCGCGGGTCAGTGGACAGCTGAGGCTGAGCACCTCGGACTGCGCCAGCAGCGCATCCAGCTCGAGGTACTGGACGCCCGCGGCCTGCAGCTCGGCGTTCGGATACGGGTCGTGCGCCGCCACCCGGCAGCCGAAGCCCAGCATGATGCGCGCAAAGGCCTGGCCGATGCGGCCGGTGCCGACGATGCCCACCGAGCGGCCAACGAGATCGAATCCGGTCAGGTGATCGAGGCGAAAATCACCTCGCCGCGTGCGGTCCCAGGCGAGGTGAACGCGCCGGTTCAGCGTCATCAGCAGGGCGACGGCGTGCTCCGCAATCGCGTTCGGGGAATAGGCCGGCACCCGGGCCACGCGCACGCCACGCTCGCGGGCGCGGTCGATATCCAGGTTGTCGTAGCCGGAACAGCGCAGCGCCACCACATGCACCCCGTGATCGGCGAGCCCGTCGATCACGCGCCGGTGCAAGTCATCGTTGGTAAAGACGCAGACCGCATCCGACCCTGTGGCAAGGTGCACCGTCTCTGCGGTCAGGCGTTCGGCATGCAGGAGAGGCTTCATGTCCGCCGCTTGAAAAGCAGGGAGCAGAAACTCGCGATCGTGTTGCTGAACACTGAATACGGTGACCCGCATAACGTTCTCTCTAATCCATAGGTTGGATAGGGGTTCGCGTAGTACCTGCGCACGCTAGGTCCCCAAGGGGTTTCCCAACGATGCCTCGTTCCGGTGTTTGCGCATGAGGGAGGAACCGGCCCTGGGCAGCGACGATGCGCGTGCCCCATGGAACCGCCCCCGAGACCGGACGATGGCACCAGCGGGGGCCCAGCATAACGCAGGATCGGGCGCTGTCACGGGCAGACTCCAACCCCCTTGGTGGCTTTGTCAGACGAGGTCGCGGGGGATCTTCACGTCCCAGTTGCGGGCATAGACGCGACGCTCGCCCTCGTACGCATCCAGCTGGGCGTGGATCTCGAAATCGGTGGGGCTCGAGGTAAGCACCGTTCGGGTTACCGTGCGCACCGCCCAGTCGCCGCGTCGGAAGCCGCGTTCCCATAGGGTCTCCCCACGCACCGAGTTGAAGTCGTCACCCTGGTAGCTGTACCACTCCAGCGCCTTCCGCTGCATCTCCAGGTTCAGGTCGTCCAGCCGTACCGTCCCCGCATCGTTGGTCACCGCGAGAGTCGACTCGTCCTCCGCCAGGTCGCGAATGACCCGCCAGTTGTGCAGCTGCGGCGTTAGCTGATGGGTTTCCGTCGAGGGAGGCCCGCCCTCGGGGAGCGGGAAGGCGATTCGGGCATCCATGTCTTCGCGCGGCGCGCGACGGGGCAGAAGCAGACGGCTCGCGCCCGTCATGAGCCGCAGCCGCACCGGCCGCGGCGCCGGCCATGCCAGCGGGAAATACGAAGTCGACAGCGATAGCCGGATGCGATGGCCTACCGGGAAGCGCTGGGCCACGTCGTTGAACTTGACCCGGACGCGGTAGGTTTTCCCGGGCTCCAGGGGTTGCGGGGTCTCGGCGTCTTCGCGGTGGGTCAGGTTGAGCAGCCCGTAGGTGACGCGGGTCGCCTTGTCGTCAGCGGCAACATCGGACAACCGCGCCGCAACCATTGCGACGGGCTGGTCGACACTCAACTCCAGCTCCAGCATCGCGGCGCCGAGGACCTCCAAGGGCTCTTCCAGCGGGGCGCTGGTGAACACCAGGGCACCGCCATCCTCTTCGCGCTGGTCATGGGGCAGGTCCGGGGTCGCGGCATACGAGCACCACTTGCCAGCAAACAGGCCCACGCTCAGCGGCGACTGCAGGGTCATTTCGCGTTCCGGCGCGACAGCCGATGCCCTCTCCAGCCTCCCCGGCCAGGCCAGGGTCAACGGTTCGAACTCCACGTTCGCCGAGGGCCAGTGTGGTTCGCCTACCCAGCGCCCAGGGCGCTCCTCGTAGCGGGTGGTCGGCGGGACGCTGTCCTGCATCCAGACCCTCAGCATGGGTTCGTCCATGATCCCGTTCTGCTCACCCTTCAGCCAGCGGTCCCACCAGCGCAGACATTCCTGCAGGAAACCGATGGCCGGGCCCGGTACACCCTGATGCGGATACTTGTGGCTCCAGGGGCCGACCAGACCCAGTCGCGGCCCCTGGAGGTTGGCCAGCAGGCGAAAGACCGCATTGGAGTAGCCGTCGGCCCAGCCACTGACCGCCATCACCGGGGCTCGCACCGCGGACCAGTCTTCGCAGATCGAGCCATGCTTCCAGTAGTCGTCGCGGCGCTGGTGGCGCAACCACTTCTCGAGCCACAGCCCGCTGCCCTCCAGGCGCTGGAACCACATCTCGCGCCAGCGTTCGCCCACGATCTCCGGATCCGGCGGCAGGGAGTTGTAGGCAAACATGGTCGAGGCCCAGGACAGGTTGTCCCCCAGCAGGCAGCCGCCCATGTGATGGACGTCGTCGGCATAGCGGTCATCGGTGGAGCACACGCTGACCACCGCCTTTAGTTCCGGGGGCCGCAGCGCGGCGATCTGCAGGCCGTTGAAGCCGCCCCAGGAGATGCCGATCATGCCCACATTGCCGTTGCACCAGGGCTGTTCACCCATCCAGCGCAGAACCTCCACGCCGTCGTCCAGTTCCTGCTGCAGGTATTCGTCCTCCAGCACCCCCTCGGAGTCACCGGACCCGCGCAGGTCCACCCGCAAACAGGCGTAGCCGTGACCGGCAAAGTAGTGATGCATCGCGTCGTCGCGCAGCCGGGTGGAATCGCGCCGTCGGTACGGGATGTATTCCAGGATCGCGGGGACGGTTTGCTGTTCGGCGCCTTCGGGGCGCCACAACCGGGCGGCCAGGTGCGTGCCGTCAGCAAGCGGGATCGGGATGTATTCCTCGACCGTCACGGCGTAGGGAAAGTCGCGGACGATTTTCATGGCTGTGCCTCGTCGACGGGTTCGAACTCCATGGGCAGGTGCTCCATCACACGCGTATAGGTTCGCTCCAGCTCGGTGTTGTCCGCGGCCCCGACAAACAGGGTAGCGACCTCGTAGGAGTAGCTGTCCTGATAACAAAGCTGCGACAGCAGCATGCCCTCCTCGACTTCGATCTGTACGACCACACCGGGGAACTCGGCCTCGACGGCCGCGATGTCCGCCGGCGTGGGCATCCGCACGACCCGTGCATCCTGGTACCGGCGAACCATGAATTTGGCCGCACATCGGAAGGCCCCCTGGCGATGGGGCATCGTCGGCGCGCGCCCCAAGCCCAGATCAATCATCACCTGATGGTGATAGCAGCCATCCACCATCCGGAACAGCGGGGCATGAGACTTGGAGATGCGGGTGTTGATCTCCAGCAGCCAGATCCGGTCCGTGGCCTCGTCCCAGTAGAACTCCACGTTGAACGGGGCGCAGTCATAGCCCACCTGCCGGATCACGCGGTCCGCTATCTCCTCCATGCGTGCCTGTACCGTCTGCGGCAGGATGGACGGGTACTGGTAGCGGGAGAACGAGGAGCCGGCTGCACCCTCGCGCAGGGAGTCGATGGCACCGTAGATCCGGACCTCGCCCTGCCAGGCATACCCTTCCAGCGTGCACTGGCGACCCTCCGATATCAGCGCCTCGGCAATGCAGTGATTGCCGTCGATCGCGGCCACCTCCGGGGGCAGCGTCGCGTGTCCGAGGACATGGTTGAAGGGCTCGCCGAAGCGGTCGATCTCCCTGCGGATCCGCTCCATGGCACGCCGGAAGTCGTCCACATCGCCGATGCGAAAGCCGAGGTAGGAGAGCACCGATTTCACCGGTTTGATCCAGAACGGAAAATCCAGGGTGACCTCGCGCAGGGGATCGTCGGCAAACGGGTTGACCGCGCAGAAGGCCGGGATGTGTTCGGGTGCAACGCGGGCCTGTTCAAGCCGGCTCCAGTACTTGTGCTCGCACTTCAGCACGCTTTCCAGGGTCGGCCCCGGCAGGTCCCTGGCCTGGCGCAGGAGGGGCAGGATCGTGCTGACCGGAAAGTCCCAGAAACCGACCACGGCATCCACCGTGCCGGGAAACTGGCTCAACCGTTCGCGACCCTCGATCAGGATCCGACGCACCGGAAACCGGGCGCAGGGCTTGACCTCCTCGCGTGTGAACAGTGCGTGGAAGGCATAACCCTCCGCCCCGGGCAGGGTCTGGAGCTGGCCCAGATGGAAGTCGTCCAGACCGACCACGAAGATATTGTGCCTCGCCGGCGCATTCATAACTGGCATCGTTTTCCCCGGACAACGGGTCGCCAGGGCCGCACACCGCCCTCCATGGAGTGTGGCAGGTATCCGGGTGATTACCAGCCCGGGAGGTCGCTGGATCGCGCCACGCTCTTGCCGCACTATGGACGGGTGTGGGGCCTTGCCGTACCGAGCGGCTCGCCCGAGGCCCAGGAGCCGTCTGTGGAAGTGATCGCACCGCAAGCCGTGGACACGCTGATCCGCCTGCTGGCCGGGGAGGGCTACGAGGTCGTGGGGCCGACACGGCGCGATGGCGCGATCGTCTACGACCGAGTGGGCGGTCTCGAGGACCTGCCGGTGGGCTGGACCGACGAGCAGGCCCCCGGACACTACCGCCTGCGCGAACGCGACGACGACGCGCTGTTCGGCTATGTGGTCGGGCCGCATTCCTGGAAGAAGTACCTGTTCCCGCCCGAGGAGACCCTGTTCCGGCTGACCCGCCAGCCGGACGGCAGCTTCGTGACCGAGCCCGGCACCTCCGACGCGCCGCGCCGTGCCTTCATCGGCATGCGCGCCTGCGAGCTGGCGGCGATCGACGTGCAGGACCGGGTATTCCTCGGCCAGGCGGTGCAGGACCGCGGCTATGCCGCCCGCCGGCGGGACCTGTTCATGGTCGCGGTCAGCTGCGCCGAGCCGGGCGGAACCTGCTTCTGCGCTTCCATGGATACCGGCCCGCGCGCCCGCGAGGGATTCGACCTGGCGCTGACCGAGGTGATCGACGCCACCCAGCACTTTCTGGTCGCCGAGGCCGGGTCCGAGGCCGGGCGCGCGATGCTCGACCGGCTCGATCCGCGCCCGGCCAGCGATGCCGAGCAGGCCGCCACCGAGCGGGTGTGGGCCGAGGCACCGGAAAAGATGGGCCGGCAGATGCCGGCGGATGCCCGCGAGGTGCTCAACCGGGCCTTCGAGCACCCGCGCTGGGAGGAAACCGCCGAGCGCTGCCTGTCCTGCTCCAACTGCACCCTGGTCTGCCCTACCTGCTTCTGCTCGCAGGTCGAGGAGGTGCCGGACCTGGAAGGCCAGCGCACCGAACGCGTGCGGCGCTGGGATTCCTGCTTCAACCAGGAACACTCGCACCTGGTCGGCGGGCCACACCACGAGTCCGTGGCCGCGCGCTATCGCCAGTGGATCACCCACAAGCTGGCCACCTGGCATGACCAGTTCGGCACCTCCGGCTGTGTCGGCTGCGGGCGCTGCATCACCTGGTGCCCAGTGGGGATCGACATCACCGAGGAAGTCACCGCGGTGCGCCGCGATCCGGAGGGCCGGGGATGAACGAGCTGCTGGCCATCATCGAGAAAGAGCCCTTCTTCGAGGATATGGCGCCGGAGCACCGGCGCCTGCTGGCGGCCTGCGCGGCGAAGTGCAGCTATACGGCCGGCACCCGGCTGATGAGCGACCACGAGCCGACCGAGACCTTCTGGCTGATCCGCGAGGGCCAGGTCGCGCTGGAGAGCCCGCTGCGGGAAGGCAGCGTGGCATTCCAGACCCTCGGGACGGGAGACATCCTCGGCTGGTCCTGGCTGCTGCCGCCGTACCGCGCCAGCTACGATGCGCGGGCGGTGACCGACATCCATACCCTGCGCTTCGATGCCGGCGTGCTGCGCGAACGTATGGAGGCCGACCCGGCGTTCGGCTACGTACTGATGAAGCACTTCGCCGCGCTGATCGTCCAGCGCCTGCAGGCGGCGCGGTTGCAGGCGCTGGATATCTACAGCCACGGAGGGCCCGGCCATGGCGCCTGACGCGGTTGCAACCCTGCCGGATCAGGCGATGGCGCCAGAGCCCTGGCGCATCCACTCGGTGCGCCGCGACGTGGCCAGCAACGAGGTCTTCAGCTGGACGCTGTACCCCGAGCCGGGGGTGGAGCCCGGCGCCGCGCCGGCACCCGGGCAGTTCAACATGCTTTACCTGTTCGGCGTGGGCGAGGTGCCGATCTCGGTCTCCGCGATCACCGACGACGGCGGTATCGTGCACACCATCCGTGCGGTGGGCAGCGTGACCCGCGCGATGCAGGATCTGGAGGCCGGCACGGTGGTCGGCCTGCGCGGGCCGTTCGGCACGGCCTGGCCGCTGGAACAGGCGCGCGGGCGCGACCTGGTGCTGGTCGCCGGCGGCATCGGCCTGGCGCCGCTGCGGCCGGTGATCCACGCGGCGCTCCAGAGGCGTTCGGAGTTCGGGCGCGTGGTGGTCTGTTACGGCGCGCGCTCGCCCGGCGACATGATCTTTCGCGACGAGCTGGACGCCTGGGCCGAGCGGGATGATGTGGATCTGCGCATCACCGTGGACCGCGGCACCGCCGCCTGGCGCGGCGATGTCGGCGTGGTCACCCAGCTGGTCGATCGTGGCGGCTTCGACCGGCGCAACACCCTGGCGCTGACCTGCGGCCCGGAGGTGATGATGCGCTTCACCGCGTCCGCGCTGGAGCGCCGCGGCCTGAAGCCGGAGGACATCTATGTCTCCATGGAGCGCAACATGCGCTGCGCGGTGGGCTTTTGCGGCCACTGCCAGATCGGGGCGCATTTCGTCTGCCGCGACGGCCCCGTGTTCCCCTACCCGGTGATGGAACCGGCCTTCCGGGTACGCGAGCTATGAGTCGGGAAAAGCCTACCCTCGCAGTGTTCAAGTTCGCCTCCTGCGACGGCTGCCAGCTCAGCCTGCTGGACTGCGAGGACGAGCTCCTGGCGGTCACCGACCGCATCCGGATCGCGCACTTCCCCGAGGCCACGCGCACCCGCATCGACGGGCCGTGGGACCTGACACTGGTGGAGGGCTCGATCACCACGCCACAGGCGGCGGAGGAGATCCGCGAGATCCGCCGCGCATCGAAGTTCCTCGTGACCATCGGCGCCTGCGCGACCACCGGCGGCATCCAGGCCCTGCGCAACTTCGCGGATGTCGAGGCATTCACCCGCCAGGTCTACGCCCACCCGGAATACATCGAGACCCTGGCCACCTCGGATGCCATCAGCCAGCACGTGCCGGTGGACTTCGAGCTGCGCGGCTGCCCGATCGACAAGTACCAGTTGCTGGAGGTCATCAGCGCCTTCCTCTACGGTCGGCGCCCGCAGGTCTCCAGCGCCAGCGTCTGCGAGGAGTGCAAGCGGGCGGGACAGGTCTGCGTGATGGTCGCCCACGGCACGCCCTGTCTCGGCCCGGTCACCCACGCCGGCTGCGGCGCGTTGTGCCCTGGTTGCAACCGCGGCTGCTATGGCTGCTTCGGGCCCAAGGAGACGCCCAACGCGCCGGGCCTGTCCGGCCAGCTGGAGACCCTGGGGATGGATCGCGCCACGCGCGTGCGCTTCTACCGCACCTTCAACGCCGGCGCCGACGCCTTCCGCGAGGAGAGCGAACGTCAGGAGAGCGGCGCGGCACCGCCCGAAGAATCAGGAAACCGGCCATGAGCGAGACCCGCACCATCGAAGTCGACTACCTCGCCCGCGTGGAGGGCGAGGGCGCGATGTACGTGCGCACTGAGGGCGACCGCGTGGAGGAGGTGAAGCTGTCGATCTTCGAGGCGCCGCGCTTCTTCGAGGGCTTCCTGCGCGGGCGCGACTTCCGCGAGGCCCCGGACATCACCGCGCGCATCTGCGGCATCTGCCCGATCGCCTACCAGATGGGGGCCTCGCTGGCGATGGAGGACATCTGTGGCATCACCGTGGACGGCGTGCTGCAGGACCTGCGGCGGCTGGCCTACTGCGGCGAGTGGATCGAGAGCCACGCCCTGCATGTATTCATGCTCCACCTGCCGGACTTCCTCGGCTATCCGGATGCGGTCACCGCCGCGAAGGACCACCCGGATATGGTGCGCAACGGCCTGCGCATCAAGAAGATCGGCAACTCCATCCTGCGCCTGCTGGGCGGGCGCGAGATCCACCCGGTGAACCTGCGCGTCGGCGGCTTCTACCGCGCGCCGTCGCCGGCCGAGGTCGCGGGGCTGGGCGAGGACCTGTCCTGGGGCCTGGAGGCCTCCTGCGAGGTCGCCGAATTCCTCGCCACCCTCGACTACCCGAACCTCGAACGCGACTACGAGTTCGTGTCGCTCGTCCACCCGGACGAATACCCGATCACCCACGGGCGCCTCGGCTCCAGCAGCGGCCTGGACGCGGCCATCCGCGACTACGACGACATCTTCACCGAGGAACACGTCGCCCACTCCAACGCCCTGCACAGCCACCGCTCGGACTCCGGCGAACCGGTGTTCATGGGCCCGCTGGCGCGCTTCGCCCTGAACCGCGAACGCCTCACCCCGCGCGCCGCCGAGCTGGCCGAGCGCGCCGGCCTGGGCATCGCCTGCCGCAACCCGTTTCGCAGTATCCAGGTGCGCATGATCGAGATCGTGCTCGCCTTCGAGGAGGCCCTGCGCCTGGTCGACGGCTACCGCGCCGCACCGGCCGAACCCGCGCTGCCGGTCACCCCGCGCGCCGGCACCGGCTTCGGCGCCACCGAGGCCCCGCGCGGCATCTGCTACCACCGCTACAGCATCGACGACGCGGGCCTGATCACCGACGCCAAGATCGTCCCGCCCACCTCGGTCAACCAGCCCACCATCGAGGCCGACCTGCGCGAACTGGTCCAGACCCACCTCGACCTGCCGGACGACGAACTACGCCACCACTGCGAAGTCGCCATCCGCAACTACGACCCCTGCATCTCCTGCGCCACCCACTTCCTCGACCTGACCGTCGACCGAAAATGAACAGCGCCCAAAAGAAAGATGCGAGTTTCGGAAGGAACGCATGCGGAAGCCCACCAAACTGAATCAGGAAGAGCAGGAACTGCTCGATCCCTTTGAAGCAGGCGAGTTCGAATCGGACATGGACAACGAACGCAGGGCATCCATTGTCGAGGCCGCGGAAAATGGATCCCGCAAGACCCCTGAACAAACCCAAGAGGCCTCGGCCGACGATGGAAGATCGGCAGGCAAGGGGCCACTCGTCATCGGCATCGGGAACCCCTGGCGCGGCGACGACGGCATCGGCCACGCCGTGGTCGACGCACTCGCCGGCACGCCGGGCCTCACAACCGCCACCTGCAGCGGCGAGCCCGCCGAGCTCATGGACCTGTTGCAGGGCCACCACCCCGTCATCCTGGTCGACGCCATCGTCACCGGCGCCGCGCCCGGTACCCTCCATCGTCTAGACGCCCGCGAGCCGCTGCCGCGCGGCGCCCGCTACTCCTCCCACGGCATCGGCCTCGCCGAGGCCGTCGAACTCGCCCGTTCCCTAGGCGACCTCCCGGAGACGCTCATCGTCCACGGCATCGAATCCGCCCGGCTCGAAGACGGCGCCGGCCTCTCGCCGCAAGCCATCGACGCCGTCCCAAAAGTCGCCCGCCGAATCCTCGACGACCTCACACTCGCAATGCCCCCGGATCGCTGTGCCCGGTAACGGCTTCCACACATTCGCAGATTCGGGGTCGTAGCTCGCCTTTCCCGTTCAGCGAGGCGAGACGAAGAAGGTAAAAGCTGACCCCGTTCGCGCTTCGCGTGCCCCCTTTTTGCGATTGCCGATGGTCAGGTCTATATATTCCGAATAACCCATTTATTTATCGGCGTCACCGATCTCGGTGACGCGATGCCACACTCGGCTGTTCGAACCTGCTCCATCGATGGATGGTGGTGATGACTAAAAAAAGCAACTCGATGGTCATTGTCGTTGGGGCATCCGCTGGGGGGATGGCTGCATTAAAGACTCTGGTCGCGCAACTTCCGAAGGGTTTTGCGGCACCCATTTTCATAGTCAACCACATGAGCGCGGACAACTCCGGAGAAGCGCTGGTCAAAGCCCTGAGTGAAAGCGGCCCCCTTGCCTGTGTCCAGGCGCATGACGAACACGCTTTCAAACCTGGGGGGATTTATCTGGCACCCCCCGACCAACACATGTTGATTGAGAAGGGAAAGATCCTCATTACCAAAGGTGCCAGGGAAAACCGGTCACGGCCCGCTATTGACCCCTTGTTTCGCTCCGCAGCAGTGGCCTATGGCAACCGGGTGATAGGCATCATCCTGACGGGGTATCTGGATGATGGCACCAGCGGAATGATGGCCATCAAAAGATGCGGTGGAGTCTGCATCGCACAAGATCCCGAGGATGCGTCTTATCCGGATATGCCGCAATCGGTCATCGCGAATGTTGGGGCCGATCACTGTTTGCCGGTATCCGGGATGGGGGCACTGCTATCCGATCTTTTAAGGAGGGAACTACCGGAAAGCAAGGAGGTTCCGGAAGACATCATGATCGAGGCAGAGATCGCAAAGCGGGTACTGAGCGATTTGCCTTCGGTCGAGGCGCTCGGCGAGCAGGTGCCCTACAACTGTCCCGACTGTGGTGGGGTGTTATGGCAAATAGAGGAAGGAAGCATCCTGCGCTATCGCTGTCATACAGGCCATGCGTTTACCTCTTCGGTGCTGCTTGCACAACAAAATGAAAAGATCGAGGAAACGCTCTGGGTTGCGCTCAGAATGTTCGAGGAGCGCCAGAATCTGCTCGTAACTATGAGCAAGAATGAAAACAAAACGGCCGCTTCATCGGTCTCCCAGCGGGCAAAGGACTCGCAAGTCCACATTGACCGCATTCGTGCCATGTTGAAGGCGACCGACCATGATTCTCACGGCAAAGAGGCGAGATGAACGTTTCCGTCAATCTCGCCGCACGCACCTCGGGCCGGGTGTTGCCCCTCGCCTCGCCATAGTGGCAAATGGCAAACCGCTGATCCATTTGCACGTCCGCGTTGAGCGTCTCAGATGTGGCCCATCGCCTCCATGGCACGTGCGACCTTCACGAAGCCGGCGATGTTGGCGCCGACCGTGTAATTGCCAGGCGAGCCGTATTCCTCGGCCGTTTCGTGGCAGGTGCGATGGATGATGGCCATGATCTCCTGCAGGCGCGCCTCGGTGTATTCGAAGGTCCAGGAGTCCCGGCTCGCATTCTGCTGCATCTCCAACGCGCTGGTAGCCACGCCGCCGGCGTTGGCGGCCTTGCCGGGACCGAAGGCGGTGCCGGCATCGCGGAAGGTCCGGATGCCTTCCGGGGTCACGGGCATGTTGGCGCCCTCGGCGACCGCGATGCAGCCGTTCTCGACCAGCGCCTTGGCGTCCTTGCCGGTCAATTCGTTCTGCGTGGCACACGGCAGGGCGACGTCGCAGGGGATTTCCCAGATGCAGCCGTTTTCGCTGTATTTCGCCCCCTTCTTGCGCTCAGCGTAGGCGCTGATCGGGCCGCGCTCACGTTCCTTGATCTGGCGCACCAGGTCCAGGTCGAGACCGCCTTCATCGAGAATGACGCCGCGCGAGTCGGAGCAGGCGATCACCCGGGCGCCCAGTTGCTGGGCCTTCTGGGTGGCATAGATGGCGACGTTGCCGGCCCCGGAGACCACCACGCGCTTGCCCTCCAGCGAATCGTTGCGGGCCTTGAGCATCTCCTGGGTAAAGAAGACCGCGCCGTAGCCGGTGGCCTCGGTGCGTGCACGACTGCCGCCCCAGTCCAGCCCCTTGCCCGTGAACACGCCGGATTCGAAGCGGTTGGTCAGGCGCTTGTACTGGCCGAACAGGTAGCCGACCTCGCGCTGGCCCACGCCGATGTCGCCCGCGGGCACGTCAGTGTACTCGCCGATGTGGCGGTACATCTCGGTCATCAGGCTCTGGCAGAAGCGCATGATTTCGGAATCGGAGCGCCCCTTCGGGTCAAAGTCGCTACCGCCCTTGCCGCCCCCGATCGGCAGGCCGGTGAGGGCGTTCTTGAACACCTGCGAGAAGCCGAGGAACTTGATGATGCCCAGGTACACCGAGGGGTGAAAACGCATGCCCCCCTTGTAGGGGCCCAGCGCACTGTTGAACTGGACGCGGAAGGCCCGGTTGATGTGCAGCTCGCCCCTGTCGTCCTGCCAGGGGACGCGAAAGATGATCTGACGCTCGGGCTCGCAGATGCGCTGGATGATCTTGAGCTCGGCGAGCTCCGGGTACTTCACCAGCACCGGTCCCAGCGTCTCCAGCACGCCATGGACAGACTGATGGAATTCCGTCTCCCCGGCGTTGCGGTGCAGGACTTCCTGATAAATGGGTTCGAGCTTCTCGTCGAGGCTTCCGTTCATGGATCGCATCCTGATGGTCTGATTCGGACGCATTTAGGCATGCGGGTGCCGAGAAGACAATCCCGACCGCCCCATGATGGTGCATTCCGTCACCGACTTCGCAGCGCAGGAAGGGGGCCGGGTGCGGCGTCAGATCGCGCTATTGGCCGCGATCTATCGAAGGCGACAAAGACCTGGCCTGACGCCGAGAACCTGCGCGGCCGGCCGGTCCATCGGTCGCGGCTTCGGGGTCATGGACAGCCTGCGGGCTTCCGTGCGAACCGGCGTACTTGAGAAGCCGAAGATGAAGATGGCGCAGGACATACCCGCCAGCAGGCCCTCACCGGCGCCAATAAGGATCACGCCGCTCGCGCCAGTGTCATACGTCTGGGTCAGCATCACGATCCCGACCATTATCAGCGCGATCGCCACCAGCTTGAGCGTGTCGGGGCTTTCCAGCTTCAGGGCGAAGGAGACGATTAGACGAACACCGGAGCGGTGTACCTCAGTGTGCCCGCCACGGCCACGCTAGCGTTCGCGATACTCAGGAAGTAGAACGCGAAGTGGCCCGCCACACCCGGCGCGAAGCGGCGCCTCCGAAGGAATTACCATCATCCGGCAACGCTCTGGGCCCAAGCGTCCGGAACGAGGGCACTTTTACTCGCCGGTCGCGGTCTCATCTGCTATGAATAGGTGAGCATCTTCGCTCGCCCCGGTCGCCTGCAGGTCTCCACCATGTCCGAACGTGCCCCCCCGATTGCCTGGACGCCGGCAGTTTTCTTTGCACTGACCAACCTGGCCGCGGTCACGCTGGTGCCATGGTGGTGGCTCACCCAGGGCTTCAGCGGCGCGGCCTGGCTGTTTTTTGGCCTGTTCCTGGTGCTGAGCGGGCTGGGCATCACGGTGGGTTATCACCGGCTCTGGGCGCACCGCACCTTCAAGGCGCGGGGGCCATTGCGCGTCCTGCTGGCGCTGAGCGGTGCCCTGGCGCTGCAGAACAGCATCTACAACTGGGGCGCGCGGCATCGCGTGCATCATCGCTACGTGGATGATGTGGAACGCGACCCGCATTCCATCAAGCGCGGTTTCTGGCATGCCCACATGGGCTGGATGCTGCGCAACTGGCCCACCAGCGAGCCCGACTATTCGCGGGTGAAGGACCTGGCGAAGGACCCGGTGGTAATGTGGCAGCATCGGCATTACTGGACCCTGGCCTGGGGACTGAACCTGGGCCTGCCTCTGCTGCTGGGGCTGGCATTCGGGGATGTGATCGGCATGCTGCTGCTGGCCGGCATTCTGCGCATGGTGCTCAGCCACCACTTCACGTTCTTCATCAACTCCCTGGCGCATTGGTGGGGCCGTCGTCCCTACAGTGACGACAGCACCGCCGTGGACAACGGACTGGTCGCCCTGCTCACCTGGGGCGAGGGGTACCACAACTTCCACCACGCCTTTCAGGCGGACTACCGCAACGGGGTGCGCTGGTGGCAGTACGACCCCTCGAAGTGGCTGATCAACCTTTTTGCCTGGACCGGACTGGTGTATGACCGCCGCTGGACACCGCGCTTCAAGATCATGCGCGCACGGCTGCACACCGAGTTTCGCCGGCTGCTCAATGCCGACCAGGCCGAGCCGGCGCACGACTCCTGGCGCGCAACCGTGGAGCGGGAGTATCAGCGTTTCCGCGATACCGTGAACCAGTGGCAGGAGGTGCAGGCGCGCAAGATGCGGGCCGGGCGCGAGGCCATGAACGATCGCTGGGTGCGCACGGAACTGCGCACCCAGTTCAAGGAACTGGAGTATCGCCTCAAGATGCAGCGCCGCCGCCTGCGCGCCCTGTCGGCCTCTCGTCGCGCGACCACGGCGTGAACGCGGGCCCCGGATTGCGGGGCCGGAGCGCCTTCAGGCGCGATCACCCCCCAGCTTGGCTGCGACCCGGTCGGCCACCTTGCCACGGACCACGACCTCGTCGGCGCCCGCCTGGCGCGCCGCCTTGAGCATCGCCCCTTCCACGTGCGGGCCAAAGGCGAGGATCTTCGCGTCTGGGTAGCGCTCGCGCCAGGTCGACACCGCTTCCACGCCACGGCTGCCGAGGTCGACTACCACCAGGTCGGGCTGCTCCGGCGCCTGACTGCTGGTAACCGATGCGCCGGCCGAACGCCAACGCGACTCCAGCCGCACGCGGGTCATCAGGTCCGGGGTGTCCAGGTGGATCTGCATGAGCGCTCCTGATTGGGCCGGGCGATTGAAGGGGTGGCGCGCAGCGCGGCGACCTGACCGGATCGTGGGCAACCGTGCCCGGGCGGGTCGATTCCGCGCCTGCACGTAGTACAAACTCTAGACTACCGGGTACCGCCGGCATCATCGCGTTCGCGAAGGCCGGCTGGGAAGCCCCTCCTTGGCCCGGCTACAACCAGAGAACGGATAACAATGGCCCTGAGCGAACTCGAGCGCAAACGGATCGAAAAGCTGATGGAGGCGTTCGTGGAACGGCGGCGGCCGCCCGCCCATGTTCGAGACCGTCTGGACTTTGTCTGGCGCCTGGAGGGTCAAAGCGTGTCGCTGTACGAGGTGCGCCCGCTGATGGATGACGCTTCGAGGATCGTGGAAAACCCGGTATTCAAGGCCACGTTCGTGCGCAAGTCGGGCCGATGGAAACTCTACTGGCAACGGGCAGACCTGAAGTGGCATGGCTACGACCCACACCCGGAACTCGCCTCGCTGGAGGATGTGCTACAGGTGGTGGAGAAAGACGAATACGCCTGTTTTTTCGGATAGGGAACACGGATGCACGAGTTTTCGCTGATGGCCGATCTGATGCGCAAGATCGAGCAGGTGGCGGCCGACAACAACGCCCGGCGCGTGACCCGCGTACGGGTATGGCTGGGCGCGTTGTCGCATATCACGCCGGAGCATTTCCGCGAGCACTTCGAGGACGGCACCCGCGGCACCGTCGCCGAGGGGGCCGAGCTGGAGGTGGAGACCTCGGACGACGAGACCCACCCCGAGGCCCAGCAGATCCTGCTGCGGAGCCTGGACGTGGCGTGAGCGCCGCCGCGACACGCGCCCCGTCGCCTGCGCGCTGGCACCTGGTGGTCACCGGCCGGGTTCAGGGCGTTGGCTTCCGGCCGTTTGTCGCGGAGCGGGCCCGGCGGCTCGGCATCACCGGCTCGGTGGGCAACACGCCGTCCGGCGTGGTGATCCAGGCCGAGGGACGAGAGGCCGCGCTCGTCGCGCTGCGGGCTGCCCTGGAGCAGGAGGCCCCGCCGGCCGCGCGGGTCGATGCGATCACCGTGACGGCATCTCGCCCCGTCGGCGATACCACCTTCCGCGTGGTTCAGGGCCCCGGGCAGGGCGGTGCGCCGGCCCTGGCACCGGACCGTGCACCCTGCCCCGACTGCCTCGCCGAGATCCGTGACCCCGCGGCGCGGCGCCACCGCTACCCGTTTACCGCCTGTACGGCCTGCGGGCCGCGCTGGAGTATAGCGACGGCCCTGCCCTGGGACCGTTCGCAGACCACCCTGGACGGATTCCCGCTGTGCGCGGCCTGCCGGGCGGAGTTCGAGGCCCCGGGGGACCGGCGCTTTCACGCGGAGGCCATGGCCTGCCCGGACTGCGGGCCGCAGGTAACGCTGCGCGGCCCGGACGGAAGCGAACACACCACCGGCGATGCGGCCCTGCACGCGGCAGTCAACGCCCTGCGCGAGGGGCAGATCCTGGCGCTGAAGGGTCTGGGCGGGTTCCAGCTCCTGGTGGACGCGACCCGCCAGGATGCGGTGGCCCGCCTGCGCGCGCGCAAGCAGCGCCCGGACAAGCCGCTGGCGGTCATGCTGCCGGATGGCGACTGGCTGGACCAAGTGGCGCGCGCCACCGGCGCCGAACGTACGCTGCTGGATGCGCCGGAGGCACCGATCGTGCTGGTGGACCGCCGGCCCGGCGCCCCGCTGGCGGAGGGCGTGGCGCCGGGGTTCAACCGTCTGGGACTGATGCGGCCGGCGACGCCACTGCATCACCTGCTGCTGGAGGGCTTCGCCGGCCCGCTGGTCTGCACCTCGGGCAACCGCGGCAGCGAGCCCCTTTGTATCGACACCGCGGAGGCGGTGACCCGACTGGGCATGATCGCGGACGGGATCCTGGACCACGACCGGCCGATCGCGCGGGCACTGGACGATTCGGTGTTCCAGATCGCCGCGGGCCGGCCGCAATGCCTGCGCCTCGGCCGCGGGTATGCGCCGCTGCGAGTGCCCCTGCCAGACGCCGGGCCCGTCACCCTCGCACTGGGGGGCCACCTGAAGGCCGCCCCGGCCCTGGCCCTGGAGGACGAGGTGGTCGTCGGCGCCCACGTCGGCGACCTGGACAGCGATGCGGCCCTGCACCGGCTGGCTGGCGAGGCCCGCGCACTGGGCGAGCTCTGTGGCGTGGACATCGCGCGCGTCGCCTGCGACCGGCATCCCGACTACGCCTCCACGCCGCTGGCCGGGGCCTGGGGGCCTCCGGTCGTCGCCGTACAGCACCATCACGCCCATGCGGCGGCCTGCCTGGCGGAGCACGGGGTACGCGAACCGGCCGTGGCGCTGGTCTGGGACGGCATGGGCCTCGGCGAGGACGGCATGCTGTGGGGCGGCGAATGCCTGGCAGTGGACGCCGACGGGGGCTTTCAACGGCGGGGTCATCTGCGGCCCTTCCGCCTGCCCGGGGCCGAGGCCGCGATACGCGAACCCCGGCGCGCCCTGCTGGGCCTGCTGCATGCCCACTTCGACGGCGATCCGGCCGCGCTGGAGGCGAGCCCCGCGCGGGCCTTGTTTACCGCTGCGGAATGGCACCCGCTGCTCGCGGCACTGGAGCGAGGGATCCACGCCCCCTGGACGTCCAGCGTCGGGCGGCTGTTCGACGCGGTCGCGGCGCTGGGCGGGCTACGCACCGGTGCCGGCTTCGAGGGGCAGGCGGCCATGCTCGTGCAGCAGGCGGCGGAGGCCACGGGATACGGACTCGGCACCGCCGGCATTGCGCTGGATACAGCAACGGCACCCTGGCAGGCCGACTGGGGCCCGCTGGTCGCGACCCTGCTAGCCGACCATGCCGACGGCGCCGGGGCCAGCCGTATGGCCGTCCGCCTGCACGGGGCGCTGGCCGGGTTCGCCGTGGAGGCCGCCCGGGCCGGGCGCGAGGAAACCGTGGCGCTGACCGGCGGATGCTTCCAGAATCGGTGGTTGCTGCAACAATGCGTGGACGCGCTGCAGGCCGCCGGCTTCCGTCCGCTGTGGCCGCAACGCATCCCGCCCAATGACGGCGGGCTGGCGCTGGGCCAGGCGCTGATCGGGCGCCGGGCCGCGGTGCCCCCGAACGGAGACTGAGCCCATGTGCCTTGCCATCCCCGGTCGTATCGACAGCGTGGACGGTGTCGACCCGCTGTTCCGCCAGGCGCGCGTAGCCTTCGGTGGCGTCACGCGCATGGTCTCGCTGGCCTGCACCCCCGAGGCCGGGCCCGGCGACTACGTGCTGGTCCACGCCGGCATCGCGATCGCCACCCTCGACGAGGCCGCTGCCGAACGCACCCTGGCGGCCCTGCGCGAAATCCCCGCGCCCGCCCCGGAGGGCCCGTGAAGCACCTGGACGAATACCGCGACCCGGCGCTGATCCTGCGCCAGGTGGAAGCGATCCGCGCCACCTGCACCCGGCGCTGGACGCTGATGGAGGTCTGCGGCGGCCAGACCCACGCGATCCTGCGCCATGGCCTGGATGAACTGCTGGCGGACGCCGTCGAGCTGATCCACGGGCCCGGCTGCCCGGTCTGCGTGACCCCGGCCGAGACCCTGGACCAGGCGGTACTGCTGACCCGACGCCCGGAGGTAATGCTTTGCACCTTCGGCGACATGCTGCGCGTGCCCGGGGCGCTGGGCGACCTGAACGCGGCGCGCGCGGCCGGGGGCGAGGTGCGCGTGATCTACTCGCCGCTGGATGCGGTGGCGCTGGCGCGCGAACACCCGGAGCGCGAGGTCGTGCTGCTGGCGGTGGGCTTCGAGACCACCGCCCCGGCCGCCGCAATCGCCGTGCTGCAGGCCGAGGCCCTGGGCCTGGACAACCTGTCGCTGCTGGTCTCGCACTCGCTGGTACCGCCGGCGATGGAGGCCCTGCTGGCCGACCCGGACAACCGCATCCAGGGCTTCCTGGCCGCCGGCCATGTCTGCACGGTGGAGGGGGCGGCCGCCTATCACGCGATCGCCGAACGCTTCCGGGTCCCGATCGTGGTGACCGGCTTCGAGCCGGTGGACCTGCTGGCCGGGATCCACGCCTGCGTGGAGCAACTGGAACGCGGCGCGGCCCGGGTGGAGAACCGCTACGACCGGGCCGCGCCGGACGACGGCAACGCAGCCGCGCGCGCTGCGGTCTCTCGCGTCTTCGAGCCGGTCGAGCGCGAATGGCGTGGCATGGGACGCCTGCGCGCCAGCGGCCTCGGGCTGCGCCCGGAATACGCCCGGTTCGACGCCGTGGCCCGTTTCGGGCTCGTCCCACCCGAGGCGATCGGGGATGGCCCCTGCATCGCCGGCCAGGTGCTGCGCGGGCTGCGCCGCCCCACCGACTGCCCGGCCTTCGGCCGCGATTGCACGCCGGATACCCCGCTGGGCGCGCCCATGGTCTCCTCCGAGGGGGCCTGCGCGGCCTACCTGCACTATCGGGGCGAGGCATGACCACCGACGTCGTACGCCTCGCGCATGGCGGCGGGGGGCGGATGCAGGCGAAGCTGCTGGACGAGGTGATCCTGCCGGCGCTGGGCATCCCGGCCCTCGCCGCCCCCGATGCTGCCGTGCTCGACGCCCCGGGCGGGCGCCTGGCAATGACGACGGACAGCTTCGTGGTGCGGCCGCTGTTCTTCCCGGGTGGCGACATCGGCCGGCTCGCGGTGCACGGTACGATCAACGACTTGGCGATGGCCGGGGCGCGCCCCCTGTGGCTGACCCTCGGCCTGATCCTGGAGGAGGGGCTGCCGCTGGACGACCTGCGGCGCGTCCTCGCCTCGGTGCAGGCGGCCGCAGAGGAATGCGGCGTGCGGGTGGTCGCCGGCGACACCAAGGTGGTGGAGGCCGGGCGCGGCGACGGGGTCTACATCAGCACCAGCGGGGTGGGCGTCGTGCCCGAAGGCGTGCAGATCACGCCGGGCGCGATCCGGCCCGGTGATGTACTGCTCGCCAGTGGCGATCTTGGCCGCCATGGTGTCGCAATCCTCGCCGCCCGCGAAAACCTGGGCCTGGACCCGCCGATCCCCAGTGACAGCGCATCGGTCGCCGGGGCCGTGGCCGCACTACTGGCCGCCGGCGTGCCAGTCCGCGCGCTGCGCGACCCGACCCGCGGCGGTGCGATCGCCGCCCTGCAGGAGCTGGCCGATGCCTCCGCCTGCCGGCTGGTGCTGGAGGACGCCGCAATCCCCGTGCGCAACGACGTGCGCGGGGCCTGCGAGATCCTTGGTCTGGACCCGCTGCACTCCGCCTGCGAGGGCCGCTTCCTGGCCGCCGTTCCGGAACACGCGGCCGCTCAGGCCCTGAGGATTCTCCGGACCCGCGCGGAGACAGCCGGGGCCGTTGCCATCGGACGGGCGGAGGCGGGCGAACCGGCCGTCATCCGGCGCCTGGCGACCGGCGTGGAGCGCCGCGTCATCCTGCCGGCCGGCGAGCAACTGCCACGTATTTGCTGAAGCGGCCTGCGTGTCGCGCTATGGTGGGTCAGAACGACAGGAGGACCCCGAGATGAACTTGCGCACCCTCATGGGAACCGCTCTAGCATTGGCCACCACGCCCGTCCTGGCCCACCCCGGCCACGGACACGGGGACGCCTTCTCGCTGCTCCACTTCCTGAGTTCACCCGAGCATCTCTGGCCCCTCGGGCTGCTGATGCTGGCCATTGTCGGGGGCCTGTTCGGTGCCCGCTGGTGCCGCCACCGGGCGGGACGCTGACGTCAGCCGGCGACGGGCGAACCTTCCACCGCCCACCAGTAGCGCTGTTCGTAGTCGCGATCGCGCACCGGTACCGGGACGAAACCCATCGCCGCGAAGAAGCTGGCCGCCGAGGCCTGGGCCTTGACCAGCACCCCGGCCACCCCGGCCTCGTGCGCGGCGCTCCGGCAGGCCTCGACCAGTTGCCGGCCCACACCCTGCCCGCGGGCGGCTCGCCCCACGTAGAGGCCATGCAGCAACAGCCCATCGGCGGCACCCTCCGGCAGCTCGCGGGTCTCCGCCGTCTCCCAGGCGGCGGCGCCGACCACCTCGCCCGCACGCTCCAGCACCGTCACCTCGAGGAACATCAGATCGGCCTCGGTATAGCGGTAGGCCGGCAGGGCGAGCCGGCGCACGCGCCCGGGCAAGGGCCAGTCCTCGACCGCCTCGGCCACCAACCTATTGATAGCGTCGAGATCGCCGGGGCGGGCCGGGCGGAGGGATTCGGTAGATTTCGTCATGGGCATGTTCGCAGTATCGGGCACAGGCTGACTCGTCGTCGGCATGGTTCCTGCTCGGACCTGTTCGACGGGCCGAAGTGCCGGGACAAACGGCCCGCGCGGGCCGTCACGACAACGCCATCCCCGATCAGGGATAATCGTGGCGCACCGAAAGGAGACGACACCGCACCATGACGGAACTGAAAAAGGCGATCGAGCACCAGCGCGACTACCTCGAGGACAAACTGCATGAACCCCTGGCGGAGATCGCCAGCCGCTTGAGCGCGGCGTGGCCACGCCGCGAGGCGCTGGACTCGATCCTGGAGGAGGCGATCCGCCAGATCCCGGAGGCGACCTTCGTGTATGCGCTGAATACCGAGGGGGTCCAGCTTTCGGACAACATCTCGCGCACTGGCGTACTGCCGGAACACTTCGGGCGCGATCGCTCGCAGCGCCCGTACATGAAGGAGGCCGTGCCCGCGGACGGCTTCCTGCTGTCGGATGCCTACATCAGCCTGCTCGGACGCCGGCCATCCCTGACCTCATTGCAGCTGGTGCGCGACGACCAGGGCAATGCGCTGGGCTTTCTCGGCGCGGATTTCGACCTGCGCAACCTGCCCGACTTCTCCGAGGACCTGTACGAGGAGCCCAGCGAGTGGCGCCAGATCAAGGGCGATCCGTCGATTCGCGGGACACTGTTCCTGCAGAGCCGCACCGAGAGCCTGATGGACCAGAACATGGACACCGCCCTGGCCATTCTGGAAGAACTGTTCACCGAGCGCGGCGTGTTCCAGGGCGTGTTCCACTTCTCCAGTTCGCGCGCCACGCTGTGGACCACCGAGGACCCGTACCGCTACCGCATCCTGACGCACGAATCCCTGGGCGACCCGGACGTCTGCCTGGCGTTTCCGCACGAACCGTACCCCGCGGAGGCGCTGATCCCAAGGGAGGACGTCGGCCGCGTCCTGGAGGCACTGCGCGCGCTGCGCTATGCCGACGAGACCGTGTACCTGCGTTCCGCCTCGATCAACCTGTTCAACGGCATGATCAGCCTGACCTTCTCGTGCGACGGCTCGCATTACATGACCTGGGACGACTTCCTCGGCCGCTCCATCCAGTTCTGGATCGGCGCCACCGGCTAGGGAGACGCGGATCGATGCGCGGCTCCCCCCGGGGCTGTCGCGCGCCGATCAACTCGGTCATCATGGTCACGGGATCAGCGGGGCCACACGCACATGGAAACCGGATACGCCAGGGAGATGGGTGGCCGCGCCGAGCAACAGGACGCGGTGACCGTACTACAAAGCGCGGACGGGCAGAGCGCCCTGCTGCTGGTCGCGGACGGAATGGGCGGCCACGAGGGCGGGGCACGCGCCTCGCACGCCGCGATCGCGACCGCCGAACGCCTGTGGACCCGCTACGCGGGGCAGGCTGCCGATGCCCGTGCCCTGCTCCACGCTCTCTTCCACGAGACCCATGCAGCCTTGCTGGAGGCCGGGGGTACCGATCCGTCACAACGCCCCGGCACCACGCTGGTGGCACTGTATGTGACCCCGACCTCCGCCTGCTGGGCCCATTGCGGCGACAGCCGGCTGTACCACTTCGAGGGCGACACCCTTCAGCGGCGCACGCGCGATCACACCCGGGTCCAGCAGCTGGTCGACGAGGGAGTAATAAGCGAGGCGCAAATGGCAACGCACCCGGAGCAGAACCGGCTATTGCGAGGCCTCGGCGTGGTCGACCCGATCGAGGTGGACTACGCCGAGGCCCCCGTCACCCGTCACACGCGCTTCTTGTTGTGCTCGGACGGCTTCTGGGAACAGATCGGACCGATCGAGATCGCGGAACTGCTGGACAGCCCGGACCTCGACTCGGCCACCGCGAGCGCCGCCGTCGAAGCGGCGCGTCGCGGCGGACCCAAGGGTGACAACGTGGCCCTGGCAGCATGGCGGACCGGGCCGCCGCGCGGGCGTTTCTGGCGCCGGCACCTGAAGGCGCGCATCGGGCCCACACTGGGCCTTCTGGCGCTACTGGCTACGGCCCTTGCGATCCTGCTGTGGCCGCTGGACTGATGCCAACCGTATACTCGCGGACTCGCCGAGCCGAACCAGTCCTTGCCATGATGCCAGCCCACACCACGCTGATTCGCCTCGTCCTGCTTGTCGTACTCACAGCGTTCCTGTCCGGCTGTGCGCAGCTACAGGGCTTGTTCGACCCCGAGGCGGAATCCGCCGAGGACGTGGTCGCCGCGACCGACGAGGCCCCGTCCGACCCGATCGCCCGCGAGGAGCAGGACGAGCGCCTCAAGATCGCCGAGATCGTGCAGCTCCTGCAGGGCGGCGAGATGGACCGGGCACGCTCGGCACTGGACCGGATCCTCGCAGATGATCCGGGCAACCGCGCCGCCCGCGGCCTGCGTGAACAGCTCTCCGGGGATCCGCAGGCGACCCTGGGCGAGGCCTATTTCGTTCACACGGTGGAGCCGGGCGACAGCCTGGGCGGGCTGGCGCGTGAGCACCTCGGCGATGCCACCCGCTTTGTGATCCTCGCACGCTACAACGACATCGAACGCCCGGACCGACTGCTCGTCGGGCAACGGCTGCGCATCCCGCGGGATGTAGCGGGGCCGCAGCGTGGCGAGACCGATCTGGACGAACAGCTGATGGCTCTGGACCCCGACGCCGCGCCCGGCGTCAGCGAGGACGGTTTGCGCCGCGCAATCGAGGCCGACCTGGCAGCCGGGCGTTATGGCGCGGCGCTGGAGGTCGTGGAGCTGGCCCGCGAGCACCCCGAGGCGCAGAACGAATGGGCCAGCTGGCTGGACCCCCTTTCGCGCGACGCGGCGATCGGCTACTGGCACCAGCGGGGCGTGGAGGCGCGCTCTGCAGGCGCGACCGGAAACGCGCTGGAGGCCTTCGGCCGGGTGCTCGAACAGGACCCGCAACACGCGACCGCGCGCCAGCACCTTGACGAGCTGGAGCAACAGCGCAAGGAGGCCCTGCACGCGGAGGCCATCGTGCGCTACCGCAACCAGGACCTGGAGACCGCCATCGCATTGTGGGACGAGGCCCTGGCGATCGACCCCGGGTTCGAGGCGGCGCGCGGCTATCGCCTGCGAGCCCTGGAACTACAGCGCCGCCTGGATGCCCTGGACCGCGAGAACGACCGGAGTTAATCCGTAGCGGTACGTCTTGAGGTGGCTTCGATCGGCAACTCGTCGGATGCGAGCTCCTGGGTGCGGTCGCCGTCAGCAACCGGCCCGGCAGCGCTGCACTCGGGCGTCCCGGCGACCCGGCGCTTCATGCGCGCCTCCAGCGAGTCGGCCATCGCGTTGTAGGCACTGAAGACCCGCTCGAAGTCGTCGTGTCGACGGGCACGGATCCGGGTATCGAGCCGCCCCTGACCGATCTGGTCCAGCGCCCCGCGCAGGCGGTCCAGCGGCGCCTGAAGACGCCGGGCGAGCACGTAGGCCCCCAGGAGCACCGCGAGGAGGGTGACCAGCGTGAGCATCAGCAAGGCCATGAAGGTGGCCTCGTTCGCCGCGCGCAGCGACCCCGTGGACAGCCCGACCTGGAGTTGCCCAAGGTGATGATCCTGGTAGCGAACCGGGGCCTCGAACATGAACAGCTCTGCGCCATCCCGCCCGGTGACGGACCACACGGCCTGGCCGTCGCGACGCTGAAGCAGGCGGTCCTCGGAAGGCGGCTCGTAGGGCTGGCCCAGGACCTCCGGGTCGCTGCTGGCCACCACCTCGCCGCGGTGGTCCACGACGCTCAGCAGGGCGATCTCCCGGTTCGCCTGCATGTCGCGCAGGCGGCCCTGGACCGCGATGGTGTCCTCCAGCAACAGGTCCTCGGCACTCTCCACCGAGATGATCTGCGCCAGCGTGGCCCCATAGTCAAACGCCAGGTCGGTCATCACCTCATTCTGCTTCTGGTGTACCAGCGTACCGCCGACAACCAGGGTGACCGCCACCAGTGCCCCCATGACCGCGGCCCAGCGCAGACGCAGCGGGATGATCCGACGCCCGGCACCTGCCCGTTCGCGCTCGGCGCGTTGCTCGTCGATACGCTCGAGGTCCACCAGTAGCTCGCCGGCCGACTGGTAGCGCTCGTCCGGCTCCTTCGCCAGCAGGCGCAACACCAGCTCGATCAGTTCCTGCGGACAGTCGCGCACGATGACCCGCGGTGCGGGGACCGAATCCTTGACCACCCGGGTCAGCAGGGTCTCGACATCATGCCCGCGAAACGGGGTGGCCCCCGTCAGGAGCTCGTACAGCACCACGCCCACGGAATAGAGATCGGCACGAGCGTCGGTATCGCGGCCACGGACCTGCTCCGGCGCCATATAGTGCGGCGATCCTGCGATATAGCCGTCGTCGTCCTCGGCAAGCCAGTCGTCGTCGGCGCGCCAGTCGGGGTCCCTGAGGGTGCGGGCGATGCCGAAGTCCATCACCTTGATGTTCGCCGTGGCGCTGGTGACGATGATGTTCTCGGGCTTGATGTCACGGTGCACGACGCCATGCCGGTGGGCATAGTCCAGGGCCTCCACCAGCTGGATGGCGATCTTCAGGACATTGCGCAGCAGCAGCGGCCGGAACTGTTCCGCGAACTCCGCGAGGGTGATGCCGTCCAGCAGCTCCATCGCGATGAACGGCTGCTGATCCGACTCGCCGACATCGAAGATGGTGACGATGCCCGGGTGGGTCAGGGTGCCGGCGGCACGCGCCTCGGCCAGGAAGCGCCGGCGGTACTCGGGCCGGCGGGCGTAGTCCGGTTGCAGGCACTTGATCGCCAGCGGACGCCGGATATCCGGGTCGTAGCCGCGATGGATGACGGCCATCGCACCGCGCCCGATCTCCTCGCCGACCCCGTAGCGTCCGATCCGCTGCATGCGCCGGCGACCCTGAGCCTCAAACCGTCTCGAGCAGGATGCGCGCGACGGCCGCCAGTACCAGGACCGCAACCGCGATGCCCAGCCAGCGCCAGCGTGACCGAGGCCCACGGCCAGGCCGGGCATCGGAACCGTCGTCGCGGCGGCGGAACACGAACTCGGCCCGCCCGAAACGGACGTGGTCGCCGTCCTTCAGCGCAGCCTCGTGCACCTTTTCGTCGTTTACCCAGGTGCCGTTGGTGGACAAGAGATTGACCACCCGGCATTCGCCGCCGTCGTTGACCAGCCAGGCATGCTGCGAGGAGACGCTGCCCTCCTGCAGTACGATGTCATTGGTAGCCTCACGCCCCACCGAGCGCTTGCCCGGTTTCAAGGTCAGGCGCTGCTGGCCGAAGGGCTCGGAGATCCCCACCAGCACCGGGTGGCCGCCGGGGGGCGCCCCCCCGCTGGCGGTGTCCGCGGCGCTTTCCTGCTCGGGCAAGGCCTGTCCCTGAAACAGCATTGTCCCCTGCGGCCCGCTGCGGCCGGCATCCCTGCGTCGTCCCTGGTCGCTCATACATCCCCCTGCTTCACGAGCCTTGCGTGGCCCTGTTTTTCGGGTTGTCACCTGCTCGAGTATGCACGGGCGGCGCGCACCAAAACAACGAATGCGTCACACCATGAAAGGGCCTGCTATGCTCCGGCCATCCGCCCATCACGACAAGGAGTCTGAACATGGAACAGGACACCACCAACGGGGCCGACCTCCGTGGACTGATCGAGCCGCTCGTTCGCGGAAAATTCTGGATGCAGTTGATCGGGGTGATGCTAATCATCTCGGGCGTGCTGACCGCCCTGTCGATCATCGGCATCATCATCGCCTGGATCCCGATCTGGGCCGGCGTGGTCCTGATGCAGGCCGCCGGCGCCTCCCAGCGCGCCTACGAAAGTGCCGATCCGGAAGCGATCAAGTACGCCCTCGGCCGCCTGCGCATCTACTTCACCATCTTTGGCGTGCTGCTGCTGATCTACCTGATCCTGATGGTCCTGGGCATGATCTTCGGCATCGGCGCCGGCCTGATGGGCGGCTTCGGCCACATGCAGTAGTCCCGGCGGGCGCCACTTTCGATTAACGTTTCGCATGGCCCGTTCGCAGGGCCGCGGCGGCGACACGTCCGGATCCGCACGCTGCGGCCTGAACGGTTATAGGAGTCAGGGTTTGGACATCATCAGGCGCCTGCGGGTCCTGGGAAACCCGTTGCACCGGGAAGACTCAGACGCTCGACGGGCTTTCGCGGCCTGGCATCGCCAGGTGCGGATCCCGCAGGCCCGCTACGTCGCGTTCCTGACGGCCCTGCTGTATTTTCTGTACGCCGTCCTCGAGCAATCGGTGGCCACCGACCTGCACACCTCGAGGCTTGTGGCCCATGCCCTGCTGGTGCCGGGATTGCTGCTGGCGGTCGGGCTGATGAGTTTCGATCAGCGCCTGCAGCCGCTGATGTGGGTGCTGCTGACCCTGGCACCAGTGGTAGCGAACGCGGCCAACCTGCATCTGAACGTTGGTTCGGCGCAGTTTCTGATATTCGCCCCCGAGATCTATCTCAGCATCATGTGGACGTTTGCGATCTCCGGACTGGCCCTGCGCCAGGCCGTGATTGCCGCAACCGCCATCATCGCGCTGGTAATCGCCGCCACCTTCCGCCAGCCGCTGGAGGCGGATCTGCTGCAGCTGCACCTGATGTGGGCCCTGGCCGCGTTCTCCTTCGGCTGCTTGAGCGCCTTCATCCTCGAGAAGGCCCACAAGCACACCTTCCTGCAACAACAGCAGCTGGCCCGTGCCGCCCGGATCGACGAACTGACCTCCTTGTGGAACCGTGCGCATATCGAGCGCCTGTTCGACGATGAACGCGCACGGGCCGAGCGCTACGGTGAACCGTTCGCGGTCATCCTGATCGACATCGATCACTTCAAGTCCGTGAATGACACCTGGGGACACAGCACCGGCGATGGGGTGCTTCGCCAGTTCGCCGGCCTGCTGCGGCAGAACCTGCGCAAGGTGGATGCCATCGGTCGGATCGGGGGCGAGGAGTTCTTCGTGCTGCTACCGCAGACGCGCGGCGAACAGGCGCTCGTCGCTGCCCGTGAGCTGCAGGCGCGAATCACCGCCTTCGACTTCGAGACGGTGGGGCGGCTGACCGCGAGCTTCGGTGTCACCGAATACCGCCCCGGCGAGGACCGGGTCGACACCTTCAATCGTGCCGACCAGGCCCTGTACGCCGCCAAGAAGAACGGCCGTAGCCGGATCGAGGTGCGCTAGGGAGACGCTGATTAATTCGCACGTCCGCGTTGGTGCCCCATTTTTTCCGAGACAAGGCGCGGTGCGCAGCGCCGTAGTCACTCTACGGTCAAGCGCCGCAACGCAGGATCGGGAAAAATGGGGCGCCAACCCCTTGAGGGCTCGGCCGCCCGTTGTTGACGAAAATGGGCCCGCTGACCGCGTTGCGGCTTGCTTATGTAGCTCGGCTACACTTCGCTCACCGCGCCTTGTCAGCGGGCAAAATCGATCGAGCGCGGACGTGCGAATTAATCAGCGTCTCCCTAGCGTCTCTAGCGTCTCTCCCGGTCGATCTACACCTCGCGGTAGAGGCGCGCACCCTTCTCGACGAACTCGACCGCCTTCTCCTGCATCCCCTTCTTCAGGGCCTCGTCTGCGGAGACGCCCTGGGCCGCGGCGTAGTCGCGCACATCCTGGGTGATCTTCATGGAGCAGAAGTTGGGGCCGCACATGGAGCAGAAGTGGGCGACCTTGTGCGCGTCCTTGGGCAGGGTCTCGTCGTGGAATTCGCGCGCGCGTTCCGGGTCCAGCGCCAGGTTGAACTGGTCCTCCCAGCGGAACTCGAAGCGCGCCTTGGACAGCGCGTTGTCCTGCAGCTGCGCGCCGGGGAAGCCCTTGGCGAGATCGGCCGCGTGGGCGGCGATCTTGTAGGTGATGATGCCGTCGCGCACGTCCTGCTTGTTGGGCAGGCCCAGATGCTCCTTCGGCGTCACGTAGCAGAGCATCGCGGTGCCATACCAGCCGATGTTGGCCGCGCCGATGCCGGAGGTGATGTGGTCATAGGCCGGGGCGATATCGGTCACCAGCGGGCCGAGGGTGTAGAACGGCGCCTCGAAGCAGTCTTCCAGCTCCTTGTCGACGTTCTCCTTCACCTTCTGCAGCGGGACGTGACCGGGGCCCTCGATCATCACCTGCACGTCGTGCGCCCAGGCCTTCTGCGTCAGCTCGCCCAGGGTCTCCAGCTCGCCGAACTGCGCGGCGTCGTTGGCGTCGGCCAGGCAGCCGGGGCGCAGCCCGTCACCGAGGGAGAACGAGACGTCGAACGCCTTCATGATCTCGCAGATCTCGTCGAAACGGGTGTAGAGGAAGTTCTCCTCGTGATGCGCCAGGCACCACTTGGCCATGATCGAGCCGCCGCGCGAGACGATGCCGGTCACCCGATCGGCGGTCAGCGGCACGTACTGCAGGCGCACGCCGGCGTGGATGGTGAAGTAGTCCACGCCCTGTTCGGCCTGCTCGATCAGGGTGTCGCGGAACAGCTCCCAGGTCAGGTCCTCGGGCTTGCCGTCGACCTTCTCCAGCGCCTGGTAGATCGGCACCGTGCCGATCGGCACCGGCGAGTTGCGCAGGATCCACTCGCGGGTCTCGTGGATGTTCTTGCCGGTGGACAGGTCCATCAGGGTGTCGCCGCCCCAGCGTGCGGACCATACGAGCTTCTCGACCTCCTCCTCGATCGAGGAGGAGACCGCCGAGTTGCCGATGTTGGTGTTGACCTTCACGCGGAAGTTGCGGCCGATGATCATCGGCTCCAGCTCCGGGTGGTTGATGTTGGCCGGAATGATCGCGCGGCCACGGGCGATTTCGTCACGCACGAACTCGGGCGTGATCGCCTCGGGGATGGATGCCCCGAAGGACTCGCCGGCGTGCTGGCGCAGCAGCTTCTTGTAGCGCGGGTCGGCGCGCAGCTCCTGCAGGCGGTTGTTCTCGCGGATGGCGACGAACTCCATCTCCGGGGTGACAACCCCCTGGCGGGCGTAGTGCATCTGCGAGACGTTCGCCCCGGACTTCGCCCGGCGCGGCGGGCGGATGTGCTCGAAGCGCAGGCTGGCCAGTTCCGGGTCGGCGGCGCGGACGCGGCCGTATTCGGAACTGGGGCCATCCTGCCATTCGGTGTCGCCGCGCTCGTCAATCCAGCCGCCGCGCAGATCCGTCAGGCCATGGCGCAGATCGATGGTCGCGTCCGGATCCGTGTACGGGCCCGAGGTGTCGTAGACCGGGATCGGCGGGTTCTCTTCCGGGGTGCCGGAGGTCAGCGTGGGGCTTTGTGCGACCTGGCGGAACGGCACGCGGATATCCGGGCGCGAACCCTGCACGAAGACCTTCTCGGAATTGGGAAACGGGCGCGTGACGTCGGCGGAGACCTGGGCGGTCTTGCGGGCGAAGGACTCGGGGATGGCGCTCATACAGTGACCTCTGCGGTGCGGGCATGGCAGCAGAGGGAACGGAACGGGCCGGACAGACTGCGAACGGAGCGCGCGCGGACTGGATCGAGCACCGAGCTTCCCTCCGCCAGCGTTAACTGGTTCAGGTTCAAGGGGACTCTCTCAGCTCGCATCGATCGCGGGCACCCCCAGCTCTGACGGATGAGTGTACCGCACCGAGGGCGTCGGCGGGACCAACAAGACCGCGCGCGCTCCGGTGTTTTGCGTTAGATTAACGCTTTGTGACAACCTTCGCGCCGCCATGTCCCCCAAGAACTTCGTCTTCGAGCTGTTTGGCCGTTCCCCGGTACGCCCGCTACAGGCGCACATGGAGAAGGTGCGCGCCTGCATCGCCGAGCTCCCGCCGTTCATGGAGGCCATGGCCCGCGACGACTGGGAGACCGCGCGGGTACAGCAGAAGAAGATTTCGAAGCTGGAACGCGAGGCGGACCGCCTGAAGAAAGACCTGCGCCTGCACCTGCCCAAGGGCATGATGCTGGCCATGTCGCGCCGCGACGTGCTCGACACCCTGCTGATCCAGGACCGCATCGCCAACATGGCGAAAGACATCGCCGGGCTGATGCTGGGCCGCCAGATGCAATTCCCCGACAACATGGGCGAGTCGCTGAAGCGCTTCCTCGACCGCAGCGTGGATGCCGTCGACCAGGCCGGCCGGGCCATCAACGAGCTGGACGAACTGGTGGAGGCAGGCTTCCGCGGCCACGAGGTCGAGGTCGTCAACGGCATCCTCACTGAGCTGGACCAGATCGAGCACGAGTCCGACGAGGCCCAGCGCGAGGTGCGCGAGATCCTGTTCGCGCAGGAGGCCGAACTACCGCCGGTCAACGTGATGTTCATGTATCGCGTGATCGACTCCATCGGCGAGCTGGCCGACCTGGCCCAGCGTGTAGGCAGCCGCCTGCAGCTGATGCTCGCCAAGTAACCACCGGCACCCAGGCACAGGCACCGAGGACGGCATGGAATACAGCACCCTGTTGCTCGGCCTTGCAGTGATCTTCGGCCTGTTCATGGCCTGGGGCATCGGCGCCAACGACGTTGCCAATGCCATGGGCACCTCGGTGGGCTCACGCGCGCTGACGATTCGCCAGGCGGTGTTTGTAGCCGCGATCTTCGTCTTCTCCGGGGCCTGGCTGGCCGGCGGCGAGGTCACCCAGACCATTCGCAGCGGGATGGTCGACTCCAGCCTGATGGCCGACAACCCCGAATTGCTCGTTTACGGGATGCTGGCGGCCCTGGCAGCCGCCGGGACCTGGCTGATGGTCGCCTCCTATTTTGGCTGGCCGGTCTCCACGACCCACTCCATCATTGGCGCCATCGTCGGCTTTGCCGTGGTCGGCCTCGGCTTCGAGGTGGTTCGCTGGGAACGTGTCGGCACCATCGCGATGTCCTGGGTGGTCTCGCCGCTCGTCGGCGGGATGATCGCCTTTGCCCTGTTCCGCAGTGTGCAGATCCTGATCCTCGATACCGTCGATCCGCTGAAGAACGCCAAGCGCTGGGCGCCGCTCTATATCTTCCTCACGGCCTTTGTCACGGCACTGGTGACGATGTTCAAGGGCCTGACCCACGTCGGCCTGGACCTCACGCCCGTGCAGGCCTATGGCTTCGCGATCCTGATCAGCGCCATCGTGGTCGTGCTCGGGATGATGGCAATCCGGCGCCTGCGCTTTGACGATCCCACCGGCGTGGGCGAGGAAGGCTCCCATTTCGCCAATGTCGAGAAGGTGTTCGGCATCCAGATGGTGGTGACCGGGTGCGCGATGGCCTTTGCCCTGGGCTCCAACGACGTCGCCAATGCCGTCGGCCCGCTGGCCGCCGTCGTGGACGTGATCCAGACCGGCGATGTGAGCACCGAGACCGTCGTGCCCATGTGGGTGCTGCTGCTGGGTGGGGTCGGGATCGTGTTCGGCCTGTTCACCTACGGCCACAAGGTGATCGCGACCGTGGGCACCGGGATCACCCAGCTCACCCCCAGCCGCGGCTATGCCGCCACCGCCGCGGCGGCGGCCACCGTGGTCCTGGCCTCCGGCACCGGCCTGCCGATCTCCACTACCCATACCCTAGTGGGCGCGATCCTCGGCGTGGGCCTGGCGCGCGGGATTGCCGCGATCAATCTGGGGCTGGTGCGCATGATCTTCCTGTCCTGGATCGTGACCCTGCCGGCCGGCGCGATCCTCGCGGTGGTCTACTTCTACATCCTGCGCGGTATCCTCGGATAAGTTGGCCTCGGTCTCCGGACGTTCCAGTCCGGGGTCCGGCCTGCACGCCCTCTCAGGACGAACAGCTTAGCTGGATCCCGCTCGCCCACTCCGGCGGCAGGTCCGCATAGGCCTCGTATTCCGGCTGCTCGGCGAACGGACGCGCCAGGATCTGCTGCAGACGCAGCACCTCGGATGCATCCCCTGCCTCGGCTTGCTCGATCGCGGCCTGGGCCAGATGGTTGCGCAGGATGTACTTGGGATTGACGGCATTCATCGCCGCGCGCCGCTCTTCAGGGGGCAGCCCCTCCCCCGCGAGCCGCGCCTGATAGCGCGACCACCAGGCCTGCCATGCGGCCCCATCCTCCAGTTCCGATTCCAGTTGCGCCCGGATCTCCGGCTGCTCCAGGTCCGGCAGCTGGCGGAAGAATCGGGTGTAATCCACGCCCTCGGCCGTCATGCGTGCGAGCAGCTCCTGGATCAACGCCTCGTCGTCCTCCTGCTCCACCTGCAGCCCGAGCTTCGCGCGCATACGCGCCAGCCAGGCCTGCCGGTACTGCGACTGGAAGCCCTGCAGCAGCGCCTTGGCGTGCTCGATCGCCGCCTCGCGAGTGGCGTCGGCGAAATGGATCACCAGGGTCTCGGCCAGGCGGATCAGGTTCCACTGCGCGATCTGCGGCTGCTGGTCGAAGGCATAGCGCCCGCCTTGGTCGGTGTGGTTGCAGATGTAGCCGGGGTCGAAGGCATCCATGAACGCGAACGGCCCGTAGTCGATGGTCAGCCCGGCCAGGCTCATGTTGTCGGTGTTCATCACGCCGTGACAAAACCCGATGGCCTGCCAGTCGGCGACCATCTCCGCGGTGCGGGCGATCACCGCCTCCAGCATCGCGGCGACGGGATCATCGGCCCCCTGGAGTTCCGGGTAGTCATGTGCCAGGGCGTAGGCGATCAACTCCTGCAGGCGGGCGCTGTAGCCGTTGTAGTGGAAGTACTCGAAATGCCCGAAGCGCAGGAAGCTCGGCGCGGCACGCAGCACGATGGCCGCCGGCTCGACACGCTCGCGGTACACCGGCAGGCTGGACCCGAACAGCGCCACCGCACGGGTGGTCGGCACGCCAAGGGCGGCCATTGCCTCGGAGACGAGATACTCGCGCACCGAGGAACGCATGACCGCACGACCGTCCGCGCCGCGCGAGAAGCGCGTCGGACCGGCGCCCTTGACCTGCAACTCCCAGGTCTCGCCCGTTGGCGTGCGAACCTCGCCCAGGAGCTTCGCGCGACCATCGCCCAGTTGCGGCACGAAGACGCCGAACTGGTGTCCCGCGTACACCGAGGCGCGCGGCTCGGCGCCCGCCAGCTCGCTACCGTGAGTGCAGGCCCCGAGCCACGGGTCGCGGCCAAGGGCCGCGGCCTCCAGGCCCAGACGCTCGCACATGGCCGGGCTGCTCGCCAGGCAGGTCGCATCCGGAAACGGGGCGGGAGCCGGGCTCTCGTGAAAGGCCTCCGGCAGACGGGCAAAGTGGTTGATCCACTCCAGTTGGCTCTCGGATGCGGCGGCGTTGACGGGGTCGGGAACCGACATGGGGCATTCTCGGCAGGTTGCGGTGTCAGGGGTTATCATGCGCGTCGCATCGACCCGGGTTCAGGAACCCACGGCGGTCGCGCGTTCATTTTCCGGCCGGATGCCCCACGGCAGCCGGCACCCCAGCATTCCGGAGGCAAGCCCCGTGTCCGAACAAGACAACCCCAAGCCGCAGAACCTGAAGACCAACGAACGCCTGGTCTGGCTCGGCTTCATGCTGTTTTTCGTGGTCGTGCTGGCGATCTACATCGCCCGCGGCAACGGGCTCGAACAGGATCTTTCGGAGGCCAACCGCGACCTGCTGCAGGCGCAGATGCAGCTGCAGCAATACACCCGCCACGAGATCCCGCGTCCGGTGGAACTGGGCCTGACCAATGCCCATCTCCAGGACCTGCAGCGTCGCGGCATGGTGCGCCCGAACGAGCGTCTCGCCGATGACCTGATGCAGCAGACCGGCCTGATCCCGCACGAGGCGCCGGAAGGCGACGCATACGCGTTCCGCCGCGACGGCATCCACGTCCTGAACCACCAGTGGGTCCTGGCGAACTTCGAGGGCGATTCGGCGCACGGCCAGCTACTGCTGGCCTACGAGGTCGTCCACGGCAACGTCCACTGGGAAGTGCTGGAGTCCACGCTGGACCGGATCTGAAGGCGGGCCAGGCGGCACACAGACGCGCCCCGCCCCCGCACAACGGGAACCGCAGCGCGGGGTGAACTCAGCGGTCGGCGCGGGCCAGCGCGGCCAGGTGCTCGCGGGCGGCCGCAGCCTGGCGGCGCACCTGTTCCGGGGCGGTCCCCCCCGTGAGGTTACGCGCGGCGGCCGAGCCCTCGGGCGTCAGCACCGTGAACACGTCCTCGCCCACCGCCGGGCTGATCGCCTGCAGGTCCGCCAGCGGCAGCTCCGCCAGATCCACCCCGCGCTCCTGCGCAATACGCACCGCTCGCCCGACGACCTCGTGGGCATCGCGAAAGGCCACACCGCGCCCGACCAGGTAGTCGGCCAGATCGGTCGCCGTGGCGAAGCCCTTGCGCGTCGCCGCCAGCGTATTCTCCCGCCGCACCTCAAGGTTCGGCACCATGTCGCCGAACGCACGCAGCGAGCCCAGCAGGGTGTCGACGGTGTCGAACAGCGGTTCCTTGTCTTCCTGATTGTCTTTGTTGTACGCCAGCGGCTGGCTCTTCATCAGGGTCAGCAGCGACATCAGGTGGCCGTAGACCCGGCCGGTCTTGCCCCGCACCAGTTCGGGTACGTCCGGATTCTTCTTTTGCGGCATGATCGAGGAGCCGGTGCAGTAGCGATCCGGCAACTCGATGAAGGCGAACTGGGCGCTGGTCCACAGCACCAGCTCCTCGGCCTGACGCGACAGGTGCATCATCAGGGTCGCGGCGGCCGCGGTGAATTCGATGGCGAAATCACGATCGGAGACCGCGTCCAGGGAGTTGCGGGTGACACTGTCGAAACCCAGCAGCTCGGCGGTGTATTCACGATCCAGCGGATACGGCGTACCGGCCAGCGCGGCGGCGCCCAGCGGCAGGATGTTCACCCGGCGCCGCGTATCACGCAGACGCTCGGCATCGCGCTCCAGCATCTCGTACCAGGCCAGCATGTGATGGCCGAAGGTGACCGGCTGGGCGGTTTGCAGATGAGTGAAGCCGGGCATCACGGTATCCGCCTCGCGCTCGGCCAGGGCCACCAGGCCATCCTGATAGCCGCGGATCAGGCGCAGGACATCGTCGATGGCCGCGCGCAGCCACAGGCGGATGTCGGTCGCGATCTGGTCGTTGCGCGAACGCCCTGTATGCAGCTTCTTGCCGACATCGCCGATGCGTTCGATCAGCCGCGCCTCGATGTTCATGTGCACGTCCTCGCGCCCGACCTGCCAGTCGAACTCGCCGGCGGCGATCTCGTCGCGGATCGCGTCCAGCCCCGCGAGGATCTCCCCGGCCTCGGCCTCTGTCAGCACCCCGACCTTGGCCAGCATGCGCGCATGCGCCTGTGAGCCCTGGATGTCCTCGCGGTACAGGCGGCGGTCGAAATCCACCGACGCGGTGAAGCGCTCGACGAAGGCATCGGTGGGCTCGGAAAAGCGCCCGCCCCACAGCTTGGCCTCGCCGGAGGCGGCGGGCGTGGCGGCTGGCTTGTCGTGCGAGGAATCCTGCGTCATGGTGCATCCTGAAGCGGGTGGGAAAGACACGGAAGTATACGGGCACAGCCGGGGAGTGAACATGGCGCGGTCCCGCGCCCGTTTGCGCACGGCAACAGGGGAGAGTGTTACGCATGGCCCAGGGGGAAACCACCAGGGACACCACCGGGGAGCTCTCGCCGCTGCCCGATTTCTGCAGTGCGGAGACGTTGCTGCGCGTGCTCATGGTGGCCGTGCTGCTGGCACTGGCCGTGGCCCTGTTGCGCGGCGGCGGCCAGGACTGGCTGTCGGCCCTGGCGCTGCACGCGCTGTTCATCTTCTGGGTGGCACTGACCAGCCTGTTGATCCTGTGCGGGCTCAAGAGATCGCTGCACCGACTGCCGCTGACCGCGCAGATCGTGCTGCCGCCCCTGGTTCCCATCGCCAACACCGCCATCGTCTATCGCCTCGCGGAGGAACTGGTGCTGGCCGACCCGGCGCTGCGCTGGCCGGTGATCGGCGTCGCCACCATCCTCAGCCTGATGGCCATGCACTACCTGTACCTGCAGGCGGCCTGGCAACGCGAAACCCGGGCCGTGGCAGCGGCCCGGGAACAGGCCATGCGCGCCCGCCTGCGCCCGCATTTTCTCTACAACAGCATGAACACCATCGCCGGGCTGTGTCGCAGTGATCCTGCGCGTGCGGAACAGATCACCCTGGACCTGGCGGATCTGTTCCGCGCCACATTCGCCACCGGTGACCGCCACTCGCTGCGTGAGGAGCTTGACCTGGTCCGCGCGTTCCTCGAGATCGAACAGACCCGTTTCGGCGAACGCCTGGTACTCGACTGGGACTGCCCCGACCACCCGGGCCTGGATCTCGATGTGCCCACGCTGATCCTGCAACCGCTGGCGGAGAACGCGATCCAGCACGGGATCGCACCCGCACGCGGCGCAGGGCGCATATGGGTGCGCTGCCGCATGGATTCCGGACGGGTCACGGTGACCATCGGCAACACCGTGGATCCACACGCACGCGGCGAGGGGACCGGCACCGCCACCGATGCGGTACGCCTGCGGCTGCAGCACGCCTTCGGCGGGCAGGTACACTTCGAGGCCGAGGCCGAGGCCGAGCGGTTCGAGGTCCGGATCCGTTTGCCGCTCGCGAACCGGGGGGAAACCACATGAACAACGCTCGACTGGAGTTATTGATTGCCGACGACGAGCCGATTGCCCGTCAACGCCTGACCGCGCTCGCCCAGGAGCTGGGGCATCGGGTGGTGGCGCAAGCTGCGCATGCCGGCGAGGTCGAGATGCAATTGCAGGACCACGCGCCGGATGCCCTGCTGCTGGATATCGACATGCCCGGGGAAACCGGGCTGGAACTCGCGCGGCGTCTGCATGCGGAAGATCCCGCGCTGACGGTAATCCTGGTCACCGCACACGACCGCTTTCCGCTGGAGGCGTTCGAGGCCGGGGTGCGCGACTACGTGCTGAAGCCGGTGCGCCGCGAACGGCTGGAACAGGCGTTGCAGCGTGCGGTGCAGCAAAAACAGGACCGGCCCGAGACCTTCCCGAACGAGGTCCACATCACCGTCGGCCGGCGCGAGGAACGCGTACCGCTGGAACAGGTGGACATCTTCATCGCGGAGGGCGGTTACGTCATGGCGCGCTCGGCACGCCTGGCCGGCTTCGTCGACGCCCGCCTGCGCGAACTGGAGGGCCTGTACGGCCCCGCCCTGTTGCGGGTGCACCGCGGCTGCCTGGCGGTGAAGGCCTCGGTCAAGGGCGTCGAAAGCCTCGGCCAGACCGACCACCGCCTGCTGTTCCACGACGACCTGGACCCCATCCCCATCAGCCGCCGCCAGCTGCCACGAGTGCGTGATTACCTGCGCAACGGGACCTGAGAGGGCCGCACACCCCTGCGGGATTCGGGGCGCGAAGCATTCGCCGTTATACTAGGCCGTTTGAACGCCCGGCCGCTCGCGCCGTGGCTCGCCCGGACAATCCATGAAGCCTGTACGCATCGCCACCCGAAAGAGCCCGCTTGCCATGTGGCAGGCCGAACACGTCGCCGCCCGTCTGCGCGCCCGTGAGCCGGAGCGCCCGGTTGAACTGGTGGGCATGACCACCCAGGGCGACCGTGTCCTGGACTCCCCGCTGGCGCGGATCGGCGGCAAGGGCCTGTTCGTGAAGGAGCTGGAGATCGCGCTGCTGGAGGACCGCGCCGACATCGCGGTGCACTCGGTGAAGGACGTGCCGATGGAGCTGCCCGAGCAGCTCGAACTGCCGGTGATCCTCGACCGCGAGGATCCACTGGACGCGTTCGTGTCCAACCAATACGCACATGTCGACGAACTGCCGCAGGGGGCCCGGGTTGGCTCCTCCAGCCTGCGCCGGCAGTGCCAGCTGCGCGCGCGGCGACCGGACCTGGAGGTCCGTGACCTGCGCGGCAACGTGAATACCCGCCTGGGCAAGCTGGATGCCGGCGAATACGACGCCATCCTGCTCGCTGCAGCCGGGCTCAAACGCCTCGGGTTCCATGAGCGGATTCGCAGCTGCCTGGAGCCGGACGTCAGCCTGCCGGCGGTTGGTCAGGGTGCCATCGCCATCGAGTGTCGCGCCGGCGATACCGCCATCGGCGCGCTGATCGCACCATTGAACGATACGGATACCGCCGACCGCGTGCGCGCCGAGCGGGCCTTCAACCGTCGCCTGGAAGGCGGCTGCCAGGTCCCACTGGCAGCCCATGCGACCCTGGCCGGGGATCAGCTGCACCTGGACGGCCTGGTCGGCGCAGTGGATGGCAGTCGCCTGTTGCGCCGCCAGGTCGAGGGGCCGCGCAGCGACGCCCAGGCCCTGGGGATCCGCCTGGCGGACATGCTGCTGGAACTCGGGGCAGGCGAACTGCTCGCGGCCGCACATCGGGAACACGGCCAGGACACGAAGGGGTAGATGCATGACCGCATCCGCAGACGACAACACGGTGGTCGACGAGGCCCAAGGCCCGCTCGCCGGCCTTGGCATCCTGGTCACCCGGCCGGCCGCCCAGGCGGAGCCGTTCTGTACCGCCTTGACGGCCGAGGGCGCGAGCGTGATCCGCTTTCCCGTGCTGGAGATCCTGGCCCCCAGTGATCCCACCAACCTGCGCGAGGTCCTGGACCGGCTGGCGGACTTCGATATCGCCGTGTTCATCAGCCCGAACGCCGTCCAGCGCGTGCTCAATCTGGCCCTGGCGGAACATTCATGGCCCACCACCACAAAGATCGCGGCGATCGGCAACCGCACGGCGCAGGAACTGAAGGGCTTCGGGCGCCCGGCGGACATCCTGCCGCCGCGACGCTTCGACAGCGAGGCCCTGCTGGCGCAGGAGGCGATGCAGGACGTGGCCGGCAAGCGCGTGGTGATCTTCCGCGGCGATGGCGGCCGCGAATTGCTGGGCGACACCCTGAAGGCCCGCGGCGCCGAGGTGACCTTTGCCGAGGCCTACCGCCGCGGGCGCCCCGAGGGCGATACCGGCGAGCTGATGTACGCCTTCTCGCGCGGGCAGATCGGCGTGATCACCATCACCAGTGGCGAGGGGCTGCGCAACTTGTACGAGATGGTCGGCAAGCTGGGGCGCATGTGGCTGCGCAAGACCCCGCTGGTGGTCGGCAGCGAACGCATCGCGGAGATCGCGCAGGAGCTGGGCTTCAAGGCCGCCGTCGAGACCGCCGAGGACCCGACCGACGCCGCCATGCTGGCCGCCGTCCACCGCCTGGCGAATCAGCTACGCGCGGATCGCGCCTAGTCATCGACCACGAAGCGCACGAAGGCTCGAAGAAATTCCAGGGCGACTGAACCCACGGAGGACACAGAGTCCACAGAGGAACGCAAAGACCCTCCAGGGCCACGACGAACGGCTATTGATTAGGCGGGGCTGGCCGATGGTCTGAGCCGCCGCGTCCAGAACCTAAGTACCGCCCTGCGCTTTTCTCCGTGTCCTCCGTGCCCTCTGTGGTGCAATCCGCCCTACTTCGTGCGCTTCGCGGTGAACAAACAACGTGGGCGCCGGCGCTGTTACTCGGCCGGGGTGGCCGGTTCGAAGCTGTCGTAGTACAGCTGCTCCGGCGGCAGACCGGCCGCTTGGAAGGCCTCGCGCGCGGCGTGGATCATCGCCGGTGGCCCGGCCATGTAGACATCAAAGCCGGACAGGTCCGGGTACTCCGACAGCACCGCATCGTGAGGCCAGCCGCTGACGGCCGCAAAGCCGGCGGCGGTCTCGGCCGGCGTATCCGACAGCACCGGCGTGAAACGGAACTGTCCGGCGTGCTCGGCGGTCATCTGCTGCAGCCAGTCCGGGGCATAGATGCCATCGGCGCCGCGGGCGCCCCAGAACAGGTGGTGCGGTCGATCCAGTCCCTCGGCGGCCAGATGGTCCAGCATGCCTTTCAACGGACCAAAACCGGTGCCCCCTCCAACGAACAGGCGCGGGCGCGGGGATTCCTCGTCGACGAAAAAGCTGCCCAGCGGCCCCTCGATACGCAGCAGCGCCTTGGGCTTGAGCTCCTCGAACACCATGGTGGAGAAACGCCCGCCCGGCATGTGCCGAACATGCAGGGACAGCTGGGCATCGTCGTGCGGTGCGTTGGCCAAGGAGTAGCTGCGGCGCTCACCCCCCTTGAGCAGGATGTCCAGATACTGCCCGGCGAGAAACTGGAGGCGCTCGGCGGCCGGGAGCTGCAGACGCAGCTCCATCACGTCGTCGGCCAGGCGGTTCAGGGCCGCCACGCGACACGGCAGGGTCTTGACCACGATGTCCCTGGCCGCGCCGATCTCTTTCACCTCGATCTCGAGGTCGTCCACCGGGACCGCCTGGCAGAACAAGGCCATGCCGTCGGCCAGTTCCGCCTCGCTGATGCCCGGTGGCTTGTTTGGCCCGTGATCGACCTCGCCCTGCAGCACCCGCCCCTTGCAGGAGCCACAGGCGCCATTGCGGCAGCCGTAGGGAAAGGCGAAGCCCTGGCGCAGGCCGGCTTCGAGGACGGTCTCGTCGTCTTCGACCTCGAATACATGGCCACTGGGCTGAATGGTGACATCGAACGCCATCGGAAACCCTCGGTCGCGGAAAGGCCGTTATTCTCGCCGCTGCCGCCCCGAACGCAAGCAACCGCAGTCCGACCGGGTCGGCGGCCTCGGCTACGGGTCGTGGCGGGGGTTGGGAGCCAATACCGCAGGCGAGCCCGCCGGATCGGTCGTAACCCGCTGCATCCAGTCGACTAGGCGGGTGGCCGTGGTCTGCCAGTCGGGGGCGTGCAGAATGAGATGCGGCCAGTCAGCGTCGGTCCAGACCTCGGCCTGGCCCTGTGGATGGGCACGGGCGGCCATGTAGACCGACTCGCGCTGGATCGTCCCGTCCTGCTCGCCCCACAGGTACACCACCGGGGCTGTGACGTGGCCGATATGATCCGTAGCGTACTGGGCCAGCCAGACCACGCCGGCATAGGTATCCATGCGCACGCGGCGAATGATGCGCGGATCCGTGGAGAAGCGTTCGACCGCGGCGGGCGCGAGGCTGTCGGAGTAGTCGGGGTCGATGGTCAGCGTGAGCCCGCCGGCGAGGACCTCGCTGGTACGCACGGCGGCATCCCAGAAACCCCGAGCGGGGATCCCGCCACGCAGGCCCGGGGCAATGGCCATAACCCCGGCGACCTCCAGTTCCGGATGAGTGGCGAGGCTCGCTAGCGCGGCGGATCCGCCCATACTCTCGCCCAGCAGGAAAACCGGTCGCCCGGGGTACTCCGCTTGCACCGCGCGGACCATTGTAGCCACGTCGCTGATCAGGGGTTCGGCACCCGGCCAGCGGCCGTGCGGCTCGCTCGTGCCATGGCCGCGCTGATCCAGCGCCTGGACACTGTAGCCGCGATCGGCCAGCCAGGGGCCCAGGGCTTCATAGGCACCGGCGTGATCGCGGAAGCTGTGCAGGGCGATCACCACGGCGACGGGTTCTGCGGCCGACCAGCGGCGGACGCGATCGGGGGCAATCGCTGCGTGCGCAGGGGCTTCCTTCACTGGGGTCCCCGCCGCGCGCACGGTTTCACGCTCCGGGGCGGCCGCACAGGCGGTCAAGGCCAGCAGCAGTACAGCCAGGAGCCCGACCGCGCCCGGGATTCGGCGGCGCGTCACGCCTCATATCCCCAGTTCATCCCAGATCTCGTCCACGCGGCGCTTGACCGCCTCGTCCATGGCGATCGGCCGGCCCCACTCGCGATCGGTCTCGCCCGGCCATTTGGAGGTCGCGTCCATGCCCATCTTCGAGCCCAGTCCGGAGACTGGGGAAGCGAAATCGAGATAGTCGATCGGGGTGTTTTCCACCAGGGTGGTGTCGCGGGCCGGGTCCATGCGGGTGGTGATGGCCCAGATCACGTCTTTCCAGTCGCGGGTATCCACGTCGTCGTCGACCACGATCACGAACTTGGTATACATGAACTGACGCAGGAAGGACCACACCCCCATCATCACGCGCTTGGCGTGCCCCGGATACTGCTTGCGCATGGAGACGACGGCCAGACGGTAGGAACAACCCTCGGGCGGCAGGTAGAAGTCCACGATCTCCGGGAACTGCTTCTGCAGGATGGGAATGAACACCTCGTTCAGGGCCACCCCGAGCACGGCGGGCTCGTCCGGCGGGCGCCCGGTGTAGGTGGAATGGTAGATCGGCTGATCGCGATGGGTGATGCGGTCGATGGTGAAGACCGGGAAGTCGTCCACCTCGTTGTAGTAACCCGTGTGGTCCCCGAACGGGCCTTCCGGCGCAGTATCCCCCGGGTGGATGTGCCCCTCGAGCACGAACTCGGCGGAGGCCGGGACCTCCAGGCCGGAACCGATGCAGCGGGTGACCTCGGTTCGACTGCCACGCAGCAGCCCGGCGAAGGCATATTCGGACAGGGTGTCCGGCACCGGGGTCACTGCGCCGAGGATGGTGGCCGGATCGGCACCCAGGGCGACCGCGATGGGAAACGGCTCGCCGGGGTGGGCCTGGCACCAGTCGCGAAAATCGAGGGCCCCGCCGCGATGGGACAGCCAGCGCATGATCACGCGATTGCGCCCAATCACCTGCTGGCGATAGATCCCGAGGTTCTGACGCGACTTCTCCGGGCCACGGGTGACCACCAGGCCCCAGGTAATCAGGGGGCCGGCGTCTTCCGGCCAGCAGGTCTGGACCGGGAGTTGGTCGAGATCAACCGCATCGCCTTCTATTACATGGCGCTGACAGGGCGCCCCGCGGATCTTCTTGGGCGCCATGTCCAGCACCTTGCGAAAGATCGGCAGCTGTTCCCAGGCCGCCTTGAGCCCCTTGGGCGGATCCGGCTGCTTCAGGAAGGCAAGCAGGCGCCCGACCTCGCGCAGGGCTTCGACAGAGTCCTCGCCCATGCCCATGGCCACCCGCTCCGGAGTACCAAACAGGTTGGCGAGCACCGGGATGTCGGAGCCGGTAGGGTTTTCGAACAACAGGGCCGGGCCGCCGGCGCGCAGGACGCGGTCGGCGATCTCGGTCATCTCCAGGTTCGGGTCCACCTCGCGGGTGATGCGGCGCAGCTCGCCGCGCTGTTCGAGGCCATCAATGAAATCGCGCAGATCCTTGTACTTCACGGGGTCTCCCTCGGGAATTGCCGGTTGGTGCGACCCGGGCCACGGTTAGGCGGAGAATTCCGCCCAGACCGGGGCATGGTCGGACGGACGCTCCCAGGCACGCGGTTCGCGGTCGATGCCCGCGGCCTGCAGACGGGCCTGCAAGGGAGCGCTGGCGAGGACCAGGTCGATGCGCAGACCCCGATTGCGACGGAAGGACGCAGCTCGATAATCGAACCAGGAATACTCCTCCGCGGGCTGCTCGAAGGCGCGGAAGGTATCCGTGAGGCCGAGATCGGTAAGCGCGGCCAGGGCCTCGCGTTCCGGCGTGGAGCAAAGGATGCGCTCGTGCCAGGCCTCGGGGTCGTGCACGTCGCGATCATCCGGGGCGATGTTGAAGTCACCGAGGACCACGAGATTCGGGTGCTGCGCAATCTCGTCGGCCAGCCAGGCGTGCAGCCGCGCCAGCCAGTCCAGCTTGTAGGCGTATTTCTCGGTACCGACGTTCTCGCCGTTCACTACATACAGGTTGACCACGCGAACCTCGCCGATGGTGGCGGCGAGGATACGGCGCTGGGCGTCCTCGAGCCCGGCCGGGTCGGTGACCACGTCGGTGGCCTCGGTGCGGGAGATGATGGCCACGCCGTTGTAGGTCTTCTGCCCGGAGAACACGACCTGATAGCCCGCATCACGGATGGCCGCGGCCGGAAAGTTCTCGTCGGTCAGCTTGGTCTCCTGCAGGGCCAGGACGTCGGTCCGCGAGCTCCCCAGCCAATCGAGGACCTGCGGCAGACGCACCTTGAGCGAATTGACGTTCCAGCTGGCGATCTTCACGCGGCTTTCTCCTCCAGGCCGCTATGACGCAACAGGGCGTCGATCTGCGGATCGCGCCCGCGGAAGGCACGGAAGGAATCCGCGGCCGGGCGCGAGGCTCCGGCCTCGAGAATCTCGCGCAGGTAGGCCGCCCCCACTTCGGACGAAAACAGACCTTCCTCTTCGAAGCGCCCGAATGCGTCAGCCGACAGGACCTCGGCCCACTTGTAGCTGTAGTACCCCGCGGCATAGCCGCCAGCGAAGATGTGGCCGAAGCCGTGGGCGAAGCGATTGAACGCCGGCGGATGGACCACCGCGATCTCCTGACGCACGGTCTCCAGGAGCCGCTGGATGTCCGCGGCCTGCGCAGGGGCGGGCCCGGCATGCAAGCGCATGTCGAAGAGGGAGAACTCGACCTGGCGCAATAGCTGTAACGCCGCGTGGAAATGGCGCGTCCCCTGCAGGCGCTGGAACAGGTCCTCGGGCATCGCCTCGCCGGTCTCGTGGTGGCGCGCGAACAGATCCAGCGCCTCGCGTTCCCAGCACCAGTTCTCCATGAACTGGCTGGGCAGTTCGACCGCATCCCATTCCACGCCGTTGATGCCGGCGATGTCGGGTTCGTCCACCCGGGTCAGCATGTGATGCAGGCCGTGACCGAACTCATGGAACAGCGTAATCACTTCGTCATGAGTGAAAAGGGCCGCCTTGCCGTCCACCGGCGGGGTGGAGTTGCAGGTCATGTAGGCGACCGGCAGCTGGGCGCGGTCCTCGGAGATGAAACGGTTGCGGCAGACATCCATCCAGGCGCCGCCGCGCTTGTTCTTGCGGGCGTAGAGATCGAAGTAAAAGCCAGCGCGTTCGGTGCCATTCGCGTCAAAGATGCGATAAAACCGGACGTCGTCGTGCCAGGTCTCGATGCTGTCGTCGGGCTCGAAGCGGACCTGGAACAGACGCTGGACCAGGCCGAACAAGCCGCTGACCGCGCGGTCAGCGGGGAAGTAGGGCTTCAACATCTCCTGGCTGAGACCCAGGCGCCGCTCGCGCATCTTCTCGGCCGCGAAGGCCATGTCCCAGGCCTCCAGGGTTCCGAGGTCGAGCTCGTCGCGGGCAAAGGCGCGCAACTCGTCCAGGTCGCGCTGGGCCTGGGGGCGCGCGCGGTGCGCCAGATCCTGGAGGAAGCCTTCGACCTGCTCGGCGCTATCGGCCATCTTGGTCGCGAGCGAGCGCTCGGCGTAGTGGCGAAAGCCCGTTAGATGCGCCTTCTCCTCCCGCAACTGGAGGATCTCGACCATGATCTCGCTGTTGTCGTGATTGCCGGCGCCGGGCCCGAGGTCAGACGCACGCGTCGTGAAGGCCTCGTAGACACGGTAACGCAGGTCGCGATCCTCGGCGTGGGTCATGACTGCGAGGTAACTGGGGATATCCAGGGTCACGACAAAGCCCGTCTGGTCGTGATCGCGAGCGTTCTGCGCGAGCATGGCCCGATCGGACTCGGAGATGCCGGCGAGCGCGGCCGCATCATCGGTCTGCCAGGTCCAGGCCTGAGTGGCGTCCAGCACGTTCTCTTCGAAACGTGCAGTCAGCTCCGAAAGGCGGGCGTTGATGGCGCGCAGGCGTTCGCGCTCGGCCTCGGGGAGATTGACGCCGCTCAGATGGAAATCACGCAGCATGTCATCCAGCACCTTGCGCCGCTGGGGCGAAAGCTGCGCGTACTCTTCACTGTCTGCCAGGCGACGGACCGCCCGGTACAGGCCCTGATGCTGCGAGACCCAACTGCCGTAATCCGACAACAGGGGAAGGCTGGCGTTGTATGCCTCGCGAATCTCGGGACCGTTCATGACCGCATTGAGGTGACCCACCGGAGACCAGACGGCATCCAGGCGCGTGTCCAGCGCCTGCAACGGCTGGATCAGCGTGGCCCAGGTTGGTTGATCCCCGGCGGCCGCGACCAGCCGATCAATCTCCGCGCGATTCTCCACCAGGACGGTTTCCACCGCGGGCAGGACATGTTGGGGCTCGATGGCACGAAAGGCGGGCAGCCGGTCGGTCTGCAGCAAGGGGTTGGACACGGTATCTCCAGGGGTCGGGCCAGCAGTGGATTATGCCATTCGGACAGAAAGCCCGGCAGGGTGTTCCCGGCAACGGGGTCGTCGGGGCGAAGCTTACGGGCTCGGCGGGCGAACGGGGTGAAAGACGGCATGGCCAGCGAGGCGGGCGAGGAGTCCGTAGGCCCACTGGCAGCGCAGCCCGGCATAGGCATCCACAGCAGCATTGTAGCGGCCGAGGGCCTCCGTAATTGCTTGGTCCAGTGCCGCTACGCGAGGGGGCAGTCGATCGGGCGAAACCGACAAATTGTTATATTTATCAAGGATTTGTGTTCGTATATGGTCCCATTCGGCGCGGATGGCGCGTTCGCCCCGGGCCAGACCAGGAAGATCACCGCAGCGTCGCGCTCGCTCCTGTTCCTGGACCAGCTGTTGGAGCGCCCGCAGGTCCAGGGGCGGATCAGCCCGGGTCGCGGAACAAGCCCGCTCCAGCAGGCCATTGCGCTGGGTGAGCAGGGTATCGAGTCGATCCCAGGCCGCGACGACGCGGCGTTCATGGACCGCAAGATGGGTGTACAGGCGAAACGCGACCAGCGCCAGAATCACCAGGACCAGGAGTGCGGCCAGGACCTGCATGGTGCCGGCGGGATTCGTCGTACCGTGGCAGCGAGTACGTCAGATATCGACGTTCTCGGCACTGAGGGCTCGCGACTCGATAAATTCGCGACGCGGCTCGACCTGATCGCCCATCAGGGTGGTGAAGATTTCGTCGGCACGGATGGCATCTTCGACCCGGACCTGGAGCAGGCGGCGGGATTCGGGGTTCATCGTGGTGTCCCAAAGCTGGTCGGGATTCATCTCGCCTAGGCCCTTGTAGCGCTGGGTTGCCAGCCCGCGGCGGCCCTCCTGCAGGAGCCATTCCATGGCTTCGGAAAAGCCCTCGATCACGTGGACGCGTTCCCCGCGCTTCATGTACGCACCTTCGTCGAGAAGGGCGTTAAGACGGGCGGACAGGTCGAGTACTGCCTGAAAATCACGCGATGCCAGGGTGTCATCGGTGATGTACTGCGACAGGGCGGCGCCGTGTTCGATGCGGTCCAGGCTCAGCTGTGCCGTGCCTTCATGCTGGGTCACCGGCCCCAGGCTGTAGCGGGTTGCACCCGCCTTGTCGCTGGATAGATTCTCCAGGATGCGGGCAAACCACGCCTGAACCGCAGCGTTAGTCACGCTTCGGGGCTCGGGGATCGCATCAGCCTCGAGCATCGCCCAAAGGATGCGCGAGTCGTACATCCGGCCCAGGCGCTGCACGGCGCGCGCGGCCTTTTGATAGCCCTTCACCAGGTCCTCGAAGGCCTCGCCGGTAATCGGAGGTGCATCCGGGCTGGGATAGAGCGCGGCGCCGTCCAGTGCGAGGGAGATCACGATCTCGCCCATTTCGGCCTCGTCGCGCACGTACTGCTCGCGCTTGCCACGCTTGATCTTGTACAGCGGCGGCTGCGCGATATATACGTGGCCGCGCTCGATCAGTTCCGGCATCTGGCGGAAGAAGAAGGTCAGAAGCAGGGTACGGATATGGGAGCCGTCCACGTCCGCGTCAGTCATGATGATAATGCGGTGATAACGCAGCTTGTCCGGATCGTACTCTTCCTTGCCAATACCGCAGCCCAGCGCCGTGATGAGCGTGCCCACCTCGGCTGAACCCAGCATACGGTCAAAGCGCGCGCGCTCGACATTCAGGATCTTGCCCTTGAGCGGCAGGATCGCCTGGAAATGGCGGTCACGACCCTGCTTGGCCGAACCGCCGGCGGAGTCACCCTCGACCAGGTAGAGCTCGGACTGAGCCGGGTCCTTCTCCTGACAGTCGGCCAGCTTGCCCGGCAGACCGGCAATATCCAGCGCTCCCTTGCGGCGGGTGACCTCACGCGCCTTGCGGGCGGCCTCGCGCGCTCGCGCGGCATCCAGCACCTTCTCGGTGATGGCCTTGGCTTCCTGCGGGTGTTCCAGCAGGAAATTGTTGAGGGCGTCCGACAGCACGCTTTCAACGATCGGCTTGACCTCGGAGGAAACCAGCTTGTCCTTGGTCTGCGACGAGAACTTGGGGTCCGGCACCTTGACCGAGAGCACGGCCGTGAGGCCTTCGCGCATGTCGTCGCCCGCCGTGGCGACCTTGGCCTTCTTGATCAGGCCCTCGTTCTCCAGGTACTGATTGATCGTGCGCGTCAGCGCGGCGCGAAAGCCCGCCATGTGCGAGCCACCGTCGCGCTGCGGAATGTTGTTGGTGTAGCAGAAGATGTTCTCCTGGTAGGAGTCATTCCACTGCAGGGCAATTTCGACTGCGTAGTCCTCGCGCATCTGGTCGGCGTAGACGACCGTGGGATGCAGCGCGGTTTTCTTCTGGTTCAGGTGTTCGACGAAGGCACGGATACCGCCTTCGAAGACAAAGGTCTCCTCGCGGTTGTCCCGGTGGTCGCGCAGCGTGATGCGCACGCCCGAGTTGAGGAACGACAGCTCCCGCAGGCGCTTGGCGAGGATCTCGTAGTGAAAATTGATGTCGGTGAAGATGGTCGGGCTGGGGCGAAACCAGATCTTCGTTCCGTTGCGCTCCGTGGTGCCGGTCACCGCCAGCGGCGCATCCGGGACGCCGAGGTGATAGATCTGTTCGTGGCGCTGACCATCCCGGTGGATCTCCAGGCGGAGCTCTTCCGACAGGGCATTCACCACCGAGACACCCACGCCGTGCAGGCCGCCGGAGACCTTGTAGGAGTTGTTGTCGAACTTCCCGCCTGCATGCAGGACAGTGAGGATGACCTCTGCGGCCGACATACCCTCTTCTTCGTGGATATCCACGGGAATGCCGCGACCGTTGTCCGTGACGGAGACCGCATTGTCCTCGTGGATCGTGACCTCAATACTGTCGCAGTGACCTGCCAGCGCCTCGTCGATCGAGTTATCGACCACCTCGAAGACCATGTGGTGCAGGCCTGTGCCGTCATCGGTGTCACCGATGTACATGCCCGGTCGCTTGCGAACGGCATCCAGGCCCTTGAGGACGCGGATCTGAGAGGAATCGTAGACGGAGGGATCTTGGGCTTCAGTTTCGGACATTCGGGTCAGTCATCCGGCCAGTTGCAGACACGCCAGTATAGCGCAAAGGCGGGGGGCACCGGTGAGGTCACGTACTGGGGTCCAGGAGGGCGACGAGACCCAAGGCCCGGGCGCATCAGGCTGGGGGTTCGGGGGTTACGCGACCATGTTTCACGTGGAACAATTGCCCTGCGGTATCCCCTGCCAGCCCAGGGATATCATCCCCCACAGCGGTCACCAGGATCTGCCAGCCCGACGCACACAACCCGGACATCAACCCCTCCACTGCCTCGCGATCCAGCTCCGACACTACATCGTCCAGCAACATCACCGGCGCCCGCCCGGTCTCGGCCTCGAGCATCCAGGCCTGCCCGCCCACGAGAGCCGTAACCAATCGCTTTTGTTCGCCCCGGGAGGCCTCGGCGGCGAGACGACCCGATAGCCGCAAATCAATGTCGGCCCGCTGCGGCCCCGCCTGCGCGAAGCCCCGTTCTTCGTCGCCCTCCCGACTACGCTCCAGCGCCTCGCTCAGGCTCCTTTCCCGGTCCCAGCCCATCCGCGGATTCAAGTTCAAATCGGCTAACCGCTCGCCGAATCCGAACTGCCGGGCGGCCTCCATAGTCGCCGCCTGCCAGGACTCCACGTAACGACGCCGCGCGTCACTGATCGCCTCGCCGAATTCCAGCCAGGGTCGCTCAAACTCGCGAGCCCCCGCGCGGTCCCCCACGCGCAAGGCGGCATTACGTTGGTCATGGGCCCGCTTCCAGCGCTGCCACTGGCCCCGGTACCCCGGGATCGCATGGAAGCACCCCCAGTCCAGCAAGCGCCTGCGCTCTTCCGGTCCACCCGTCAACAATTCGAAGGAGCCCGCATGCAGCGTACGCGCCGGCAACCACTCGGCCACCGCCGCGTGGCCTTCCATCCAGCGGCCATCAAGCCGCGACCGGCGAGTACCATCCCAGCTAATCCCCAGCCGATGGGAGCCCCCGGCCGGATCCTTCACCACTGCCCCAATCCACAACCCTTCGGCTCCGCTCCGCCCAACACGACGTAATTGCTGAGTACGGAACGAGCGCCCAGCCGCGAGGATATGCACTGCTTCGAGAATGGAGGTTTTCCCTGCACCATTCGGCCCGACCAGCCGGTTGATTCCCGGCCCCAACGTCAAGGCCTGTTCCTCAAGGTTGCGGACCCCCTGCCACCACAGCGACTCCAGCACGCAGACCCCGGAACTACAGGCGCATCGGCATCACCACGTAGCGCGCCCCGCCCGGTGGTTCCGCCTGAATCAGGATCGACGAGTTCCCGTCACGCAGCCCGATGCGAACCTGCTCGGTCTCCAGGACATTCAGCACGTCCGCCAGGTACCCAAGGTTGAACCCGATCTCCATTGGCCCCCCGTCGTACTCCGCCTCGACCGACTCCTGGGCCTCTTCACGATCGGCGTTGTGGGTCATCACCTGGCAACCGTTCTTCCCCAGGGCCATGCGTACGCCGCGATACTTGTCACTCGCCACAATCGCCACCCGGCCCAACGCCTGTTTCAGAACTTCCCGGTCGACCCGCAACGTGGAGGGAAGATCCGAGGGGATGACCCGTTCGTAGTCCGGGAAGCGCCCCTCGATCACCTTGCTGCGCAGGACCGCTTTGCCCAGTTCGAATACGACCTGGTCTTCCCCGAAGCCGATCCGGACCGTCGATTCGTCGTCGGCCAGATTTCGTCGCAACTCCGCCACGGCCTTGCGCGGGACAATGCGTTCAACCCGGCCCTCGACCGGGTGCTCGAGTTCCACCTCGGCCAGCGCCAAGCGATGCCCGTCCGTCGCGACCGCCCGCAGACTGGTCCCGCTGGCTACCAAGAGCAAACCCTGGAGGTAGTAACGCACGTCCTGCTGCGCCATCGAAAACATCGTCGCTTCCAGCAGACGTCGCAGCCGGTTCTGGGGTACATCGAGCACGACCTCCGACCCTCGCGCCTCCCAGTCGGGGAAGTCCGCGCCGGGCAGGGTCGCCAGGCTGAAGCGCGAACCGGCGAATCCCACGGTCATGCGTTCGCCTTCCACCCGAGCCCGAATCTCGCTGTCCCCTGGGGCCGCCTTCACGACGTCCAACAGCTTGCGCACCGATACGGTGACATCGCATTCGCCCGGGATGGTGCCTTCCGCACCTGCCTGCCAGGCGAGTTCGAGATCGGTGGTATCCATCCGGATCGCGCCGTTGTCATCCGGTCGCAGACGCACATTTCCGAGGATCGGCATCGTCAATCGTTTTTCGGCCGCGCCCACAATCCGTTGCAGCGCTTCGGTCATCGTCTCGCGATTGAAAGACAGTTCCATGGCGATGTCCTGTATCTAGTGTTTAGATATTTAAATAGTAGTAATAAGGGGCACGTCGACCTGTGCAGGAAACCCAGATTTCTTTTTAAATTCAGTTATTTGTCGACACTTTTTGGCTCTCGCGAACCTCTGTGAAGCCTGTTCCCAACCTGTGGACAGTTTCGCGGTCCGCGTTTTCCACCTTTCCATACCGCAGTTGCACCCAGCTTATCCACAGCTTTGCCGACCATTGGACAGCCACTTCAGCTACTGAGAGTCCGCAGAAGATTCGAGTAGTCCTCGTCCAGGCTGGCGTCCGCCTCGCGGAGTTCGGCGACCTTCCGGCAGGCATGGATTACCGTGGTGTGATCGCGACCGCCGAAGGCCTGTCCGATCTCCGGCAGGCTGTGCTGGGTCAGTTCCTTTGCCAGGGCCATCGCGATCTGCCGCGGACGGGCAATCGACCGGCTGCGCCGGCTCGACAGCAGATCGGCCACCTTCACGCGATAGTAGTCCGCGACCGTCTTCTGGATATTCTCCAGTGTAATCAGTTTGTTCTGTACCGCGAGAAGGTCGCGCAGCGCGTCCTTGGCAAACTCGACGGTGATCGGTTTCCCGGTAAAGTGCGCGTTGGCGATCACCCGCCGCAGCGAGCCTTCCAGTTCGCGGATGTTGGAACGGATCCGCTTGCCCATGAAGAATGCAACCTCGGAGGGGAGCTCGATCCCCGCCTGCTCGGCCTTGCGCTGGAGGATGGCCACCCGGGTCTCCAGTTCTGGCGGCTCGATCGCGATCGTCAGCCCCCAGCCGAAGCGAGACTTCAGGCGTTCCTCCAGCCCCTCGACCTCTTTCGGGTAGCGATCCGAGGTCAGGATGATCTGCTGCTGGCCCTCCAGCAGCGCGTTGAAGGTGTGGAAGAACTCCTCCTGGGAACGCTCCTTGCCGGCAAAGAACTGAATGTCGTCGATCAGCAGTGCGTCGGCGGAGCGGTAGTGCTGCTTGAACTCGTCGATCGCGTTGTGCTGCAGCGCCTTGATCATGTCCGCCACGAAGCGCTCGGAGTGCAGATAGATGATCCGCCCTTCGGGGTGCCGGGCCAGGATGCTGTGCCCGATGGCATGCATCAAGTGGGTCTTGCCGAGCCCGACCCCGCCATAGATGAACAACGGGTTGTAGGCCACCCCGGGGTTTTCCGCGACCTGGAGGCTGGCTGCGCGCGCGAGCTGGTTCGACTTGCCCTCGACGAAGCTGTCGAAGGTGAAGGCCGGGTTCAGGTTACTCACGGGCCCTTGGGGGCGTGGCGCAGTGCTGGCGCTCTTGTCTGCAGCACCGCGTTCGTGGCGGGACTCGCGACCACTGGGGGTCGGCGGGACCGGAATCTGCGCACCGCCAATCCCGAGTCGCACGCGGCGCCCGTCCTGCTCGCCCACCGGCTGCAGCTCGCCCACGGTCTGCTCGATCGATTCCAGCAGGTGATCGCGCACGTGCTCGAACACAAACTGGTTCGGCGCGAGCAGTCGCAGCCCGCCTTCGGACTCTTCGGCATGAAGCGGCCGCAGCCAGGTGTTGAGTTGCTGTTCGCTGACCTTCCCCTGCAGGCGATCCAGACAGGCTGTCCACAGGGCATTGGCTGACACGCGTTCGTCTCCGGGGCGACGGGGGAATTGGAAGCCACCGAGTCTACGCCGATGGGGGTACCCGGTGCCAGCGACTTGCCGACCCTCGAGATTGACTTTGCGTCCGGATGGCGCTAGTTTTCACCGCCCTTTAACCAAGCGTCACGGGAACTCTCATGAAGCGCACTTTTCAACCCAGCCGGCTCGTTCGCGCCCGCACGCATGGCTTCCGGGCCCGCATGGCCACCCGTGGTGGTCGCAAGGTCCTGAACGCCCGTCGCGCCAAGGGCCGCAAGCGCCTTTGCCCGTAGTCCGGGCGGCGCGCCGGCTCCCGTGACCGCGGCGCCAGCTAGCGAGACCTTTCCGCGCCGCGTCCGTCTGTTGACCGGTGCGGATTATCAGCGCGTCTTCAAGGACGCCCGGCGCCAGCGCGGTCGCGATCTGACCCTGCTCTATCGCCCTTCGGAATCTGGCGAGGCACGCCTGGGCCTTGCGATTGGCAAGCGGCATGTCCGCCAGGCATCGGACCGCAACCGGATCAAGCGCATCGTGCGCGAGGCCTTCCGCCGGCGGCGGGCCCACCTGCCACCGGTCGACATGATCGTGCTGGCCCGAGGCGGCGCGGCGACCATGGACCGCCGCGCCCTGCGCGCCGAGATCGACAGCCTGCTGGAACGTCTGCAATGACTCTGCCACGCAAGATTGCCCTGTTGCCCGTCCGGGCCTACCAGTACGGCATCTCGCCGTTCATGGCGCCCCATTGTCGGCATTACCCGACGTGCTCGGCCTATACCGTCGAGGCGGTCGAGACTCACGGGGTCCTGCGGGGCTTTTGGCTCGGTTTGCGCCGCATCCTGCGCTGCCATCCCTGGTCGCCCGGTGGCTATGACCCGGTCCCGCACCCGCGTTCCGATACTCCCAGCACTCGACCCTCAAAGTAGTCGCGCTCATGGATAACCTTCGCCCCCTTTTGTGGCTGACCCTGGCCTTTGTCCTGTTCCTGATGTGGCAGGCCTGGAACCAGGATTACGGCAGCACATCCCAGCCGGACACCGCCGCCGAGCGCGCCGCGGAGGACCCCGATGCCCGTCCGGAGGACGTGCCGGATGCGCCGCAATTCGAGTCGGAACCGGACACGCGGGCGGCAGACGCCCCGCAAGTGAGCACCCTGCAGGAGCCGGACCGTCAGCAGATCACCGTGCGTACCGATACCCACGAGATCCTGATTGACACCCGCGGGGGCACGCTGCTGCGCGCCGACCTGCTGCAGTATCCACGGGACCTGCAGGACGATCCGCTGGTGCCGGTCCGCCTGTTCGACCATCGCGTGCGCGGCTATGTCGCCCAGAGTGGTCTGACCCACGACCGGGTGAACGACCAGTCGATGGAGGGGCGCGCACCGTCGCACCACGCCAATTTCCAGGTCGACCAGGACCGCTTCGAGCTCGCCGACGGGCAGGAACAGCTCGAGGTCCCGCTGCGCTGGGTCTCCGACGATGGCGAAATCGAGGTCACCAAGACCTACACCTTTACCCGTGGCTCGCATCTGATCGAGCTGGACTACGAGGTCCACAACCGGTCCGATTCCACCTGGAGCGGTCGCCAGTACCGACAGCTCCGCCACGGGCCGACGCCGGATCGGGAGTCCTGGTGGCTGTACACCTTTACCGGAGCGGCCTATTTCGATGGCAGCTACCAACGCGAAAGCTTCGAATCGTTCCGCGACGACCCCATTCAGGCACGCATCCAGGGCGGCTGGATCGCGATGATTCAGCACTACTTCGTTTCCACCTGGGTCCCGGGTGAGGACGAGGTCAATGCGCTGTACGCCCGTGCCGTGCCCAGCGATCTGGGTGACGAGTATCTGATTGGCCTGCACTCCGAATCGCGCCAGATCGCAGCGGGGAGCAGCGGCGAGTTCTCCACCCGCTTGTGGGTCGGACCCAAGCTCCAGGCAGAGCTCTCCGAGATCGCCCAGGGCCTGGAGCTTACGGCCGACTACGGGATCTTCACGTTCCTGTCCAAGCCGTTGTTCTGGCTGCTGGACAAGATCCACGCCTTCGTGGGCAATTGGGGTTGGTCGATCGTCATCCTGACCATCCTGATCAAGCTGGCCTTCTTCAAGCTCTCCGCCACCAGCTACCGTTCCATGGCGCGCATGCGCAAGGTCGCGCCCAAGCTGCAGGCACTGAAGGAACGCTACAAGGACGACAAGCAGCGCATGAACCAGGCGCTGATGGACCTGTACAAGAAGGAGAAGATCAACCCGCTGGGTGGCTGTCTCCCGATCCTGGTGCAAATCCCGGTGTTCATCGCCCTGTACTGGGTGCTGCTGGAGAGTGTCGAACTGCGCCAGGCGCCCTGGTGGCTGTGGGTGCAGGATCTGTCCTCGCGCGATCCGTACTTCATTCTGCCGATCCTGATGGGCGTGTCGATGTTCGTGCAGTACAAGCTGAACCCGCCGCCGATGGACCCGGTGCAGCAGAAGATCTTCATGGCGCTGCCGTTCGTGTTCACCGTGTTCTTCGCCTTCTTCCCGGCGGGTCTGGTGCTGTACTGGTTCACCAACAACCTGTTCTCCATCGCCCAGCAGTGGTACATCACGCGCAAGATCGAGAGCGGCGAGGACCCGGACAAGCAGAAGAGCTGACGCTCCGTGACCGTGACGGACACCATCGTCGCGGTCGCCACCCCGCCGGGGGTGGGCGGTATCGGTGTGGTCCGTCTGTCGGGTCCGCAGGCCCTGCCCATCGCCCAGCGCCTGACCCGACGCGCGCAGCTCCTTCCACGCCACGCCCACTACGGCAGCTTCATTGATCCGGCGACTGGCGAGCCGCTGGACGACGGTCTGATCCTGTCCTTCCCGGGCCCGCACTCCTACACCGGCGAGGACGTGATCGAGTTGCAGGGCCACGGCAGCCCGGTCTTGCTGGAGGCGATCGTCGCCGCCGCGGTGGATCTCGGCGCGCGTCGTGCCCGACCGGGGGAGTTCACCGAGCAGGCCTTCCTCAACGGCCGACTCGACCTGGCGCAGGCGGAGGCGGTGGCCGATCTGATCCACGCCCAGACCGAGCAGGCCGCCAGGCTTGCGCGATCCAGCCTGGACGGCGCCCTGGCGACCGAACTCGAACCGGTCTCGCGCGCGATCCGCGACCTGCGTGTGGTCATCGAGGCGGAGATCGACTTCGGCGAGACCGATCTCGAGTCGGAGGCTGCCGCCGATATCGCACGCCGTGCCGACACCCTCCACACGACCATCCGCGAACTCCTCGAACGACTGCGTCCGGCGCGTTACTTTGCCCAGGGCTTGCGCCTGGCCCTGGTCGGCGCCCCGAATGTCGGCAAGTCCAGCTTGATGAACCGTTTGGCCGAGAGCGAGGTCGCGATTGTCACCGATCGCCCCGGGACCACTCGCGACGTCCTGCGTTCGCCGATTGCGATCCACGGGATACCGGTCGAACTGATCGACACCGCCGGGCTGCACGCGAGTGAGGATCCGGTGGAGAAGATCGGCATGGAGCGGGCGCGGGAGGCGGCCACCGGGGCTGACTTGATCCTGGAGCTGCGCGATCTCACGCGTCCGGATGCGGCCCCCGACTTGGCGGCCCCGGCGGAAATCCCGCGACTGACCGTCTGGAACAAGATGGACTGCGTCGCCGACTCCACCCGAGCGGACCACGGGCTCAGGATCTCTGCACGGACCGGGGCAGGAGTCGACGCGCTCAAACAGGCGATCGTCGAGCGCCTGGGCGTGAGCGAGGGTGGCCAGCAACGCTTCAGCGTGCGCGCGCGCCATCTGGACGGCCTGCGTACGACGGCCACGCATCTCGCCGCGATCGACGCCGCCGCGCCCCCGGACTTGATCGCCGAAGAGCTGCGTCTGGCCGAGCGCGCCCTGGACGCTCTCCTCGGTCGCCAGGACCACGAGGCCCTGCTGGGCGAGATCTTCGCCGGCTTCTGCATCGGCAAGTAGTCCCCGTCATTGCGAGGCCCCGAAAGGGGCCGCGGCAATCGCCCGCCGCGACCACCGGATTTCGCGGCCCGACGTCATGCCAGCTTCCGGAGATTGCTTCGCTTTGCTCGCAATGACGGGGGGCGCTGGATGCGGCCTCTGCTGCCCATCACGGCCGAAGCCGCCGCGGCGCAACGAACCAGGCGAACAGGCCGCCGCGGCACGCCCGGAAAACCATTTGGCCCGGGGGCCGCTTCGCGCTCGCGTAACTCCCTGCTAGAATTCCGATTTTCGTGCCCGGACCATAAGCGGCGCGAATTGCACTCACAGGCCGGACCGTCGGCCGGGATAGCAGGACCATGGCGAACTCCTTTGATGTCATCGTGATTGGCGGCGGGCACGCCGGCACCGAGGCTGCCTTGGCCGCGGCGCGCGGCGGTGCGCGCACACTGCTGCTGACCCACAACATCGAGACCATCGGCCAGATGAGCTGCAACCCGGCCATCGGCGGGATCGGCAAGGGCCACCTGGTCAAGGAGATCGATGCCCTGGGGGGCGTCATGGGCCGCGCAGCGGACGCCGCCGGCATCCATTTCCGCATCCTCAATCGACGCAAGGGCCCGGCCGTGCGCGCGACCCGCGCCCAGTCGGACCGGCAGCTCTACCGCCAGGCCATCCGCCAGTTCGTCGAGGCCGAGCCGAACCTGCAGATCTTTCAGCAGCCGGTGGCCGATATCACCCTGGACGGCGACCGGGTCACCGGCGTGGTCACCGAGGGCGGCATTGCATTCGACGCCCGCGCCGTGGTGCTGACCGTGGGTACCTTCCTCAATGGCCAGATGCACACCGGGCTCACCCAGCAGCCCGGCGGGCGCGCGGGCGATCCGCCGAGCACCCGCCTGGCGGCGCGCCTGCGCGAGATGGCCTTTGCCGTCGGGCGGCTCAAGACCGGCACGCCGCCGCGCATCGACGGGCGCAGCGTGGATTTCTCGCGGCTCGAGCCGCAGCCGGGCGATGACCCGCGCCCGGTCTTTTCCTTCATCGGCTCGACCGACGACCACCCGGCCCAGCGCCCCTGCCATATCGCGCGCACCAGCGAGAAGACCCACGACCTGATCCGGGCGAACCTCGACCAGGCGCCGATGTACTCCGGCCAGATCGACAGCACCGGCCCGCGCTATTGCCCCTCGATCGAGGACAAGGTGGTGCGCTTTGCCGACAAGACCAGTCACCAGGTCTTTGTCGAGCCGGAAGGCCTCACCACCCACGAGCTGTACCCCAACGGGATCTCCACCTCGTTGCCGTATGCGATCCAGGTCCCCCTGGTGCAGAGCATTGCCGGCTTCGAGAACGCGCGCATCACACGCCCCGGCTACGCGATCGAATACGACTACTTCGATCCCCGCGGCCTGCGCCCGACGCTGGCCACGCGCGAGCTCGGAAACCTGTTCTTTGCCGGCCAGATCAACGGCACCACCGGCTACGAGGAGGCTGCCGCCCAGGGTCTGGTCGCCGGGCTCAATGCCGCGCGGCTGGTGCAGGACGCCGCGCCGTGGATCCCGCAGCGCTCCGAGGCCTACATCGGTGTGCTGATCGACGACCTGGTGACCCGCGGCACCCAGGAGCCCTACCGCATGTTCACCTCGCGCGCCGAGTACCGGCTGTTGCTGCGCGAGGACAATGCCGATCTGCGCCTGACCCCGGTCGGGCGCGAGTACGGGCTGGTCGACGACGCCCGCTGGACGCGCTTCGAGACCCGTGCCGCGGCCATCGGGACCGAGATGACCCGACTCGGACAAACCCGCCCGGACCGCGACCAGCGAACCCGCCCGGCCCTGATCGACTTGCTGGGCAAGGCGCCGGATCCGGATGCCACGCTGCTCGACCTGCTGCGCCGCCCCGAGGCCGATTACGATGGCTTGATGCATGCGCTGCCCGACCTGGATGTCGGCTGCACGCCCGACGTGCGCGAGCAGGCGGAGATCCAGGCCAAGTACGCCGGCTACATCGAGCGTCAGCAGGCCGAGATCGACCGCCAGGCGAAGGCCGAGCAGACCGCCCTCCCGGACAGCCTCGACTATGCCCGGGTCCACGGGCTGTCGAACGAGATCCGGCAGAAGCTGGCGGAATTCCGCCCCCATACCCTGGCCCAGGCGCAGCGCATCCCGGGCGTGACCCCGGCCGCGCTGTCGGCGTTGGCCGTGCACCTGAAGCAGCGCGCCAGTGGCGAGTAACGACTGGCGCGCGGCCCTGGCCGCCGTGGCCGGGGACTGGGCGCTGGACCCACCGGCCATCGAGGCCCTGGCGATTTATTTGGAACAGCTCGGGCGCTGGAACCGCGTGCACAACCTGACCGCGGTGCGTGACCCCGCGCAGTGGATTCGCCGGCATATCCTCGACAGCCTGACGTTGCGCCCGTATCTTCACGGGGACCGGGTGCTGGATGTCGGGACCGGCGCCGGGCTGCCTGGTTTCGTGCTCGCGGCCACCGAGCGCGAACGCGAATTCTGCCTGCTCGACAGCGCGGCCAAGCGCATCCGCTTCCTGCGGAACGTGATCGGACTCGCCCGGCTGTCCGGGGTCGAGGCCGTGCATGTACGGATCGAGGATTTCCAGCCCTCCGCGCCCTATACCACGGTGCTGGCGCGGGCGTTCAAGGCCCCGGCCGACATGGTCTCGCGGGTCGCGCCACAGGTGGCCGACGGGGGCCGCGTGCTGGCCATGCTGGGTCAGCGCTCGGTCGTCGCCGAACCGCTCCCGGCCCCGTGGTCGTACCGAAGCGTGGACCCGGTTACCATTCCCGGCGAGACCGCCGAGCGGCACATCGCCATTATCGAGAGAGCCGACCCGTGACCGATACGCTGGCCATCACCAATCAGAAGGGCGGAGTGGGCAAGACCACTACCTGCGTGAACCTTGCCGCCTCGCTCGCCCGCCTGGGCAAGCGCGTGCTGGTGGTGGACATGGACCCGCAGGGCAACGCGACCACCGGTTCGGGCGTCGACAAGCACGCCGATGACCCAACCTCCTGCGAGGTCCTGCTGGGCCAGGCCACGGTGGCCGAGGCCGCCCACCGAGTGGAGGCCGGCTATGACCTGGTCCCGGCCAACGGCGACCTGACCGTGGCCGAGGTGCGGCTGATGGAGGCCGAGCGCCGTGAATACCGGTTGCAGGAGGCGCTGGCACCGGCCCGGGCAAACTACGACCACATCCTGGTCGATTGCCCGCCGTCGCTGAACCTTTTGACCGTCAACGGCCTGGTCGCGGCCGATGGTGTGGTGATCCCGATGCAGTGCGAGTACTACGCACTGGAGGGGTTGACCGCCCTGATGCGCACCATCGAGAGCATCCAGCGCGGTCCCAACCCCAAGCTGCGTATCTCGGGCCTGCTGCGCACGATGTTCGATCCACGCAATCGTCTTTCCGGGGATGTCTCGGCACAGCTCACCGGCCACTTCGGCGATCGCGTGTTCCGAACCGTGATCCCGCGCAACATCCGCCTGGCCGAGGCACCCAGTTTTGGCCAGCCGGCCTTGTTGTATGATGCCTCCTCGCGCGGGGCCGTGGCGTACCTGGCCCTGGCCGGCGAGATGTTGCGGCGCTGAACGCCGCCTGTTACCCCCTTACCGACTGCCTGCAGGAACGATCAACCATGGCGAAACGAGGACTGGGCCGAGGCCTGGATGCCCTGCTCTCCGGCGCCCAGGCCGGTGGTGACGACAGCGACAGTTTGGAGCAGCTCCCGATCGAGCAGATCCGGCGTGGCAAGTATCAGCCCCGGGTCCACATGGCGGAGGCGGCGCTGGCCGAGCTGGCAGACTCGATCCGAGCCCAGGGCATCGTGCAGCCGGTCGTCGTGCGGCGCCTGGACGAGGGCTATGAGCTGATCGCCGGCGAGCGCCGCTGGCGTGCCGCCCAGATCGCGGGCCTGGAGACCGTCCCGGCGGTGGTCCGCGACATCCCCGATCAGGCCGCCGCGGCGATGGCACTGATCGAGAACATCCAGCGCGAGGATCTGAACCCGCTGGAAGAGGCGCAGGCCATCCGCCGCCTGATCGGCGAATTCGAGATGACTCACCAGGCCGCGGCCGACGCGGTCGGCCGCTCGCGCACTGCGGTCACCAACCTGCTGCGCCTGCTGGAACTCCACGACACGGTGAAGGACCACGTCAACGAGGGGCGCCTGGAGATGGGCCACGCCCGCTGCCTGCTGGCGGTGCCCCTGGACGACCAGCCCGGGGTGGCCGCGACCGTGGTCAAGCGCGGGCTCTCGGTGCGCGCGACCGAGCAGCTGGTCAAGAAGATCCTCGCCGCGACCCCGGAGCCGAAGAAGGATGCCGGACCCTCGCCCGAGGTGCGGCAACTGGAGAGCCGTCTCTCCGACCAGCTGGGCGCCGCGGTCCAGGTTCGCTACAACCGCCAGGGCAAAGGCCGTCTGGTCATCGAATACAACAGCCTCGACGAGCTCGATGGCATCCTCGCCCACATCCAGTAACTCTCTGAGCGGCCTGGCCGATGGCCCCGAATGCCGTTTGACGCAGTAGAAGGGCGCTCTTATACTACGCGCACTTTTTGGGAGAGGGGTGGGTGTGCCCATCCGCTGAATGACACCGCGACGCTTCAGACACGCCTTACAATCGCTAGGTCTGCAGCTCGCCTTAACGCTGATACTGTCGGGCCTGCTTCTGGCCCTGTTCCCCCCGATCGTGGCGATCTCGGCTGCGGTGGGCGGCATCACCGCGACGCTCGGCAACGCCGTGGCCGCGGTTGTTGTGTTTCGGGCCTACCGTTCCGATCAGGTGGGCTCGCTGACCGCCCGCATGATGGGCGCCCAGATGGGACGACTGGCAATCATCGCGGTGGCATTCGGGGTGGCGTTCGCTTACCTGGACGAGCCGGACTTACTGGCGTTGTTCGGCATCTTCCTCCTGGTGCACCTGGCCCCCTTGTGGTGGCTGCACCGGGTTTCTGATCAAGCAATGACGAGATAACTGCATGGCTTCAGAAAGCGGACTGCCCACGATGGAAGAGCACATTGCTCACCATCTGACGAATCTTACCTTCGGACTCCACCCCGAGAAGGGGATGAGCTTCGCCACCACCAGCACCGAAGCCGCCGAAATGGGCTTCTGGGCGATCCACGTCGACTCCATGCTGTGGTCGATCGCACTCGGGCTGCTGTTCATCCTCACGTTCCGTGCCGCGGCCAAGAAGGTCACCGCCGGCGTCCCGGGCGGCTGGCAGAATTTCGTCGAAATGATGATGGACTTTGTGAACGACAACGTCCGTGGCTCGTTCAAGCACAAGAACGACATGGTCGCGCCGCTCGCGCTGACCATCTTCGTCTGGATATTCCTGCTCAACCTGATGGACCTCGTGCCGGTCGACCTGATCCCGCACATCGCCTATCTGCTGGGTATCCCGTACTTCAAGATCGTGCCGACTACGGATATCAACGTGACCGCGGGCCTGGCGCTCGGTGTGTTCATCCTGATCATCTACTACTCGCTCAAGATCAAGGGCCCGGTGGGTTTCATCAAGGAACTGACGGGCATCCCGTTCCAGACCAACATCGTGTACATCAAGCCGTTTTTCTGGGTGATCAACTTCGTCCTGGAGTTTATCAACCTGCTGGCCAAGCCGGCCTCGCTCGCCCTGCGACTGTTCGGCAACCTGTACGCCGCGGAGATGATCTTCATCCTGATCGGTGTCATGTACTCTGCGGGCCTGATCCTGGGTCTGGCCGGTGGTGTGCTGCACGTGGGCTGGGCGATCTTCCACATCCTCGTGGTGCCGCTGCAGGCCTTCATCTTCATGGTGCTGACCGTCGTCTACATCGACATGGCGTACAGCGAAGACCACTGATTTCGACTTCCCTACTCAACTGACTGTTTCAACACTCGACTGGAGATACAAAAATGGAAATGGCTAACGCTCTGATCGTCCTGGCTGGCTCGCTGCTTCTGGGTCTGGCCGCTGTCGGCGCCGCCATCGGCGTGGGTACCCTCGGTGGTCGCTTCCTGGAAGGCGCCGCGCGTCAGCCGGAACTGATCCCGATGCTGCGCACCCAGTTCTTCATCGTGATGGGTCTGACCGACGCCGTGCCGATGATCGGCGTGGGTATCGGCCTGTACGTCCTGTTCGCCCTGGGTTAATAAGGCTGAGCGAGTCCCGAGGTCCCCTCCACTCGTCCAACCTGAGGTAGCAGGATGAATATCAATCTGACCATCATTGGCCAGCTGCTCGCGTTCAGCGTCTTCGTGTGGTTCACGATGCGCTACGTCTGGCCGCCCATGTCCGCCGCCCTGGAAGAACGTCGCAAGAAAATTGCCGACGGCCTGGCAGCCGCGGAACGTGGCGAGAAAGAGCAGGAGCTCGCCCAGGAGCGTGCGACCGAGGTCCTCAAGGAGGCCAAGCAGCAGGCCAACGAGATCGTGGCCTCTGCGCAGAAGCGCGCCAACGACGTGGTTGAGGAAAGCAAGTCCACGGCCCACGAAGAAGGCGAACGCATCAAGCAGGCGGCGCACGCCGAGATCGAGCAGGAGATCAACCGCGCGAAGGAAGAGCTGCGCAAGCAGGTCTCCGAGCTGGCGGTTGCCGGTGCCGAGCAGATCCTGGCCAAGGAAATCGACGCCAAGGCGCACGGCGATCTGCTCAAGAAGCTCTCGGCCAAGCTGTAAGGAGACGTTATGTCAGACCTGATTTCGGTCGCCCGACCCTACGCTCGCGCAGCTTTCGAGCGGGCCCGCGAGGCCAAGGATCTCGCCGGCTGGGCCGAGCAGCTCGAATTGCTGGCGGCGATCGCCCGCGATTCGCAGATGCACAGTCTCCTCTCCAACCCGCGGGTCCCGCGGCCGGACCGGGCACAGCTCGTGCTCGACGTGGCCGGTGACAAGGTGGGGCCCGAGGCGGGGAACCTCGTTCGCCTGCTGGCCGAAAACGGCCGGCTGCCCGCCCTCCCCGCCGTGAGCGATGCCTTTGCCGAATTGAAGGCCGCGGCCGAGCACCGCGTCCATGCCGACGTGATTGCCTTTCGCAAGCTCACCCAGGCGCAGGAGAAAGAGATCCACGACGCCCTGGCCCAGGGCCTGGGCTGCGAAGTCGATCTCGAGCATTCGGTCGACAGCGCCCTTCTTGGAGGGGCCATCATCCGCGCCGGCGACCTGGTAATCGACGGCTCCGTGCGAGGCCAGCTGAACCGCCTGGCTGCCAATTTGAGTCGCTAAGAGGATATTTAACATGCAACTGAATCCCTCCGAGATCAGTGATCTGATCAAACAGCGCATCGAGAAATTCGATGCCTCGTCCGAGGCCTCCAACGAGGGCACCGTGGTCAGCGTGACCGACGGTATCGCCCGCGTCCACGGTCTCGGTGACGTCATGCAGGGCGAGATGCTCGAGTTCCCGGGCGACACCTTCGGTATGGCGCTTAACCTTGAACGCGACTCTGTGGGCGTCGTGATCCTGGGCGACTACAAGCACATCTCCGAGGGCCAGACGGTCAAGTGCACCGGCCGCATCCTCGAAGTGCCGGTTGGCGAGGCGCTGCTGGGTCGGGTAGTCGATTCCCTGGGTCGTCCGATCGACGGCAAGGGCCCGATCGAAAGCGACATCACCAGCCCGATCGAAAAGATCGCGCCCGGTGTTATCGAGCGGAAGTCGGTCGACCAGCCGCTGCAGTCCGGTATCAAGGCGATCGACGCCATGGTCCCGGTCGGTCGCGGCCAGCGCGAGCTGATCATCGGCGACCGCCAGACCGGCAAGACCGCCGTCGCGATCGATGCGATCATTAACCAGAAGGACTCCGGCGTTAAGTGCGTCTACGTCGCGGTTGGCCAGAAGGCCTCCTCGGTCGCCTCCGTGGTGTCCAAGCTGGAAGAAGCGGGCGCGATGCAGAACACCATCATCGTGGCCGCCAATGCGTCGGAGTCGGCGGCGATGCAGTTCATCGCCCCGTACGCCGGCTGCGCGATGGGCGAATACTTCCGCGATCGCGGCGAAGACGCGCTGATCGTCTACGATGACCTCACCAAACAGGCCTGGGCCTACCGTCAGGTCTCCCTGCTCCTGCGTCGTCCGCCGGGTCGTGAGGCCTACCCGGGTGATGTCTTCTACCTGCATTCGCGTCTGCTGGAGCGTGCCTCGCGTGTGAACGCCGAGTACGTTGAAGAGAAGACCAACGGTGAAGTGAAGGGCAAGACCGGTTCTCTGACCGCGTTGCCGATCATCGAGACCCAGGCGGGTGACGTCTCCGCGTTCGTTCCGACCAACGTGATCTCGATCACCGACGGTCAGATCTTCCTCGAGACCGATCTGTTTAACTCCGGTATTCGCCCGGCGATCAACGCCGGTCTGTCGGTGTCCCGAGTCGGTGGTGCCGCCCAGACCAAGATCATCAAGAAGCTGGGTGGCGGCGTGCGTCTGGCGCTGGCGCAATATCGTGAGCTGGCGGCGTTCTCGCAGTTTGCCTCCGATCTGGACGAACTGACCCGCAAGCAGCTGGATCGCGGTAAGCGCGTGACCGAGCTGATGAAGCAGGGTCAGTACCAGCCGATGTCCATCGGCGAGATGGCCTTTTCGCTGTACGCCGCGAACGAGGGCTTCCTCGACGACGTCGAGGCCGACAAGATCGTGAGCTTCGAGAAGGAACTGATCGCCTACGCGCGTTCCTCCCAGAAGGAGCTCCTGGACGAAATCAACAGCACTGGCGACTACAACGACTCCATTCAGGAAAAGCTGAAAAGCGCCCTGGAAGAGTTCAAGGCCAAGCACAGCTGGTAACGGGAGCACGCAATGGCGGGCACTAAGGAGATCCGGACGCAGATCAAGAGTATCAAGAATACTCAGAAGATCACCAAGGCGATGGAAATGGTCGCCGCGTCCAAGATGCGCAAGGCCCAGGACCGCATGCAGGAGTCCCGGCCTTACGCACAGAAGATCCACGACGTGATCGGTCACGTCGCGATGGCGAATGCGGAGTACAAGCATCCGTTCATGGTGGAACGCGAGGTCAAGCGCGTCGCGCTGATCATCGTGTCGACCGACCGTGGTCTTTGCGGCGGGTTGAACACCAACCTGTTCAAGAAGGCCGTGATCGAGATGCGTCGCTACCGCGACGAGGGCGTCGAGGTCGATCTGTGCGTGATCGGGAGCAAGGCGCTGCAGTTCTTCAAGCGCCTGGGCGGCAACATCGTGGCCGAGTCCAAGGATCTCGGGGACCGTCCGCACATCAATGACCTGATCGGTTCGATCAAGGTCGTGCTGGACAACTTCCGCGACGGCAAGGTCGATCGCGTGGTGCTGCTCGAGAACAAGTTCGTCAACACCATGACGCAGCAGGCCCAGGCCACGCAGTTGCTGCCGACGGCGCCTAGCCGCGACGAATCGCTCAAGCACCACTGGGATTACATCTACGAGCCCGACACGCATCCGGTGATGGATACGCTGCTCGAGCGCTATGTCGAGTCCCTGATCTATCAGGCGGTGGTCGAGAACGTGGCCTGCGAGATGGCCGCACGGATGGTCGCGATGAAGTCGGCCTCCGACAACGCCGGCACGATGATCAAGGACCTGCAGCTCGTCTACAACAAGGCGCGCCAGGCTGCGATCACCCAGGAGATCTCCGAGATCGTCGGCGGCGCGGCTGCGGTCTAGCGCCCACCGGCACGAATCGGTCGACTCGGCACGAATTACGACTTACGAGGATGAACAAATGAGTTCTGGAAAGATTGTCGAAATCATCGGCGCCGTCGTGGACGTGGAATTCCCCCACGGCGAAGTGCCCAAGATCTACGACGCGCTGACCCTGGAAAACGGTCTGACCCTGGAAGTCCAGCAGCAGTTGGGCGACGGCGTGGTACGTACCATTGCCATGGGCACGACCGAGGGCGTGAAGCGTCAGACCGCGGTTACCGCCACGGGCAAGCCGATCTCCGTGCCGGTCGGCAAGGGGACCCTGGGTCGGGTGATGGATGTCCTCGGTCGTCCGGTGGACAACGCCGGTGATGTGGAGGCCCAGGAGACCTGGTCGATCCACCGCGCCGCCCCGACCTTTGACGAGCAGGCGGGCTCGACCGAGCTGCTGGAAACTGGCATCAAGGTCATTGACCTGCTGTGCCCCTTCGCGAAGGGCGGCAAGGTCGGCCTGTTTGGTGGGGCCGGCGTGGGCAAGACCGTTAACATGATGGAGCTGATCCGTAATATCGCGATCGAGCACTCCGGTTATTCGGTGTTTGCGGGTGTCGGGGAGCGTACTCGTGAGGGCAACGACTTCTACCACGAGATGAAGGACTCCAACGTCCTCGACAAGGTGGCCCTGGTCTATGGCCAGATGAACGAGCCGCCGGGTAACCGTCTGCGCGTAGCGCTGACCGGTCTGACCATGGCCGAGTTCTTCCGTGACGAAGGCCGTGACGTGCTGATGTTCATTGACAACATCTACCGTTACACCCTGGCCGGTACCGAGGTCTCGGCGCTGCTGGGTCGTATGCCCTCCGCGGTGGGCTACCAGCCGACCCTGGCGGAAGAGATGGGTGTGCTGCAGGAGCGAATCACCTCGACCAAGAAAGGCTCGATCACTTCCATCCAGGCCGTCTACGTGCCGGCGGATGACTTGACCGACCCGTCCCCCGCCACCACCTTCGCGCACCTGGATGCCACGGTCGTGCTGTCCCGCCAGATCGCCGAGCTGGGCATCTACCCGGCAGTGGACCCGCTGGACTCGACCTCGCGTCAGCTGGACCCGCAGATCATCGGACAGGAACACTACGACACCGCGCGCGCCGTGCAGGGTACCCTGCAGCGCTACAAGGAGCTGAAGGACATCATCGCGATCCTCGGCATGGACGAGCTGTCTGAAGATGACAAGCTGGCTGTGGCCCGTGCGCGAAAGATCCAGCGCTACCTGTCGCAGCCGTTCTTCGTTGCGGAAGTCTTCACCGGAGCCCCGGGTAAGTACGTCTCCCTGAAGGACACCATCCGGGCGTTCAAGGCCATCGTGGACGGCGAGTACGATCATCTGCCGGAGCAGGCCTTCTACATGGTCGGCACGATCGAAGAAGCTGTCGAGAAGGCCGAGAAGCTCGGCTAAGGAGCAAGGCGTTATGCCCATGAATATGCATGTGGATGTGGTCAGTGCGGAGGAGTCGATCTACTCCGGTACGGCCCTGATGATCGCCGCACCCGCCGAAGGGGGCGAGGTCGGCGTGTATGCCGGGCATACGCAGATGCTCGCCCGGCTGAATCCGGGTGAACTGCGCATCCTGGAAAAGGAAGGCGCGGAGCCGCAGCCGGTGTTCGTGTCCGGCGGCATCCTCGAGGTGCAGCCGTACCATGTGACCGTTCTGGCGGACACTGCGGTGCGCGCGAAGGATCTTGACGAGGCCGAGGCCATCGAGGCGAAGAAGCGTGCGGAGGAGGCGCTGGCCAACTCCAAGGCCGATTTCGACTACGCCAAGGCCCAGGCCGAGCTGGTCGAGGCGGCGGCGCGCCTGCAGATGATCCAGAAGCTGCGCCGGAAATAATCCGGCAAACTGCGACGGATGACTTACGCTAAGGGCCAACCATCTCGGTTGGCCCTTTATCATTGTACCCATGCCTGAATCCAAGCCCCTTCATATCGCGGTACTTGCAGCCGGCAAGGGGACGCGCATGCGTTCGCGCCGTCCGAAAGTCCTGCAAGCCCTTGCCGGCCGTCCCCTGCTGGCCCATGTCCTGGAAAGAGTTGCGGCGCTGGACGCCGCCGCCTGCCACGTGGTGGTAGGTCACGAGCAGGAGCGGGTGCGGGCGGCGTTCGCCGACTCCCCGCAAGCCTTGACCTGGGTCGACCAGGGGGAGCCTCGCGGGACCGGCCACGCGGTGTTTCGAGCCCTTGAAGCCATCCCGGACGCGGCACGTGTACTGGTGACCTATGGCGATGTGCCGCGCATTCCGATTCCCGACCTGGTGGCCTGTGCGGACGGCGATGGTGTCACGGTGCTGGCCGCCCGGGTCGTCGACCCGAGCGGCTATGGGCGCTTGATTCTGGATTCGTCGGGGCAACTTGAGCGGATCGTCGAGGACAAGGAGGCCAGTGCACGTGAACGTGCCGTGGACCTGATCAATACGGGTGTCCTTGCCGCCCCCGCGGGTGAGCTGCGCCGATGGCTGGCCGCCTGTGAACCACGGGTGACCGGACCACGCGAGTGGTACCTTACCGATGTCGTGGCGGCAGCGCGCGCCGACGGATGTGCCGTGGAGGTGGTGGAAAGCAGCGATTCCGCGGCAGTCCTCGGGGTGAACGACCGCGAGCAACTGGCAGTTCAGGAACGGCTGTACCAGGCGGCGCTTGGTGCAGGGTTGATGCGCGACGGTCTGGGCCTTGCCGACCCCGCGCGCCTGGATGTGCGCGGTGTTCTCACCTTCGGGCGCGACTGCCAGATCGATGTGAACGTCGTGATCGAGGGCACGGTGACGCTCTCGGACGATGTTTATATTGGACCCGGTTGCGTGCTGCGGGACTGCGACATCGGTTCCGGCACGCAGATCGCGGCGCATAGTGTCCTCGAGGGGGTGCGGGTTCATGCCGATGCGCGGATTGGACCGTTCGCCCGCCTGCGGCCCGGCACCGAACTGGGGACCGGGGCGCGCGTCGGCAACTTCGTCGAGATCAAGAATTCCACCCTGGGTGCCGGGGCCAAGGCGAACCACCTGACCTACGTCGGCGACGCCCAGATTGGCGCTGGCGCCAATCTGGGCGCGGGCACCATTACGTGCAACTATGACGGCGCCAACAAGCATCGCACCGAGATCGGCGAGCGCGCCTTTATCGGCTCCAATACGGCCTTGGTGGCTCCGATACGCATCGGGGACGACGCGACCGTGGGCGCAGGGTCAACCCTGTCCGACGACGTCGAGGCGGGCGCTCTCGCGCTGACTCGCGCCCGAGCCCGCACGATTCGCGACTGGCCGCGCCCGAAAAAGAGCGGTAACGACAAGGAGAAGTAATCGATGTGCGGTCTGGTTGCAGGCATTGGCGAACGAAACCTGGTCCCCGTTCTGGTCGAGGGTCTGCATCGCCTGGAATACCGGGGGTATGACTCCGCTGGCGTGGCCGTGGTCAACGACTGTGGCCTCTCGGACCTGCGTGCCATCGGCAAGGTTGCGGCCCTGGAGCAACGGATCGACGCCGCTGGGCTGGAGGGGCCGGTGGGCATCGCTCACACCCGCTGGGCGACGCACGGGGCTCCCACCGAAGAGAATGCCCATCCCCACCGTTCGCGCGACGGCCGCGTGGCCATCGTGCACAACGGCATCATCGAGAATCACGGCGACCTGCGTTCCCGGCTCGACGCCGCCGGCTGGCCCTGCGTATCCGCGACTGACAGCGAGGTGATCGCCCATCGTCTCGAGCAGGCCCTGGCACTGGGTTCGTCGCCGCTGGATGCGATGCGCAGCGCCTGTGCCGAGCTTCAAGGTGCCTACGCGATCGCGGCGGTCTTTGCGGACTTCCCCGACGAATTGATTGTTGCCCGCTCCGGGAGCCCGGTCCTGCTGGGCCTGGGCATTGGCGAGACCTTCGCCGCTTCCGACGTGCAGGCGCTGCTTCCGGTCACCCAGCGTTTCGTCGACCTGGAAGATGGAGACATTGCCCGGCTCACGCGCGACGGAGTCGAGATCCACGACGCCGCCGGAGAACGGGTTGAGCGCGGTATCCGCGAGAGTCGCTGCCAGGCGAGCATCGCGGACCGGGGCGAGTACCGCCATTTCATGCTCAAGGAGATCTACGAGCAACCCCACGCCCTGGAAGAAACCCTGTCGGGGCGCCTGGGCGAAGCCGGCATCCTCGAGAACATCCTCGGACCGGGCAGCGACGAGCGCTTGGCCGATGTCGCCGCCGTGCAGATCGTTGCCTGCGGAACGAGTTATCACGCCGGCATGGTCGCGGCCCACTGGATCGAGGAGCACCTGGGTCTTCCGGCCCGAGTCGAAGTCGCCAGTGAATATCGCTACCGGCGCCACGTCCTCGCCCCGGGCACCCTGCTGGTGGTGATCTCGCAGTCCGGCGAGACCGCCGATACCCTGGCGGTCCTACGTCAGTCCCAGGACGAGCCGTTCCTGGCGCGGCTGGCGATCTGCAACGTGCCCGAGAGCACGATGGCACGGGCGGCCGACCTGGTCCTGATGACCCATGCCGGACCCGAGATCGGCGTCGCATCCACCAAGGCGTTTACCACCCAACTGGCGGCTCTGGCCATCCTGGTCCTGCTGCTGGGTCAGGTCGCCAGCGCCGCCCGTATGCCCGCCGCCGCGCGGGCCGATGCGGTCGCGGCCCTGCGCAGTCTCCCCGATCAGGTGGCCCGTATCCTCGCGCTCGACACGCCTATTGCGCGGATCGCCGAGGGTCTTCTGGAGCGCCAGCATGCGCTGTTTCTCGGGCGTGGGGCCTATTTCCCGATTGCCCTGGAAGGCGCGCTGAAGCTGAAGGAAATCTCCTATATCCACGCCGAGGCCTACCCCTCCGGCGAGCTGAAACACGGTCCGTTGGCACTCGTGGATACCGAGATGCCGGTCGTGGCCGTCGCCCCGGACGATGCCCAGCTGGAGAAACTTTCCAGCAACCTGCAGGAGGTACGGGCCCGGGGCGGGCAGCTGATCGTCATTGGCGAATCCAACGCCGCGCGCGCGCTGGAACCCGAGGACACCTGGGTCGGTCTCCCGCAGAACGAGGCCCTCAGTCCCTGGCTGGCTCCGGTTCTGTTCACGGTCCCGCTTCAGTTGCTGGCTTACCATACGGCCGTGCTGAAGGGCACCGATGTGGATCAGCCGCGCAACCTCGCCAAATCGGTGACCGTGGAATAGTGTGCGGCGCCCCAACCGTTCATTCCATCAGGAGACGCTTGTATTCGTGCCCCGGGTTCGCTAGATTTTGGTGCGCTTGAATAACCTGTCACAGGAGCACCTTATGGATCAGCAAGAGCTCAACAACCGCTGCGTCACCCTGTTCCAGTCCCCGCGAATCCAGACCAAGCTGTGGAACCCCCGCATGTTCTGGGAAGTCGGCCGCAAGCTGAACACGAACCCGGACGAACTGACAGAGCCGAAGGTCGACCTGTGCGAGCTGGAAGTCATGCTCTCCGCCGCAGCCTACGAGCCGTCGAAATGCGCCGACAACCTGAACCAGCGCGAGGCCGGCCGCGCCGACTTCATCCGTCGCGCGGTCCAGTCCGGCCAGCGTCCGTTCCTGCGCCGCGCGGCCTGATCCACGCCCGGATCATCGCCCGCCAGGACCCGGCCTCGCGCCGGGTCTTTTCGTTTGGGGTCGCGACACCTGCTTGTTCGTCACCGAGGACACGGGGCAGACAGACATCCACTGAGGTGCACGTCATGGCAGTGGCAATGCCGGGCAATCAAATGACCGGCAAGTAGCGGTGCATCCGGCCCCGGCCAGTTCCGTGGGTCGGTCCCAAATAGAGGGTCAGGCCATGTGCGTCACCCTGGCCTTTGTCCGTGTCCTTTGTGCTTCGCCCGTCTTGAGCCTCATCGTGGGTGTCCACGAGATCGTCCCTTACTGGCCCCTGGCCTCCAGCCAGAAGGTCACCGGGCCGTCGTTGGTCAGACTGACCTGCATGTCCGCCCCGAAACGCCCGCTGGCCACGGGTTCATGGCGTTGGCCTGCCCGCCGTACCAGCCAATCGAACAGCGCTGCGCCATGCTCGGGGCTCGCCGATCCGGAAAAGCTCGGTCGCATCCCCTTGCGCGTATCGGCTGCCAGGGTGAACTGGGGCACCAGCAGCAGCCCGCCACCGGTCTCGCCCAGGCTCCGGTTCATTCGGCCCGCCGAGTCCGCGAATACCCGGTAGCCCAATAGCCGGTCGAGCATCCGTTCCGCGCTCGCCTCGGTATCGTTCGGCTCCACGGCCACCAGAGCCACCAGGCCGCTCCCGATCGCCCCGACGTCCTCCCCGTCGATGGTGACCCGCGCCGCGCTTGCGCGCTGGATCAGTGCGATCACGCCTGCCCCCGTCCAGTGCCGGGCTCGATGTGCCCGGACAGTTCCCCTGCCAGTCGGTCCGTGGCTGCGACCAGTCGGCGCACGATGCCCGGCTCCGCCGCCGAGTGGCCGGCGTCCGGTACGACCTCCAGTTGCGCCTGTGGCCAGGCCTGGTGCAGGGCCACCGCCTGATTCACCGGACACACCACGTCGTAGCGGCCGTGCACAATGGTGCCGGGAATCCCCTGCAGCCGGCCGGCATCGCGCAGCAGCTGGTCGGGTTCCAGGAACGTCTCGTGAACGAAGTAGTGGCACTCCAGCCGGGCCAGGCTCACGGCCACATCCGGCGCCTCGAAGTGCGCGATCACGTCGTGGTTCGGGATCAGACAGGAGGTGCGCCCTTCCCAGCTCGACCAGGCGCGGGCCGCGGCCTCGCGCACTGCACGGTCGTTGGCGGTCAGCCGCCGGTAGTAGGCACCTACCATGTCCGCCCGCTCGCCATCCGGGATCTGTGCCTCGTAGTCGGCCCAGGCCTCAGGAAACAACCGGTCCGCGCCCGACTGGTAAAACCATTGGATATCCTGCGGGCGGCACAGGAAGATCCCCCGTAGCACCAGGCCCAGGACCCGCTCCGGGTGTTTCTGGGCATACGCCAGCCCGAGGGTCGAGCCCCAGGACCCGCCAAATACCACCCAGCGCTCGATTCCCAGGTGCTCGCGCAGGCGCTCGATGTCCGCGACCGCGTGCCAGGTCGTGTTCGCCTCGAGGCTTGCGTGCGGGGTCGAGCGTCCGCAGCCGCGCTGGTCGAACAACACGATGCGGTAGCGTTCCGGATCGTAGAAGCGGCGGTGCCAGCTTTCGCAACCCGAGCCGGGCCCGCCATGCAGAAACACGACGGGTATCCCCTCCGGATTGCCGCATTCCTCGAAGTACAGCTCGTGGCCGTCGCCAACCTGCAGGCGCCCCATACCGTGGGGCTCGATCTCGGGATACAGCGCGTCCATGGAAGCCCTCCGGGCAAAACCCCGAGTGTCGCCAAAACGCAGCGTGGGCGAAACCCTACGGGCTCTTCCCGCAACCGCCGATCCGGCCCTACTCCGGGTCCTCGATTACCCGCCCGCGATAGACACGCCGCTGCGCAGGCCGGTGTTCTACCTGCGCCCCGTCTTCTGGTTGCGTCTTCGCGGGTGCGGGTGTTCGCAGATATCCCGTTCCCTCCAGCTGACTGCGCAGGGTCAGCGCCGCCGCTTCGACCATGCTCGACTGCGAGCGCGCAGCGTAATCAAGGATGGCCTCCATGAAGTCCGGGTCGCTGACCGACAGCCGTGCTACCGCGGGGAATTCGGCGCGCAGGTTTCGCCGAAGTTCGGCGGCCAGGCTGAGGCTCTTGCGGTCGTGCATCGGGTTCCCCGGGTGGACGTAGGTTTCTCCGTCTTCATGCAAGCGGGGTGCCACGGCGAGACGCCCGCCATTCGCCGCCCCGGTGCCCCCAGGTCGCAACCCCTGCCCTGTGCGAGAGCGACGGGTGTTCATCTCTGGTGCACGGGAGGCGCGGTGTGCACCGAAATCCTGCGCCACCATTGCGGGTTGGGCTTGCGTGCAGCCGACCGCCGGCCTATGTTGCGGGCCCATGGAGACACCCGCCGTTCCCGCCTCGATCCGCCGCCTCGCCGGGCGCGCCATCGCCGACTTCGACATGGTCCGCGAGGGCGACCGCATCCTGGTGGGCCTGTCCGGTGGCAAGGATTCGCTGACCCTGCTGTGGCTGCTGCACAACCTCGCTCGGCGGGCCCCGGTGCACTTCGAGGTGGGGGCGGTCACGATCAACCCCGAGATCGAGGGATTCGAGCCGCAGCGGCTGATGGATTACCTGGGCAGCTACGGCATCCCCTATCACTTCGTGTCCGAGCCCATCGCCGAGCTGGCCGATGCGCACATGGACAACGACTCGTTTTGCTCCTTCTGCTCGCGCATGAAGCGCGGCCTGATGTATCGCACGGCGCGCGAACACGGCTACAACGTACTGGCGCTGGGCCAGCACCTCGATGATCTCGCGGAGAGCTTCATGATGAGCGCCTTCCATGGCGGCCAGCTGCGCACCATGAAGGCCCACTACGCGATCGACGCCGGCGACCTGCGGGTCATTCGCCCGCTGGTCTACGTGCGTGAACGCCAGACCCGCGACTTTGCCGACGCCGCGGGGCTCCCGGTGATCCTCGACAACTGCCCCGCCTGCTTCGCCATGCCCACCCAGCGCGAGCATATGAAACAGCTGCTGGCGCAGGAGGAGGCGCAGCACCCCGGATTGTTCCGCAACCTGCGCACCACCCTCAAGCCCCTGATGACCGAGGGTGGCATTCCTCCGCGCGATCCACCGCCGAGCGCGTCCGCAACCACCGAATCCGCAGTGTCCGAACATGGCCCGACGTCGGCATCTGCGTGATCGCCTGATCGGGGTGGGCCTGCGCCTGCTGGCGCGCCTCCCGCTGCGCGTGAACCACGCCCTGGGCGGCGCGGTCGGGGCGCTGGTGTGGTACCTGCCCACCCGCGCGGCCCGTATCACCCACATCAATCTGGCGCTGTGCTTTCCGGAAAAGGACCCGGCGTGGCGGCGGCGGGTGGGGCGGCGCTCCCTGATGGCGATGGGCCGGGCCCTGACCGAGTCCCCCTGGCTGTGGCAGTCGCCTCCGGAGAGCCTCGAGACCCTGGCCGTCCAGCCGCCGCAGTACGCGCGCCTGCGCGAGCGCTCCGCCGGTCGGGCGTTGTTCCTGTGCGCCCCGCATCTCGGTTCCTGGGAATTCGCCGGACTGCATGCCGCTTGCCACGGACCGATGGCCACGCTGTACAGCCCGTTCAAGACCCCGGAGGTGGACCGCTGGGTGCGCGAGGCCCGTGCCTCCACCGGGGCCGAGCTGGCCCCGGCCGATCGCAGTGGCCTGCGCATCCTGCAACAGGCCCGCGACCGCGGCGAGATCATCGGCATCCTGCCGGACCAGAGCCCCAAGGGCGCCTCGGGCCAGCACGCCTCGTTTTTCGGGCGTCCGGCCCTGACCATGACCCTGCTCCCGCGCCTGCTGCGCGGGCGCGCGGATCACGTGGTATTCCTGTTTGCCGAGCGTCTGCCCGGGGGCCGGGGCTATCGCTATCACGAGGTCGTGGCCGGCCCGGAGGTGGCCGATCGCGATTTTGCCCGGGCGGCCGCGGCGATCAACCGCCACGTGGAGACCCTGGTCCGGCGCTGTCCCGAGCAGTACAACTGGGCCTACAAGCGCTTCAACCCACCGCCCGCGGGCTGGCCCGATCCCTATCGCCGGGGGGCGCCCGAGTAACCTCCCGCGCGGTAGCTCTCCGCGCATGGCCGGCCCGCTGGACGGGTCGCGTCAGAGGATGTAGCGGGACAGGTCCTCGTCTTCCGCCAGGTCGCCGAGGCGTTCGTCGACGAAGGCGCGATCCACGATCACCGGGCCTTCGACATCCGGGGCGCGGTAGGCGACGTCCTGCAGAAGGCGCTCCAGCACGGTATGCAGACGGCGGGCGCCGATATTCTCGGTGCGTGCGTTCACGTCAAAGGCGATTTCGGCCAGACGGCGCACGCCCTCTTCCTCGAAGCGCAGCTCCACGCCCTCGGTCTTCATCAGCGCGGTGTACTGCTCGGTCAGCGAGGCGGTGGGCTCGGTCAGGATGCGCACGAAGGCATCGGCCGACAGGGCGTCCAGCTCCACACGGATGGGCAGCCGGCCCTGCAGCTCCGGCACCAGGTCGGACGGCTTGGACAGGTGGAAGGCGCCGGAGGCGATGAACAGGATGTGGTCGGTGCGCACCATGCCCAGCTTGGTGGAGACGGTGGTGCCCTCGATCAGCGGCAGCAGGTCGCGCTGCACGCCCTCGCGGGAGACCTCGCCACCACCGGTCTTCTCGCTGCCCTTGGCGACCTTGTCGATCTCGTCGAGGAACACGATGCCGCTTTGTTCCACGCGTTCGATCGCCTTCAGCTTCAGTTCTTCTTCATTGACCAGGCGCGCGGCCTCTTCCTCGATCAGCAGCTTGCGCGCCTCGGCGATCTTCAGCCGCCGCGAGCGGGTCTTCTGCCCGCCGAGATTCTGGAACATCGACTGCAGCTGGCTGGCCATCTCTTCCATGCCCGGGGGCGTCATGATCTCCACGCCCTGCGGGTTCTGCGAGACCTCGATGTCGATCTCGCGTTCGTCCATGTCCCCCTCGCGCAGGCGCTTGCGCAGCTTCTGGCGGGTCTCGCTGTTGGCGTGGTCCGGCTCGGACTCGGTGAAGCCGGCATTGCGCGGGCTTGGCAGCAGGGCATCCAGGATGCGCTCCTCGGCGGCGTCCTCGGCCTTCAGGCGGTTTTCCTTGATCGCCTCGTCGCGCAGCTGCTTCACCGCGGCCTCGGCAAGATCGCGGATGATCGACTCGACATCGCGCCCGACATAACCGACTTCGGTGAACTTGGTCGCCTCGATCTTGATGAACGGGGCGTGGGCCAGCTTCGCCAGACGCCGGGCAATCTCGGTCTTGCCCACGCCGGTCGGGCCGATCATCAGGATGTTCTTGGGTGTGACCTCCGGTTGCAGCTCCGGCGGCAGCTGGCGGCGGCGCCAGCGGTTGCGCAGGGCAACGGCGACGGAGCGCTTGGCGTCGTCCTGGCCGATGATGTAGCGGTCCAGTTCCTGGACGATCTCGCGGGGGGTCATGTCGGTCATGGCAAATGGGCCTTGGTCGAATCGCTTGGCGCCGGGTCGCGTTACTCCGCGTCCAGGCTCTCCAGGGTGATGTTGTGATTGGTGTACACGCAGATATCGGCGGCGATGTTCAGGGACTTCTCCACGATATCGCGGGCTGGCAGATCCGTGTTCTGCAGCAGGGCCTGGGCGGAGGCCTGGGCGTAGGGGCCGCCGGACCCGATCGCGATCAGTGCATGCTCGGGCTCGATCACGTCGCCATTGCCGGAGATCACGAAGGAGTTTTCGCGGTCGGAGACCGCCAGCAATGCCTCCAGCTTGCGCAGGGCGCGGTCGGTACGCCAGTCCTTGGCCAGCTCGACGGCGGCGCGGGTAATGTTGCCGGAGTGTTTCTCCAGCATCCCTTCGAAGCGTTCGAACAGGGTGAAGGCATCGGCGGTGCCGCCGGCAAAACCGGCGAGGATGCGATCATGGTAGACGCGGCGCACCTTGCGCGCGTTGCCCTTCATCACGGTGTTGCCAAGGGAAACCTGGCCGTCGCCCCCGAGGGTGACGGCGCCGCCCTTGCGGACGCATACGATGGTGGTGCCGCGAAACTGTTCCACGGATCTCTCCTGTTACGGCTGAGTGTCATGGGGCACGGTGTTGGGTTGCGATGGCCCGGGATCGTTCACCTGGTGGGTGCGATCGTCGCCGAATCAGTCCCTCCGGCGGGCCCGCGGATGGGCGGCATCATACACCTGTGCCAGGTGCTGATAGTCGAGATGGGTATAGATCTGGGTGGTTTCAAGGTTGGCGTGGCCGAGAAGTTCCTGGATCGCCCGCAGATCGCCACTCGACTCCAGCAGGTGACTGGCGAAGGCATGGCGCAGACGGTGCGGGTGCAGGCGCACATCCAGCCCGGCGCGACGGCCGGCCTCGGCGACCCGGCGTTGCACCGCGCGGTTGCCGAGGCGCTGGCCTCGGCGGCTGACGAATACGGCGCGCTCGTCTGCTGTGGCCCAGTCGCCCCGGCATTTCAGCCAGGTGCGCAGCGCATCGCGCGCCACACGCCCCACCGGGACGCTGCGCTCGCGCCGGCCCTTGCCGAGCACGCGCACCAGCCCGGAATCCAGGTCAAGGTCCGTCAGATCCAGTCCGGTCAGTTCCGACAGGCGCAGCCCGGACGAATACAGCAGCTCCAGCATCGCCTGGTCGCGTGCCGCCAGATTCGGCTCGATGCCCTCCGCCGGGGTCAGTGCCCGCTGGGTCTGATCGACATCGAGATCGCGCGGCAGGGGGCGCCCGGCACGCGGGCCGCGCATGCCGGCGGCCGGATTGGCCGGCATGCGCCGCTGTTCGACCTGATAGGCGAAGAAGCCGCGCACGGCGGACAGGAAGCGCTGGATCGAGCGCGGGTGGCGGCCCTGGCGGGCCAGCTGTCCGGCGATGCGCCGCATGTCGGCTGCCTTGAGGGCATCCCAGGGGCCGTTATGCAGCCCGCGCAGGCGGGCCAGGTCGCGTCGATAGGCCTGTACGGTATGCGGCGAATGGCCGCGAATATCGCTCAAATGGGCCAGAAAGGCCGCGATATCCGCATCCTTCTCGGGTGCGTCAGGCAGCGGCGTGGGCCCGCTCGACATGGCAGCGGATCGATTCGGCCAGCAGGTCGCCGATGTGGGTGACGAAGTAGGTGCCCATGTCGGGCTCGAAACGGTCCGCGGATTCGCTGGCCAGGCCGAGTACCCCGATATGGTCGGATTCATTGCCCAACGGCATCAGGATGGCCGAACCGATCTCCTCGGCGTCGTCGAACAGCACGTCGAGCATCTCGGCCGGGACGCGACCGCATTGGGCCTTGCCGCGGCTGAACAGCGGGTCGAAGGTGGCCAGCTCGCTGGTGGTTAGCGCATGCAGGTCGTCGACCTCGCGGTGGGCCAGGCGGATGCTGACGCGTTCCGCGCCCAGCTCGTTGCGCAGGGCGTCCTGGGTCAGCGCCAGCACGGCGTCCAGGTTCTCGGCGCGCATCAGGGTCTTGGCCAGTTCGTGCAGGTGCTGGCCCATGCGCTCGTTGTCGCGGGCACGCTCGACCAGCTCGCCCATGTGCTGTTCCATGGCGCGGTGCTTCTCGCGCAGCAGGGCGACCTGGCGTTCCAGCAGGGACACCGCGCCACCGGTCGGGTGCGGCAGGCGCAGGATGTCCAGCAGCGGCAGGTGGTCCTGGAAGAAGTCGGGATGCTCGCGCAGGTAGGCCTCGACGTCGGCCGCGCTGATCGTGCGGTCTTCCGGAGCCCGGGTCTTGGGGGTCTTGGTTTTTGCCGCAGAGGCGTTGGAGGATTGCTGCCCAGTCATAGATCGATCCAGCCGTTGAATACCGTGGTGGCCGGCCCGGTCAGCCAAACCGGAGCCTCGGCCTGTCCGGTCCAGCTTAGCACAAGGGTCCCGCCCGGCAGGGTCACTTCGAGGTTGTCGTCGACCAGTCCGCGGCGTCGCAATACGGCCATCGCGGCGGCCGCGCCGCTGCCACAGGCGAGTGTCTCGCCGACCCCGCGTTCGAACACCCGCAGGTCGACATGTCCGCGGTCGCGCAGTGCGGCGAACCCGACATTGACGCGGCGCGGGAAGCTTGCGTGGCGTTCGATGATCGGGCCGATCTCGTGGACCGGTGCGCTGGCCACGTCGTCGACCAGGATCACCGCATGCGGGTTGCCCATGGAGACCGCGCCCAGGGTGATCGAGTGGCCCTGCACATCCAGCGTGTAGGCATCGGCCTCGGCCTCGGCGAGCAGCGGGATGCGCGCCGGTGCGAACTCCGGCCGCCCCATATCCACGCGCACCTGCTCGTCGTCCTCGACATGCAGCACGATGCGCCCGCCGAGGGTCTCGACCGGGATCTCGCGGGCCTCGGTCAGGCCCTGCTCGCGGACGAAGCGGGCGAAGCAGCGCGCGCCGTTGCCGCACTGCTCCACCTCGGAGCCATCGGCATTGAAGATGCGGTAGCGGAACAGCGCCTGCGCCGGATCGCCCGGTGGCTCCACCAGCAGGATCTGATCGCAGCCGATGCCGAAGTGGCGATCGGCCAGGTGACGCAGCGTTGGCTCGTCGAGCCGCACGTTCTGACGTATGCCGTCGATGACCACGAAGTCATTGCCCAGGCCGTGCATCTTGGTGAAGTCCAGGCGCATCAGGCGGTCTCCGGCAGGTGGCCGACAATGGTCATGTGGCGATCCGAGGTGATGGTCACCGTGAAGCCCTCGATCCCGGCCGCTGCCAGCTGTTCGCGTACCTCGTCGGGCGTGAAGGCGGCATGCAGGGAGTGCTCGAAGTCGTGGCGCAGCACCGGCGGCGCGTCGGCGGCGTACTCCGCGACCAGGGCCCGGACCGTCTCGGTCGTATCCGGCCGTCGCAGGTCCATGATGAACACCGCCGCGCCGGGCGCGCCGTCACGCGCAATGGTTTGCCACAGAGCGGCCGGGTCATGCAGGTGATGCAGCAGGGAGTTGCTGATGATCGTGGCATATGGCGCGCGCGGTCCGCGCGCCTCTGGCAGGCAGCCTTCGGCCAGATGCACCCGGTCCGCGGCTGGGTGCCCGGCCATCAGCGCGTCGCCGGCCGCCAGCATTGCCGGGGCGCCGTCGAGGCCGTCGACCTCGCAGTCGGGGTAGCGCGTGGCGAAGCGCAGCGAGACATCGCCCGGGCCGCAGCCCAGGTCCAGCACCGGCCCGGTCACGGGCCCGGGAAAGGCCTCGGCGAAGGCGTCGACGAAACCCTCGTGCGGGGCGGCAAAGTCGGCCTCGGCGTAGGCACGGGCCTGCTCCGGCTCCAGCATCAACTCCGGCTCCGGGCGCCGCGGGATCACGGCTCGATGCTCCCTGACGGGTCCTGGTCCTCCGGATCCCGGGGCAGCATGCTTTCGCGCATCATCAGGTGATCGACCTGCTCGCGGCGGTTGATGATCTGGAAGTGGTCGCCGTCGACCATTACCTCCGGCGGGCGCGGGCGCGAGTTGTAGTTGCCGGACATCACGTAGCCGTAGGCGCCGGCCGAGCGCACCGCGAGCAGGTCGCCGGCGGCCAGCGCCAGCTCGCGTTCGCGGCCGAGGAAGTCGCCGGTCTCGCAGACCGGGCCGACGATGTCGTAGGTGCGGGTCTCGGTGTCGCTGCGCGGTACCACCGGGACGATTTCCTGCCAGGCGCCGTACAGGGCCGGGCGCAGCAGGTCGTTCATCGCGCCGTCGACGATCGCGAAGTCATGGGCCTCGGTGTGTTTCAGGTATTCCACCCGGGTCAGGAACACGCCGGCATTCGCGGCGATCGCGCGCCCCGGTTCCAGCAGGACCTTCAGCGGGCGATCGCCCAGGACCTCGCGCAGGGCGCTGGCCCAGGCATCCGGTTCCGGTGGGGTCTCGTCGCGGTAGCGCACGCCCAGCCCGCCGCCGACATCGATATGTTCCAGCTCGACGCCGTCTGCGGCCAGTTCGTCGACCAGTGCCAGTACGCGCTTGAGCGCGTCGGTGAATGGGTCGATGCGGGTCAGCTGCGAGCCGATGTGGAAGTCGACGCCGGTTGCTTCCAGGTGCTGGCTGTCGCGCACCCGGGCATACAGCGCCGGTGCCTCCTCGATGGCGACGCCGAACTTGTTCTCGCGCAGCCCGGTGGCGATATAGGGATGGGTCTCGGCGTCGACGTCCGGGTTTACCCGGATCGACACCGGGGCCAGGACACCCATCTCCATGGCGACGGCCTCCAGCCGGTCCAGCTCCGGGGCGGATTCGACATTGAAACAGTGGATGCCGACCTCCAGGGCCCGGCGCATCTCGGCGGCGGTCTTGCCGACCCCGGAGAACACGACCTTCGCCGGATCGCCCCCGGCGCGCAGCACGCGCTCCAGTTCGCCGCCGGAGACGATGTCGAAACCGGCGCCCATGCGCGCCAGCACATTCAGTACGCCCAGCGCGGAGTTCGCCTTCACGGCGAAGCAGACCTGGTGCGGGGTGCCGATGAGGGCCTCGCTGAACGCGCGGAAGTGGCGCTCCAGCGTGGCGCGGGAATACACGTACGCGGGGGTGCCGACCAGCTCTGCAAGGCGGTCCATTGCTACGCCTTCGCAGAACAGGGTGCCGCGGTGGTAATCGAAGTAGTCCATTCAGCGCCGCTCCTCGGTTTCGTCGTCATCGGGCAGATAGAGATCGCCCTTCTGACCACAGGCGGAGAGCATCTGCATCGTGCCGAGCACGACGATCACGGCAATCAGGAGCCACTGGGCCTTGCAGGAGAACATGGTCGGATCCGGGGTTCGTTGCATCAAGAGGCGATAGTGTGCCATTGATACGCCCCTGGCTTCAGGTGCTAGCGATAGATGCTGCGGTATCTGTCCGACGAAATTTACCCGATCGTGAACGGCGATGATTCGTTCATCAATGATTCAGCCAGGTTTGGGACGATGCATCTGCGAGACCAGCAAAAGACCACTGAAGCTGGTCAGGGGGCGGAGCCCGATCCGCAGGGAATAGAGACCTGCCGCTCGCCGTCCAAAGCAACAGGCGTCACCGCGGTTCGCCGCCAAGACGTCCCGGATAATCCGGATCTGACCCACAAGATGAGAGGAGATCATCCATGATTAGCACCAAGCGCCGTGTCTTCCTGAAAGGCACTCTCGCCGCCGGTACTGTCGGTGTCGCCGTCGGGGCCGGTCTGCTCGCCCCGAGCAAGCTGCTCGCCGCCTGGCCGTCCGAGGCCTTCGGCGCCGAAGGCCTCGAAGCCGCCTTTGAAGCCGTCACCGGCTCCAGCGACATTGCCGATGGCGACGTCACCCTGAGCGCCCCGGAAATCGCCGAGAACGGCGCCGTGGTTCCGGTGTCGGTCGAATCCAGCCTGGACAACGTGACCGAAATGGCCGTGTTCGTCGAGCTGAACAACCTGCCGCTGGTCGCACATTACGTGCTGGCCGATGGCGCGCATGCGAACATCTCTGGCCGTATCCGCATGGGCGAGTCCTCCAACGTGATCGCCGCCGTGAAGTCCGGCGACACCTGGTACAAGACGGTTCAAGAAGTGAAGGTCACGGTCGGTGGCTGCGGCGGCTAACGCCGACCCCCAACCGCTGATCCGAACACTACTGGAGGTTTAAGATATGTCTATCCGAGTTCGCGCCCAAGAAAGCAACGGCGTTATCAACATCCGTGCGCTGATGAGCCACGACATGCTCGTCCCCGACGACGACGGTGGCCCGCACTTCATCGAAACCGTGGAAATTGCGCGCAATGGCGACACCGCCATTACCGCCAACTGGAACTACACCGTCTCCCGCAACCCGTTCCTGCAGTGCGAGATCGACGGCGCCGCCGGTGACACCGTGACCGTCTCCTGGACGGACAACAAGGGTGAATCCGACTCGACCGACGTCGAAGTGCGGTAAAAAGAGGGTTCCCACTCTCTTTGAAGAAGCCGGGGCTGGTCCCCGGCTTTTTTGTGTCCGGTCATCGGGTTTCTGTGGTCAGCGTCTCTCTGGCGTGGACTACACTCCAGACAGGTCCATGCCGAGCGCACCGCCATGTCCCCGGATATCCCCGCGCCCCGTGAAGCCGATCCGGCCCTGCGCCCGGCGCTGCTCCTCGAGCCCCACCAGCCCCTGTGGCAACGCCTGCCCCGGCGCGACGCCGCAGGCCGCCGGCTGGCGGACTTCATGATGCTGATCCCCGGGCTGCGCCAGCGTCCGCGCTCCGAACTCCATGCCCGGGCGCGCGCCATCGAGCGCGTGCTGAACAGCTATGGGGACGATATCGCGTTCGTCGAGCTGAACCTGAAGCTGAACACCCTGTGGGTCTCGTTGACCGCGCGGCCAGGGCTTTGCACTGAAGTGCCGGGGGCGATCCAGGCGGTGGTGCCCGAGGCGTTATTGGTGGGGCCGAAGCTGACCTCCGGCATGTAGTGGCGGGGGTGAGGCCGCTGTCCGCCCCGACGCTGCTCTAGGGAAACACTGATTAATGTGCACGCTCGCGCTCGAGTCGCTTTTGCGTGCGAACAAGGCGCGGTGACTGCCGTGCAGTCATTCTGCACAAGGGAGCCGTAACGCTGTGCGCGCGCAAAAGCGGCCGAGCCCCTGCTTTCAATGGCTTGTGGGGTTGGCACCCCAGGTTCCCCGATCCTGCGTTGCACCGCTTGCGGGTAGAACCCTACCCGTTGCACGGCGCGCCTTGTCTCGGAAAACCTGGGGTGCCAACGCGAGTGTGTACATTGATCAGTGTTTCCCTAGCGTGAATAGGCCCGTGTTTCCCTGTGTCATACCGGGCGACGGCCAGCCTTGCTACACTGACCTTTTACCGTGCCCGAACCGGAACATGACTGAACGTACTGCATCTGTCCGCCGCGACACCCTGGAGACCCGGATCGCCGTCGAGTTGAACCTCGACGGCACCGGCCAAAGCCATCTTGAGACCGGCATCCCGTTCCTCGACCACATGCTGGACCAGGTGGCCCGTCACGGCCTGGTGGATCTCGACGTGCGCGCCGAGGGCGATCTGCATATCGATGCCCATCACACGGTGGAGGACGTCGGGATCACCCTGGGGCAGGCGCTGGCCAAGGCCCTGGGGGACAAGAAGGGTATCCGCCGCTATGGCCATGCCTATGTCCCGCTGGACGAGGCCCTTTCACGGGTGGTCATCGACTTCTCCGGGCGTCCGGGGCTGGAGATGCACGCGGATTTCCGCCGTTCGCACATCGGCGAATTTGATGTGGACTTGTTCCACGAGTTCTTCCAGGGCCTGGTCAACCACAGCTGGATGACCCTGCACATCGACTGCCTGCGTGGCGACAACGCGCATCATGTCGCCGAGACCATCTTCAAGGCCTTCGGGCGCGCCCTGCGTGTGGCGGCGGAGTTCGATCCGCGCTCCGCGGGGATCACGCCGTCCACCAAGGGCAGTCTGTAACGGACCAACGGACGAGACCCGGCCATGGAAACTGTTGCCGTCATCGATTACGGCATGGGGAATCTGCACTCGGTCGTGCGTGCACTGGAGCACGAGGCCGCGGGCGACCAGCGCGTACTGCTGACCGACGACCCCGAGACCTTGCGCGAGGCCGACCGGTTGGTGTTTCCCGGCCAGGGCGCGGCCGGGGACGCCATGCAGGCGCTGTCGAATCGCGGGCTCGACCGGCTGCTGCCGGAGCTGGCGGCCGACCGCCCGTTCCTGGGCCTCTGCTTGGGCCAGCAGATCCTGATGGACGCCAGCGAGGAGAGCGGCGGCGTCGACCTGCTGGGCATCCTGCCGGGCCGGGTCGCGCGCTTTCCCGCCATGCAGGGCCCGGATGGCCGGCGCCTGAAGATCCCGCACATGGGCTGGAACCGCGTGCTGCCGGCGCAGGAGCATCCCCTGTGGCACGGCCTGCCGGAGACCCCGTGGTTTTATTTCGTCCATAGTTACCGGGTGCAGCCCGAGCGCGAGGCCGATGTCGCCGGGCGCACCGATTATGGCGAGACCTTTGCCTCGGCACTGGCGCGGGGCTCGTTGTTCACCATGCAGTGCCATCCGGAGAAGAGCGCCGCCTGCGGGCTGCGTCTGCTGCATAACTTTCTGCGCTGGGACGGTGACGGTCCCGGGGCGTCGTGAGGAGTCGAAGATGCTGGTCATTCCCGCAATCGATCTGAAGGAAGGCAAGTGCGTTCGCCTGCGCCAGGGGAACATGGACGATTCCACCGTGTTCGGCGAGGACCCGGTGGAGATGGCGAAGCGCTGGGTCGATGCCGGGGCCGAGCGGTTGCATATCGTTGATCTCGACGGCGCCTTTGCCGGTCAGCCGCGCAATGCCAAGGCGGTGCACGCGATTGCCAAGGCCTTCCCCGACCTGCCGATCCAGATCGGCGGTGGCGTGCGCGACGAGGACACGGTTCAGGCCTATCTGGATGCCGGGGTCGAATACGTGATCATCGGTACCCGCGCGGTCAGCGCGCCGCACTTCGTGAACGACCTGTGTCTGGAATTCCCCGGCCGTATCATCGTCGGGCTGGATGCCAAGGACGGCAAGCTGGCGGTGGATGGCTGGTCCAAGCTGTCGCACCACGACGTGATCGACCTGGCCCAGCACTTCGAGGCGGACGGCGTGGTGGCCTTCGTCTACACCGACATCGCCCGCGACGGGATGATGAAGGGCCCCAACGTGGAGGCTACCGCGCGCCTGGCGAGCAACGTGCGCGTGCCGGTGATCGCCTCCGGCGGCATCAGCTCGCTGGACGACCTACGCAACCTCGCAGCCCGCGAGGACGAGGGCATTACCGGCGCCATCGTCGGCCGGGCCTTGTACGACGGCGCCTTCACCCTGGAGGAGGCCCGCAAGGCCCTCGCAACCTGAGATGCTCGCCAAGCGCATCATTCCCTGTCTGGATGTCGACGCCGGCCGGGTGGTCAAGGGTGTCAACTTCGTCGGCATCCGCGATGCCGGGGACCCGGTGGAGATCGCCCGGCGCTACAACACCCAGGGTGCGGACGAGATCACCTTCCTCGACATCACCGCCTCCAGCGACGACCGCGAGACCATCGTGCACGTGGTCGAGGCCGTCGCGCGCGAGGTGTTCATCCCGCTGACTGTGGGTGGTGGCGTGCGCGCGGTCGAAGACATCCGCCGCCTGCTGAACGCCGGGGCCGACAAGGTCTCCATCAACACCGCCGCGGTGCACCGGCCCGAGCTGGTGCGCGAGGCCGCCGACTGGGTCGGCAGCCAGTGCATCGTGGTCGCGATCGACGCCAAGCAGGTCAGCACGGGGAATGAACCACCGCGCTGGGAGGTCTTTACCCACGGAGGCCGCCGCGAGACCGGGCTGGACGTGGTCGAGTGGGCGCAGCGCATGGAGTCCCTGGGGGCCGGCGAGATCCTGCTGACGAGCATGGATCGTGACGGCACCCGTATCGGCTTCGACCTGCCCCTGACCCGCGCGGTCAGCGATGCGGTCGGCGTGCCGGTGATTGCTTCGGGCGGGGTCGGTGAGCTGCAGCACCTGGTGGAGGGCGTGACCGAGGGCCATGCCGATGCCGTGCTGGCGGCCAGTATCTTTCACTTTGGTCAGCACACGGTGGGCGAGGCCAAGGACGCAATGGCGGCGGCCGGTGTCCCGGTGCGGCCGAACGATGCCGAGGTGGCCGCGCAATGACCGATTCGACTCCCGCTCGTCCGGGTGGTGCCGAGGTGCTTTCCGCGCTCGCCGAGGTGATCGAGCAGCGTCGCCAGGCCGACCCGGAGCAGTCCTACGTGGCGAAGCTTCACGCGCGCGGGCTGGACGAGATGCTCAAGAAACTGGGCGAGGAATCGGCGGAGACGCTGATTGCCGCCAAGAACGACGACACCGACGCCCTGGTGTCGGAAATGGCCGACCTGTGGTTTCATGCCCTGGTGGTGCTCGCGGCCCGCGGACGGCACCCGGACGATGTCCTCGATGAACTGGGCCGGCGTTTCGGTCTGTCGGGCGTTGCCGAGAAGGCCGCGCGCGAAACCAGTGGTCGCCGGTCCGACCATTCGTAGCGTGTACATTGATCGGTCTTTCCCCGGGGGCCGCATTTAGTCGCCGGCCGTAAAGCGTTCGTTCATGTGGCGCGGCTACACTGCAATCACCGCGCCCTGTCCGCGAAGAAACAGCGACTCCAGCACGAACGCCCACAGTGGCCGGTGTGCCCCAGAGTTGATTATGGGCCTGGCGCCGTTCAGGCTAACCCCAAAGTTGTATGACTGGAGAACAGAGTCCATGGGTATTGGTGGTATCAGCATTTGGCAGCTCCTCATCGTCCTGCTCATCGTCGTGCTGCTGTTCGGCACGAAGAAGCTGCGCAACATGGGTGGGGATATCGGCTCGGCGATGAAAAACTTCCGCCAGGCGGTCAAGGATCCCGACGCCGAGAAGAAGGAAGGCGAAGAAGACGAAGAGCCGCGCGAGGTCGAGAACCAGACCGACAGCGAAGGCCGGGTGGTCGACGCCGAGGTGAAGAAGAGCAGCGAAAAGGATTCCGACGCCTCGCAATCGGACAAGAAGTCCTGAGCCTCGCGCCCTGCGCGGCGGCCAGGCTCGAGCGATAGCCCATGTTCGACATCGGCTTCTGGGAAATCATCATCATCGTGCTGGTGGCGCTTCTGGTCGTGGGGCCGGAGCGTCTGCCCGGGCTTGCGCGCGAGATCGGGCGCTGGGTCGGCAAGACCCGGCGTTTCGTCCATAGCGTGCGATCGGACTTCGAGCAGGAGCTGCAGACCGACGAACTGCGCAACATGCTGAAGAGCCAGGATCGCGAGATCCGCCAGCTCAAGAACATGATGGACGAGACCGAGACCAGTCTGCGCGAGGATATCGAGGATACCGAGCGGGACCTGCGCGAAGATATCGAGGGCAAGCCGAAGACCCGCAAGGATCTCTCCGGCAAGGAGCAAAAGGCCCTGGCCGAGAACAAGGCCAAGCCCGCGGTGCGGGACAAGCCATCCATGCGCAGCCCGGATGCGTCGGCGCGTGCTTCGGACACGGGTGCGCCGGAGGCAGCCGACGACGCGGATGCGCCCGAGGTTCGGCGTGTGCCCACCCAGGGCGATCTGGATGGCAACTTGATGACCGACGACCCGGCGCTGGCCGCCGAGCAAAAGGCGCGCGCCTCCGATGGCCCGCGTCCGGAGCGGACGAAACCGGCGGTGCGCGAACGGCGTACCCCGGACCCTGCCGAGTCACGGGGGGGCGAGGCCTCTGATCCCGAAGCGGATACCACCCACAACGACCAGACCCCTGACAAGCACTCATGAGCAAGACCAAACCGGGGGTCGAGCCGAGTCCGGAAGCGACCGAGACCCTGCTCACGCACCTGATCGAGCTGCGCGACCGCATCCTCAGGATGTTCATTGCCATCCTGGTGATGTTCCTGATCCTGTTCCCGTTCGCCAACCCGATCTACACCTGGTTGGCCGGCCCGCTGATGCAGCACCTGCCGGAAGGCACCAGCATGATCGCGATCGACGTGGCCGCGCCGTTCCTGATCCCGTTCAAGCTGACCCTGCTGCTGGCGGTGGTGCTCAGCATCCCCTACCTGCTGTATCAGGTCTGGTCCTTCGTGGCGCCCGGACTTTACTCGCACGAAAAGAGCATGGCGCTGCCGCTGGTGGCGTCGTCCACCGCGCTGTTCTATCTGGGGATGGCGTTCGCCTACTTCGTGGTCTTCCCGCTCATTTTCGCGTTCTTCACGGCCACGGCGCCCGAGGGCGTGGCCGTGATGACCGATATCTCGCGCTATCTGTCGTTCGTCATCATGCTGTTCATCGCCTTCGGCATTGCCTTCGAGGTGCCGGTGGCAACGATCCTGCTGGTCTCCATGGGGGCCACGACCCCGGCCAAGCTGTCGCAGAAGCGCCCCTATGTGATTGTCGGCGTGTTTCTGGTCGGCATGGTGCTGACCCCGCCGGACATCATCTCGCAGACCCTGCTGGCGCTACCGATGTGGCTGTTGTTCGAGATTGGCCTGATCCTGTCGCGCATCATGGAGCGCAAGAAGGCGCAACGCCGTGCGACTGCGGGCGGTGACGATGCGGCCGACGCCGATGATGGTCCGGACGACGATGGACCGGGTGGCGGCGGTGGTACGCCGCGCGGTGGCCCCGGCGGTTCGGGCAAGGCGTCCGGCACCACGCGGGCCACTTCGTCCACGGCGGCCGCATCCGCCGGCGGGGGCGCGAGCGCCGCCGCGCGCACCGGGTACACGCCGTTGACCGACGACGAGATGGACGCCGAGCTCGACCGCATCGAGGAAGAACAGGCCGAACTGCGTCGCCAGCGCGAGTCCGCGAGCACACTCGCCACTGACGCCCCCGCCGAGCCGGCGCCCGTGGCGGACGAGAGCCAGGGTGGCGAGGGCCCAGCTGACGACGGCCAGCCCGACGCGGACGCATCGCAGGAGGATGGCGATACGGCGCGCGATCGTTGAGTCACCGCGCCGGCGGCCGTATTTGTGCAGGCCTGCGCCCCCGCCAAGCATCGGAAGTTGCTAAAATACCCGGGTAACCCATTGACCCAGGTAATGATCCCGCGATGGCACACCCGCGTCCCACCCCCCGCCGCCCTGTCCTGCTGATCATCATGGACGGGGTGGGCGTGAACCCGTCCAAGCTGAACAATGCCTACGCCGAGGCCGATACGCCGCGCCTCGACGAGTACCTCTCCACTCATACCCACACGACACTGGACGCCTGTGGTCGCGCCGTCGGGCTGCCGGATGGGCAGATGGGCAACTCCGAGGTCGGGCATCTGACCCTGGGTGCGGGCACCGTGATCAACCAGGACCTGGTGCGTATCGACGACTCGATCACCGATGGCAGCTTCTACGAGAACGACGCCCTGGTCAGTGCTGCGCGCGCCGCGGCCGCGAAGGACCAGCCGCTGCATCTGATCGGTCTGGTGTCCGATGGTGGCGTGCACTCGCATATCCGCCACCTGCGCGCCCTGGTGGAGATCTGCCAGCGCGAGGGCGCGCGCCCGATGGTGCACATGATCACCGACGGCCGCGATACCGCACCCCGTTCCGCGCTCCACTACCTCGATCCGCTGGAGGAAGAGCTGGCGAACGCTGGCGGCGCCATCGCCACCGTGTGCGGGCGTTACTACGCGATGGACCGTGACAAGCGCTGGAAGCGCACGGAAAAGGCCTTCCGCGCGATGGCCTACGCCGAGGGGGAGGCCGCCGGTTCCGCGCGCGAGGCGATCGAGGCGGCCTATGCGGCGGGCGAGGACGACGAGTTCATCAACCCGCGCATCATCAACGGTGGCGAGCCGCTGGGACAGGAGGCGGTCTGCGTGCTGTTCAATTTCCGTAATGACCGTCCGCGTCAGCTGACCGCGGCCCTGGGCATGGACGACTTCGACGGCTTCGACCGCGGTGACTTTCACCCGGTCTCCGAGACCTGCCTGACCGAGTACGACCCGCGCTTCCTGTCGCCGATCGCGTTCCCGCCGGAACGCCCGTCGACGACTCTGGGCAGCACCATCGCCTCCGCCGGCATCCCGCAGTTCCACTGTGCGGAGACCGAGAAGTACGCCCACGTGACGTTCTTTTTCAACGGCGGCAAGGAAGAGCCCTACGCCGGCGAACAGCGCGTGATGGTCCCCTCGCCGTCGGTGGATACCTACGACGAGCAGCCGGAGATGAGCGCGGCCGAGGTCGCCGACCAGACCATCCAGGCGATGGAGAGCGGGCGCTACGGGTTCGTCCTGGTCAACTTCGCCAATGGCGACATGGTGGGTCATACGGCCAAGCGCGAGGCCCTGATCGAGGCCGTCCAGGTCCTGGATCGTGAGGTCGGGCGGGTGCTGGATGCGGCGAAGAGGCTCGAGTATTCGGCGATCGTCACCGCGGACCATGGCAACTGCGACGAATACGTGGATCCGGTGACCGGGGCCCCGCACACCCAGCACACCATCTATCCGGTGATGTGCATGATTACCGACTCGCAGCGCTGGCGTCTGCGCACCGGCGGCGGCCTGGCCGATGTGGCCCCGACCGTGCTGGAGCTGATGGGCGTGCCCAAGCCCTCTGCAATGGGCGGGCGCAGCCTCCTGTTCGAGGAAGTGCCGGCCTCGGCCTGAGGGAGCGCGCCATGCACACACGCTACAGCGACACACCGGCCTACGATACGAAGGACGGCTCCGAGATCCGCGAGCTGATGCACCCTGACGTGCACGGCAATGCGGCCCAGAGCCTGGCCGAGGCGGTGGTCGAGCCGGGTGCCGTCACGCGCCTGCATCGCCATGCCCGCACCGAGGAGATCTATCACGTGACCCGCGGGCAGGGCGAGATGCGTCTGGGTGAGGAAACCTTCCCGGTGGCTGTGGGTGACACCGTCTGTATCCATCCCGGCACGCCGCACAACATCCTCAATACTGGCACGGAGCCGCTGCACATCCTCTGCAGCTGCTCCCCGGCCTACTCGCACGACGATACCGAACTGCTGTAGCGCCGATCGGCGCACATGCCGCCACCCCGCGTAAACCCCTGCCCCCGTCATTGCGAGGAGGCGTAGCCGACGAAGCAACCCCCGTCCGGAACCGCCCGATCCCGGCCCGGCCCCTGCCAGCTCCGGGAGGTTGCTCGCTTCGATCGCCCTGCGGGCCGGCCTGCGGCCGTTCAACGCAGCTTCGCTGCTTTTGTGCTTCGTCGCTTCGCTCCTCGCAATGACGGGGGGCGATGCCGCGGTACGCGCCCCCTAAACGCCGTACTCGGCGCGGTACGCGCGCAGGGCCTCCAGGTGTTCGGGCGCGCGGCCCGTATCCTCCAGCATGGTCACGAGATCGGTCAGCCGCGCGACGCGGATGACCTGCAGGCCCAGGTCGGCTTCGACCTCCTGGATCGCCGAGCGCTCGCCGCGGCCGCGCTCCTCGCGGTCCAGGGCGATCGCCACGCCCACTGGCGTCGCCCCGGCTGCGCGGATCAGGTCCACCGATTCGCGGATGGCGGTGCCGGCGGTGATCACGTCGTCCACGATCAGCACCCGGCCCTGCAGCGGCGCACCGACGATGTTCCCGCCCTCGCCGTGGTCCTTCGCCTCCTTGCGGTTGAAGGCCCAGGGGCGGTCCATGCCGTGGTCGCGGAACAGCGCTTCGGTGACCGCCGCCGCCAGCGGGATGCCCTTGTAGGCGGGGCCGAACACCAGGTCGAATTCGATGCCGGAGTCCACGATCGCACGGGCGTAGAACTCGCCCAGGCGGGCCAGGTCGGAGCCGCGGTTGAACAGGCCCGCGTTGAAGAAGTACGGACTGGTTCGCCCGGACTTCAGCGTGAACTCGCCAAAGCGCAGGACGTCGCGTTGCAGGGCGTATTCCAGGAAGGCGTGGGCGGTCATCGGGGTGCTCCGGTCGTAAAACGCCGTATTCTGACACAGGGACACGCGGATTCCGCAGCCAGGCCCTTTCCTGCGCGTGCGCGCGCCGGTATCGTTCCCCGCCATGCGCATACTCTCGATGAACGCCAACGGCATCCGTGCCGCCGCCCGCAAGGGTTTTTTCGACTGGCTCCCGGGGACCGAGGCCGACGTGGTCTGCATCCAGGAGACCAAGGCCCAGATTCATCAGATCCAGGGCGAGCCCTTCCATCCACCCGGTTACCACAGTGTCTATGTCGATGCGGTGAAGCCCGGCTACAGCGGTGTGGCCCTGTACAGCCGCCGCCAGCCGGACGAGGTCGTGACCCGCATCGGCTTCGAGGAGGCCGACAACGAGGGCCGCTATGCCGAGATGCGCTTCGGCAACCTGTCGGTGGTCTCGCTGTACCTGCCCTCGGGTTCCTCCGGCGACCATCGCCAGGATTCCAAGTGGCGTTTCCTGGAGTTCTTCCGGCCCTGGCTGACCGAGCGCATGCAGGACGGGCGCGAATGGGTCATCTGCGGCGACTGGAACATCGCCCACCGCGAGATTGACCTGACCAACTACAAGTCCAACCGAAAGAATTCGGGCTTCCTGCCGGAAGAGCGGGCCTGGCTGGACCACCTGTTCGACGAGATTGGCATGGTGGACGTGTTCCGCCGGCTGGACGAACGCCCGGAGCAGTACACCTGGTGGTCCAACCGCGGCCAGGCCTGGGCCAAGAACGTGGGCTGGCGCATCGACTATCAGATCGCCACGCCGGGCATCGCGGCCACCGCGCATGACCCGTACATCCATACCGACGATCGCTTCTCCGACCACGCGCCGTTCTGGATCGACTATGACTACCAGCCCTGATCGGGGCATGTTCCTCGCATTCGGTAACGTCGGCGCATGACCGGAGTCGCTGAAGCGCAGCGTCCCGCGAGCCGCGACTGGCGCGCGGCCCTGGCGGTCTACCGCCACCCACGGGTCATCGGGATGCTGTTCCTCGGCTTCGCCGCGGGGCTGCCGTTGCTGCTGACCGGCGGCACCTTCACCGCCTGGCTGCGCGATCTCGGGGTGGAGCTGGCCTCCATCGGCTTCCTGTCCTGGGTCGGCATGGCCTACAGCATCAAGGTGTTCTGGGCGCCGGTGGTCGACCGCCTGGCCCTGCCGCTCCTGACCCGGATATTCGGGCGCCGCCGTGCGTGGATGCTGTTCGCCCAGGCCGTGATCATCCTCGGGCTGGTCGGCATCGCCTTGACCGACCCGGTCGAACAGCTCTGGCTGGTTGCGGTCCTGGCCGTGCTCACCGCCTTTGGCGCCGCCACCCAGGACATCGCCATCGACGCCTATCGCATCGAGGCCGTCAGCCAGGAGCGCCAGGGCGCCATGGCGGCGGCCTACGTGTTCGGTTATCGCGTCGCACTGCTGACCGCGGGGGCCGGGGCGCTGCACATCGCCGCCGTCGGTAGCTGGAGCCTGTCCTATGCCGCCATGGCCGCGCTGATGCTGGTAGGTGTCGTCTGCACGTTGATCGTGCGCGAGCCCGAGGTCGCGAAACGCGATGCCGCCACGGCCCGGCTCGAGGATCGCGTGGTCCATTACCTCAACAACACCTCGGATACCGGCTGGTGGCGGGACCTCAAGGCCTGGGTCATCGGCGCGGTGGTCTGCCCCTTTGTCGAGTTCTGGCAGCGTTTCGGCCGCATCGCCCTCGTTGTTATCGCGTTTATCGCGGTCTTTCGCATCAGCGACATCTTCATGGGGGTGATGGCCAACCCGTTCTATCTGGACATCGGATTCACCAAGGAAGAGATCGCCAATATTGCGGCCGCCTTCGGCCTGGCCATGACCCTGACCGGTGCGGCCCTGGGCGGATTGCTGGTGGTGCGCTTCGGCATCATGCGCATGCTGATCGCGACCGCGATCCTGGCGCCGCTGACCAACCTCACCTTCTCCTGGCTGGCGACGCTCGGGCCCGAGACCTATGGGCTGGTGTTCGCGATCATGGCCGACAATCTATCGGGTGGTATGGCGATTTCGGTGTTCATCGCCTATCTCTCCAGTCTGACCAACAGCGCCTACACCGCCACCCAGTACGCCCTGTTCAGCTCCATCATGACCCTGCCGGGGCAATTCCTCGCCGGCTTCACCGGCGTGCTGGCCGAACACATCGGCTGGGTCTGGTTCTTCGCCAGCTCCGCCCTGATCGGCATCCCCACCATCCTGCTCGCCTTCGCCCTGATGCGCTGGGCCAACCCCGACCGTATGCCCCAGCCCGGCCGACCAGACACCTCGCCGGCGTCCGCTCGCGAGTAGCCGCACCGCACCTGATCCAAGTGGCTTTCGGCGGCCACAAAAAAGCCCGCACCATTCGGTGCGGGCTCGGCTTCGCCCGAAGGCCGTCCGGCGACGACCTTCCGCGACCGCCCTTAGAAGTAATACCCGAAGTTGATGTTGATACGGGTTTCCCAGTCGTCGGTGGTATTGGCACCAAGCTGTTCGCCGTAAGGGGTATCACCGCCAACAAAGCCGTTGCCGTTGGAGTAAGCGAGGTCGGTGTAGATGTACCAGTTCCCCCGAGCCCAAGCGGCACCTAGAACCAGCAGGTCGCTGTTGTTGAAGTCGCTCTCGCGCTTCACTACGGAGCTGTATTCTGCGTACGGGATCACGTAGTCCAGCCACGGAATATTTGGAGTCTCGTGGTAGTAACTGGCCGAGACCGCTGGAATCCAGGCTTCTGCCGCTACTTCATTCCAGTAGTCGTAGGCCCCAAACTGCACTAGCTTGTCACTTCGGAAGACCTCCCCGCCTACATCGAGAAGATCATGCTCTTCTACGTCGTACTTGTAGTACGACAGTTGACTGGCAAGGGTCCAGTTGCCAAAGCGGTTAACTGCGTGTCCTGAGACCGCGAACATGTCGCCGTCGCTTTGAGGACCATTGCTCTTCAGCTCGCCATATTGTGCCGAGAAACCGACCTCGTGTTCAGTATTGGGGATGTTGTAAATCCCGCGGAAATTGACTTGGTTTCGTTCCTCGAAGCCTGTTCCGGTTTCGTCGACTACGTCGTAAGAGTATCGCGCACTGTCATCAGAGTTGTTGCCAGAGTAAGAGCCGGCATCCGAGTAGAAGTAGCCAACGTCCCACGTCCAGTCACCCATCGGCATGGTGTACTTGACGCCGAGGTTCATATTGTCGGAAAGACCAACGTAGTAATGCTGGTCGAAGAACCAGCTCTGGGAGACGCCGTACGCACCCGGCCCAAACGGTGCTCGGGTTACGCCCACCTCGAGCTGGTTCTCGTTTTCGAACCTATAACCTACCCAGCCAGTGTGCAGCATATTGTAGGAACTGGCGGCATCGTTGTACCAACGGTATTCCATCTTGCCGAGCCAGGGCCCATTCTCGTAGTCAAGGTTGATCCGGGCAGTATCGAGAAGGAAGTCGCCGCCCTTGTCCCAATCGCGTCGGTCTCCTTCATAGTCACCCACGGTGTAGTTCGCGCGCAGGGCGCCGCCGATCGCCAGGTTGCCGACCTGGATGCTGTCGTATTCCGCGGCAGCGACATTCGGGCCCAAAAACAGGGCCAGGGCAACGGCACCGGAAAGGGGTGCCAGGGTCCAGCTCATCGTCTTCTTCATTGCGATCCTCTCTGGTCGGGCGGTTCGGGTGTCGCCAGAGGCCATCCTGGGCGGACACGGAATGTGCGTCTGTGCGTCTTGATCGTAGCCGGCAACGTTTATAAGCAGTTTCTAATGCGTTGTAAACAAGATACGCGAGCTCGGCGCACTGTGGTGTGACCACCACACCCGCCCCCGTGTTCCTCCTTGTGGCCCCGAGGGTTCGGGGCCCTTCGGTCGCGCGTCTCGGACCCGGCGGGGAGGCGGGTTTCTCGCCGGGGCAGGTACCCCAACTCACTTGTTTAGAGCCCGTGGCGCGATTTCGCCAGTTCGACCTCGAGTTGCAATAAAACTATTTTTGTACAAAAATAAATAGACGAATGATTTATTGCGAGAAGTTTTCATGACCTCCACCCAAGCCGTGCACCAGGCACCCCAGGATGAATCCGGCACCCCTGCCGGTGCGCCGGCCGAGCCGGATGTCGCGCGGTCGGTAATCCGCCAGCTGCGCGTGATCATCCGCGCCCTGCAGGGGCATTCGCGGTCGGTGGAGCGCGCCTGCGGCATCAGCGCCTCGCAGCTGTGGGCATTGTGGGAGTTGCAGCGCACGCCGGGACTGAACGTCAGCGACCTGTCGCGCCGGTTATCAGTGCATGCCTCCACCACGTCCAATCTTCTGGACAAGCTGGAACACCGGGGTCTGATCGAGCGCCGGCGCCCGGAAAAGGACCAGCGCATCGTCCGGCTCTACGTCACCGATGCCGGGCTGGAACTGCTGGAGAGGGCACCGGCCGCCCCGCAGGGCGAACTGAACCGCGCCCTGCAGTCGTTGCCGAAGGGACGTCTCGTGGAGCTGGACCAGGGCCTGGACCTGCTGGTCGAGGCGATGAACACCACCGAGCCCAAGGCCGGCCTGCAGCCGTTCGACGGCAAGTCCTGAACCGTCTGCCGCGGAGGCCCTGATGCGATTGTTTCGCGTGCTGCTGCCGTTTCTTCTCTGCCTTCCACTGGCGGCGGGTGCGCAGCCCACGTTTGATGCGCCACCCGAGCGCTCAACGGATGGCGGCTTCACCCTGGCGTGGGAGGCAGATGGGCCCGTGGTACTGGAGCAGGCCCCGGGTCCCGACCACGCGGATGCGCGCATCCTCTATCAGGGCGGCGATACCAGCACGGTCATCAGCGGCCTGCCCGATGGTGACTACCGGTTTCGCCTGCGCGCCGCGGATGCCGATCCGGACACCTGGGCCGATCAAGCCATGGTGTCGGTGGAGCATCACAGCCTGGCCCGAGCCTTCGGTTTTTTTGCCGTGGGCGCAGTCGTCTTTCTGGTCCTGATCGGGGCCATCCTGCGCGGGCGTCCGCGCAGCTGATTCACTTGGTCCAGCCCTGCCGATCCGTGTCGAGCTAACGTTCTCGCGTGATCCGGGGTGGGCCCGCTTTCGGAGGTATCCATGACGGATCTCAAGATCAACATGCAGCGCCTGCAGCAGGACATCAACGATCTCGCGCAGATCGGCCGCGATGCCGACCGGGGCCTGCATCGTCGCGCATTCAGCGACGGCGACCGCGCCGGGCGCGAGTGGTTTCGCGGGCGCCTCGAGGCCGCCGGCCTGGATGTCTGGCAGGACGGTGCCGCCAACCTGCACGGGCGCCTCGACTACGACGGCAAGCGGCCTGTAGTGGCCATGGGCTCGCATCTGGATACTGTGCCCGGTGGGGGGCCGCTGGATGGGGCACTGGGCGTGCTGATCGGGCTGGAGGTGCTGCGCACCGCCAAGGAGAACGCGGTCGACCTCGAGTACCCGCTCGAGGTGATCGACTTCACCGACGAGGAGGGCCGCTTCGGCGGCATGTTCGGCTCGCAGGCGATGGCCGGCAAGCTCACCCCGGAGAGCATCAGCCATGCGCGTGATCTCGAAGGCGTGACCCTGGTCGAGGCCATGGCCAACTGGGGGCTGAACGCCGACGACGCGCTGGCCGCGCGGCGCGATCCGCACAGCCTGCATGCCTTCATCGAGACCCACATCGAGCAGGGCCCGGTGCTGGACCGGCGCGGCCTCAGTGTCGGGGTGGTCGAGGCAATCACCGGCTTGTTCAAGTGGGAGGTGCGCCTGAAGGGCCAGCCCAACCACGCCGGCACCACGCCGATGGACATGCGTATCGATCCCTTCCAGGGTCTGGCGGAGTTCGGCGGCGAGATCAATCGCCTGATCGAGGAGCACGGCAGTCCGAACTCGCGCGCCACCATCGGCCGCGTGGAGCTGGCACCGGGGGCGGCGAATACCGTGCCGGGCATGGCGACCTTCTCCTTCGAGGTGCGCGACACCGACGAGAAGGTCCTGACTGCGCTGGCCCATGCGGCCCGGCGCACCCTGTCCAGCCTGGCGCGCCGACGCGACCTGATGTTCGAGTTCGACGTCCTCTCCGAGATCGATCCGGTGCGTTGTGACCCCGGCGTCGTGCAGACCATCGAGGCGCAGGCCGAACGCATGGGGCTGGAGTACATCACCATGCCCAGCGGTGCAGCCCACGATACCCAGAGCATGAGCCGCATCACCCGCACGGGCATGATCTTCGTGCCGAGCCTGCAGGGGCGTAGCCATTCCGCCGCGGAATGGACAAACTGGGAAGACATCGAGACCGGCGCCAACCTGACCCTGCAAAGTGCCCTGGCGTTGGCCGCTCGGCAATAAATCGCGACGAGAGGAAGCGCCCGGAATGGCCGAACACGACAACGTCACCCAGTTGACCGACTACGACTCCCTGGATCCGCTGCGCGAGCAGTACCAGGAAAGTCTGATCACCACGCCGGTGCTGCGTCAGGAGTTGCGGGAGCACCATGTCGCCCTGCTGTGCATCGACTTGCAGTATCTGGATGCCGCGCGCGGCCACGGCGTGTTCGCGAACTCCGCCGACTCTGGCGTGCCGCTGGAGGCCCAGGAGTATTACTTCAATCGCCTGGAGCAGACGGTGCTGCCCAATGTGCGCCGCCTGCAGGATGCCTTCCGCGAAGAGGGGCTGGAGGTGATCCATACCCGTATCCGCTCGCTGACCCATGACGGCCGCGACCGCAGCCCGGGCCACAAGCGCCTGAATCTGCATGCCGCCCCCGGCTCCAAGGATGCCGAGTTCGTCGAAGAGGTGGCCCCGGTCGGGGACGAGATCGTGCTGGACAAGACCGCCAGCGGGGTCTTCAACTCCACCAACCTCCACTACATCCTGCGCAACCTGAACATCAGCGCGCTGTTCATCGTGGGCGTGTATTCCAACGAGTGCGTATCCACCGCCGTGCGGGATGCCTGCGACCTGGGCTTTTATGTCACCCTGATGGACGACGCCACGGCCACGGTGACGCCGGAGATGCAGAAGGCCACGCTCACGACCATCAAGGACCGCTACGCCCGCGTGATGACCACCGACGAGGCGATCCGCGAGATCAAGAAGGTGCAGGAGGCTTCGTGACCGGTCTCGACGACCCGATCCTCCCGACCTCCATCGCCTGGGGGCTGCTGGCGGCGTTCAGCGTCCTCTGGGTGGTGCTGGGCTGGTGGCTGGGTCGTCGCAACAAGACCGCCGAGGATCACATGCTGGCGGGGCGCAACGTCGGCCTGGCGCTGGCCACCGCCACCGCGATGGCTACCTGGGTCACCGCCAACACCACGATGACGGCCCCGCAGCTGGCGCTGCAACTGGGCGTCTGGGGCATGCTTGGCTACTCGCTGGGGGCCCTGGGCCTGATCCTGTTCGCGCCGCTGGCGCGGCGCATCCGCGAACTGATGCCCGAGGGCTTTACCTCCGGCGACTTTATCCGGCTGCGCTACGGCAAATTCACCTGGCGGGTGTTCCTGGTGGTGTCATTGATCTACGCCTTCGGCTGGCTGGTCTCGATGGCGATGGCCGGCGGCGTGCTGATCAACGCCCTGGCCGGCATCGACTACCGCGTGGGCATGACCGTGATTTTGACCGTCTGCGTGCTCTACACCCTGCTGGGCGGCCTGCGCGCGGTGATCGGGACCGACTTCATCCAGACCGTCATCATCATCGCCGGCGCGGCGTTCATCGCCTGGCTGACCATCGACAAGGTCGGCTTCGAGGCGATCCACTTCAACCTGATGGAAGAGCGCCCGGAGCTGCTGAACCTGCTGTTCCCGGCCGCGATCATGTTCCTGTTCAACAATCTGCTGTTTGGCGTCGGCGAGATCTTCCACTCCAATGTCTGGTGGTCGCGCGCCTTCGCCTTCGGCCGCAACGTGGGCTTCCGGGCCTACCTCTTTGGCGGCCTGCTGTGGCTGCCAATCCCGATCGTGGCCGGCTTCATCGCCCTGGCCACGCCAGCGCTGGGCCTCAACGTGCCCGCCGCGGACATGGTCGGGCCGCTGGTGGCCGCCGAGGTGCTGGGCCTGACCGGGGCGATCGTGGTGTTCATCGTGGTCTTCGCCGCGCTCGCCTCCAGTCTCGACTCGCTGCTGGCGGCCACCTCGGACCTGGTGACCCGTGACATCTACCGCGGCCACATCCGCCCGCAGGCCAGCGAACAGCACCAGTTCCACGCGACCAAGGTGATCGTGGTGCTCCTGGGCCTCGTGACCTGGCTGGCGGCCAGTTACCGCGGCGAGCTGCCGATCGTCGGCTCGCTGGCCGAGCTTCTGTACTTCACCGGCGCCTTCGTGGCCTCCGCGATCTGGCCGATCGTCGCCGGGCTGTACTGGCAGCGGGCGAACCCGCAGGGCGCGGCCTGGTCGATGATACTGGGGTCGGGCATTGGCCTGGCCAGCTACTTCCTGATTGGATTCTATGTGGCCGCGCTGGTCGGGGCCGCTGTCTCGCTGGCCGTGATGGTGCTGAGCACCTGGCTGATGCCGCGGCCATTCGACTGGGGCCGCCTGGCCCGTCCGGACGGCGAGGTGGCCGCATGACGATCTCCATTACAGCCCTGTCCGTGATCGTGATCATCGCCACACTGGTGGCGAGCCTGACCCCGATCCTGCTGATTGCCCTGTTTATCCGCGACTGGAAAAAAGGATGCCTCTGGTGAACTACACCGAAGATCCCCTGCACGTGCTCCACCCGAAAGACGGCGCCGCCGGTACCGACCGGCCGAAGGCGTTGCTGGCGGCGGTGGAGGAAGACCCCGACCCGCTTCTCAAGCTGGCGGCCTCGCATGTGGTCTCCAGCCAGCAGTTCTCGCGCGACGAGCTGCTGCAGCTGTTCCGCCTGGCGGCGCAGTACGAGACCACGCCGGCGCTGATGCACCTGCCGCTGGCGGGCAAGATCCTGATCAGCGCGTTCTACGAGCCGTCCACGCGCACGCGGCTGTCGTTCGAGAGTGCCTGGCACCGCCTGGGCGGCTCGGTCATGTCGATTACCGACCCCAAGAGCACCGGTATTGCCAAGGGGGAATCGCTGGCGGACATCGCGGAGATGTTCAACAACTACGGCGATGTTCTGGTCCTGCGCTCCTCCGACGGCGAGGCCGCGCACAACATGCTGGAGAACCTGCGCATCCCGCTGGTGAACGCCGGCAACGGGATCGACGAACACCCGACCCAGGCGCTGGCGGACGTCTACGCCCTGGCCAAGTGGCGCCCGGAGCTGTTCACCGGCGAGGTGGCCCCGGAGCAGCGCATCAAGGTCGGCATCATCGGGGTGCCCTCGCGCATGCGCACGGTGCGCTCCCTGCTGCGCCTGTTGAGCCTGTTCCCGCAGGCGATCGACGAGATCGTGCTCGTCTCGCGCGAGGACGAGAATTTCGATCCGGGTCAGCGCGAGGAACTGGAAGAGGCCGGGATCTCGCTACGCGTGGTGCACGACCTGGACCCGGCGCTGCCGGATCTGGATGTCGTGTACATCAACGCGATCGCCTGGGTGGGTGACACCTTCGAGGCGATGGGCGAGGGGCTGAAGCTGGATCGCCACTCCCCGCTGAAGGAGGGCGCAGTGGTCCTGCATCCGCTGGCGCGAGGTGAAGAGCTGTCCACCGACCTCGATGCCACCCCGCACAACTGGTATTTCGCCCAGGCTCGCGGGGCCGTATTCGTGCGCATGGCGCTGCTGACCACGGTGGTACGCCGCATCAGCGCGGTGATGGATACCCCGGACGGCTGACGCCGCCTTTTAGTTGAATCGCGAGCGGCGTGGCGCGCCGGGCCTGCCCGGCCCGCGCCCCGCTCGCCCCGAACGGATAACCAAGGAGACATGCCATGTGTGGCATTGCAGGAATCTTTCACGCCGACCCGACCCGCAAGGTCGACCCGCAAACCCTGGTCAACATGGCCGCGATCCAGTATCACCGCGGCCCCGACGGCTTCGGTTACCGCACCCAGGATGACCGCGGTGTGGGCTTTTCCCATGCGCGTCTGTCGATCATCGACCTGGACGAGAACCGCGGCCGTCAGCCGTTCTGCATGGACAGCGGCGAGATCATGACCGCGGTCAACGGCGAGCTGTACGACTACAAGCGCATCCGCACCGATCTCACCTCGCGCGGGGTGAAGTTCCGCACCAAGAGCGACTCCGAGATGGTCATGCACCTGTACCAGCGCGAAGGGCTGGAGGACGCGGTCAAGCATTTCCGTGGCGAGTTCGCGATCTCGCTGTACGACCGCAAGCACGACCGGCTGATACTGATCCGCGACCGCTTCGGCATCAAGCCGCTGTACTTCACCGAGGCCAACGGCAGCTTCGTGTTCGGCTCCGAGCTGAAGGTGCTGTTCGCCAACCCCGATGTGCCGCGCCAGTTTTCCGATGACGGCCTCTACCACCAGCTGATGCAGACCATGGTGCCCGGCACCACCGCCTTCGAGGACATCCAGCAGGTGAAGCCCGGCCACATGGTGATCGTCGAGCGCGCCCACGGGAAGCTGAAGATCCGCCAGGAGAAGTACTGGGACATGGACTTCCCGCTGGCCTCCGAGCGCCCGCCCGAGAGCGAGACCGACGAGGAGTACTGGATCGAGGGCGTGCGCGACCAGCTCATGGAGGCGGTGCAGTTGCGCCTGGAGGCCGACGTGCCGGTCGCCTGTTACCTCTCCGGCGGGATCGACTCCTGCATCACCCTGGGGCTGGCCTCGGCCAGCCAGCAGGCGCCGGTCAAGGCCTTCACCATCGGCTTCGACAACGACGACTATGACGAGACCGCGATCGCCCGCGAGATGGCCGAGAGCGTGGGTGCCGACCAGGACATCATGACCCTGGACGCCAACCACCTCTACGACAACTTCGAAGAGGCCCTCTGGCACGCCGAGCGCACCATCTACAACACCCTGGGTGTCGCCAAGTTGCTGATGAGCCGCCACGTGAACAAGGCCGGCTACAAGGTCGTCGTCACCGGCGAGGGTTCGGACGAGCTGTTCGGTGGCTATCCGGCCTTCCGCCGCGACATGTTCCTGCACGGCCTGGATACCCTGCCGGAGGCCGACCGCCAGGCCTGGCAGCAGATGCTGAACGAGTCCAACGAGCTGGTCTCCGGTGCGATGCTGGCCGAGGACGAGGTCAACGACCCCGACTTCACGCAGATGATGGGCTTCACCCCGTCCTGCCTGCAGCCGTGGCTGGCCGCGGCCGACCACGTGCCGGGCCTGCTGCACCCGAAGCGCCGCGAGCGCATGCAGGACTACAAGCCGGGCAAGGCGATCGCCAACGCCCTGGATGACGACATGCTGGAAGGCCGGCATCCGCTGGACAAGGCTCAGTACGTCTGGATCAAGACCATGCTGGAGGGCCAGATCCTGACCTGGGGCGGCGACCGCATGGACATGGCCAATTCGATGGAGGCGCGCCCGCCGTTCCTCGATCACCACCTGGCCGAGTTCGCCGCCCACCTGCCGCCGACCATGCGCATCAAGGGCAAGACCGAGAAGTACGTGCTGCGCGAATCGATGAAGGGACTGCTTCCGAAGGTGCTCTACGAGCGCGAGAAGTTCGCCTTCATGGCGCCGCCCGCGCACACCGACCCGGTCAAGTGGGCGGCGATGAAGGCCCTGGCCGATCGCTATCTGTCCCCGGAGAAGGTCGCCGAGGCCGGGTTGCTCGACCCGGAGGGCGTGCGTCAGGTGTTCGAGCTGCACGAGTCCGAGGACACGCCGGCCGCCACCCAGGTTCAGCTGGACGCGGTGATCAACCACATGATCGGGGTCCAGGTGCTGCACGACAAGTTCGTCGCCACCGACATCCCGGCGCTGGCGCGGCAAAAGGCCGAGGAGTTCGGCTGGCACGCCTGATCACGGGTGCAAGCCCCGAGTGACCCAGAAGGCCCCGCGGATCTTGGTCCGCGGGGCCTTTTTCGTTCTTGCCAACAGGGCCGCGGTCGGGGTCTCGACGGGGGTGAGCGCCCTTATCCGTTGCTGGTTGCGCACGGATCGCGCGCGACCGGCACAAAAAAGCCGCCCGCGGCCAGGGGCCGGGGGCGGCTGATGGCTTCGCGGCCCCGAGGGGCCGGAAGCGGCGGCCTTACAGGCTGTAGTACATGTCGAACTCGATCGGATGGGTGGTCATGCGCATCTGCGTGACGTCTTCCATCTTCAGGTCGATGTAGGCATCGATCATGTCGTCGGTGAACACGCCACCCTGGGTCAGGTATTCGCGATCCTGGTTCAGGGCTTCCAGCGCCTGGTCCAGCGAATGGCAGACCTGCGGAATGCCCTTCTCTTCTTCCGGCGGCAGGTCGTAGAGGTTCTTGTCCATCGCGTCGCCCGGGTGGATCTTGTTCTGGATGCCGTCCAGGCCGGCCATCAGCATCGCCGCGAAGGCGAGATACGGGTTGGCGGTGGAGTCCGGGAAGCGCAGCTCGACGCGACGGCCCTTCGGGTTCATGACGAACGGGATACGCAGCGAGGCGGAGCGGTTGCGGGCGGAGTAGGCCAGCATGACCGGTGCCTCGAAGCCCGGCACCAGACGCTTGTAGCTGTTGGTGGACGGGTTGGTGAAGGCATTCAGCGAGCGGGCGTGCTTGATGATCCCGCCGATGTAGTACAGCGCGGTCTCGGACAGGCCGCCGTACAGGTCACCGGAGAACAGGTTCTTGCCGTCCTTGGACAGCGACTGGTGCACGTGCATGCCGGAGCCGTTGTCACCGACGATCGGCTTGGGCATGAAGGTCGCGGTCTTGCCGTGGACGTGGGCCACGTTCTGGATCACGTATTTGAGGATCTGCACCTCGTCGGCCTTCTGCGTCAGGGTCGCGGGACCCACGCCAATCTCGCACTGGCCGGCGGTCGCCACCTCGTGGTGGTGCACCTCGGTCTCGAGGCCCATCTCGGTCATCACTTCGCACATGGTGGAGCGGATGTCGTGCAGGCTGTCGACCGGCGGGACCGGGAAGTAGCCGCCCTTCACGCCCGGGCGGTGACCGATGTTGCCGTCCTCGTAGACGCGCTCGGAGTTCCAGGAGGCCTCCTGGGAATCCACGCGGCAGTAGGAGCCGGACAGGGTGCTGCCCCACTTCACGTCGTCAAAGATGAAGAACTCGTTCTCCGGGCCGAACAGCGCGGTGTCGGCGATGCCGGTGCTCTGCAGGTAGGCCTCGGCGCGGCGCGCCAGGGAGCGCGGGCAGCGGTCGTAGCCCTGCATGGTGGCCGGTTCGACCACGTCGCAGCGGATGTTCATGGTCATGTCTTCGAAGAACGGATCGAGGACCGCGGACTCGGCGTCCGGCATCAGGATCATGTCGGACTCGTTGATCCCCTTCCAGCCGGCGATCGACGAGCCGTCGAACATCTTTCCTTCCTCGAAGGTCTCTTCGTCGATGTCGTGGGCCGGCACGGTCACATGCTGTTCCTTGCCCTTGGAGTCGGTAAAACGGAAGTCGATGAAGCGAACTTCCTTTTCCTTGATCTGGTTCAGCACGTCGGCTGCGGACATGGGGATCTCCTTGGTCTTTACTTGAGTCTTCAAAGGTGGCCGGCCGGCCCGTCGGGCGCTTGCGCGGCGTCGCGGTTCATTATGCAGGCATCATGCCATCCGGTCCTGTTTGGCCCGGGCGCGCGAAAAACGGGCACCCGGGGCGCCCCGCCGCATCCTGGATGCACCAATCTGGTGCCTTATCTGCACAACTTTTGTGCGCATCGTGGTAGCCCGCACCTAATGAGTGCAGGGCCGATAGAGTAGCGTGACCTCGCCCAGCATGTCGCCTACCCCGGGATGGTGGTGCAGTCGGTCGGCCAGGGCCTGGGTGCGGGCCTCGAGGTCTGCCGGCGCGGCTGCCCCGTCAAGGCGCAGGGTCAGCGTCACGTGTACCCGACCGCCGAGATAATGCAGCGACAGGTGCTCCACCGCATCCAGCTCCGGGGCGTCCGCCCAGGCCTCGCGCAGCGCCTCCACCAGCGTCGGGCGCAGCGGCAGCATGGAACTCCGGGCCTGTTCCGCGTCGTTTTCCGGATCCACGTGCACGGTGATGTCGTTCACCCGCTCATGTTCGTCGGTCACCGCGTGGAACACCGCATCGGCGATCCGATGCCCCTCGGAGACCGAGATCATCGGCGCGACCTGGATATGCACGTCCACGACGACTTCGCTGCCGTGGCGGCGGGTGCGCAGCATGTGCGCATCCTTGACCCCGGGCACATCCATGATCGTGCGGTGGATGCGCTCGACCTTCTCCGGCTCCAGGGCCGTGTCGATCAGCTCCGCCGCGCTACGCACGATCAGGCGCCCGGCGATATGCAGGATGAACAGCGCGACGATCAGCGCGGCCAGGGCATCCGCCCACGGGAGCCCGGCCACCGCCGCACCGACCCCGACCAGCACGAACAGCGACGAGATCGCGTCCGTGCGATGGTGCCAGGCATTGGCATCCAGCATCCGCGAGCGCAGGCGCTTGGCCACCCGGTGGGTGTACTGGTACAGGCCTTCCTTGGCCACCAGGGTCAGCAGGGCAAAGGCGATCGCCGCGGGCGCTGGGCCGGTCATGGCCTCGGGCTCGACCAGGCGGTTGCCGGCGGCCCAGGCAATCGCCAGGCCCGCGAGTGCGAGGAAGACCCCGACGATCACCGTGGCCAGGGTCTCGATCCGCGCGTGACCGTAGGGGTGTTCCTGATCGGGGGAGGCGGCGGCCTTGCTTGCGGCGAACAGCACCACCCCGTCGGTGATCAGGTCCGACAGGGTGTGCACGCCGTCCGCCACCAGGGCCTGCGAGTTCAGCAGCCAGCCACTGACGAGCTGCGCCACGGCGAGGAAGCCGTTCACGGCCGCGCCCACCAACGTGACCCGGCGGGTATCGCGATAGCGGTGGCCGTTCTCCGGCGTGTCCGAAGGTCCGGAATTGGCGAGGGGGTCGCTCAGGGCCGCTCTCCCGAACAGAATCAAGGCCCCAGTATGGGCGCGCTTCGGCTGCATGCAAAACGCTCGCGCCAACGCGAGCGGTGGCCGTGGCCGAAGCCGGGCCGATATACTGTCGGCTTTGCCCTGACCCGGGATCCCGCATGTCGCAAGAACGCACCCCGCCCAGTAGTCCGACCTTCCAGGACCTGATCCGCCGCCTGCAGGATTACTGGAACGATCACGGCTGCGTGGTCCTGCAGCCCTACGACATGGAGATGGGCGCGGGGACCTTCCATCCGGCGACCTTCCTGCGCTCCATCGGGCCGGAGCCGTGGCGTGCGGCCTACGTGCAGCCGAGCCGCCGCCCGACCGACGGGCGCTACGGCGACAACCCCAACCGTTTGCAGCACTACTACCAGTTTCAGGTCCTGCTGAAACCCTCGCCGCCGGACATCCAGGCGCTCTACCTGGGCTCGCTGGAGGCGCTGGGGTTCGACACCCTGACCCACGACGTGCGCTTCGTCGAGGACAACTGGGAGTCCCCGACGCTGGGCGCCTGGGGGCTGGGCTGGGAGGTCTGGCTGAACGGCATGGAGGTGACCCAGTTCACCTACTTCCAGCAGGTGGGCGGGCTCGACTGCCACCCGGTCTCCGGCGAGATCACCTACGGCCTCGAGCGCCTGGCGATGTACCTGCAGGGTGTGGAGAGCGTCTACGACCTGGTCTGGACCAACGGCCCGGACGGCCGCGCGATCACCTACGGCGACGTCTACCACCAGAACGAGGTGGAGCAGTCCACCTACAACTTCGAGCATGCCGACCGCGACGCCCTGTTCGCCGCCTTCGACCAGCACGCGACCGAGAGCGATCGCATGATTGAGCTGGGCCTGCCCCTGCCGGCCTACGAGCAGATGCTGCGCGCCTCGCACAGCTTCAATCTGCTGGATGCGCGCGGCGCGATCTCGGTCACCGAGCGCCAGCGCTATATCCTGCGCGTGCGCGAGCTGTCGCGGAACGTCGCCCGGAAATACTACGAGTCGCGCGAGGCCCTGGGCTTCCCGCTGTGTGCCGAAGACGACGCGAACAAGCCCGACGCCGCCTGAATCCCGCAATCCCGCGCCGGCCGGCCCCCTGGGTCGCGCGGCGCGTACTGGACCCAACCTGGACCCGACATGGCCGAAGCCCGCGAACTCCTGATCGAACTTGGCACCGAGGAGCTGCCCCCGACCGCCCTCGCGCGCCTGCGCGACGCCCTGGCCGAGGGCCTGACCACCCGCCTGCGCGAGGCCGGGCTGGAGCCGGGCGAGCCCGAGGCCTTCGCCACCCCGCGGCGCCTGGCCGTGTTGTTCCCGAGCGTACCCGCGCGCCAGCCGGACCAGCTGCAGGAGCGCCGCGGCCCGGCGGTGGCCGCGGCCTTCGACGACGCCGGCGAGCCGACCAAGGCGGTACTGGGCTTTGCCCGATCCTGTGGTGTCGAGGTCGAGCGCCTGGAGCGCGAGACCACCGACAAGGGCGAGTACCTGGTGTTTCGTCAGCTGCAGCCGGGGCGCGCCCTCGGCGAACTGCTGCCGGAGATGCTGGAGGCCGCGCTGGACGCCTTGCCCACACCCAAGCGCATGCGCTGGGGCAGCAGCCGTACCGAGTTCGTGCGGCCCGCGCACTGGCTGGTCGTGCTGCACGGGCCCGAGGTGCTGGAGATGACCGTGCTGGAACAAACAGCGGGTCGGGAGACCCACGGCCACCGCTTCCATCAGCCCGGCGCCCTAGAACTCAAGCGCGGGAACGACTACGCCGAGCGGCTGCGTCGCCCGGGGTTTGTCGAGCCGTCTTTCGAGGCGCGCCGCGAGCGCATCCTCGAGCAGGTCCACGAGCAGGCGAAGGCCTTGGGTGGGCGTGCGCTGGTGGATGCGGACCTGCTGGACGAGGTGACCGCGCTGGTCGAGTGGCCGGTGGCGCTGACCGGCGGTTTCGACCCGCGTTTCCTGGACGTCCCGCAGGAGGCGCTGATCTCCACCATGCAGGACAACCAGAAATACTTCCCGGTGGTCGACGAGGCTGGCCGCATGCAGCCGCACTTCATCGTGATCAGCAACATCGAATCGCGTGATCCGCATGCGGTGCGCGACGGCAACGAGCGCGTGCTGCGCCCGCGCTTCGCGGATGCCGAGTTCTTCTGGCAGCAGGACCGCAAGAAGCGCCTGGAGGAACGCCTGGAGGCGCTGGACTCGGTCGTGTTCGAGAAGCGCCTGGGCACGCTGCGCGACAAGTCCGTGCGGCTGGAGGCCCTGATGCAGCGCCTGGCCGGGCTGATGGACCTGGACGCGACCCTCGCCGCGCGCGCCGCACGTCTGGCCAAGTGCGACCTGGTCACCCAGATGGTGTTCGAGTTCACCGAGTTGCAGGGCACCATGGGGCGTTACTACGCCCTGCACGACCGCGAGGACGAGACCGTCGCCGCCGCGATCGAGCAGCACTACTGGCCGCGCCAGTCCGGATCCGAGCTGCCGGACGCCCCGCTCGCCCAGGCGCTGGCGCTGGCCGATCGTCTCGACACCCTGGTCGGCATCTTCGCCATCGGCAAGCAGCCCAGTGGCACCAAGGACCCGTTCGCCCTGCGCCGCGCCGCGCTCGGGCTGGTGCGCATCCTGGTCGAGCGCGAACTGCCGCTGGCCTTGACCCCCTTGCTGCAGGCCGCCGCCGAACCCATCCGCGAACGCGTGCCGGAGGCCGATCAGGCCGTGGAACCGGTACGCGAATACATCCTCGAGCGCCTGCGCGGGTACCTGCTGGAACAGGGGCAGGCGCACGAGACTATCGAGGCGGTGGCCGCGGTCGCGCCGGATGCCCCGCTGGATTTCGTGCGCCGCGTGCGCGCGGTCAGCTTGTTCCGCGAGCGCCCGGAGGCCGAGGCCCTGGCCGCCGCGAACAAGCGGATCCACAACCTGCTGCGCAAGGCCGGCGAGGAGGCCGAGGCGGAACTTGATCCGGAGGCCCTGGCGCTGGACGAGGAGCGTCAGCTGTACCAGGGTCTGCAGGCCGTGCGCCCGGGGGTCGAGCAGGCGGTGGCCGATGGTGACTACCTGCATGCCCTCGGCGAACTGGCAGGCCTGCGAGATCGGGTGGACACCTTTTTCGACCAGGTGATGGTGATGGCCGAGGACGCCGCAGAGCGGCGCAACCGCCTGGCCCTGCTGCGTGAACTGCGTCGCGCGTTCGAGACCGTGGCCGACATCGGCCGCCTGGCGACGGGGTAGGGCCGGGCGATGCTGCCCCTGATCCGAGGTCTGCTGTTCCAGCTGGGGCTCGTTGGCTCCATCCTGGTCTTCGGGCTGCTGGTCCCGCCGCTGATCTGGCCGTTTTCCCGCCCCGTCCGCTACCGTGTCCTGACCCTGTGGGGCCGGTTCAACGTCTGGTGGCTGCGTGTCAGTTGCGGCATCGATTACCGGGTGCACGGGCGCGAGCACATCGACCCCTCGCGCCCGCATGTGGTGCTGTCCAAGCACCAGTCGGCCTGGGAGACCGTGGCCTTCGTCGCGATCTTTCCCATGCAGACCTGGGTGCTCAAGCGTGAACTGATGCGGATTCCCCTGTTCGGCTGGACGTTGTCCATGCTCGATCCGGTACCGATTGATCGCGAGGGCGGACGCCAGGCCCTGGAGAACCTGGTGGCCGAAGGCAAGCAGCGCCTGGACCAGGGCCGCTGGGTGATCGTGTTTCCCGAGGGCACGCGCGTGGCCCCGGGCGAACACGGGCGTTACCGTCAGGGCGGCGCGATGCTCGCGGTGCGCACCGGCTACCCGGTCCTGCCGGTGGCGCTGAACAGCGGGAGCTTCTGGCCGAAAAAGGGCCTGCGGCGCTATCCCGGCACCATCGAGGTAGTGATCGGGGCGCCGATCGAGACCGCCGGTCGCAAGCCGGTCGAGGTGCTGTCCGAAGCCGAGAGCTGGATCGAGACCACCATGACCGAGATCGAACCTCGCCCCGCCACCCTGTCGACGGAGAAACCCGATGGCCAGTGAACCCCTGATCAGCGCCCCACTGGTCGAACTGCGTGACCGGACCATCTACCGGATCGGCGATTCGGAACCGGCCGTGTGGCTGATCGACGACCTCGAGCTCGGCGGCATCCTGGTGAACGCGCCGATCTATTCGGAGTCGCTCCTGGAGGCGATCCGGGCCATCAGCAAGCCCGCGTACCTGTTCCTGCCCAGCCGGTATGGGGCGCAGGATCTGGATGCCTGGCGCGCTGCGGGACTGGAGACCCTCACGTTCGAGGCCGAGGCCCCGGCGATCCGCGCAGCGGGCGGCGAGATCGATATCGCCTTCAACCGCAAGCAGCGCCTGTCGCGCACCATCGACTTCCTGCCGATGGCCGGCGTAACCGATGGCACCTGTGCACTGCGCCTGAAGAATCTGCCCGGCGTGGTCTTCTTCGGCCCTGCCCTGGCCCCGGGCGCGGACGGCTGGCCCACGCTGATCCAGAACCCTGAGGATCATTCCTTCGAGGCACGCCTGTTCGGTGCCCTCGGAGTGAAAGACCTGAAGTTTGCCTACGCCTTCTGCGACCGCTTTGATCCAGCCACTACACAGTTCGGCCCGGACGCTGGCCAGCACATCCAGGCCCGCATCGAGGCCATCTTCGAGGAATAGCCGGTTCGCCCGTCCTGGGCGTGGTCAGGCGCGGGTGATCAGGGTCTGGATCACGTGGCCGGCGGCGGTCAGGCCGAAGATCGCGGGCAGGTAGGAGATGGTGCCGTTGACCGAGCGCGGGCGCCCGCCGTCGCCGACCGGCCGGTGCTCCGTCCCCTTGCGCGGCTGCTCGATGGAGAACACCACGGGATAGTCGAGATGTGCGCCCAGGCGCCGCAGCCGCTTGCGCATCTGCCGCGCGAGCGGGCACACGCGGGTCTCGGTCAGCGGCCCTACGCGCACGGCCGTCGGGTCGATGCGCCCACCTGCGCCCATGCTCGAGATCACGGCCTGCCCGCGGGCCTGGGCGGTCGCGACCAGCGCGGCCTTGCAGACAATGGAGTCGATCGCGTCCAGCACGAAGTCGGCATCCTCGGGGACCAGGTCGCCGATGGTATCGGGCTGGAGGAAGTCCTGGCGGATGGTGACCTCGATGCCGGGATCGATGTCGCGGATGCGGTTCGCCATGATCTCGGTCTTGGGCCGGTCCACGGTGGAACGCAGCGCGACGAGCTGGCGGTTCAGGTTGGAGGCCCCGACCACGTCGTGATCGGCGAGGGTCATGCGTCCGACCCCGGCCCGCGCGATCGCCTCGGCCGCGTAGCTGCCCACACCGCCCAGTCCGGCGATGAAGACATGCCGATCGCGCAGGCGCGCGGTGACGTCATGCCCCAGTAGCAGATCCGTGCGTTCGGTATAGGGATTGTGCGGGGCGTCGGCGGGCGAGCTCATGCAGCGGAACCGGTCGGGAGCCGGAGGACCCGGCGTGCGTTTTGTGACGTGATTATAGCCATCTCGGCCGGATCCATGTCTCGCAGGGCCGCGAGCTGGCGGTTGACCTCGGCGGTCATGGCCGGTTCGTTGCGCTCGCCCTGGTGTCCGGCCAGCGGTTGGTCCGGGGCGTCCGTCTCCACCACCAGCGCCTGCAGCGGTGCGTCGCGCACCACGCGGTGCAGTTTCTTCGCGCGCTCGTAGGTCACGGGTCCGCCGATCCCGAGTGCAAAGCCGAGATCCGCCGCCTGCCGAGCCTGCTGCGGACTCCCGATGAAGGCATGCAGGATGCCGCTGATGCCGGGGTGCTGGCGCAGGCCCTTCAGGACCTCGTCGAGCGCGCGTCGGCTGTGGATGATCACCGGCAGCTCGCGTTCCCGGGCGATGGCCAGTTGCCGCGTATAGAACCGCCACTGACGGTCCCAGTCGAGCTCCTGGTGGTAGCCGTCCAGTCCGATCTCGCCGACGGCGACGGTCTCCGGGTGCGCGTCCAGCCAGGGCTCCAGCGCGTCGAGGTCGTCATCCGCATGGTCCTGCAGGAAGATTGGGTGCAGACCGTAGGCGACATGCAGACCATCGTAGTGCCGGTGCAGGGCGTCCAGATCCGGCCAGCGGGCACGCGTGACGCCGGGCAGGACCAGCTCCTGCACGCCGGCGGCGCGGGCCCGGTCCAGCACCGCCGGGCGGTCCGGATCGAACGCGTCGAGGTCCAGGTGGACGTGCGTATCGATCAGGTGCAACGGATCCGACCTACGGACAGGGGTAGGTATAGCGGGCGTGGATCGCCTCGATGGCTTCCAGCACGGCGTCGGACAGGGTGATGTCGACGGTGGCGATGTTCTCGCGCAGCTGTTCCATGGTGGTCGCGCCGACCAGGTTGCTGGTCACGAACGGTTGCTGGTTGACGAAGGCCAGTGCCAGCTGGGTTGGCGTCAGCCCATGTTCGGCGGCGAGCCTGGCGTACTCGGCGGTCGCGGCCAGGCCGGATTCGTTGCTGTAGCGCTGGAAGCGCTCGAACAGGGTCAGGCGGGCACCTGCCGGCTTGGCGCCATCCAGGTACTTGCCGGAGAGCATGCCGAAGGCCAGCGGCGAGTAGGCCAGGAGGCCGGCGTCCTCGCGGATGGCCATCTCGGCCAGGCCCGCCTCGAAACTGCGGTTGAGCAGGTTGTAGGGGTTCTGGATGGAGACAATGCGCTCGGACAGGCCGCGGTCATGTGCGCGGATCCATTCCATGAAGCCCCACGGGGTCTCGTTGGAGATGCCGATGGTCCGCACCCGGCCGCTGTCGACCATGGCCTTCAGGGCGGCGGCGGTCTCCTCGATCGGCGTGGCGTTATCGTCGGGCTTGTGGCTGTAACCGAGCTGGCCGAAGAAGTTGGTCGCGCGCGCCGGCCAGTGGACCTGGTAGAGGTCCAGATAGTCGGTCTGCAGCCGCTTGAGACTGTCGCTCAGGGCCTGCTCGATGTGCTCGCGGTTCAGCTGGGGGCCGCCGCGCAGGTAGTCGATCATGCCGGGGCCGGCGACCTTGCTGGCCAGCACGACCTGTTCGCGATTCTGGCGCTGCGCCAGCCAGTTGCCAATGTAGGTCTCGGTCAGGCCCTGGGTGTCTTCGCGCGGCGGCACCGGATACATCTCGGCGGCGTCGATGAAGTTCACGCCCTGCCCCAGCGCGTAGTCGAGCTGCTCGTGCGCCTCGCGCTCGGTGTTCTGTTCGCCCCAGGTCATGGTGCCCAGGCCGATCAGGCTGACTTCGATATCGGTACGTCCCAGCTTGCGGTACTGCATGCCTTCTCCCGGGGTGTGGTGGAGTGCGTTTCAGGTGAACAGGGTCAGGACCCCGGTGTAGCCGTACAGGCGGTTGGCGAAGATCTCGCCATTGGCGAAGAAGCCGACCAGGGGTACGTCCCCCAGCCCCTTTTGCACGATAGCCAACTCCGCGCCTTCCTGCCCGAACTGGTGGCGTCCGCGCCCGACACAGGAGACGTAGAGCGCCCCGCGAATGCCGTTGGGTGCCTGGGCGCGCACCTGTTCCAGCATGCGTTCCAGGTCGTCGCGGGCGGCCTGGCCGTCGCGGCGCACGAACAGGATCTGCGACCCCGGTTCCAGCATCTCGCCGATCGCGAGGACCTCCTGGTCCAGGTCCACCCCGATGATGTTGCGCACGCGATAGTCGCCGGTATCCGAGCCGGCGATGGGAAAGCCGACCAGGATGTAGCCCAGCGCGCGTTCCAGATCGCGCGACAGGACATCGCCGATGATGCCCTTGAATGCCGGCAGCGCCTGCTGCCCGTCCAGACGCACAATGATGTTGCGCCAGGTCTCGGTCAGCTCGTGCTGGCCGGGCAGCGGTGTGCAGCCCTGGCTGTGGCGCGCGGCGATGGCGACATCGTCGCGCAGCGCCAGGCCGGTGATGCCCGAGGCGGAGACCCCGTCGGCGATCTGTACCACGCCGGGCTCGCCGGAGTTGACACCCCCGGTGGCGAACCAGGCGGTCTGCTCGCCGATCTCCGTCAGTATGTCTTCCAGGCCCTCCGTTTGGGGGTCGGCATTCAGGATCAGACGCCCCGGGGTCTGCGGGTCGAGGAAGCCGTCCAGTTCCTGTACCAGATCCTCGAAGCGACGTACCGGATGGTAGATGACCCGAACACTGGATGCCGGGAACTCGCCGATCATCAGGGTCACACCGGGCTGCTCGTAGAGCTCGTCGCGCGGGCCGATGATCGCCATGGCCATGCCGCCGACGAAGTGATCGATCCCGAGGCCTTCGCGCAGGTGTTTCAGCAGGCTGCGGGCGTGGCGGCTCAGGGGGTCGGAGAGATAGATGAAGCCGACGCGTACCTGATCATCGCCACGTACCGGCTGTTCGCCGAGCTCGGCGATCAGGGTGGTGGCCAGGGCCCCGGGCTCGTCGCCGCGGGCGGTGGCGCTGCGAAAGGGTGTGGTCATAAACCGAGATGCTCCAGCATGCTGAGGGCCTCGTTGTCGTCGACCGGCAGGCCGGTGTGCACGTGCAGGCCGCCGTCTTCGGCGAACACCAGGCGGGCGTGGTGGCGAGTGTCCAGTTCCTCCAGAAACCAGGCGATCTCGGAGGGGTGCACGGCATGCTGCCCGCGCGTCAGGTGGCGCACGAGGATGGCGTCCTCGCGTACGTCCAGAAACAATGGCTGGGGTAGCTCCAGCGGCAGGATGTAGGTCTGTACCAGCCATTCCACCGGGGTGGGTCGCCGCCGCGGCAGTGGCCGGCTGTCCATGCGGAAGTGCCCGCCGCCACCCGGCTGCTTGATGAGCTCCTCCAGCCAGTCCCCGTTGAAACCCTGGTGCACGATCAGCGAGCGTCCGTCGTAACGGCTGCGAAAGCGCTCCATCTGTTGGGCCGGCCGTGGCCCGAAGAGTCCGAACACGCCAACTCCGTCCTTTTGGTTAAAGCCCGAATCCTAGCGGAATGCCCGGCCTTGAACGAAAAAAGCCCCGCCGGAACGGGGCTTGGGAACTTCTCTTGGGCTTGCGGATCAGCCGCGACGCGACAGCATCTCGTGGATGATCGGGGCCAGGATGACCTCCATCGCAAAGCTCATCTTGCCGCCCGGGACCACCAGGGTCTTGGGATCGGACATGAAGGAGTCCGGGATCATGTTCTGCAGGTACGGGAAGTCGATGCCGAGCTTCGCCGGATCCTTGAAGCTGATCACCACCATCGACTCGTCCGGGGTCGGCACCGCGCGGGCGATGAACGGGTTGGAGGTGTCCACCGTCGGCACGCGCTGGAAGTTGATGTCGGTGTAGCCGAACTGCGGGGTGATGTAGTTCACGTAGTCCGGCATGCGCCGCAGGATCGTGTCGACGATCGCCTCGGCGGAATAGCCGCGCTCGGCGTTGTCGCGGAAGATCTTCTGGATCCACTCGAGGTTCACGATCGGCACCACGCCGATACCCAGGTCCACGTGCTGCGCGGCGTCCACTTCGCCGTTCACGACCAGGCCGTGCAGGCCTTCGTAGAACATCAGATCGGTGCCCGGCTGGATCTCTTCCCAGGGGGTGAACTCGCCCGGTCCAAGGTTGGTGCCAAGGCGCTCGTTGTGCTCGGCGGCCTCTTCGTCGGAGTGCAGGTAGTAGCGCTTCTCGCCCTGGCCGGTCTCGCCGTAGGTCTTGAACAGCCCCTCGATGCGATCGAACAGGTTGGCTTCGGGGCCGAAGTGCGAGAAGTGATCGTTGCCGTCGGCGGCGGCCTTCTGCATCGCCTCCTTCATTGCCTTGCGGTCATAGCGATGGAAGCTGTCGCCCTCGATCACAACCGGGCTGATCTGCTCGCGACGGAAGATGGACTCGAAGGAGCGCTTGACGGTGGAGGTGCCGGCACCCGAGGAACCGGTCACCGCAATCACGGGATGCTTCTGGGACATGGGATTTCTCCTTGCAAACGGGTTGCTAAAGGTTGCGTTTAACAGACTAGAAAATCAGGTTGAGCATGAGCATGGCGACCACGGCGAACAGGATGGTCATGATGCCGCCCGCCTTCATGAAGTCCTTCACCCGATAGCCGCCGGGGCCCATGATCAGGGCGTTCACCTGGTGGGTCGGGATCAGGAAGGAATTCGAGGTGGCGATCGCCACGGTCAGCGCGAACACGCGCGGGTCGGCATCCATGCCCGCGGCCTGCGCGGCGATCGCGAAATTGATCGCCAGCGGCACCAGCAGCACGGTCGCGCCGACGTTGGACATGACCAGCGTGAAGAACGTGGCCAGGGCAAAGATCGTCGCCTGCAGCACCCAGGGCGGTACGGTCCCCAGCATCTCCAGCGTGTTCTGCGCGATCCAGGCGGCGGTTCCGGTGTTCTCCACCGCCATGCCTAGCGGGATCAGTGACGCCAGCAGGAAGACGGTCTTCCAGCTGACGGCGCGATAGGCGTTGTCGAGGCTGATGACGCCGGTCAGGATCATGCCCAGTGCGCCGGTCAGCAGTGCGACCGAGAGCATCAGGTCGGTGAACACGATCAGGCCCACGGTCAGCGCCAGGAAGAACAGCGCATGCGGCACCTTGGACGGTACCAGTTCCTCGCGCGGATAGTCCGACGTGATCACCACGAAATCGCGGTCCTGCTCCAGCCGGGCCAGCGATTCCCAGGTGCAGTGCACCACCAGGATATCGCCCGGTTCCAGGGGGATGTCGCGTAGCCCCTCGCCGTAGGTCTCGTTGCCGCGCTGGATGCGCATCACCGACAGGCCGTAGGTCTGGCGCATCGCCAGTTCGGTGACCGTCTTGCCGGCGAGGTTCGAGCCCGGCGCGATGGCGACCTCGGCGACGCCGGAACGCCCACTGTCCAGGGCGTTGGCGAACACGTCGAGATGGGTGCTGGGACGCTTGCGCGTGCCCTCGCACAGCTTTTCCATGCGTGACGGGCTGGCCAGCACGGCCAGGTGCGAGTTGGCCTGGATCTCGTAGCCGGTCCACGGTGCCATGCGCAGCTCGTCGCGCATGTAGGTGCCGACGATCGCGATCCCGGTCTCGCGCTCGATCTCGGCCACCGTGCGCCCAACCATCGGGTCGTTCTCCGGGACGAACAGCTCATGGATCTCGTAGGACAGGCCGTACACGCGCTGGAAGTAGTCCTGTGCACTTTCGCGCTGGGTGGCCTTGCTCTTGACCGACGGCAGTACGAAGCGGCCCAGCAGCACGAAGTAGACGATGGCGGTGGCCAGCAGGGCCAGGCCGATCGGGGTCACGTCGAACAGCTGGAACGGTTCCATGTCCGACGGCAGCAGGTCGTTCAGCAGGATCAGCGGGCTGGACCCGACCAGGGTGATGGTGCCGCCGACGATCGCGGCGAAGCCCATCGGCATCAGCAGGCGCGACAGCGGGATGTTCAGGCGATTGGAGATGCGGCTCATCACCGGCATGAACAGCGCGGCTGCGCCGATGTTCTGCATGAAGCTGGAGATTACGCCGACGGTTCCGGAGACGGTCGGGATGATGCTTTTTTCGGTGGTGCCACCCACGCGCATGATGAACGCCGCCACCTTGTGCATCACGCCGGTCTTGTCCAGGCCGGCGCCGATAATCATCACCGCGATGATCGAGATCACCGCATTGGAGGCGAAGCCGCTGAACAGCTCTTCCTGGCCGACCAGCATCCCGAGTCCGGGCACCAGCGTCAGCAGGCCGAGCAGGACCATTACCGAGATCGCCGCCAGGTCGACCCGGATGATCTCGGAGACAAACAGGAAGATCGTGAACGCGAGCAGCGCAAGCACCACGATCATCTCGGTGGTCAGCGTAAGGTTTTCCATGTTCCAGTCGTGTCCTGAGGACCCGCGCCGGACGGCGCGTGGCCAGAAGCCGAAAAAGGGGACTCGCGCCGGGCGCAGGCGCCGAGGCGGGTCGGCGGAAACAGATTCCGCCTTTCCCTTGAAAGCGCGGGATTATTTCATCCCGCGGGCACGGACGCAAAAAATGCGCCGGCGTCGGGTTGGCGGTTCGGTCGGCGCGGGCCCGAGTGCTGGCGTTTGCCGGCATGTCGGTTATGCTTGGGAAAAAGTCCAGGTGGAGACCCCAGCATGTCCGAATCCGATGCCCCGCTGTGCCGTTTCGAGACCATCGTCCTGGCGACGGATGGCTCCGAGTTCAGCGAATCCGCCGAGAATGTGGCGCTGGATCTGGCGCAGCGCTGTGGTGCGCGCCTGATCGTCGCACGGATTATCCGCACCGATACCCAGCACGATGCGTTGTCTCCGCCGCGCAGCCACGAGGCGAGCGTTGCCGGCCAGACCGATCTGGACGCGCTGGAAAAGCGCGCCCGCGAGGTGGGCATCGATGCCTCCATGATCCTGCGCCACGGGGTCGACCGGCACCAGGAGATCGTCGCCATTGCCGAGGAGTTCAAGGCCGGGCTGATCGTCATCGGCCGACGCGATCGCGGTGACCTCTCGCGCCTGATGGTGGGGGACGCCACTCGCAAGGTCGTGGGGCTCGCACCCTGCAACGTGATGATCGTCCCGCGCGGCGCCCAGGCGCCGCATCGCGGGCTTCTGGTGGGGACCGACGGCTCCGACCTTGGGGACCAGGCCGCGCGCGCCGCAATCGAGCTGGCCGGCTATTGCAAGCTTCCGATCACGATCGTGTCCGTGGCGGTCCCGGGGCAGAACGAGGAGCGGCGTCAGGAGGGCGTCCAGGCCATCCAGCGTCTGCAGGGCGAGGCCCGCGAGAAGGGGCTGGAGGCCGATGCGACCTTCGAGGAGGGGCGCCCCGAGGTTACCCTGCTGGAGGTCGCTGCGCGCGACCATCGCGATCTGGTGGTGGTCGGCAGCCACGGGCGTACCGGGCTCAAGCGCCTCCTGATGGGCAGCGTGTCCGAGCGCGTGATTGGCGGGGCTGACTGCCCGGTCCTGGTGGTCAAGAACGTCTGATCCGACCCGGCATCGCGCCGGGTATCATCAGGCGGGTTCGTCGGTGCGCCGGTAGAGCAGATCGGCGACCTGGTGGCCGCGTTGCTCCCCGCGCCGTTCGAACTTGGTCACCGGGCGCTCCGGCGGCCGGCCGGGAGCCGGGATCGGGCCGTCCGGCACGAACCATGGCCGGCATTCCTCCAGCACCACCAGCATGTGTTCGGCATATTCGGCCCAGTCGGTCGCCAGATGCAGCCGTCCGCCCGGCCGGATGCGCGTCGCCAGGTGGCGCACGAAGGCCGGCTGGATCAGGCGCCGCTTGTGGTGGCGCTTCTTGTGCCAAGGGTCGGGGAAGAACACCTGCACGCAGTCCAGGCTGGCGGGCGTCAGGTAGCGCTCCAGCAGTTCCACCGCATCGACGTCGCTGACGCGCACATTGGTCAGGCCGCGCTGCTCCACCTCGCGCAGAAGATGTCCGACCCCCGGCCGGTGCACTTCGGTACCGATGAAGTCGCGTTCCGGCTGGTTCGCGGCCTGCTCGGCCAGGCTCTCGCCGTCCCCGAAGCCGATCTCCAGCGTCACGGGTGCCGTGCGCCCGAAAACGGAAGTCAGGTCCAGCGGTGCCGCGGGTTCCGGTAGCTGCAGGCCAAAGCGCGGTAACAGGTCGTCCAGGGCCCGCTGCTGGCCCGGCGTCAGCCGGCCCTCGCGGCGCACGAAGCTGCGGATGCGGCGGTAGAACGGCTTGTCGTCCGTCTCGGCGTTGGCGTGGTCGCTCATGCTCAGCTGAAGAACAGGCCGGTCTGCGGCGACGAGGCCGAGGCGTAGCGCCGCGGCGCCATGCGCCCGGCGCGAAAGGCCTGGCGCCCGCCGATGATCGCGTGGCGCATCGCCGAGGCCATCAGCACCGGGTCGTCGGCGGCGGCGATGGCGGTGTTCATCAGCACGCCGTCGCAGCCCAGCTCCATTGCGATCGCGGCGTCCGAGGCGGTGCCGACTCCGGCATCCACCAGCACCGGAACCGAGGCGTTCTCCACGATCTCGCGGATGTTGTAGCGATTCTGGATGCCCAGGCCCGAGCCGATCGGCGCGGCCAGCGGCATGATCGCCAGGCAGCCGATGTCTTCCAGGCGCTTCGCCAGCAGCGGGTCGTCGGTGGTGTAGACCATCACGTCGAAGCCTTCGGCCACCAGCGTCTCGGCGGCCTTCACGGTCTCGAAGACGTCCGGGTACAGGGTCTTCTCGTCGCCCAGGACCTCCAGCTTCACCAGGTTGTGGCCGTCGAGCAGCTCGCGTGCCAGGCGGCAGGTGCGGATCGCATCCTCGGCATTGAAGCAGCCGGCAGTATTCGGCAGCAGCGTGTAGCGCTCCGGCGAGATCACGTCCAGCAGGTTGGGTTCGTCCGGGTTCTGGCCGATGTTGGTGCGGCGGATGGCGACGGTCACGATCTCCGCGCCGCTCGCCTCGATGGCGTCGCGGGTCTGGTCGAGATCGCGGTACTTGCCGGTCCCAACGAGCAGGCGGGAGGTGAACTCGCGCGTGCCTACGCGGAACAGGTCGTCGGCGGACGCGGCCGATTCGGTCATGGTCATTCCTTCGTTGAAAAGTGGTCGCAGGCCGGGCGGCTGGCCAATCTAGCCGCCCCCGATCGCCTGCACGATCTCCACGCGATCCCCGGGTTTCAGGGGATGGGCCGCGTGCTCGCTGCGCGGGACCAGCTCTTCGTTCACCTCCACCGCCAGACGGCGGCCACCAAGGCCGCGTGCCTCGATCAGCGCGGCCAGGGTGGCCTCGCGATCATCGGGGAGTTCAAAGGGTTCGCCGTTCAGCTGAATCTGCATGGTTCTTCGACTGCTCAGTTTACCGTTGAGCCGGAGGCCGACAAGGCCTACAATCGGCGGCGCAAGCGGGTGTAGTTCAATGGTAGAACGGGAGCTTCCCAAGCTCTTAATGTGGGTTCGATTCCCATCACCCGCTCCATTCTATCAGGCTTCCCGGCCTCACCGGTCCCCGGAAAGCGGGATATGGACTTGCTCCAGATCCCTGTTATATCGTCGGAATCATGAACATCGACTCCAACAACCCGGATCTGCTTTCGGTCCACGCTGCGCGCGAAATGCTGCGCGAGCACGCGATCTCCCCGACCGAGCAGCGCGTCGAGATTGCCCGCGTGATGTTCGCCCGCCATCAGCACCTCAGCGCCGAGCAAATCCTCGGGCAGCTAATGCGGCATGCCTCGCGGGTGTCCAAGGCCACGGTGTACAACACCCTGAACCTGTTCGCCGAGAAGGGGCTGGTGCGCGAGGTCGTGATTGATCCGGCCAAGCTGTTCTACGACTCCAACCTGAATCCGCATCACCACCTGTTCCATACCGATACCGGGCAACTGGAAGACGTGGATCCGGCGCGGATCGACATCTCCGATCTGCCCGCCCTGCCGGAAGGCAAGGAACTCGAGGGTGTGGACGTCGTCTTCCGCGTGGGCCGCCGCCGCTCCTGAGCCGGTGATCGGTCGATTGTCCGGGCTCGCCGGATTGTGGTCGGCACCGGCCCTCGCTATCATGTCGCGCTTCGCCGGTGTAGCTCAGTTGGTAGAGCAATCGATTCGTAATCGATAGGTCGGAGGTTCGACTCCTCTCGCCGGCACCATCTTTTTCTGTGGTTTTCCCGCGTCCGCTCAGCCCCGGTTGCCGCTGCGCTGCGGGCGGCTGCCTCCGGGGCGGCCGCCTCCGCCGGAGCGCGGGCCACCGCGGCGATCGTCGCGCGGCTTGCGCGGGCGTGGCTTCGGCTTGACCGCATCCTGGAACAGGCGTGCCGGGTCCACGCTCGCGGTGGGGATGCGCTCGCCCAGGTAGCTCTCGATATCCGGCAGGTAGAAGGCCGAGTCCTCGCAGCCGAAGCTGATCGCGTCACCTTCGGCGCCCGCACGTGCGGTGCGCCCGATACGGTGCACGTAGTCCTCGCCGGACTGCGGCAGATCGAAGTTGAAGACATGCGTGACCGCCGGGATGTGCAGCCCGCGGGCGGCCACGTCGGTCGCCACCAGGTAGGTGTATTCGCCAGCGGCGAAGTGTTCCAGCAGCTGCGAGCGCTTGTTCTGCGGCACGTCGCCGGACAGCAGCGCGGCCTTCTGTTCGTTCACGTTCAGCCAGTCGCAGACCTTCTCGGCGCCGTGCTTGGTGTTCACGAACACGATGGCGCGCTCCGGCTTGAGGTCGCGTGCGAGCCCGAGGAGCAGCGGGATCTTTTCGTCGTTGGCCGGGTAGTAAATCACCTGGCGCACGCGGTCGGCAGTCAGGGTCTCGGCCTCGACCTGGACCTTTTCCGGATTGTTCATGTGCTCGTACGCCAGCTCCATCACGCGGAAGGACAGCGTGGCGGAGAACAGCATCGACAGGCGTTCGCTGGCCGGCGCGCAGCCACGCATCAGAAAGCGCACATCCTTGATGAAGCCAAGATCGAACATGCGATCCGCCTCGTCCAGCACCACCACCTCCGTATGCTTGAGGCCGAAGACCTTCTGCTTGAAGTAGTCGATGATGCGTCCGGGCGTGCCGATCAGGATGTCGGCGCCGGCCTCCAGCTGTTCGCGCTGGCTGTCGTAGCCGGTGCCGCCGTAGGCCAGCGCGAGCTTCAGCCCGGTCTCGGCGCCCAGCGATTCGGCATCCTTGTGGATCTGGATCGCCAGTTCGCGGGTCGGGGCCAGGATCAGGGCGCGCACGTCCGTGGGCCGCCGGTTGGGCGAAGGCTGCTGGCGCAGCAGGCGGTTGAAGGTCGCGATCAGGAAGGCGGCCGTCTTGCCGGTCCCGGTCTGCGCCTGGCCGGCGACGTCGTGGCCGGCCAGCGCGATCGGCAGGGTCTGTGCCTGGATCGGGGTGCAGGTTTCGAAACCGGTGGCGCGGATGCCCGCCTGGACGGGTTCGGGCAGATCGAGCTGGTCGAAGCGGGGTGTGTCCTGCACGGTTTCGGTCATGGGGTTCCTCGGTTCCTGCGTATTACTTGAACTGTCCGGCGTTGATCGTCGATAGTAAGGGCCGTGCAGCCGGCGGTGCGGGCTGCTCCCCCAACCCAAGTCATGAGGGCTCGGAGTGAGCGACAAAATTGTGTACACATCGGACGCCGGTTTCGACGAGGACGTCCTGAAGGCGGATCAGCCAGTCCTGGTGGACTACTGGGCCGAGTGGTGCGGGCCCTGCAAGATGATCGCCCCCATTCTGGACGAAATCGCCGAAGAATACGCCGGCAAGGTCAAGGTCGCCAAGCTGAACATCGACGAGAACCCGTCCACGCCGCCGAAGTACGGCATCCGCGGGATCCCGACGCTGATGCTGTTCAAGAACGGCGATGTCGAGGCCACCAAGGTCGGTGCCCTGTCCAAGTCGCAGTTGACCGCGTTCCTGGACCAGCACCTTTAATGCTTGGGCCTGGCGGTTAACCGCCAGGCCTCGCAGGTGCCCGGCTTCACCGGGGTTGCCCCGCGCCGCCGCCTCGCTTACCATCGAACCCGTTCGAGTGGCCGCCAGGCCATTCCCTGCCTCCTTCCAGTCAATCCGAGTGGCCACCCCCGGTCGCCGATCATCCACGTTGAACACAGCATCCCACGCATGAATCTGACCGAATTGAAGCGGATGTCCGCTGCCGATCTCGTGGCCTTTGCCGAAGAAAAAGGCATCGAGAACATGTCCCGTGCCCGCAAGCAGGAGATCATCTTCGCCCTGCTCAAGGCTCACGCGAAGAGCGGCGAAGCCATCTTTGGCGACGGTGTCCTCGAGATCCTCTCCGACGGCTTCGGCTTTCTCCGCAGTGCCGACAGCTCCTATCAGGCCGGGCCGGACGACGTCTATGTCTCGCCCAGCCAGATCCGACGCTTCGGGCTGCGCACCGGCGACACCATCTCCGGCAAGATCCGCCCGCCCAAGGACAACGAGCGCTACTTCGCGCTGTTGAAGGTCTCGGAGATCAACTTCGAGCCGCCGGAGAACGCCAAGCACAAGGTGCTGTTCGAGAACCTCACCCCGCTGCATGCCAACAAGCGCATGCGCATGGAGCGCGGCAATGGCTCCACCGAGGACATCACCGCGCGGATCATCGACATCGTCTCGCCGTTCGGCAAGGGCCAGCGCGGCCTGATCGTCTCCCCGCCCAAGGCGGGCAAGACGCTGATGCTGCAGAACATTGCCCAGAGCATCGCCGGCAACTACCCCGAGTGCTATCTGATCGTCCTGTTGATCGACGAGCGCCCGGAAGAGGTCACCGAGATGGACCGCATGGTCCAGGGTGAGGTCGTCTCCTCCACCTTCGACGAACCGGCCCAGCGCCACGTGCAGGTCGCCGAGATGGTGATCGAGAAGGCCAAGCGGCTGGTCGAGCACAAGCGCGACGTGGTGATCCTGCTGGATTCCATCACCCGCCTGGCGCGCGCCTACAACACCGTCTCGCCCAGCTCCGGCAAGGTGCTCACCGGTGGTGTGGATGCCAACGCCCTGCACCGCCCGAAGCGCTTCTTCGGTGCCGCGCGCAACGTGGAAGAGGGCGGCAGCCTGACCATCATCGCCACCGCACTGGTCGAGACCGGGTCGAAGATGGACGAGGTGATCTACGAGGAGTTCAAGGGCACCGGCAACATGGAGCTCCAGCTGGAGCGCCGCATCGCGGAGAAGCGCATTTATCCTGCGATCAACGTGAACCGTTCCGGTACCCGTCGCGAGGAACTGCTGACCGCACCCGACGAGCTGCAAAAGCTCTGGATCCTGCGCAAGTTCCTGCACGGCATGGATGACATCGAGGCCATGGAATTCCTGCTTGGCCGCATGCAGTCGTCCAAGACCAATTCCGAGTTCTTCGACCAGATGAAGCGCAGCTGACAGGGGGCGGGCTGCGCCCGCCTCCTGTCAGCGCGAGCGCCAGCGAAGCGATCGCGCCCCACGCAGCCCCGGTCCCTTCCCGGGCTGGCGCTCCGAGCCCTCCTGGTTGCCCCGCAGAGGGCACGGAGCGCATAGAGGATGAACAAGGCCCATTCTGGTCCAGCGGGATTGCAGGGCTGTTGATTCGCAGGGGATGGCAAGTTGCCGGAAGCCCGGTTACGGGCGTACCCCAAAGGGTCCACGCCTTCTGCGTTGTGCATGATCCAGCGGTGTCTACCGCCCCCGACAACCCCTGCGCCTTTCTCCGTGTCCGCTGTGCCCTATGTGGTGCGGCGATCAGACGAGCCACCTCGCCGGTCGCAGCCCGGATGGCGTTCAGCCCGGGACCGGCTCGAAGCTGATCAGCCGGTCCAGGCGCCACCATTGCCGCCGGCCCTCGGCGTCACGCAGGATCAGGTACTCCGCGCTGCGCCGGGTGCGCAAGTCCAGCGGCCGCACGATCGCGATGCGGTCCATCTCCCCGCGGCGCCAGTGCGTGCGCAGGGACTGACCGCGCAGGATGGCCAGCTCCAGCTCGGAATAGCGCTCGCAGTCGATCGGGGTATACGGTGGCGCCGCGCTCACTCGCCCTCCCGCTGGGCAGCGACGCGCGGAATCTCCTCGTCGCCGGCATCCTCGCGGCGGAACACGATGGGGGCACAGCACACCGCGCAGTCCTCGACCCATTCGCGGTCATTGCTGACCATGTCCACCGTGATCTCGCCGGGCTCGCCGCACCAGGGGCAGGCGAAACCAACAAACTCGACGGGACGCATTATCGACCCTCCTCCCGGCCCGCGGGCCAGGCTATCGGCGTGGCGATCGAGTCCTGCGGAGTCCCTTCCGGAAGAAAACGCTCCAGCACGTCATTGAGAAACGCCAGGCCCCGTTCCGTGGCCTGCAGGCGCTCCGTATCCGTCCCCAGCAGCCCGTCCGCGCGCAGTTCGGAAAGCGCCGGCTCGAGCGCCGCCAGCGGCAGGCCGCAATGCGCCTCGAAGCTCGCGGCCGGAACACCTTCCACCAGCCGCAGCGCGTTCAGCATGAACTCGAAGGGGCGTTCCGCCGTCGGCACGGTCTGATCGTTGTGCTGCTGCGGCCCGGCGAGATAGGCCTCCGGCTGGCGCGGTTTCATCCGCCGCAGGATCGTGCCATCGTGCACCTGCGTCAGCTTGCCGTGGGCCCCGGCGCCAATGCCGAGATAGTCGCCGAAGGTCCAGTAATTGCGGTTGTGGCGACATTCCTGCCCCGCGCGGGCATAGGCGGATATCTCGTATCGAGTATAGCCAGCTGCCGCCAGATGGGACTGGCCGCGGTTGAACAATTCCTCGATTGTGACGTCCTCCGGCAGTTCGGGTGGGCGCGCCGCGAACAGGGTGTTCGGCTCGAGGGTCAGCTGATACCAGGAGATGTGCCCCGGGTCCTGTTCGATGGCCGCCTGCAGGTCCGCCAGCCCGGTCGCCACCGACTGACCCGGCAGGCCGAACATCAGATCCAGATTGATCGCCTCGAAGCCGGCGGCGCGGGCGTGCGCCACCGCGTCGCGGGCCTCGGTGGCGCCGTGGATGCGGCCCAGCCGGGCGAGCATCGCATCGTCGAAGCTCTGGACACCCAGCGACAGCCGATTGACCCCGGCCTCGCGGTAGCCGCGAAAGTAGGCGCGATCGGCGGTGCCAGGGTTGGCCTCCAGGGTCACCTCGCAGTCCGGGCGCAGCGGCAGCCGGGCACGCAGACCGGACATGAGAGCGTCCAGCGCCTCCGGCGGGAACAGGCTCGGGGTCCCGCCGCCGATGAACACACTCTCCAGCCGTCGCCCCCATATATCCGGGAGCTGGCCCTCCAGATCCCGCAGCAGCGCCGCCACGTAGTCGTCGAACGGCGCCTCGCCGCGGGGCTCGTGGGAGTTGAAGTCGCAGTACGGGCACTTGCGCACGCACCAGGGCAGGTGGACGTACAGCGCCAGTGGCGGCGGATGGATCAGGGCGGAGTTCATGTGCGGAGCATAGGCGAGCCCCCGGGTGGCGTCGAAAGCACCCAGTCCCGTCATTGCGGCCTCCGACGTCTGGGTTTTCGCGCCGATCGCCACGGCGCTGCGCGCCTCGCGATGACGGTGTTTTTTGTCCCCGTCGTTGCGAGGCTCCGTAGGGGCCGTGGCACAAAAGCGCGAAGCGCGTTGAACGGCCGCAGGCCGGCCCGCAGGGCGAGCGCAGCGAGTAACCTCCCAACGACACCCCGGCGCATGTTCGGGCCCGCATCGGGGCCAGGCCCGGGAGCCAGGCAGGACCGGGTGTCAGGCCGTCGGGTTGCCCATACGGTTGCGCAGGCTGGCCACGAGCTGTTGCAGGGCCTGGCCGCGGTGGCTCAGGCGGTTCTTGGTTGCCGGGTCCAGTTCGGCCGAGGTGCAGCCTTCCTCCGGAACGAAGAACAACGGGTCGTAGCCGAAGCCCTCGGCGCCGCTGGCCTGCTCGGCGATGCGTCCGGGCCACACGCCCTCGACGATGAGCGGGGCCGGGTCCTCGGCGTGTTCCAGGTACACCACCACGGCGCGGAAACGCGCACCCCGCTGTTCCGGTGGCACGCCTTGCAACGCCTCCATCAGCCGCGCGTTGTTGGCGGCATCGTCGGCGTCCGTACCGGCGTAGCGCGAGGAGTAGATCCCCGGCTGGCCGCGCAGGGCCTCCACCTCCAGCCCGGAGTCGTCGGCGATCGCCGGCAGTCCGGTATGCCGGGCGGCGTTGCGCGCCTTCAGGATGGCGTTCTCCACAAACGTCAGGCCGGTCTCTTCGGCCTCCGGCACGCCATGCTCCGATTGTGGCTCGATCGCCAGGCCCAGTGGCTCCAGCAAGGCGCGGATCTCGCGCAGCTTGCCGGGGTTGCCGGTGGCCAGCACCACGCGTCGGGGTTCGCCGACCATGGCCTAAATCAGCCTTCGGCCAAAACGGCGCTCTGGGCCTCGCAGATCTCGCGGATGCCCTTCTCGCCCAGATCCAGCATCTGGTCCAGCTCGTCGCGGCGGAAGGCGTGGCCCTCGGCCGTGCCCTGGATCTCGATCACCCCGCCGGCCTCGTTCATCACCAGGTTCAGGTCGGTCTCGGCCTGGGAGTCCTCGTCGTAATCGAGGTCCAGCACCGGCGTGCCATTGAAGATGCCCACCGAGACCGCTGCCAGGTGCCCGTGCAGCGGGTCCTTGCGGATCAGGCCCTGTTCGCGTGCCTTGCGGATGGCATCGCGCAGCGCGACGTAGGCCCCGCTAATCGCGGCCGTGCGGGTGCCGCCATCGGCCTGGATCACGTCGCAGTCGACGATGATCTGGCGTTCGCCGAGGGCCTCGAGATCGACCGCGGCACGCAGCGAGCGGCCGATCAGGCGCTGGATCTCCATGGTGCGACCGCCCAGCTTGCCCCGGGCGGCCTCGCGCACCATGCGCTCGTGGGTGGAGCGCGGCAGCATGCTGTATTCGGCGGTGACCCAGCCGCGGCCCTTGTTCTTCAACCACGGCGGCACGCGCGACTCCACCGTGGCGTTGCACAGCACGCGCGTGTCCCCGAATTCCACCAGTACGGAACCCTCCGCGTGACGGGTGAAATGGCGGGTAAAACGCACGGGGCGCATCGCGTCGGCTGCTCGGCCACTGGGTCGCATGCTGTGATCCTTGCTAGATTTGAGAGGGGCGCAGTATACGGGCCATGAGTGTAGTGCGTCGCCCGATGGGGCGACGCACTACACTCATGCCTTGCGCAGCAGGGACCGCAACGGGGGAATAATGATTACCAGCATGACCGGATTTTCCCGGCACGCCATCACCCTGGATGGGGGCGTGTTCGACTGGGAGCTCAAGAGCGTCAATCACCGCTACCTGGAGCTGCGGATCCACCTGCCGGATCACCTGCGCTCGCTGGAGGCCGAGGTGCGTAAACGCCTCAAGGGCCACCTGGCACGCGGCAAGGTGGACGTGGTGCTGCGTGACCGGGGCCAGGCGGACAACGCCCCGGAGGCCTTCGATCAGGAGCGCGCGCAGGCGCTGATCGATGCCTGCGCGGCGATCGAGCGAAGGATGCGCGATCCGGCCCCGGTCTCGCCACTGGACGTGCTGAGCTGGCCCGGCGTCCTGCAGGGCGCCTCGGATGCCGGCGAGGTCCTGGCGGAGCCACTACTGGCCGGCTTCGACACCGCGCTGGAGGCCCTGGTCGCGATGCGCACGACGGAGGGGGCGGCCCTGGCCGATGGCATGCGCACGCGCCTGGAGGCCCTGGCGGAGCATGCCCGGACGGTCCACTCGCGGCGTCAGCCGATGCTCGACGAGCAGCGCGAACGCATCCTGGCGCGCATCCGTGAACTGGACCTGCACCTGGACCCGAAACGCCTGGAACAGGAGGTCGCGTTGCTGGCCCAGCGCATGGATATCGCCGAGGAGCTGGATCGCATCGACGGTCACGTGGCGGCCGTGCGCGAGATCCTGGACCAGGGCGGGCCCAGCGGTCGGCGGCTCGACTTCCTGATGCAGGAGTTCAACCGCGAGGCCAACACCATCTCCTCCAAGTCGCACGATCTGGAGATCACTCGTGCCACAGTGGAAATGAAGGTCCTGATCGAGCAGCTGCGCGAGCAGGTGCAAAACCTGGAATAGCCCATGCGCCGGTTTCGCCTGCGCCTGGCGATCTCGCGCCAGGAGATGGAGGACTACTACACTGGCCGCGCCGCGGTGGTCTTTGCGCAGGCCGACAGCGGCGAAAGCGTGCAATTCCCGGCGCGGCTGCTGCGCAGCCATCTGGATCAGCGCGGCGTGCATGGCGTGTTCGAACTGATCACCGACGATGACTACAAGCTGAGGGAGTTTCGCCGTGTGTAAGGGAGGCGTTCATCAGCCTGCACAATCGGCGCGAGTGCGGGCGAGTACAGTGAGCGCCGTCTCCCTCAGGCCCTTGAAAACGCGGGAAGTGTCCCCTAACTGTAAGGGTGAGTCAGATGACACCCACACAGGAGGGAACACCATGACCATGACCCGCTACGAACCGTTCAGCCTGCTCGGTCAACTGTCGCGCGAACTTGGGCGCATGCCGGACATGCCCGGCACCGAGGACTCCGCCGCGACCTCCGACTGGGCCCCCGCAGTGGACATCCGCGAAGAGACCGATGCCTACGTGCTGCATGCCGATATCCCCGGGGTGGACCCGAAGGACATCGAACTGCACATGGAAAATGGCGTGCTGACCCTGCGCGGCGAGCGCAAGCACGAAAGCGAGGAAGAGAAGGATGGCTACAAGCGCATCGAACGCGTGCGTGGCTCGTTCTTCCGCCGCTTCTCGCTGCCGGATACGGCGGATGCCGAAAACATCTCCGCGCGCAGCGAGAACGGCGTGCTGGAGGTGCGCATCCCGAAGCAGGCCCGCGTGCAGCCGCGTCGGATCCAGATCGAGAACTGATCCGGCCTCACGTGCCCGGTGGGGATGCTCGCCCACCGGGCGAGACACGGGCGCTGCCCCGGGTTCCACCCGCGGTGGCGCCCGTTTTTTTGAACCTAGGGAAACACTGATCAATGTACACGTTCGCGTTGGCACCCCAGGTTTTCCGAGACAAGGCGCGTCGTGCAGCGGGTAGTGGTTCTACCCGCAAGCGGCGCAACGCAGGATCGGGGAACCTGGGGTGCCAACCCCACAAGCTATTGAAAGACGGGGCTCGGCCGCTTTTGCGCGCGCACGGCGTTGCGGCTCCCTTGTGCAGAATGACTGCACGGCAGTCGCCGCGCCTTGTTCGCACGCAAAAGCGACTCGAGCGCGAACGTGTACATTGATCAGTGTTTCCCTAGGGAGGCACGGATCTTTTTCTGCGGCTCCTGTCTCCCGGGGTGACAGCCGCATCCCGGCTATCATGCCCACTGGCGGGATCCGGGTGTCACCCGAGGACGCAGCCGCAACCGCTCGAGGAAAGCAATGGAATACAAGGACTACTACAAGGTCCTCGGTGTGAGCCGCGACGCGAGCCAGGACGAGATCAAGAAGGCCTACCGCAAGCTGGCGCGCAAGTACCACCCGGATGTCAGCAAGGACCCGGACGCCGAGACCCGCATCAAGGAGGTCAACGAGGCCTACGAGGCCCTGGGCGACGCGGAAAAGCGCAAGGCCTACGACCAGCTGGGCTCTAACTGGCGCCAGGGACAGGACTTTCGTCCGCCGCCCGGCTGGGACGGCCGGGCGCAATACGGCGGTGCCCGTGGGGGCGCCGATGCCGGTGGCTTCTCGGACTTCTTCGACTCGATCTTCGGCGGTGGCGGCATGGGTGGGGGGCGTCGCCGTGGTGGGGCCGGCTTCAACATGCGCGGCGCCGACCGCGAGGGGCGCGTGGACATCAGCCTGGATCAGGCGCTCAAGGGCACCGAGGTCTCGGTTCAGGATGCCGAGGGTCGGGTGCAGCGCGTGCGCATCCCCGCCGGGGCCAAGGATGGCTCGCGCCTGCGGGTGCGCGGCCAGGGCGACCCGGGCGTTGGCAGTGGTGGCGCCGGCGACCTGCTGCTGGAGATCCGGGTCAAGCCGGATAATCGCTACACGCTGGACGGTCGCAACCTCTACCGCGACATCCCGATCACCCCTTGGGAGGCCGCGCTGGGCGCGACGATCGAGGTGCCCACGCCGCATGGCTGGGTCAACCTGAAGGTCCCGGCCGGCACCCAGTCGGGCAAGCAGATGCGCCTGAAGGGCAAGGGACTGCCGGGCAAGCCACCGGGTGATCTCTACCTGAAGCTGCTGGTGCAGGTCCCGCCGGAGGACGAGGCCGGTGACTGGTACCGCAAGATGGCCAAGGAGTCGTCCTTCGCCCCGCGTGCCAACCTGGCGCCCTGATCGAGGATCGCCCATGCGTCGGCTGGTTCCCCTTCTGATCCTGGCCCTGGCCCTGCTCGGGGCCGCACCGGCCGCCGCCCAGCTCCCGGCCGCGGTGGACGGTCAGCCCCTGCCCTCCCTGGCGCCCATGCTCGAGCGCACCATCCCCGGGGTGGTGAACATTGCCACCCGCGCGCGGGTGGTGGAGTCGGTCAGCCCGCTCTTCGACGACCCCTTCTTCCGCCGGTTCTTCGATGTCCCCGAGCGTTCGCGTGAGCGGGAACGCCAGGGTCTGGGCTCCGGCGTGATCGTGGACGCCGAGGCCGGCACCATCCTGACCAACAGCCACGTGATCGCGCGCGCCGACGCGATCCTGGTCACCCTCTTCGATGGCCGCCAGTACGAGGCCGAGGTGGTGGGCACCGACCCGGCCACCGACGTCGCCGTGATCCGCATCGACGCGGAGGACCTGCAGGCGATCCCGCTGGCGGACTCCGACGCCCTGCGCGTGGGCGACTTCGTGGTCGCCATCGGCAACCCCTTCGGCCTCGGCCAGACGGTGACCAGCGGCATCGTCAGTGCCCTGGGCCGCAGCGGACTGGGTGGTGACGGCTTCGAGGACTTCATCCAGACCGATGCCTCCATCAACCCTGGCAACTCCGGCGGGGCGCTGGTCAACCTGCGTGGCGAGCTGGTCGGAATCAATACCGCCATTCTCGCGCGCGGCGGGGGCAACATTGGCATCGGCTTCGCGATCCCCGCCAACATGGCCAGCCAGATTCGCGACCATTTGCTGGCGGAGGGTCGTGTCGAACGCGGCGCGCTGGGCGTGGAGATGCAGGATCTGACCCCGGCGCTGGCCCAGGCCTTTGAGTTGGATATTTCCCAGGGCGCCGTGATCACGCGGGTGGTGCGTGGATCCGCCGCCGAACGCGCCGGCCTCCAGAGCGGAGATATCGTGCTGCGGGCGGACGACCAGCCGGTGCGCAGCGCCGGCGACCTGCGCAACCGGCTCGGCCTGCTGCGCGCCGGTTCCGATGTGCGCCTGGATGTCCTGCGCGACGGGGCCGAACAGCGGATCGTCGCCCGCCTGGATCGCCCCGAAGAGCGGCGCATCGAGGGCGCGGCCGTGCACCCGCGGCTGGAGGGTGTTCGCTTGTCCGAGGCCACCGGGCGCGACGGGGGCAGTCGCGTGGCGGTGATCGCGGTCGAGCCCGGCACCCCGGGGGCGCGCGCCGGCCTGCGCGCGGGCGACGTGCTGCTGGCCATCAACCGCCATCGCATCCAGCGCCTGTCCGACCTGCCGCAACAACTGGCCGCACACCAGACCCTGGAGCTGCAACTGCGTCGCGGCAACCAGACCCTCTTCCTCACCCTGCGCTGAAGACCGGCCGTGTTCCAGTGCGCCCGCGCGCAGCTCCGTCACCCGGCACACCGCCGTGTCCACTGTTAAGCCGGCCTGATCCTCCGGCTCACCCCCGTCATCCCGGCCGGAGCGAAGCGGAGAGCGCGGGATCTCCCGCGCTGGAGCCTCCGCGGACGCCCGGGTCATCTCCGGCGGTGGAGATCCCGGATAACCGCTGTGCGGTTTCCGGGATGACGATGTGGGGGTGGCCGGGATGCCCCATGTCCTGAGCTGGGCCCCGTGGGAGCCTGCTTGCAGGCGAATGCTCCTGCCAAAGTCGGACGCGGGCAGGGGCGTTCGCCTGCAAGCAGGCTCCTTGTGTCTTGCGGTTCACGGATCGCTACCATGAACCGCATTGGGCTCGGGGTAACCCGTCAGGCTCCTGAGGTCA
>NZ_AQYF01000004.1:165000-178546 GCF_000380525.1 Thioalkalivibrio sp. AKL8 | reverse complement strand
AACCCACCCCGACTGCTTTCGAAAACGCGTTTATAACCAGCCGAGACCTGACAGGTACTTCTTTGCACGAGCAAAGAAGTACCTCGCGGCGCGCTCGCGAGAGAGCGCCTGGCAGGCGGCGGACCGAAGCCACCGTAAACACCAGATGATGAACCGGGGCCAGCCACGATCAGGCAGGCGGTGGGCCGAAGGCACCGTAAACACGGGTGACGAATGAAGACCTCTCTGGGCGGGGGCGAGTGCTAGCGGATGAGCATGAGGATGCCGGCGAGGATCAGGATGCCGGCGAAGCCGCGGCGGAGGTGGGCGACCGGCAGGTGATGGGTCAGCCAGACGCCACCGCGTACGCTGATGGATGTGCCGATCACGACGCCGAGGATGGCCGGCAGGTAGAGATAGCCGAGGGCCCATTCCGGCGCCTGATAGGCCGGGTCGGCCCATTGCGGCAGGGCGAACACCAGGCTGGCGCCAATGGAGATCGGCACGCCCAGCGCCGCCGCCGAGCCGATCGCACGGCGCAGCTCCAGCCCCTGACTGACCAGGAACGGCGTGGTCAGTGTGCCGCCGCCGATGCCGATCAGCGAGGATACGGCTCCGATCAGGGTCCCGCCGCCCAGCCAGACGCTGCGCCGGGGTACCGGGGCCTCCGGTGGCTGGATGTTCAGGAGCATCCAGATGCCGATCGCCACCTCGAAGGCGCCGAAGATACGCCCCAGGTGGTCGGAGTCGATGCGCGTGGCCAGCCAGGCGCCGATCAGTGCGCCGACGATGATGCCCGGCAGGAGACGGCGTACCGCCGCGCCGTCCACGCCGCCCCGGCGGTGGTGGGCGCGCGCCGACAGGATCGCCGTGGGGATGATCGCGCCCAGCGAGGAGCCGACCGCGAGCTGCACCAGGCTGGCCGAATCGAAGGCCAGCAGACTGAATACGGCGACGAACACTGGCACCAGGATCAGCCCGCCGCCGATGCCGAACATGCCAGCCGGGATGCCCGCGACCAGGCCCAGCGCCACAAACAGGAGCCCCAGCGCCAGCGGTGACTGGATCAGTGTCTCGGTCATTCGTGCGTAGTGGCGAGTAGCGGGTCAGGGCGCAGCGGACCGGCGGACCGTGGGGGTCGCCGGTTCACTGCGCAGGAGAGGCGAGGGCGCGCTCAGAGCGCCTTGAAGGACTTGCGGGCGGCCTCGATGGTCGCGTCGATGTCGGCGTCCGAATGGGCGTTGGACATGAAGCCGGCCTCGAAGGCGCTAGGAGCCAGGTAGATCCCCTCGCCCAGCATCGCGTGGAAGAAGCGGCCGAAGGCGGCGGTATCGCAGGCCGTGGCGCCGGCGAAGTCGGTGACCTTCTGCTCCGAGAAAAACAGCCCGAACATGCCCGGCACCTGGTTGGTGGTCACGGCCACGCCGGCCTCGCGCGCGGCGTCCTCGAAGCCCGCGACGACCTTCTTGGTGCGCGTCTCCAGCTCGTCGTGGAAGCCCGGGCGCGACAGGATCTCCAGGGTCTTCAGCCCGGCGGTCATCGCGATCGGGTTCCCCGACAGGGTGCCGGCCTGGTAGACCGGGCCCAGCGGGGAGAGGTGTTCCATGATGGCGTGCTTGCCGCCGAAGGCCCCCACCGGCATGCCGCCGCCGATGATCTTGCCCAGCGTGGTCAGGTCCGGGGTCACGCCCAGGTAGCCCTGGGCGCAGTTCTTCGACACGCGGAAGCCGGTCATCACCTCGTCGAAGATCAGTACCGCGCCGTGCTGGTCGCAGACCTCGCGCAGGGTCTCGAGGAAGCCCGGCTCCGGCGGGATGCAGTTCATGTTGCCGGCAATCGGCTCGACGATGATGCAGGCGACCTCGTCACCCTTCTCGGCAAAGAACGCGCGCACGCCGTCCGGGTCGTTGTAGGTCAGGGTGCTGGTCAGCGCCGCCAGTTCCTTGGGCACGCCCGGGGAGCTGGGCTGGCCGAGGGTCAGGGCGCCGGAGCCGGCCTTCACCAGCAGCGAGTCGCCGTGGCCGTGGTAGTTGCCCTCGAATTTCACGATGCGGTCGCGGCCGGTATAGCCACGCGCCAGGCGGATCGCGCTCATGGTCGCCTCGGAGCCCGAGTTGGTCATGCGCACCAGGTCCATTGACGGCACCAGCTCGCAGACCTTGGCGGCCATGTCGTTCTCCAGCCGCGTGGGGCAGCCGAAGGACAGGCCGTTGTTGCAGGCCTCGCGCACCGCCTCGATCACCTCTGGGTGGGCGTGGCCGGCCACCATCGGGCCCCAGGAACCGATGTAGTCGATATAGCGCTGGCCGTCGGCGTCCCACATGTAGGCGCCGTTGGCGCGGTCCATGAAGATCGGGGTCCCGCCGACGCCCTTGAAGGCGCGCACGGGGGAATTCACGCCGCCGGGGATGTGCTGCTTGGCGGCCTCGAACAGACGCTCGGTTTCCTGCATGACGGTGTCCTGTGATTGTTGGATTCGGGTCGATGAATTCGGGAAGCCCGGCAACCATAGCGACGGCTGCGGGCGGGTGCAAAGGGATCAGTCGAACAGTCCGCTTATCTGACGCGCGGCGGCCTCGGGGGCGGGCGCGGCGCTGATGCCCTGGATCACGGCGACCAGGTCGGCCCCGGCCGTGACGACCTCTGCGGCATTGTCCGCGGTAATACCGCCAATGCCGCAGATCGGCAGGCCCAGGGCCGCGCGTGCGCGCCGGATCAGTTCCGGTCCGGCGTATGCCGCCTCGGGCTTGGTCGGCGAAGCGAACATCGTGCCGAAGGCCACATAGTTCGCCCCGGCCTGTGTGGCGGCTTCAGCGCGCGCGAGCTCGTTGTAGCAGGAGACGCCGACCACCGCGCCGGGGCCGAGCCGCGCGCGGGCCGCGACCGGGTCCGGGTCGTCACGCCCGAGGTGCACGCCATCGGCCTCGACGCGCGCGGCCAGCTCGGTGTCGTCGTTGATGATGCACAGCGCGCCGTGCGCATGCGCGAGGGCGACCAGTTCGCGGGCGATGGCCTCGCGTGCGGTGCCTGCGAGGGTCTTGTCACGGAACTGGATCAGGCGCGCACCGCCACGCAGCGCCGCCTTGGCATTGGCGAGGTGTGTGGCGCGTGGGCTCGCGTCCTCCGGTACCGCCGGGGTGATGAAATAGAGCCCGCGCAGGCGGGGGGTATGCTCAGTCGCCATGTGGGCACAGCCGGTTAGGGACGTGCTGGCCGTGGCCGGGGGCGTAGCCCCGTGCGACGGCGTCGTTCATGAAGGCCTGGGCCTCGATCACCGCCGGCTCCAGGTCACGGCCGCGCGCCAGGAAGGCGGCGATCGCCGCAGCCAGGGTGCAGCCGGAGCCGTGGAAGCCGGCCGGATGGCGTGGCAGTTCGAAGGCGCGCATGTGCCCGTCCTCGCGGTACAGGCGGTTGATGATGGGGTCCTGATCGCCGCCTTCGTGGCCGCCGGTGACCAGCACGTTGCGCGCGCCCCGTTCGCGCAGCCGTTGGCCCCACTGGGTGGCATCGTCGGTTCGGGCCAGGCGCGCGGCCTCCGGTCCGTTGGGCGTGATCAGGGTGGCGCGTGGCAGCAGGGCCTCGCGGGTCGCGTCCACCACGGCTTCGGTCGCGAGCGCCCCGCCGCCGCCGGCGACCATCACCGGGTCCAGCACCACCGGGATGTGCGGGTGCTCGGCCAGCAGCGCCGCGACCATTTTTACGTTTTCCACTGAGCCCAGCATGCCGATCTTGATTGCGGCGACGGCAAGATCGGCCAGGGTGACCTCGATCTGGGCGCGCAGCTGTTCCGCAGACAGCACGCTGAAGTCCAACACGTTGCGGGTGTCCTGCACGGTGATCGCGGTCACGGCCGTACCCCCGTGTACGCCGAGGCGGGTAAAGGTGGTCAGATCGGCCTGCAGGCCGGCGCCGCCACCGGGGTCGGAGCCGGCAATGGTCACCGCGATCGGGGGATGATTCATGAATGGGGGCTCCCGTGCTAAGGTTGCGCGCGCCCCGGCACCCCCGGGGCGTTCTTGTTCCGCATCCCGGGAGTGTACGCAGCATGAGCAGCGAGTTCGAAGTCGAGTCCCTCCGTCCCCTGGTCGCCGCCGCCGAAGCGGGTGGCACGCTGAACGCAGAGGTCGATCAGGCCCTGGCCGCGCTGGAGCAGGAGTTGAACCGGCTCGCCGGCGAGTTGCAGGTGGAATACGTGGGGCCCGCCGTCGGCATGGCGGACATGCAGGCCGAGCATGTCTATCGGCTGGTCATCCGTCAGCACGAGATCGACGTGACCCGCCACGAATGGAGCCTGTGGGTCTGCGATGCGCTGGACAACTGCGACTTCCGGGCGACCTGGCCGGTGACCGGTGCCGCGCGCCTGCGGCGCAAGCAGGTGGTGGCCGTGGTGCCGGAATTGGTTGCCGGCTATCGCGATGCGGTCGCGGCGGCCGGCAAGGCGGATACCCCTGCGGGGCAGCGCCTTGCCCAGATCGCCAGCGTCTTCAGCTGACGCCGTCGCCCAGGGAGACGCTAATCCATTCGCACGTCCGCGCTCGAGTCGAGTTTACTCGCTGACAAGGCGCGGTGAGCGAAGTGTAGCCGAGCTACATGAGCGAGCCGCAACGCCGTCAGCGGGGCCGAATCCAGAAGGCAAAGGCGGCCGAGCCCTCAAGGGGTTGGCGCCCCATTTTCCCCGATCCAGCGTAGCGCCGCTTGACCGTAGAGTGGCTACGGCACTGCGCACCGCGCCTTGTCTCGGGAAAAATGGGGCGCTAACGCGGACGTGCAAATGGATCAGCGGCTCCCTAGCGCAACGAGATGACTGGCCAGCCTTGGTTGTGAGCGTGCGCGGCAAGGGTCGGGTCCGGGTCCACTGCGACGGGGTGCCCCACACGTTCCAGTAGCGGGATGTCGTTGCGCGAGTCGCTGTAGAAACTGGCCTGCGCGATGCTGTCCTCGGGATCCGGATGATCCGCGAGGTACTGGCGCAGGCGTTCGATCTTGCCTTCCTGGAAGCAGGGCACCCCGGTCAGTTCGCCGGTAAATTCTCGGTCCTCGCCTTCCTCCGCCAGGGTCGCGATCAGGTGGTCCACGCCCAGCAGGTCGGCAATCGGCTGGGTGACGAACTGGTTGGTCGCGGTGATGATGACCAGTTCGTCACCGGCCTCGCGGTGTCGGGCCAGCAGGGGCGGGGCGCCGGGAGCGATCATTGGCCGGATCAGCGTGTCGATGAAGCGCTCCCTCCAGGCCTCGAGCTGCGCGCGCGGGTGTTCGGCCAGCGGGCTGAAGGCGAAGCGGCAGAATTCGTGGATGTCGAGGGTGCCCGCCACATACTCCTGGTAGAAGCGGTCATTGGTCTCGGCGTGACAGGTCGGGTGGACGGCGCCCACCTCTGCCAGGAACTCGTTCCAGGCGTGATCGCTGTCGCCGGCGAGCAGGGTGTTGTCGAGGTCGAACAGGGCCAGGGCCATGAGGGTGCTCTCGGGTTGGCTTGGATCGGACGCGAGTGTACCGGCGGGCGTCGTCGGCTGCAGCCACAGGCCCCTTTTGGGGCCGGCACCGGAGGCATGGTAGGGGCTTTGCCGCCGGGGCACCGGCTGTGGAACAATGCCAGTAATAGAGAAGCGTCTGGCTGATGCAAGTGATTGATTGTGACGGGTATCGCGCAAACGTAGGCATCATCCTGTGCAACGCGGAACAGCAGCTGTTCTGGGGCAAGCGGGTCGGGCAGGCGGCCTGGCAGTTTCCCCAGGGGGGCGTGCATGCGGAAGAAACGCCCGAGGAGGCGATGTTTCGCGAGCTGCACGAGGAGACGGGCCTGTTCCCCCGGCACGTCGAGGTGCTGGGCAGTACCCGCCATTGGCTGCGCTACCGCCTGCCGGAGCGCATGGTCCGGCGCCATCAACGCCCGGTCTGCATCGGCCAGAAACAGCGCTGGTTCCTGCTGCGCATGGTCGGAGACGAGAGCGACGTGGTGCTGGATGCGATGGAAACCCCGGAATTCGATGATTGGCGCTGGATCGACTACTGGCGTCCGGCACGCGAGGTCGTGCACTTCAAGCGCCAGGTCTATCGCCGTGCGCTGTGCGAGCTGGTGCCGCTGATGTTCCCGGAACTCGAGCAGGCGCGCGCGCGACGTTCTGGCCGCCGTGGTCCGGCCCAGCCCCAGCCCCGTTCGCCGGTGTCCTCGCGTTGACGGTCCCGAAGCAGCCCTCGATGCTCGAGGTCCTGCGCCGTGTGGTGCAGGAAGTGAACGGTGCCGCGGATTTCTTCGAAGCGCTGCATATCATCGTTACGCGGGTGAAGGCGGCGCTGGAGATCGATGTCTGTTCGATCTACCTGAAGTCGCCGCAGTCGGGGCGCCTGGTGCTGATGGCCTCGGAGGGTCTGCGCGAGGAGTCCATCGGGCAGGTCGAGATGGATCCGTCGGAGGGTCTGGTGGGTCTGGTCGCCTCGCGGGCCGAGCCGGTCAACCTTGACAGCGCTCAGGACCACCCGCGTTTTCGTTATTTCCCGGAGACCGGCGAGGAACACTTCCTCGCGTTTCTGGGGGTCCCGATCATCCACCAGCGCAGCCTGCTGGGCGTACTGGTCGTGCAGCAGCACCAGGCGCGCAAGTTCGATGACGAGCATGTCTCCTTCCTGATCACCCTGGCGGCGCAGCTGGCCGGGGCGATCGCCTATGCCGAGTTCAACGACGAGATCTCCTCCGAGACCCCGTTGATCGGGCATGTGAACGTCGAGGCCACCGGCATTGCCGGCTCGCCGGGCGTGGCCATTGGCCGGGCCGTGGTGGCCTACCGCCTGGCGGACATGGACTCCATCCCGGATCGCGAAGGCGCCGGGGTGGATCACGAGCTGGAGCATTTCGGGCAGGCGGTGGCGGAGACCCGCACCGAGATCGAGGACCTGAAGCAGCGCATGGGCGAGGCCCTGGGGCCTGACGAGCAGGTGCTGTTCGATGCCTACCTGATGCTGCTGGGTTCCGACTCTCTGGTGCACAAGACCCAGACGCGCATCCGTAATGGGCAGTGGGCCCCGGCGGCTTTGCGCGACACGGTGCGTGAGAGCGTGCGGGTATTCGAGGACATGGAGGACCCGTACCTGCGCGAGCGGGCGGCGGATGTGCGCGATCTGGGTCGCCGCGTGCTGTCGCACCTGCTGCCGGCCGATCGCAGCCAGGACGAGTTTCCCGATGGCGGCATCCTGGTCGGGGATGACCTGACCGCCTCGCATCTTGCGGAGGTTCCGATCGAGCGGTTGGGGGCCATGGTCTCGGCCAAGGGGACGGGTTCTTCGCACATCGCGATCCTGGCGCGGGCGCTCAACATCCCTGCGGTGATGGGCGTGTCCGAGCTCCCGGTGGGGCGCCTGGAAGGGCGCGAGATCCTGGTCGATGGTTATCGCGGGCGGCTGTTCGTGAACCCCAACGCCGAGCTGCGCGTGGAGTTCGAACGCCTGGTGCGCGAGGAGCGCGAACTGGCGGAGGACCTGCGTGCGCTGGCCAAGGACCCGGCCGAGACCCGCGATGGCGTCGCGGTGCCGGTGCTCGCGAACTCGGGGTTGCTGGCGGATATCAAGCCGTCGCTGGAGTCCGGGGCCGAGGGGGTCGGGCTGTACCGCACCGAGGTGCCGTTCATGATCCGCGACCGCTTCCCCGGCGAGGAGGAGCAGGTCCAGCTCTACGAGCAGGTGCTGGCCTCCTTCGACCCCATGCCGGTGACCCTGCGCACCCTGGATATCGGCGGCGACAAGGCCCTGCCATATTTCCCGGTGAAGGAGGACAACCCGTTCCTTGGCTGGCGCGGGATCCGTATCTCGCTAGACCACCCGGAGATCTTCCTGACCCAGTTGCGGGCGATGCTCAAGGCGAGTCGCTCCCACGACAACCTGCAGATCCTGTTCCCGATGATCTCGGCGCTGGACGAGCTGAAGGGCGCGATGACCCTGCTCAACCGGGCGCGCGAGGAGTTGCTGGACGAGGGTTTCCGCATCCCGATGCCGCGCATCGGGGTGATGGTCGAGGTGCCGGCGGCGGTGTACATGTCGGAAATGCTTGCCCGGCGGGTGGACTTCCTGTCCGTGGGCACCAACGACCTGGTCCAGTACCTGCTGGCGGTGGACCGCAACAACGCCCGTGTGGCGCATCTCTACGACACCCTGCACCCGGCCTGCATCCACGCGCTGGAGACGATTACCGACGGTTCGCACCGGGCGGGCAAGCCGGTCAGCGTTTGCGGGGAGATGGCAGCCGACCCGGCCGCGGTGATCCTGCTGCTGGGGATGGGGATCGACAGCCTGAGCGTCAGCGTGTCCTCGATCCCGCGGGTGAAGTGGGTGATCCGCAGTTTCTCCACCGACCGCGCCGAGGCCTTGCTGGCGCAGTGCCGGCTGCTGGAGAACGCCGATCAGATCCGGTCGCTGCTGAACAATGCCCTGGTCCAGGCCGGACTGGGCGGGCTGGTGCGCGCCGGCAAGACCTGACCGCGGCGCTCACCCATGGCCGGCAGGGAGGGGGGTGCAGCTCAGGTGCGGCGTGCCCGCCACAGCGCGATCAGCGCACTCAGCAGGAAGATCCCGAGCACCACGCCGATGGCGATGAGCGCATCCACGATGGAGCGGTTGACCACCAGCACGACCACGCCCACCAGGATCGGGACCGGCACCTCGTTGAACCAGCGATACCAGGTGTGATCACGCCGGTTCAGGTCATCGCGGAAGTCGTGCACGATCTTGCCGCACCAGACGTGATAGGCAACCAGGACGGCAATCAGCGTCAGCTTGAAGTGCATCCACGGCTCGGCCAGATAGAACGAGCGATCCACCAGCATGATCACGCCAAAGAGGATGGTGATCAGCGCGCCGGGGGTCATGATCCCGTAGAACAGCTTGCGCTCCATCACCTTGAAGCGCTCGTGACCGAGGGCGTCCTCGGTCATCGCGTGATAGACGAACAGGCGTGGCAGATAGAACAGCCCGGCGAACCAGGTGACCATGAAGATCACGTGCAGGCTGAGGAACCAGTTATAGGCTTGCATGGAGGTCCTTCTCGGAAGCGGGTGCGGTGTCCCTGCGCGGGGCGGCTCAGGAGAGCCAGCGTTCCAGGTGGCGTTCGATCTGTTCGAAGTCCGGGTCGCCCAGCTTCTGGTAGACGATGCGGCCATTCGGCGAGATCAGGAAGGTGGTCGGCGTCAGGCGCACGCCGCCATAGGCCTGTGAAAAGGCGTCGTCGCTGTCGTGGATGACCTTGTAGGGCATCCCGCGGTCCTCGCGCATGGCCTTCACGCGGTTGATCGGGTCGTAGGACAGCGCGACCGCCAGCAGTTCGAAGCCCTTGTCGGCGTAGGTGTCGTGCAGGTGGATCAGTTCCGGGATCTCGCGGATGCAGGACGGGCAGTTGGTTGCCCAGAAGGAGATCATCACCGGCCGGCCCTCGTAGTCTTCCAGGGCTACCGGCTCGCCGTCCAGGGTGGTGGCGGCGAAGGCGGGTGCCGGGCGCATGCCGTCGTCGGTCAACCAGATGGTCGCGGCGACGGCGACCAGCGCGATGATGAAGATGCCTCCGAAGATGGCCTTGCGGTCGATCCTGACTTTGCTCATAGGGGTGTGATCCGTTGATCGAATAGCCTGCATTTGTGGACTGGCCGAAACCGCGTGCGTTCCGTGGTTCAGGCCAAGGCGGTATCATGCCGCAGCATGACGAATGCAACCAACAGCAAACCCATCCGCATCGGGGTTGTCGGGGCCACCGGCTACACCGGAGTGGAACTCCTGCGCCTGCTGGCGCGGCATCCCGCGGCCGATCTTCAGGTGGTGACCTCGCGCGGCGAGGCGGGCACGCCCGTGGCGGATTTGTTCCCCAGCCTGCGCGGCGCGGTGGATGCCGTCTTCCAGGCCCCGGACGAGGCGACCCTGGGCGAGTGCGACGTGGTCTTTTTCGCCACCCCGCATGGGGTGGCGCATGGACTGGCTGCGCCGCTGCTTGAGCGGGGCACGCGCATCATCGATCTGTCGGCGGATTTCCGTATCCGTGATCCCGAGTTGTGGGCGCAGTGGTACGGACAGGCGCATGGTGCGCCGCAGTATCTGGACGAGGCCGTGTACGGCCTGCCCGAACTGAACCGGGCGCAGATCCATGATGCGCGGCTGATCGCCGTGCCGGGTTGCTATCCCACGGCGGTGTCGCTGGCGGTTCTGCCTCTGCTGGAGGCCGGTCTGATCGATCCCGCGGACGTGATCGCGGATGCCAAGAGCGGTGTCAGCGGGGCCGGGCGCAAGGCGCAGATCGGCGGGCTTTTCGCCGAGGTGCAGGAAGATTTTCGCGCCTATGCCAGTGGCGGGCATCGGCATTGGCCGGAGATCCACCAGACGCTCAGTGGCGTGGCCGGGCAGTCGGTCGGGCTGATCTTCCAGCCGCATCTGGTGCCGATGACGCGCGGTATTCACGCGACGCTCTATCTGCGCCCGCAGGTGGCGGACGCGGACTGGCAGGCCTGTTTCGAGCAGCGCTATCGCGACGAGCCGTTCGTGGACGTGATGCCGCCGGGGGCCCATCCGCAAACGGCCAGCGTGCGCGGCACCAATCTTTGTCGTATTGCGCTGGCACAGCCGCCGCACTCCGGACGGCTGATGGTGCTGTCGGTGATCGACAACCTGGTGAAGGGCGCGGCCGGGCAGGCCGTGCAGAACATGAACCTGATGTTCGGCCAGGCCGAGACAGCCGGTCTGGACGGGCTGCCGGTTTTCCCCTGATGTCCTGGCCTGCCACATGACTACGGGTGTCCCGCGTCCACGTCTGCCCCGGATTCCGCGCATTCCCGCGCGGCGGCGCAGCGGGTCGGGACGCCGCGGCGGGTGGTGGCGCGCGGGGCTGCTGATGCTGATCTTGGTGTTGGTGGCGGGCGGAGCCTGGCTGGTCGAGAACTGGCGCGAGGACATACGGGACACGGTCGATGCGCAACGCGGTATCGAGGGCCTGCGGGATGACCTGGAGCAGGCGCTCGCCGCGCGCCAGGCTGCCGAGGAGGCGCGCCGCCACGCCGAGCAGCAGCTGGAAATGAAGACCGCGGAGCTTGCGGCCTTCTCCGGCGATATCGAGCGCCAGGAGGCCGAGTTGCTGGAGTTGCGCGAGGAGCTGGCGTTTTATCGGCGGCTTGCGGAGGGCGCGGGTGCAGATGCCCTGGGCATCCGGTCGCTGCAGTTGCAGCGCACGGGGCAGTCGGGCGTGTTTGATGTCGTGTTCCAGCTCTACCGCCCGGGGTTGAGTCGTTCGGTGGATTTGCGCTGGGCGCTGGAGGTCGAAGGCTATGCGACGGGGGAAGAGGCGCTGTCCACCCTGGAGACCGATGCGCTGGGGCTGGAGAACGATCGCCTGGTCGAGGGGTTTCGGTTGTTGCGCAATCAGCGCGCCCGGATCCATCTTCCGGAGGGCTTCGAGCCGGTAGGGTTGACGCTGAGGGCGAGCGCCGCGAACGACGAGGATCTTGAACCGGTTTCGGAATGGGCCGACTGGGATCGCCTGCTGGAGAGTACGCAATGATGGGACGCAAACGAGGCCGCCGCGCGCGGAAAGTGGATACCCTGGTGGGGCGCCATACAGTGGTCCACGGGGATATCGAGTTTGGAGGCGGGCTGCATATCGAAGGCCGCGTGATCGGGGATATCCGGGCCGCGACCGATTCGTCGGCCGTTCTGGTAGTCGCGGGTGGGGGCGTGGTCGAGGGCCATGTCGCGGTTCCGCACCTGCTGATGAACGGCGAGGTGCGTGGCGATGTCCATGTGGGAGAGCACGTGGAGCTTGGCGAGACGGCCCGTCTGGCCGGTAACCTCTACTACACCGTGCTGCAAATGGCAGAGGGCGCGCAGATCGACGGCTTGCTCAAGCGGGTGGAGCATCCCCTCGAGGGCGAGCTGGAGGGGACGGGCGAGACCCAGGCCCTGACCAATCCCACGGAAGATGAGCATTCTTGACTCCGGGGCTCAGTCTTCCGTAGCGTGAATGAAAATGATTATTACAGGAGGCCCCGAATGTCCGAGCCCATGACGTCCGAAGCGGAACTGGACATCGAAATGCCCAGCCCGTTGATCTTTACCGATGCCGCGGCCACCAAGGTGAAGGGGCTGATCGAGGAAGAGAACAACGACAACCTCAAGCTGCGCGTATTCGTCAGCGGGGGCGGTTGTTCCGGCTTTCAGTACGGCTTCACCTTCGACGAGACCGTCGGCGATGGCGACACCCTCGTGGAGAATGGTGGGGTGACCCTGCTGATCGACCCGATGAGCTTCCAGTATCTGGCGGGTGCCGAGATCGACTACAGCGAAGGTCTTGAGGGCGCGCAGTTCGTGATCCGCAATCCGAATGCCACCACGACCTGCGGCTGCGGTTCCAGCTTCTCGGTCTAGAGAGACGCTGACAAGCGGTTAAGAAAGGGCCCGATCCGGGGATTCCGGATCGGGCCCTTTTTTGTTCAGGGTCGGGGTTAATGGCCCCCGGGTGTCCGGGGACCGCCGGGGATGATGCAGCCGAGTACGCGTGGGCCGCGCGCGCCGGTCACTTCCGGCAGGTTGCCGGGTTCGCCGGCCAGGGTTCGCGCGGCCAGCCAGGCAAAGGCGGCACCCTCCACCTGCTGTGGGGTGACCCCATGGCGTTCGGTGGTCTCCACCAGGGTCGCGGGCAGGGCCTTGGCGAGGCGCTTCATCAGGTGGCGGTTGTGCGCGCCGCCGCCGCACACCAGCAAGCGGGCGGGCGGCTGCATGTGCAGATGCTCCAGCGCGTGCCGCACGCCCTCCACGGTCAGTTCTGCCAGGGTGGCCTGAATGTCCTCGGGCCGGGCTCGGTCCAGGCGGTCGCCAGCCCCGGCACGCAGCCAGGCCGGCGAAAAGTATTCGGGCCCGGTGCTTTTTGGCGGAGGGCGCTGGAAGAACGAATCCTGGAGCAGCCGGGTCAGCAGTTCGGGGTCGGGCGTGCCGCTGCGGGCCCATGCGCCGTCATGATCGAACGGCGTCTGATGGTGACGCCGATTCCAGTCGTCCATCAGCGTATTCGCCGGGCCGCAGTCGAAGCCGATCACGGGCTGACCCGGCTGCAGCCAGGTGATGTTGGCGATGCCGCCTAGATTGAGGACTGCGCGGGTCTCGTCCGTGGATCCGAACTGCGTCGCGTGAAAGCCGCAGGCCAGTGGTGCCCCCTCGCCGCCGGCAGCAATATCGCGCGGCCGGAACTGCGCCACGGTGTCGATGCCGGTGGCCTCTGCGATGCGGAAGGGATCGCCGATCTGCCAGGTGAAGGGCGGATCGGCGTCGGGGGCGTGGTGTACGGTCTGGCCGTGACTGCCGATCGCCCGGATCGCGGTCGGCGCCAGACCGGTCTGGTCCAGCAGGGCTTGCACGGTACGGGCGAACAGCATGCCGAGCCGCGCATCCAGCGCGCCCAGGTGCCGGTAGCGCAGGGTTTCAGTGGTGGCCGCCGTCGCCAGCTCCTGGGCGAGGTCGTCGGGGTACCCCAGCTGGCAGTGATCCACCACGCGTACCGGCCCGGTCTCGCGGATCTCTGTCAGCACGGCGTCCACGCCGTCCCGGCTGGTGC